>NZ_JAVKDF010000028.1:0-179518 GCF_040222385.1 Imperialibacter sp.
TACTTGCACGGTCTCACCGCTAAGACTTGAAGTTTCATTTCATGCCACAAATGGCTGCTAATCTGACCAGGACAGACCTTACCCCCGAAACCTTGAAATACTGCTGATTTTACGCTCAGAAAGAAGCAATCGAACTTAACGTTTACTGTATGGTGCGTTGTGGTTTTGATAAAGATACAATTTCAATTTAGCACTTAGCAAAAACCGCTTGGCGGTTTTGTAAATTGCTCTCAAAAACAAAATCCGCTAGCGGATTTTGCGAGCTAGCAAATAGCTTTGAAGCTTGCCAAACTGACTTACCCACAATGAACTATACAGCGTGTTGTGTGTAGTTTTTTATTTTTTTAATAAATAATACATCTCTTTTTTCAAGACTATCTCATAGTCGGAATCAGATACTTTTTCCTCTGTATTAAAAAAGACTAACGTATCAGAAATATTTTGGATGACATAAGCTTCTGTATTTTGGTAATCATTTTCATTCGGTCTGAGTATTATATAGTCGCCTGAATACGATGGTCCTGCAATAAAGTCTGTTTGAAATGTATAGAATTTATGCTTAAACCCTTCAATAGATGCTCCGTCCGCATTAAATGATACATCTCCCAAACTTGTCTTATTAGAATCAAATACCTCATAAGTCCCATCTAGAAGAATTTTTCTAGCTAAATACTCAAAACCTAAACCTCCAAATTGAGTGATAAATTCTTTGTCTCTTATTCGCAAGTAATCAATCGAATCTGTGATTATGCCTATTTTGTTTTTAGTAACTAATTGGAGTATGGTGTCTTTGGCGATTTTATATTTTAATTCGGAATACGATTGATCTGAGTCCCAATTTCGCACGTCACTTTCTATTATTATTTGGTCATTGCGTTTAACAAACCAAATTCTAAAGCCATAACCTTCATGATTATTAAGGCTAGATCCTACATATAGTGTGTCGTTTTTAATGTCGTCTGGGTTGATTTGCATTTCTGCGATGTCAGGAATTGCGTTATGAGAAGAATAGGCAGATTGAGTTTTGTATATGTCTTTGACATATTCTCTCGGTAACCAAATACCCTGAATAATTGGCTTGATTGAACTTAAGTCTATTTCTTCAGAATTTAATTCTTCACTAATAACCTCTTTTTCTGAGGTGAATTCATTTTCAGTAGTGTTTTCTTTATTACTCAGATTACACGAGGTCAACACTACAAAAAGGCAAAAGATATTTATTATAATTTTTTTCATCCTAATTAAGCACAACGACTGGCTAAGAAACGTAGGGGAGTGTGAAATGCCGCCCTTTCTGTTCGCACTTAGCCAAGCCAAATATTTTTATAATTTACTTTACTTTTTTCATTATCAAAAATTTGGATTGGCGAACTATCCAAAAGCACTAGACTTTCGAATTCCACCGAACCCCTATGTTTTCTTAGCCCTTGTTAGCTGCTTTTATTCAAAGTCTAATGTATATAAAACGTGATCTATGAATTCCCATTTTGAGTGCGGATCACCGAATATTCCGACTCGTCCATCCTTACCTTGACAGATAAATCTAAGAGTAATGTCTTTAGACATTACTCTTAGATTTAAGCTGTAATTTAAATGTATTGTGACTTCTGAAATAGCTGGTGATTTATCGTCTATTTCTTTAATAGAAAAGTCGATCAGTTGTTTATCAGATAAAATTCCTCTCAATTTTCCTGCTTCCGTACTAATTACTAGCTCTTTCTTTGAAAATCTATGTATTTGTTTCGCAATTCCTCCATAATTTTTAGTCTTCCAAAAATGAAGAAATTGAACTGCTTCACGCTCTGGAGTTAATTCTTGAAAATCAGATATCTCGCCAGAAAATGGTACATCAACTCCAATTTGAATACTTCTTGGTGACCATTGCTCTACTTGTTTACTGATTTCTTCATTTCGTTTCTTGGATTCTGAATACTCATTTAAAGCCTCTGATAAGCTTTTAATTTCTTCCCGAAATGATTTTTTCTCCTTTGGAGGTGGAGGATTTTTTTTACCATCCTTAATTGCCTTAACCCAATCCTTAATGGCAATTAAAATTGCCCAGCATTTAGCTGCGACAACTTTATTGGCATAACCTAAATCTCTACCGTGTAAAATCCCGTTTCGATAAGGCAATCGCAAAGTTTCTGTAGTTGTTTTTTTTCTAGTTTGATTAAGTATGTCTCTTATCTTACTTAGTCCACTGCTATGTCCAGCAATGGAATCCCAAGCACTTAAATCAGTTGATTCAGTAAAGAATCCTTTATTTCTATCAATATCATTTACAGTTCCATCAATAATCATTAGAAGAATTGGTATACAAGAGTGATATCTTTCAGATTTGGTGTCTTCAAATGCCGATTTCAATAAATCAAATCGGATATTAAATTCTGGAATTCCTTTGAATTGATGAAGTAGCCAATCGATTTTATCTGAACAGAAGTATTCGGTTAATTCATCTTCGGCAGCACTCACATCCCCTGATTCTGCCAGATCAACGGCTTTTTCCATTAAATCTGTATTCATAGATTCATGGGCAATCCAACCTAATTCTGAAAAGTATTGATTAAACTCGTCTGGTAACGATGATAAATGTTCTAGTTGTTTTTTGAAATCAGGTACTTGGTCAAGAACTTCATTTAGGTTCTTATTCTTTATTCCGAAAAACGATAAAATTCTCGCAAGCTTTCTAACACTATCAGCCGCATTGATTTGTTCCCGAAGTTGAGAGTATGATTCGTTATTTCTTATTTTGTTGTTATTCATCTATAATAAGAACCCAGATTAAAACTTGATTCTATTTTTTCTCTTTGTTTTTAATTCTTCCAAAATGAATTTTCGTTCTTGTTTGTAATCAAATTGTTCATCAATTTTTGAAATGAATTTTGATTTATTGAATACCCAATCAATTGTTTGTCCATTAGTTTCTACTAAGAAATCACCAACTACGTATTGCGCGACAGAATGGAAAATAAAGACTATTACTGATGAATACACTTTTTCAATGTCATCATTCAATTGTCTTAATTCTTTAGTTCCTTCAAATCCAATTGTGCGACCTGATTCAGCTCTCACCAGCCTTTCTTTTATTTGGTGGGAGCTTGAATGAGTATATTTTGATAAGTATCCATATAATCTCTTTACTTCCGTTTTAAACTCTTCATCCTTATCAGGTTTTAAATATGTAAAGCTTAATGTGTTTATTGGATTAATGTTAGAAGAGTTCAGCAGCTTTTCGTATTCTTTGATCTGTTCTTCAAATACTGGTTTTGTAGTATTGTTTACAATCAAGCAACTTTTAATTGACACTTCAATTAGGTATCTCAATTCTCGGAAACAAGTGTTTGATATTCCTTCTTTGGCTAGAATATTTATTGAAACTACAGACTGAAGTATATCATCTAACATTCTTAGGAAAAAGTTTCTTTCCTGACTAATACCGTCTCGAATTGAGTTTAAATAGCAGAAGGTTAGACACTGAATTATTGAATTTCGTAAAACATCCAACTTCTCAAGTTCAAATTTGTAGTCTTTAGAATCCAATTCTTTGTCTATTTCTGTCTGATTCATTGGAGAATTAATTATGCAGTTATTGCAGCTAACATATGGGTATGGCCCCGGTCCATATACCCATTATGTGTGTTGCTCAATCTAAGGGGTTTTTGATACAATTAAAAGCCGTTGTAGCCACATGAGTGTAAATTTCTGTTGTTTTCAGACTGTTGTGGCCTAGTAATATCTGTATCTGCCTCAAATCAGTTCCACTCTCTAACAGGTGGGTAGCAAAACTGTGACGCAACATATGGGGAGACACCAGCTTTTTGATTCGTGCCTTTTCCGCAGCCGCAGTAATAATCCTTTTTACGCTCGTTGCACTGTATTGGCCACCTTCCGGGCTTTCAAAAAGGAAATTACTCGGCTTCCACTTCACATAGTATTTCCTTAAGTCCTCCAGTACTTTTTCTGACAGTAAAGTGAAACGGTCTTTGTTCCCCTTAGCTCCCTCCACCCTGATCGTCATACGAGGACTATCTATGTCAGTTACCTTCAAATTGAGCAACTCACTTCTGCGCAATCCTCCCGAATACAATAATTCAACTACGCATCTGTGTTTGATGTTCGTCGTATTTTCAATAATGGCCAGTACTTCAGTTTTTGACAACACTTTTGGTAGTTTATGCTCTTTCAGAGGCCTTTCAATCTCGTAATACCTATTTGGCATATCCAACACAATCTCATAATAGAATTTGATGGCATTCACCGCCTGGTTGAGCGCCGAATTAGAGCACTTATTTCTAACCATGTGCTCCAAAAAAGATTTTATATGCAGCTCATTCAAGGCATTAATTTCATGGTCTTTATAGTGATTGATAAATTTCTCAAAGTAATTGACATAGGTCCTGATGGTGTTGGATGCGTACTTTTTGATGGAAAGCTTTTGCAAATACTCAGCAGGGCATGTTTTGTAGCCATCGTTTACCTTTCTTTTCTCCATCCAGGAAATATCGCCGTTTTCCTGGCCGTGTGAATTAATCGGCCTGTTTTTGAAGAAATAGGCACAATTGACCCACGCCACTCCCTTAAACTTATCGAAGATCATCGTGAGGTTTTGTGGTGTATTCCTAATGCACACCATATTGTGCTTCTTGCTCCACTTCGGCTCGGGAAGCTCTTTTATTAGCGCTTGCACCACTTTATGAGGGTAAAATTGAATGCCGATATACTTCTCGTCGTTGAAGTAAAGATGTCGCAACGTAAGGTTCTGAAGCTTTTCCATGGGGGAGCAATAACGAGAGAAAGAAAAAATATATCGGTATATTATGCGTATATTAGTCGCATACTACACGTATAATATACTGATATGAGGACATGCCCGGTGTGCAGAGGCGCTGTAAAAGGCCGGGTCGACAAAATATATTGCTCTGTGCAGTGTAAATCTGTCGACCAGTACGAAAAAAAACTGAAAAGCGAGAAGTTTTACTTTCAGGTCGACAAACAGCTTAAAATCAATCGCAAGATTCTTAAAAAATACAACGTCAGCGGCCTTACCACCATTCGGCGGGAGACACTCCACAACGAAGGCTTCAACCCACACCTTTTTACCCACTTCTGGAAAAACCCAAACGGCGACACATACCTCTTTTGCTACGATGTCGGATTTTTGGGCATCACCCACAACAACAAGCAAAAATACCTCCTCGTCACCTGGCAGGAATATATGGGTGAAAAACTCGCACTCAATACCTGAAGTTGCCTTTAAACATCCGTTAATTGACTGCTCAAAGCAGCAGTAACGATATACCCAAATCTACTGCGGTGAATGGTTATCGCTTCTCTGCATGCTTTACGCCGGCCCGCTTGAGGGCATCGGCGTCGGCCTTTTCAAACTTTAGCCGCTCCACGCCCGATTTGATGTCGGGGCTAAAGCGAAGGTGTACCGTGGGTTTTTCAATATTGCGAACTGTCTGGTGCGCATCGAAGAGGGGAGTCTTGCGCTAGACCGGAACGGTCGGGAGAGAAGGAGGCAGAGGCCTTTCTTTCATTAATACACGAAAATCGGGCCAGAATGGGTTTAGAGTGAACAGTATCTTACCGTATCAGCGGAATGATACTATCTTTATGTATACTTTTTTAACCTATATGAACACTACCCCTCACCAGCTAACTGCCTCCGATGGTTACCAACTATCGGCTCAGCTATTCAAAGCATCGACTCCTTCTAAGGCCTTGGTGGTCATCGCCTCGGCCACGGGCGTGCCCAAGCCTTACTACAGCAAGTACGCCGCCTACCTGGCAGAAACAGGGCTGTTCAATGTGCTGACCTTCGACTATCGGGGTATTGGCGAATCACTGCAGGGGCCCATCAAAGGCTTTGATGCCAAAATGAGCGACTGGGGCCGACTCGACCTGCAGGCGGCGCTGGCCTGGGGATTCGATAATTATGAAAAGGTCTTTGTGATCGGCCACAGCGTGGCGGGCCAGGTACTTCCGTTGGCGGAATTGAGCCCCCGAATAACTGCTGTCTGGTTTGTTGGATCCCAATGTGCGGCCAACCATTTGTGGGATGGAGTTTACAGATTTCTTGTTAATTTTTTCTGGAAAGTCTCCCTTCCGCTTAGCTCCAACGCTCTGGGTTATATGCCGGGCATTGTGGTGGGTGGAGGCCCACCACTACCAAAGGACGCAGCCCTCGAATGGAGAAGCTGGGGTTTGCATCCGCAGGGTATCTGGCAAAACGATGAGGCAGTAAAGCAAAAGTACCAGGCGCTTACGATGCCCATTTATTTTGTTGGTGTGCACGACGACCACATGATGGCACCCCTACGAGCCGTTAAGTTTTTACAGACGCAGTACTCGAACGCCGAAACAACCCACCAGCAATTGAAGCCATCAGATTTCGGCTTGAAGGAGATCGGTCATTTTGGGTTTTTCCGAAGCAGGTTCAAAGACAAGCTTTGGCACCTGCCTGTCGACTTTTTTGAGCCCTATCTCTAGCTGAGCACACCCAGCTTTTGCAGGTCTTCACGAAGCTGGGCTGAGCTTTTGAAGTGGATGCCCGTTACTCCGAGCTGCTTTGAGGCTTCCACGTTATCATGGTTATCGTCAATGAAAATGGATTTTTCAGGGTCTACTTTGTAGCGATCAAAAACGATCTGGTAAATGTCGTGGTAAGGCTTCCTTGTTTTCTCCACGCCACTCACTACCACGCCTTCAAACCAATGCAAAAAAGGAAACGTGTCGAGCGCATAGGGCCAGCTTTCTGCCGACCAGTTAGTAAGGGCGTAGAGTCTGTGATCCGTTTTGTTTTTGAGGTGATCTAGTATCTCCACCGTTTCCTGAATGGCGCCGTTGAAGCTTTCCGTAAATCTTCCGTAGTAAGCCCTGATCGGTTCTTCCCACTCAGGATGTTTGGCTACGAGGTAGTCTGTTGCTTCTGCAAATGACCTGCCACCATCTTGTTCGATATTCCAGGCACTGGTGCAGATGTTGTCAAGAAACCATGTGATCTCTTCTTCAGTTTTAAAAACCTTGCGATAGAGGTAACGTGGGTTCCAGTCGATGAGCACGCCGCCCAGGTCAAAAATAATGGTGTCGATTTGTGGCATTGAAAAGCTAAATATGATTTTGTGCGGCTAAGTTAAGCCTACTTTGATACATTCAAAAAAACCTACTGCATCGCACTCCGGCGGCTGACGGTTCCCTTCGCCAGGGCCATGGCTACCGTACCGACGCCTGCCTTCGGTAGCACAGGTGTCGGTACGGCCATAGCCACTCAGCAAGCCGTGTCCGCCCACTGACGGTTCCCTTCGCTGCTAACTGCTTGCCGTATCGACGCCTTCACTCCAGCGCCTGCCAGTTTGGTACACTTGCCGACCATTTGAATAGAAAGTGACTTTTAATACAGCAACTTTTGTTTCAAATAGTCATTTTGCGATTGTAAGCGTTATTTAATCAAAACCGTAAGCGTCAGATGGAATTATCCCTGGATATTTCGAGAAGTGCCATGCTACAGTACTTGCAGGATAGAAACTGGATGGAACCCTACGAGGAGGTGCTCAGACTGGAAAAGCCCGGCGAAGGTAATATGAATGTGGTGGTAAGGGTAGTGGGAGACACCAGAAATCTTATTCTAAAGCAGTCCAGAGCTTTTGTTAACAAGTACCCGCAAATTGCCGCACCCATAGAAAGAATAGGTGTAGAGCGCCGGTTTTATGCCCTGGCGGCTTCACTGCCGGAGCTGAGGAAATACCTGCCCTGGGTAGTCGGCTTCGATGCTAAAAATCATTTGATGGTGTTGGAGGATCTTGGAAAAGGCGCTGATTACACATTTGTTTATAAGAAAGACGAACAGATGACAGCCGAAGAATTGACGGCCGCAGTGGATTTTCTAAAGGTGCTGCATGAGCAAAAATTCGACAGTGAAACAGTGAATACCTTTCCCGACAACCTGGCGCTGCGAAAGCTGAACCACGAGCACCTGTTTGTTTATCCTTATATGGAAGACAATGGCTTTGATCTTGACACAATACAGCCGGGTCTTCAGGCATTGGCGATGACTTACAAGACCGACTCTGTGTTGAAGCAAAATGTGTCGGCGCTTGGCGAGATTTACCTGGCTTCGGGCAACACCTTGCTGCATGGCGACTACTACCCGGGCAGCTGGCTTCGGGTAAATGCCGGCTTTAAGGTGATCGATCCGGAGTTTTGCTTCTTTGGCCCTGCCGAGTACGACCTGGGCGTGATGCTGGCCCACCTGCGCATGGCACAGCAGCCCGAAGCCGATATTGAAAAAGCAATGGCGCAATACGGAGGAAGCATTAACGCCGAATTTGTCGGACAAATTGAAGGGATGGAAATCTTGCGCAGGATTATCGGCCTGGCACAGCTTCCGCTCGATTTGTCGCTGGAAGAAAAGGAAGAGCTACTAAAGTGGGCCGCTAAAAAGATAACATCAAATGCATAAAATAAACCGTATTGCTTCGGTTGCCTCGCTGTCCCTTATGCTTAGCCTCCTGGCATGCCAGCAGAACGGCGAAACGAAGGAGCCCGCCTTTCCTTCACCCGCAGCGCCTTCTTCACAAGTTTCAGCCGATTGGCCAAAAGGCTTGACGAAAGAGCAGTACTACGACAAAGTGCTGGGCATGCTGGTCGGCTCAGCCATTGGCGATGCCATGGGAGCCCCAACCGAAATGTGGCACCGCACAGCCATTCAAACCCAGTTCGGCTTTGTCGATAGCCTGGATGCAGTAACCCGGGAAGGCTCGCCGGAAGGCCCGTGGGAAGACAACCTGGCTGCCGGCGGCACTACCGACGACACTCGCTGGAAATTGCTGATGGGGAACTACCTGGTCACCCAGCAAGCCAGCGATTCGCTGGATGCAAAGGCTTTTGCCAACCACATCATCAATCTGTACAAAGCAGAAATGCAACAGGTGAAAGAAATAGATGCCTTTGGGCCTGAAGCCATGGAACGCCAGCTGATGCACATGACCTGGCTACAGGAGTGGGCCAAGGTAGCCAAGCCGTTTGCTGACGACGATCTGCAGGGCTATAGCTACGCTGTGAACAAATTCTACGGCGGAGAAATGGCTTGTGCAGGCATGCTCTATTCGCCATCTATCGGTGGGTTTTATCCCGGGCAGCCTCAGAGAGCATATACAGAATCTTACAGGTTGGGTTTGTTTGATCATGGCTATGCTCGTGATATTACCGGGCTTACTGCAGCCTATGTGGCCAAAGCCATGGAGCCGGGTGTAAAACCGGAGCAAATAGCACTGATTACAAGGGAGGTTGACCCGCTCAGGTATTTCAACAGCAGGCTCATTGGGCGACTAGCCTACGCCAGCTATACCGCTTCCAAAGAGATTGCGTACAAAGCCAAAGCGTTGACGGAGAAAGATATTGATCCGGCTTTGAGGATGCCCAAAAATTTTAAAGGGAGTAAGCTGGAATATACACAGCTATCAAAAGCTTACGAACTGATGGATGACAGGCTACAGGACATTCCTTTTCATGCTGGAGAAATTCATTTCATTAACCTGATGGCACTGGAGTATTCAGGCGGAGATTTTCAAAAAGCCATGGAATTTGTGGTTAACTATGGCCGTGACAATGATACCGTGGCTGCGATCACAGGTGCCATCCTTGGGGCGTACTGGGGCTACAGCGGCTTGCCTAAAGGACTGAAAGAAAAGTCACTGAAGGCAACAAAAGAAATAGTGGGGATAGATTTGGAAGAGCTGGCCAGGAAAACCGCTGAGGCAGGTTACAGGGCGGACTAGTTTCAGCTAATTTTGCCAGTATACAAATCCCAAACCGGAAAAATCAAATCGTAATCCATCCAGTTAAGATTACCGTCAACTATCTCAAACTTCGTAAACAAATCCTTATTGAGATATCTTTTAACAGCGGGATGTTTGCTTTTGGATAGAAATTCCTTGAAATCGACCAGTTGAGTAATTCCGTCACTGAAATGAATCCGAATGGTGTAGTCATTAACATACTCCGCCATCGAAACGCTCACAATAGCCTGGCTGCTTTCTTTCGTATCGTCAGTGATAATCATGACAGCTTTGTTGTAATCTTCTCAAAACTAACATTTTTATGATACACAAAAAAGTCAACCCACTTTTCGACTATTTTCTCGGAGTAGTTCGATAGGAACAATTTGAAGTCTCTTAAATCACCACTTTTAAGACTTTTTCTGCCTTTGACTGCCGACAATTTTATCTCTGTGATTTCTCCATTCAAAAGGAAGAACTCGGCTTTGGTTTCATATTCACCTTTTTGAGCATGAACGTGTATTGGGTCATGTTCATTTGAATAGAAAAAGATAATTATTCCAAAATACTCAAATATTTTTGGCACTTAATATTCGTTAACTGGTTGCAAACAATGAGGTACATTGACTAACTCTGGATGAAGTTATTCAATATGAGTGAATAGTAAAAGTCTTTTAAAGTTGAAAATCGAGCACTCAAAAACTAGCCGACATCACGCTGTCAGTCCCGATTCTCAGGCTGCTAAGCCCGAAAGAATGGATAGTCATGCCGTCGTCTTCCGATTCTTTGAAAGTTAGCCACCTGGAGGTGCCGGCCAGTTGAGGTGCGTCTGAAGGGATGTAGATGTCAAGCGTGACGCTTTCCCAGCGACTGAAAAGGAAGTTTTTCCAATGCTTGGCTTCAGGGTCGTCCAGTTTGATGTAGAGGGTTCCTTCCTCTGAGGAAAGGTTGAGTTTGTCGAGCAATGCGTTGTCGCCGATGATTTTGCCTTGTCCAACTCGTTGTGTATGTACCCTTACCTGGCAAGGTATATCGATAATCAATTCGGTAAAGGCAGGCAGCGGCCGCTCCAGAATGTTCTCGGTGGTACTGACCATCAGATGGCTGCGCTCCACCACTATGCAATACAGGATTGCAAGTGTAAAAAGTAAATAGGCCGCTAACTCTCTTCTTTTCAAAATGAATTGATTTTGCTTATTAGATGTCTAATTTGGTGTCAGGGTTGCATCTTCGGAAAGAAAAATAATGGGAACGCCTCCAATTCGCCTTCACGATACCTACTACCACGACAACTTCCTCTATGTGCTGGCTCATGTAGAAAGACTATACGCTTCATTTTTAACTCCTTTTGAAACTGGCTTCCTTTCCGACTTTCGTGCCTTAAGCATCAGTGCTCAGTGCCTTTACATCCGGATGGCCAACCGCAAAGGTCGATTTTTCCGACCATCAAAACTAGTTTACGCTGAGATTAAGGATACCGCCACTGCATGGGGAGAGTTACAGAAAAACGGATTTATTTCTTCACCAGTGGTCAACGACGAATGGGATGCACTGGACCTGGTGAGGCTTTTTACAGTGGGGGAGTTGAAGGAGGTACTGAAAAGCGTTGGGGTGGAAGCAAAAAAAGCTAACAGAGAAGAATTGATTCTGCTACTATTCGAAACTTTCACATTGCCCAAAATGAGGGACAGACTGATTGAACTGGAAGAAGTGGTGGAGATGGCAAAGCTGGAGCAACTGGAAATGATCCGCTTGTTTTTCTTCGGCCATCCCTGGGGAGATATGTCGCAGTTCGTGATCAGGGATATTGGCAATGCTAAGTTTGAAACTTACGACGAAGAGCTGTTCAAACCACAATTCAGGAGCTATGACGAGGTGAGCCAACTCTTCGATCTGCACCAGCAATACAGGGCGTTAAAAAGAGCCATGTTGGTTGAGGATGAAGCGCTGATTGATGAGGCTGTAGGTGCGCTGACTTACGTGCCCGAAAATCTGTCGCCCGTGGCCGAATCAATTGTGAAGAAGTTCATCATGCGCACAGGCAAGTGGTACGAGCAAAACAAATTGTTGGAAAGAGCCGCCATCACCTATTCGAGGCATTCGTTGCCTGAGTCGAGGGAACGGCTGGTGAGGGTGCTGATAGGCCTTGGGAAAAAGGATGATGCAAAGGAAGTGCTGCAGCGAATTGCTGCCGAGCCGGAAACGCACTCTGAGTGGCTTTTTGCCAGCGATCAACTGGTAAAGCTGTCAGGAAAGAAACAGGTGCTTACCACCACAAGGGTGATGAATGAGGCGCCGGAGTTGATCGTGCCAAAACCAGATGGAAGCCTGAACATCGAAGAGCATGTTTTGATTACCCTGCGAGAGCAGGGCTTTGAAGGCGCCCACACTGAGAACTATATCTGGCGTAGTCTGTTCGGCCTGGTTTTTTGGGAAGAGCTCTACAGCCAGGAGCGGGCACTCATTCACCAGCCTTTACAGCGTGTGCCGGTTGACCTGCAGGATCGTCGTTATTTAAAAAGCCGCTACCAGGCTTTTGAGCATTTTTTCTCTGTTTTTGAAAGTAAACAACAGTTGCAGGAAAAAGTGTTTGTGACCATGCAAGCCAAGGAGAATATTGTTAACCCATGGGTAGGCTGGCATCCTGATTTGGCCGCCCATATGGAAGCGCTGTTTCGGCATCTAAGCCTTGAGCAGCTAAAGGAAATTTCGTTGGAAATGGCCCGCAATCCGCTTGAAAATGGTACAGGCTTGCCCGACCTGTTTGTGTGGAAGAATGATGACTATCACTTTTGGGAGGTTAAATCACCCACCGACCACCTATCGGCCCATCAGGTTTTTTGGATTGACTTTATGAAGGAGCATGGTGTGAAGGTAGAGGTGCTGAGGATCGTGTATAATTAATTCCTTTTTTACCGAACTTATCTACCACACTGATCCTTTCTTTTTTATATTGAAGCATAAATCCATTTGAATGAAGGTACTCATGCTTGGGTGGGAATACCCGCCCGAAATTTCCGGAGGATTAGGTGTTGCGTGTCATGGCTTGACCCTGGGGCTGAGTGAGCAGAACGTGTCGGTGGATTTTATACTTCCGAAGGTTACAGCGAAGAAATCGTGGAACAAAGTCTCGCTCAGGGAGGCTGAGGAAGTGGAATGGAAAAAGGTGTTGTCGGAAGAGCGGGAGTGGTGGGAAGATGTGAAAGTGCTGGAAATAGGCTCCTATCTTTTGCCCTACTTGTCCGAAGAGCAGTTTGTTAAACAGCACGTCGTTCAAAAGCAAACAAAAGAAAAAACGGTATTAAAAGAAAAGCTTGAACCACTTCGCAAGAAGTTGAAAGGTGGCTACGGCCCCGACCTCTTCAATGAAGTGGTGAAATATGCCATTATAGTAGGGGAGGAAGCTACAAAGTCAAATGCCGACGTTATCCATGCGCACGACTGGATGACATTCGAGGCAGGAGTAATGGCGAAGTCTGCCAGTGGTAAGCCATTAGTGGTGCATTGTCATAGCACCGAATTTGATAGAATGGGCGTGCATGTGAACCAGCACATCTACGATATCGAGCGCAAGGGATTTGAATGTGCAGATGCGATCATCACAGTAAGCCATCAAACGAAGGAGCTTATCCACCTGCACTATGGCATAAAATCGGCAAAGATACATGTCGTTCACAACGGTTATTTTCCTGTGGCGGCTGCGAAGCCCCACAAGAGAAAGACTTTCAATGTTTCGTTTCTGGGCAGAATGGTTGGGCAAAAGGGGCCGGAACATTTTGTGGATGTAGCCAGAGAGCTCCTTCGAATGGACGATGCTTACAGGTTTACCATGGCTGGCAGTGGCCATATGCTCGACGAGTTGAAAGAGAAGGTTTACAAAATGAATTTGTCTCACTATTTCAATTTTCCGGGTTTTCTGAACCAAAAGAAGTTGCCTCAGTTTTTTGCAGACACTGACGTTTTTCTGCTAACATCTAACTCCGACCCGTTTGGTATTGTGGCGCTGGAAGCCGTGAGCGCAGGCGTGCCCGCTGTTTTGTCAACCAAAGCTGGCGTTACGGAAGTACTGACTCATGCAGCAAAATTTGACCCATGGGACACGTTCTCTATCAAGAACTTCATCAGTGAGTTGAAAGGCGACCCAGCCAAGCTCAAAGCCTACACCAAGGCCCAGGAAGGCGACCTTAAAAAGGCTTCATGGCAAAGGATGGGTGAAGAGGTGGTGAGTCTTTATAAGAAATTAGTTTAGCAACCGATAGCTAGACAGCAGGTGTTGACTCTTTGATCAGTACATCGGCGGGAATGCTCAATTGCTTACTCAAGTTTCGTATCATCTTTAGCGAAAGAGAGGTTTTGTAATTCAACACCTTTGAAACGGTTCCTTTATCGCCAATTGATTGTACAAGGTCTTTATTCTTTAAGCCCAGGTCTTCCATCCTTATCTTGATAGCTTCGATAGGGTCTGGGCTATCAATTGAGAAATGCTCATCTTCATATTTTTCTATGACGAGCAATAGTAGCCTAAGCTCTTTACCTTCTTTCGAATCAGGGTGAGCGTCAAGAAGACGCTCCACCAGATGAAGCGCTTCGTGGTATTGTTTTTCTGTCTCGATTATTCCAATCATACTGCTTAATTACTTTGGTCACACTTTAGTCACGTCTATTTTATCGTACTCGGCGTGGGTTCCAAACCATTTGACAAGAATTACTTTGTAGATAAAACTGAACCTGACAATTAATCTAAATTTATTTCCTTTGATGTTGAACACCATTCGGTTGTCACCCACTTGATCTGCACTTGGGTAAACCGCTCTCACCTCGTTGAAATTGGACCATTCCGCTTTCTTAGCTACTTTATACCAGGTTTCTAACCCTTCACATGCCTCAGCATGTATGAGGCAGTAGTTCTTTAAGGTTTGCCGGTTAATTATGTTCACAACAACGAATATATTAAAAAAGTTGGTTTTTAACCAACTTTTTTAATAGCCATTCTCAATCAGTCAATTTTGCGAGGTGCTTTTTTAAGCTAGTATAAGGTGATTCAATAAGGTATCCCCAGTTTTTTATAAATGAAGTGCATCAGCCAGGCTGGCCCAATAAGGAGGAACTGGATGTCTTTGAAAAACGATGGTTTTTTCCCTTCCACCTTGTGCCCGTAGAACTGCCCGATCCACGCCACAACAAAGATGCCCAGCGAAATGGCCCACAGGGGCGTGGCAAAAGTTTGGCTCAGGTAATTGGCCGCTACACAACAAACAGCAGCCACCGCAAGCATGCCAAAGGAGAGCGGAATAGAAAGCGTGATGTAGTAGATGAGGGTGATTGCCAGCAGAAGAGTGGCCCAATTCACATAGGGATTGTCACTGATGAAATTCTGGAAAAAGCCACTGGGAATAGACCATATGAGCCCCACAATGCTAAAAAATATCAGTGGTACACAAATCCAGTGAATGGCCTTATTGGTGCTGTTTTGGTGGCTTTCGCCATACTCCGAAAGAAGGGCGTCTATTTTTCTCATAATGATCAGTAGGGTTTGTTCTTCTAAAATAAAGGGTGGTCGATATAAGAATATCGTCATTCCGGAAAATGTTGCCCCAAATTAAGATAGGGCAATATTTGTCCGGAATCTCACATATTTTCAACGGAGATTGCGGATAATTTTATTCAAATGACAGAAATATTTGAATAAAATTTCCGCAATGACGCCCGTTGTGGTGTTTGGTTACATTCTAATATCGATCTCACGTTAAAATACATAATCCTTTTCATATTTTAAGCCCATTTATCAACAAGAGGCGTCGGGTAATTGATCGATTCACTAGCTTGCATCCAAACAAAACAGCCTTATGTCATTAAGTTTTTGGGAAAGCCAATCGTTTCAAAACTGGGACTACGTCGTCGTAGGCGGAGGTATTGTTGGGTTGAGTACTGCCATTAGTTTGCGAGAGAAAACGCCAGATGCCAGCATATTGCTTTTGGAACGTGGTCTGCTGCCATCAGGAGCTAGTACAAAGAATGCAGGTTTTGCCTGCTTTGGCAGCCTCACCGAATTGGTGGAAGATATCAAGGTTCTTGGTGAAGAGGGCTGCCTGGCACTTGTAAAACGCAGGTGGGCCGGACTCCAGAAGCTCAGACAACGAGTGGGGGATGCCGGGCTGGGCTTTCAGCAAAATGGCGGTTATGAGTTGGTGTCGGAAGCTGAGGTAAAGTACCTGCCCGAAATCCCCAAAGTGAATGGGTTGCTGAAAAGTTTTTTCGGTATTGAAGTATTTCAGGAGGACGCACAGCTTGTTCAAAAGTTCGGTTTCCACAAGTCGGTGGTGAAAACGGTCATTGTCAATCCCCTGGAGGGGCAGCTGCATACCGGCAACATGATGCGAAGCCTTTATCAAATCGCCGCAGCCAAAAAAATACACGTGCTTACTGGCTGCGAAGTAAAGCGGCACGAAGACAGAGAGAGCCATGTGGAGGTGTCGGCTTTTTCGTCTGCCACCAACACCGAAATCATTTTCAAAGCCAAAAAACTGGCTTTCTGCACCAACGCATTTGCTTCACAGTACTTTCCTGAGCTGGACATTAAGCCAGGCAGGGGGCTTGTTTTTGTGACCGAGCCAATGAAAAAGGTTCCTTTTCGGGGGACTTTTCACATGGATCAAGGCTTCTATTATTTTAGGAACGCTGGCGACCGGATTTTGCTGGGCGGCGGCAGGAACCTCGATTTTGATAAAGAGACAACTACTAATTTTGGTGTGAATGAGGTAATTTTGGCTGAGCTGAAACGACTGCTTGCCGAGGTGATTGTGCCTGGCTCTTCACTAAAAATTGATCAGCAGTGGTCTGGCATTATGGCGTTCGGAAAAACAAAGGAACCTATTGTAAAGAAGCTTTCCGACAACATAACCGTTGGAGTGAGACTCGGTGGTATGGGCGTGGCTATCGGCACGCTTGTAGGGGAAGAACTTGCAGAGCTTACTTGCAGTTGATAGTTGTACTAATCAAAGACAGAACCAAAACATTTGTGGTAAAATATTTATAGGAATGCAAAAGCAGGCCTCCCTTTTGATTTTTTACTATCTTCAAACCTTATTCATATCGTTATAAACCGTTTTTATGCAAAAAACGAAAGAGCCAACCCTTTGGCAAGCCTTTATTCCCATCATTTTCCTTATTGTTCTACTGTCTCTTAATGTTGTCATTTTTGGTGATGCAGCCCTTGACGGCTCCAACCAAATCGTACTCATTTTAGCAGGGGCTGTGGCGGCCCTTGTTGCTACAAGACTGGGTATTTCCTGGGATGATATGATTGACGGGGTGGTGAAAAGCATCAGCTCCGCTATGTCTTCGATCTTAATTCTTTTGTTGATAGGGGCGCTGGCAGGCACCTGGCTGCTAAGCGGTATCGTTCCTGCGATGATCTACTATGGCCTTCAAATTCTTAACCCTACCATCTTTTTGTTTGCCGCCTGCGTTGTTAGTGCCATAGTGTCTCTGGCAACGGGCAGTTCCTGGTCCACGATTGCTACCCTTGGTGTTGCTCTGCTCGGTATCGGGCAGGCACTCGGAATCTCCGAAGGGCTTGTAGCCGGGGCCATTATTTCGGGTGCTTATTTTGGCGATAAGATGTCACCTCTTTCTGATACAACTAACCTCGCCCCTGCGATGGCCGGTACTGATTTGTTTACACATATCAGGTACATGGTTTATACCACTGTTCCTTCGCTCACACTTACTTTGCTCATTTACATCGGAATTGGCGTATTCTCGTCATCCGACGGCACAGTAAATGATATTGCACCTATCCTGGCCTCGCTAAGTGATAAGTTCGATATCAACGGATGGTTGTTCATAGTGCCCGTGGCTGTGATCTTTATGATTATCAGAAAAGTACCTGCTATTCCCGCACTCCTGGCCGGCACCCTGCTGGGAGCTGTGTTTGCTTTCATTTTCCAGCCCAATATCATTTTGGAGGTGGCCGCCGTAGAAGGGCCTCTTTGGAAACAAACATACGTGGGAGTGATGAAGGCACTTTATACAGATATCAATGTGGTGACTGACAATGCGATGGTGAACGAATTGCTGTCAACTGGCGGCATGTCGGGCATGCTCAACACCATTTGGCTGATATTGTGCGCTATGGTATTTGGAGGTATCATGGAAGCAGGTGGCTTGTTGAAAAAGATTGCTGCCGAGATTATTAAGCGGGTGAATTCTACATGGTCGCTGATTACATCAACGGCTGCTACCTGCGTGTTTTTTAATATCACAGCTTCTGACCAGTATCTGGCTATCGTGGTGCCGGGAAGAATGTATGCAGATATCTACAGAGAAAGAGGATTGATGCCTGAGAATTTGAGTCGAACGCTGGAGGACAGCGGAACAGTGACGTCGGTGCTGGTGCCGTGGAATACCTGCGGAGCCACTCAGTCCAGCGTACTTGGTGTGAGCACCTTTATTTATGCCCCGTATTGTTTTTTTAATATAATAAGCCCACTTATGACCATTGCTTTTGCTGTGTTTAATATCAAAATCAGAAGGTACAAGGAGCAGAAGGAGGCAGTAGCTTAATGACCTTTCCAAAGAAAATTACGAAAGAGGAAATACTGCAATTACCCGAGTTTCGATTTGAAGGTAAGGTGCATGTGATTTCGAATGAGGCCGACATCAAAGATGCCACCACTATACTTGCAAGGGAGAAAATTTTAGGTTTCGATACCGAGACAAAGCCGGCGTTCAGAAAAGGCCAATATTTTCCGACAGCTCTGGTGCAGTTTGCTACTCAGGAAGAGGCCTTTCTCTTCAGAATCAACCACCTGGGGCCCCACTATCGAATTTACGACCTGATGGAGGACGTGTCCATCACCAAAATTGGCGTAGCTCTTCGTGATGATTTGGTGGATTTGAACAAGATCAGGCGTTTTGAACCCGATGGGTTTATTGACCTGAATGAGGTGGTGAAAGACCTTGAGTTTGAAAATATGGGAGCCAGGAACCTGACGGGCATGATTCTGGGCAAAAGAATTAACAAAGCCCAGCAGACTTCCAATTGGGAAAATGAAGAGCTCACCAAAGCGCAGATCCACTATGCGGCTACCGATGCCTGGGTGTGCCGGGAAATTTACCAGGTGCTGAACAGCAAGGGTTATTTGTACTAACGTTATGTGGCTTTGATTATGCGAACACAGGAAACTCCTGCCAGTGCAAGTTTCTCTTTGAGCGAGTCTCCGGTGCCAACCTCTATAAAGCCCCGAAGTGAGCAGGTTTCCTGAAATGTTTGCCCCTCTATTTCCAGGCCGAACTCTTTTGCAAGCCTCATCACATCGCTGGTCTGCTCGTAGGCGAAATCGATCAATACCTCGTCTTTGATGGTGGTTTCAATTACCTCAGCAGCATCCAGCGCTTCTTTTGCAGCGGTTTTGTAGGCGGTAATGAGACCGGATACGCTCAGTTTGGTGCCACCAAAGTACCTAGCCACCACCACAAGGGTGTTTGTCAGGTCTTTGGATCGGATTTGACCCAGAATAGGGTCGCCTGCACTGTGGTTGGGTTCACCGTCGTCGTTGGCTCTGTATTTGTCACTTTTGTTGCCCAGGATGTAGGCGTAGCAGTGGTGCCGGGCATCATAGTATTGCTTTCTGAGGTCGTCAAGCCGGTGCTTGATATCATCTTCCGTCCGCACTGGGAATGCAAATGCCAGAAACTTGCTGCCCTTCTCTTTATAGAAACCTTCTGATGTGGTTCTTATGGATTGAAAGGAGGCCACTTCACTAGTGTTTTAGATAACCTTTGGCTTCTTTTTCCACCTCCTCGGTAGTGGCCCATTCAATAGCCAGGTTAAACTGCCCGTCGGCAAGGTCGCTGTTGCCCTGCCTCCGAAAAATTCGCCCCAACCCCAGGTAGGCCAGGCTTTTGTAGTATTCGCCCTTGAACTCAAATGTCGCTGATTCGCTCAGGGCTTTTTGGTAATAATAGGTTGCGTCACTTAAGTTTTGAGCTTTCTTTTCCTCCATGATGCCAAGAAATAAGTTGGCCGACATGCGATAGTAAGGGTCTGAATTCCCAAGTAGCTCATCAGCCAGTGGACCTACTTCCTTGTAACGCTCATTCATCACCAGCGCCTCAGCAAGCTTCGTTTGGAAAAAGGCGTTTTTAGGATAGTCTTTATTAAGTCTTCTAAGGTACTTGAGGGCAGTTTCCGGATTGTTCTCGTACCGCAAGTAGATGTAGGACGTGTAAAGATTGGCTTCAACTTTCGTCAGCACCCCCTGCCGGCAAGCCTGGTCAAGTTGCTTAAGGCCCAGCTGTTTGTCTCCACTCTTAAAAAACCACAGAAATGGCTTGTAGATAGGATGCCTTTCAGGGTAGGTCTCTCTGAAATAATTGTACAAGCCAACAGTAAACAGAAACTCCGGGTTTTTGTCAGTTAGCTCGAAACCCTTTTTGATGAAATCATAAGTCTGTTTCGCCTCACTGATGGCCTTCATGTAGCTACCCTCGTCGGCGTAATATTCAGCTAGTAGCCCCCTTGCCGACATTTCAAAGAAAATGCCTTCTTCATTATCAGCATCCTCTTTTAATATTTTTTGCGACTTTTCAATTACTGCTTGAAGTTTGGCAATGTGGTTCTTGTAGCCCGGGGAATGAACATTGAAAGGCATTTCCTGCCATGAGATAAAGAAAGCATCGAGCATATCGATGGCGGGATGACCTGGCAAAGCAATTTTTATCTCTTTGTAAAGCACTCTGGCCTCATCAAATTCCATGTTGTAGATGTGGTCCACACAAAGCTGCACTAATTTGATTTTACTCTTACTGCTAAAAAGTGGAAGCCTTTCCTGCGATGTTGCGGTGTGAGGAGGGGAGAGGATGACGAACAACAGGACAGTAATTAGCCCAAAGGTTGATTTCATAAATGGCAGCAATAATCTTTCATTCAGTTGCAAAACTAAAAACTAAACGTCTAACTATGCATGAATTATGTTGCGAAGCTTATTTTTCTTTGGCAATAAGATGGTCAACGGTTGTTAGTACCAGACAGGAGTAACTCAGGCAATATGGAAGTGAATTTCTATCAGAATGGAAGAGGCCTGGAAAGAAGGCAGTGGGCATTTAAGCCGTTGCTATTTCAATCTATGGCATTTATGGAAAACCAGTTCCCTGATGGAGGTTATGTTTCATTTACGTTGGAGAGAAATGGCAAGGTGTATGGGGCTATTCACTTTTTCATAGACAATGACGGTTGGGTGAGCATGCCCAGGAGTCCATTCGGAGGGCTTTCGGTTGCGCAGGAAGTCGGAGGGCAACACATTCAAGCGCTTGTCGGTCGTATTATAGGTGAATCTTCAGGACATCAGGTAACAGTTTATTCACCCTTCTCCGAATATCCAACAACCGCCAGGAATATGTTTGCGAGGTGCTTGCTGGAGGCTGGGTTCTTTACACAATTCTCTGACTTACATCAACACATACCCGTAACGCCAGCCTATCAACTGAAAGAAAAAATGCATGGCAGTCAGGTGCGGCGGCTAAATAAATGCCTGAATGCCGGGTTCATTTTTGCTGAGGAGTCATTGGAAAAGCTCGGCGAGGTATATTCATTTATTGAAGACTGCAGGAAGGAGCAGGGCGTCGCTATCAATATCTCTGAAAGCAGCCTTCGGCGTTCGTGGGTAAACCTGGAAGGGGTTTATCGGGCATTTACGATCAGGGACGGCCAACTCATCGTTGCTGCGTGCATCACCACCCACGTGTCAGACAAGGTGCTTTACTATTTTTTGCCCGCTGCCAGCACTGCTTACAATAACTATAGCCCTATGGTGATGCTGATCGATCGGCTCCACGGCTGGGCGGCCGAGCGAGGGTATGCACTCATAGACATGGGGAAGTCGTCGGTACGTGGTGAGTCTCAGAAAGGCTTGTTTAGTTTTAAGGAGAAGATGGGAGCTGAAGTGGGCTTTGCTCCTTGCCTCAGGTTACTACGTTGAGAAGTTTTCTACGACTTCTTTGTAAAGCGCCTCCAACTGCTGCGTAATGACTTGTTTGGAGAAGTGCGAAAGAAAATACGCCCTTATCTCATTTGCTTCAAAAACGACGCTTCTTTGTGAGAATTCCCTCATTGCTTCAAATAGCTGTTGCGTATTTGCACTTTCTACAATTGTGCCGACTTCCGACGCCACAATTTCTTCCGAGCCACCGCATCTTGTCGCTATTACCGGTTTGCCCATTGCCAGGGCTTCAAGCAATACCAACGGATGGTTCTCGTGGATGCTCGGCAGCACAAAGGCATCGCAAGCCTGTAGTGCCGCTTTTACTTCTTCCCTGCTAAGCGTGCCCAGCCAATTAATGTGGTTAGTCAGCCCCAACTCCTCAGCTTTTTTCTTGTGGTTGTCAATCTCCGACCCATCGCCTCCTATCGTCAAGGTGAAGCCGACATCTGCGTCTCTTAACAAAGCCGCTGCCTCAATAAGGTACCTGATGCCTTTTTGTTCTTCTATTCTACCTATAAAGGCGAAGTGAAACGGGCCGATACGTTTTCCCGGTGTTGTTGGTTGAAAAAACTCCTCGTCAGTCAGGTTATTGATGAGCGTTAGGTTAGGCACCCCTTTCGATGCCATCGTTTGGTAGAGGGCCCTGGACACCGCAATGTTTTTTTGAGATCGCTCGTAGGGCTCCAATATCAAAGGGTGCAAACTGCCTTCGATATCGAAGGTTTTAAGTGGGAATGGACTCATTTGCTCAGTGATCACGAACGGTAAGCTGTGTTTCTTCCCAAGCTTCATGGCCACATAGCCGCCAGGGTAGGCCGTGTGAGCGTGGATGATGTCGGGCTTACCAAATTCATTAGCAAAGCGATTAAAGTGGGCTTCATTAACCTCTATGATCTTTCTGATGTTACCTTTGAAAAGCGACCTTGACCATGTAAAGGCAGGTGTTAAGTATTCTCTGCAATTGTTGGCGTGGTCAGTTGTGCGTGGCTTCAATGCCAACCCTCTAAGGATCTTTCTGCCCCACAAATGTATATTTTCTCTCTCAAGAAGAAGAGTCCTTACGTGCGACCCCCAGGTCGAAATACCTACTTTGTTTTGGCGATTACAGGTTGCCAGGGCAATAGCCTGCTCTTTGATGAATATGCCGGTGTGAGGCTCATCCTCGGTAGGGTACCACGATGGAATGACGAAGATGTTCATGAGTGGGAGTTATTGTATTTTTTATCCTCCAGCCAAATGGCAATCCGATCCACGAGCTCAAACCTGTGGTCTTTGTGATGTGGGAATGGGATATCAGGCTCCTCTGCGCCGAGAAAGCCGCATAATTTTTTCCATGGGCTTGTTTCCTCAGGCAGGTTTAGCTCAAGAAAGTTCGCATTGTTCTGAAAATAGGAGCGGGCTTCGTTGTGAAATTCATGGTATCCTTTCGTAAACATTTCTTTGTCGAATGTAGTGGTGCCGAACAGTGCTCTATGGAAAGTTTTGGTGGGTTCCTGGTTAAATGCCCACGCATTGGCTTTGTACCTGAACATCCACTCACAGCTTTTCAACCAGGAGTTCAACTCTCTTGTGGAAAGTACAAACAGCGACCCGGGGAACGCCTTGTCTAGCTTTGGATACAAAAGTGAAAGTGGTGTGTCGGAGAATGCCGTAAACTCTGACATAATTGGGTGCTGAATATCTTCCCAAAGTTGTTTTGGAAAGTGAATGCTCTTCAAGCCCAGGTATTGAAAGGCCAGATGGATAGAAGTGGTACCTGTTCTGGGTAGTCCAATACAAAAAATCTTATTTTCACCATTTTTGTACATTTTGCAAACGATTTGAAAAAGGTATCCGTCATCTGTCTTTGCTATAACCAGGCACCCTACCTACAGGAGGCGCTGGAGTCGGTCTGGAACCAAACCTATCCTGATATTCAGGTGATCGTAGTAGACGATGCCAGCACGGACAACAGCGGTGAAGTTATCAAGTCTTTGTTGAAAGGTAAACCAGATGTTCCATTTATTGAGAATACGAAAAATCTGGGAAACTGTAGTTCGTTCAACAGTGCACTGAAGCTGGCAGAAGGTGACTATATCATCGACTTTTCGCTTGATGATGTGATGCGCCCTTACCGGGTCGCTGCCCAAGTCTCTTTTTTTGAAACACTGGATGAAAGCTTTGGCGTTATTTACCACAATGCTGAATACATTAACGAAAACGGTAATTTTCTGAAGCACCATTTTTCTACTTCCTTTCGTCAGCCGGAAGCAGACATTTACAAGCTGCTTATCTCCACCTATTTTATCGCTCCACCCACAATGATGTTCCGGAAGCAGGTGATTGACAATCTTGACGGATACGATGCCCGGCTCTCTTACGAAGATTTCGATTTTTGGGTGAGGTCTGCCAGAAAGTATAAATATGCCTATCAGCCTGAGGTGTTTACTTCGATCAGGAAGCATTCAGAATCCCTATCAACCCGGTGGTATAAAAAGGGCGACGAACAACTGCATTCTACCTATCTGGTTTGCTTGAAAATACAACAGATGAACCAGTCTGAAGAGGAGGATCACGCTCTCAGAAGAAGGCTTAGGTACGAAATACGTCAGTCGGTGTTCAGTGCCAACCACAAAGAAGCCACGTTGTTTTTGGAATTGCTTAAGGGGTATGGCCGCCTGCCCTTTATTTATCTTATTTTGGAGCTTCTCAACCGGCTTAAAATTGATCTTAGGTGGTTGCGAAACAGTTACCATTGGCTGCAAAGCCACTTATTTGCGCCAAAATCTCATTTCAAGTGATATGCGGGTTGTTCTTCTGTTCTTGTTGACAGCCCCGCCATGAATAAGGTAGGGAGAAAACACCATCACATGGTTGATGCCCGGATTTGGTCGTTCAAGAGCGATGGGGATTTGAGAGTCCATAACGCCTGGTACATTGAACTTCAGGCCATTCATGACGGCTCCTTCCTTTGATCGGGTAATTCTATGTTCGGGCCACAAATGGGAACCCGGAGCCAGCAATAGTGATGAGTTTTGATTGCTCCCCACAAGTGGCACATAAATATTGATGGCACCCTTATTTTCCTCCTGCCAGGCGTCTCTGTGCAACGGATTGAAGTCTGGCTCTCCTGGTCTCACCACCCGAAAATGGAAGACTCTTTCTCCGTTCATAGGCTTGACGGATCTCACTGGTATCGATACTATCTCTGAGACGATCTCCTCAATTATTGACACATGAATAGGTAAGTCATACCATTGAAGCAGTTTGGTTTGCTCTATTACTTTAAGGTGGAGATCATAATTACCTTTAACAAGCTCATGATAATTGCTTGACTTGAAATTTGGGTTGACTTCAATACCTGCCCGGGTAAGGCATTTGCGGAACAGTTCTTCCATGCCTCCATGAAATTGAAGGTAGGTGCCAGAAGGGAGGAACCTCTTTATTACATAGCCCTGTTTGTGCCAGTTTCTCCTTGCAGTAAGATCATCATCCAGCTTTGCCAGCACTTCATTCCTGCCAACGAAAGGCTCCCCTTCTACCTTGTAGTCAATTGATCCAAATCCTACGTTTGCCTTCATTTTTCTCAATTATATCCTTTGCTCTTTTCTATTTGAAGCATGTGCTATCGGCGATTGTCCTCGTCGTCGTACATCGACAAATAGCTGTTGTATCTGCTCGCTGGCACTTTCCCACTATCCAGCGCCTCAACTATCGCACACCCCGGCTCATGGGTATGCGTACAGTTATGGTATTTGCATTGCCCGATAAGCTCTCTCATTTCAGGGAAATAATGGCTGAGCTCTTCTTCTTCAATCTCTGCCAAAGCTAGCTCCTTTATTCCTGGTGTATCAATTACAAAAGTATTTTTTTCAATTTCAAACATTTCTGCAAATGTGGTGGTGTGCACACCTTTATTCGCAAAGTCAGATACTTCCTGTGTTTTTTGGGTGACGCTGCCGGTGAGCTTATTCAAAAGGGTCGATTTACCCACGCCGGAATGGCCTGAAAACAACGATGTTTTTCCGTGGAGTACTTCTTTTAGCTTTTGAATATCCACGTCGTCAAATGAAGACATTATGAGTGACGAATAACCTATTGATTTGTATGTTTCCATCATTTCTTCGACAAAACTGCGGGCCTCATCGTCCCACAAATCCTTTTTATTGAATAAAATGAGAGAAGGTATCCTGTAAGCTTCTGCAGTTACTAAGAATCTGTCGATAAAGCCTGTGGAAGTTTTTGGATATACTACAGAAGCAACCAGTACTGCCAGGTCGATATTCGAAGCCAGGAGGTGCCCGTAGGCCATTTTTTTGGGAGACTTTCTAATGATGTAGTTGTCTCTTGGATAAATATCAGTAATGATGTACTCGGTGTCAGAGCTTGGCTCAACAACGATTTTCACCCAGTCGCCAACCGTTACCGGGTTGGTCACCTTTTGCTTGTCCAGTTTGAATTTTCCCCGGAGCCGACAGTTTACCACAGCTTCGTTTTCCAGTAGCACTGAATACCATGACCCGGTCGACTTAATGACTCTGCCTTTCATGCTACTTAAGTTGTTTGATCAGGTAATCAACGATAGTGTTGGTGGCTCCGGTTTTGCTTTGGACGTAATCTCCGGCTGCCTTACCCTTCGCCTTCCTAGTTTCTGCGTTTTCTACCAGATCGGTTAGCACTTTTGTGGCCTCGGCAGAGGAGCCTATTGGCAGCCCCCCTCCTGAGTCGATAAGACCTGCGATTTCCGCAAATCTTGCATTTGTTTCGCTGTCTCCCCACAGCACTGGAATGCCAAAAGCTGCTGGCTCCAGGGTGTTGTGAAGCCCTCCCCGAAAGCCACCACCCACAAAGGCGATTTCCCCGTAGCCATAAAGAGATGATAGCATGCCAATATTATCGATCACGAGCAGTCGGTAGTTAGCGGCGTTTTCAGCGGTTGCTTTCGAAAAACGGATGGATGAGTGATTGAACTTCATTTCAATTTTAGTCAGAAAACCTGGCTCAATTTGATGTGGGGCAATAATGACCTTGACTTTTTTACCCAGAGCGTTGAGCGCCGGAAAGAGTACTTTCATGTCACTCTCCCACACACTTCCGAGCACTATGACCAACTCATCATCTTTGAACACCCTGGCTATTTCTATGTCCCGTGCTTGCTGCCTTATGGCGGTCACTCTGTCAAACCTTGTATCACCAGCTATGGTTATTTTATCGATGTTGATACTTTCAAGTAATTGCTTGCTGACTTCATTTTGCACAAAGAAGTGATCAAAATAGTAAAGCGACTCCCTGAGGAATCCCCCATAGCTTTTGAAGTAAATCTGGGCTTCCCAAAAAATAGACGAAATGGAGAGCAGTGGGATGTTTCGGCTGTGTGCCTGGTCTATGTATTCCTTCCAAAACTCGTACTTAACAAACACAGCCAGCTTTGGATTGGTGAGATCATAGAACCGTTTAACGTTTTCTACAGACTCAATTGGCAGATAGCAGATATAATCAACCATCGCATACCCTTTTCTCACCTCAAAGCCCGATGGAGAAAAGAAAGTGAGCAAAATTCTCACGTTTGGCAGCCTTCTTTTGAGTTCTTCAATTACGGGCCGTCCCTGCTCAAACTCTCCCAGCGAGGCGGCATGAAACCAAACAAGTGGTTCGCTGCTCGAAGGTAAATTGTCCTCAAGGTTACGAAACAGGTTCTTTCTCCCCTTATAAAAAAGGGCGGCTTTCGGGTTCACAACAGCAACAATTCTTATCAATGCAAAGTATATCCAGGCCCCTGCTTTATAAAGAAAGTAGATCATGCCGCAAATTAAGTAAAAAACGCACCACCATGCTGACCAACTTCGCTTCTTCGCAGGGAATGCTGGCTGACGCTTTTGGGCGGACTTTGTGTGCTCCCTTTTAAGTCAACGGGGAGCTATGCAAAATAAATACCCACTTTAGGGGATTGATGCCAACGCTCGAAAAAGTCAATTTTGAGAACATTTTGATAAATCTTGAGATGAATTGATTAAAATTACATTTTAATAGGTTTGACTAAATAATGAACCAATCTAAATCGTATAACGTATGAAGTCTGTTTTTACAAAAGTTTTTAGTTGTCTCGGGTTAGCCCTTTTTATTGTTGTTCTTTCTTCAAAGGAGTCAAGAGGTCAGGATTTCTCTGAAGTGTTGAAAGCGCAAGGTGACGATGCTGAAAAATTGCTGGAAAACTACGTGGGGCCTTTTTTTACTGGCTTTGGCGTAGGTATGGCCAATGGCTGGTACAACACTGCTGCTCCTCACAAATTTCCTGGTTTTGATTTGACCGTTTCCGTGAATTTGGCCTCAGTTCCGCAAGAGGGACAGGTTTTTAAGTTCAATGCATCCGACTACAGTTCAATTTCTGGGGTGAGTCAAAATGGAGGCGCTGCCCAAACCACTGCCGATGTGGAAACACTTTTCGGGCCAGGAGACACTGAATCAGAATTACAGTTAAGTTATCAAAGAGAATACCAGGGACAGACCTATACGGTAAATAGCGCTGTTGAGCTACCTTCAGGGTTTGGGTTTCCTTATGTACCAACCCCTGTAGCACAATTGGGCATAGGCTTGCCGAAAGGCACTGATTTGAAACTGAGGTTGATGCCAACCATTGCTTCAGAGGATTTTTCTATCAGCCTATTCGGTATTGGCGTCATGCACGACTTCAAACAATGGATTCCTGGAATGAAAGTGCTCCCGTTCGATGCCTCGGTACTTATTGGCTACACAAAGCTAAGTGCCGAAAACAGTTTTGCTGGTTCTGAAATCACTGATGACGGAACCGGAGAGATTTCCGTGAGCTCGCTGACTTATCAGATACTTGTATCCAAAAAGCTATCCATCCTTACCGTATACGGCGGGTTTGGTGCCAATTCGATTAAGTCGAACTTGAAAATGTTGGGGACTTACACAATCGAAGCTGAAGCTTCAAACGGTGCTTCTGCGGATATCGAATTGCAGGATCCTGTCGACTTGATGTTCAAGTCAGGAGGAGCAAGAGCCACCATCGGACTTCGTTTGAAGCTGGCTATCCTCACCCTACATGGTGATTATACCGTGCAGAAGTACAATACAATTACTGCTGGCGTTGGATTCAGCGTGAGGTAATTCAAACAGAATCACATAAAAAAGAAGGCCATCGATGTTTCGATGGCCTTCTTTTTTATGTTCTTTAGAAGCAGGATGACTAACGAAAGTCAATCACTTCTACACCTTTGTGGGCAGCTATGTCAAACACAAATACTTTGTCGCTAAGAGTTGGCTGCTCAGTGAACTTCGTGATGGCGTAAGTGTATCTGTTGCCTGATTTGTCGAAGATCTTAAAGCTGTTCAGGTTGTTTCCTGCGCTTGTAATGTCCATCCTTATCTTAAAGTAGTTCAGGTTTTTGTCGTCGGGAACCAAGTCCACAGTCTTTTTGGTGGCAGTGGTCATGTCATCCACCATCATGTATTTGTAACCTGTTTTATATAAGTCAAATATATTGTTCAGGTTAATCTCAGCATCATCAGGGCTGTAGGTGTTGATTGTCACCTCATTGACTTCCCCAAGGTAAGTCCAAACGGTTTCGCCATCATTGATGATTTCCTGCCCTTCGAGCTCCAGCTTAAACTTTGCTCCCTTTACCGTAATTTTCCCTGCAAATTGTTCATTGAGACCTTCCTGCGGGTTCTCAAGTATGTAGGTGAAATCGGCTGTGAAGGCTGGTACCTTGCGGTACTTATTGCTCATAGCATCAAGAACTTCTCTTGCAGCCGGGTCTTGCTGTGCGTAAACAAAAGTGGTCAATACTAATGCTAATAAACTCAATACTCCTTTTAATGTCATTGCTTCTTTTTTAAAAACTATCATTTCCAACTTGTAAAACTACACCTTTTATCTCACCAATCTCTCAATAAAGTTTGAATGCTTCAGATTGTGGAGGTCAGGTACCTGTTGTCCAAGTTTGGTGCCAAGTTTAATTATCAAGCCCTTTAAGGATAAATTCCAGCTCCATTTCGTCTTTCACCAGCACTTCTCTCGCCTTGCTACCCTCAAATGGCCCTACTATTCCGGCTGCTTCCAGCTGGTCGATGAGCCTTCCCGCCCTGTTGTAACCCAGCTTCATTTTTCTTTGAATGAGCGAGGTGCTGCCCTGCTGATGCATAACGATAAGCTTGGCGGCCTCATCAAACAAAGCATCCCGGTCGGATAGATCTACTTCGCCCACTCCGCTTTCGCCGCCCTCGTCTCCGTCAAATTCGGGAAGGATGTAAGCGGTATCATAACCTCTTTGAGCTGCAATGAATTCGCACACCCTTTCTACTTCTGGTGTGTCTACAAAGGCGCATTGCAACCTGATGATGTCGCTACCTGTAGACAGCAGCATATCGCCCATGCCAACCAACTGGTCAGCACCACCAGCGTCGAGAATGGTGCGTGAGTCGATCTTGGAGGCTACCCTGAATGATAGCCTTGCCGGGAAGTTGGCTTTGATTACACCCGTGATGACGTTCACAGAGGGGCGCTGTGTGGCCACCACCAGGTGAATGCCTATGGCCCTGGCTAGCTGCGCCAGTCGTGCAATGGGCGTTTCTATTTCCTTGCCGGCTGTCATCATCAGGTCGGCTAATTCGTCAATCACCACTACGATGTAAGGGAGGAACCTGTGGCCTTTGGTTGGAAGCAGTTTACGGTTGACGAACTTTCCGTTGTATTCTTTGATGTTCCGGCAAGCCGCATCTTTCAGCAAATCGTAGCGCTGATCCATCTCAATACACAGAGAGTTCAGCGTGAATATCACTTTCTTGGTGTCGGTGATGATGGCTTCTTCACTGTTGGGTAGTTTCGCTAAAAAGTGCCGCTCTATGGTGTTGAACAGCGTTAATTCAACTTTTTTCGGATCGACCAGCACAAACTTGAGCTGAGAAGGATGCTTTTTGTAGATCAGAGAGGTGAGCAGCACGTTGATGCCGACTGACTTTCCCTGTCCCGTGGCTCCAGCCATCAGCATGTGGGGCATTTTGGCCAGGTCAAGCACGAACACTTCGTTGGAGATGGTTTTTCCTAAAACCACGGGCAGCTCCTTGTCGCTTTTCATGAACTTCTCCGTCATGATCACCGACTTCATGTCCACCATTTCCCGGTTCTTGTTAGGCACTTCAATGCCTATGGTTCCTCTTCCCGGAATGGGGGCAATAATCCGTATCCCCAGAGCAGCCAGGCTTAGCGCAATATCATCTTCGAGGTTCTTGATCTTGGAAATCTTCACCCCGGCGTCAGGCACTATTTCATAGAGCGTAACAGTAGGGCCGATGGTTGCCTTAATGCTGGAAATGCCAATTTTGAAGTTGGTAAGGGTCTCGACGATCTTGTCCTTGTTGGCCTCCAGCTCTTCTTTCGTCACTTTTACCTTGTTGTCGGGGTAGTCGTTCAGCAACTCAGGCGTTGGATACTTGTATTTCGGCAGGTCGAGGGTGGGGTCGTAGTTGGCCAGCTTTCCGTCTACAACCTCTTCCTCGACTTCCTCCACCTCAAGGGCTACGTCTTCAGACACTGAGGGCTTGGGCGATGTGCTGAGGATTTTTTTGAGGGCTTTGTCTACTTCCTGCTCTGCCTCCAGATCTTCCTCATTGAGTAGCTCCAGCGGCACATTGCCGGTGCTTTTTTCTTTTACGGGTGGCTCCTTGTCAAGGGCTAGTTCTATAGGCTCTTCGTTGTCTTTTCCGCTCACAGTCCAGCTTTCGAGTTCTTCTTCGTCGGAAACCTCTTCTGTTTCTTCAGCAATTTCTCCCTCCAAAGCCTCATTTTCTACTGCCGGAGCCGGAACTGTTTCAGTAAAAAGTTTAGTGATGTTGAAGAAATAGATATTGAAAGCCAGAAATGCGAAGACCAAAAACAAGAAGGTGCCCCAGCCCATGAATTCGTTAAAAATCAGGGCCAGCTCGTAGCCGATGCCTCCACTAAGGAATCCGTATTCTGAAATCTCATTACTGGAAAGCAAAAAGAAGCCCAGCAGGAGGCTTGTCCAAAAGATGAAGAACAAAGAAAACGAAAGCACCCGAAAGGGTGGGAGCAGGTATTTGCCAAATAGTATTTTGAACCCGACGATGAATAGAAACGGGGGAACCAGCAGGCACGCAATACCAAACCACTTGAAAATAAAGAAATGTGAAGTGACGGCACCGAGGAGCCCAAGCCAGTTTTTGATTTCCGACCCCGAAGCCCTTATTCCCGTATCCATGAATGACTCCACCACACTTTGGTCGGCCTTACCCGAAAACAAGTAGGAGAAAAATGACACAAATAGGAAGATGGAAAGAATGAGCAAAAAGAAGCCGAAAACGAGGTGGGTTCTTTTGTCCTTGAAAAAATTGGGAAGGGGCGTGCTCTCCTTCTTTGGTTCTTCTTTTTTGTAATTATTTGTTTTGAAAGTGTTTTTTGCCATGTAGGAGGTTCTCCCAGGATGTATGAATAAGCCTCAAAAATAGTGATACCTCTTCAGCAATTCAACGAAAGACACAGGAGTTTCTTGTGCGCTCCTTTGCCAGCAACTATGAGCTTTCTGCTGCAAGCTTTGCAACGATCAAAGCTGTTTCAGAATGTTCTTGACAATGGATGGCCCTTCGTAAATAAAGCCTGAGTACACCTGCACCAGGGAGGCGCCAGCATCAAGTTTCTCCTTCGCATCGGCTGCGGAAGAAATGCCTCCCACACCAATGATGGGAATACTGCCTCCGGTCTTTTCGTGCAGATAACGAATAACTTCGGTGGATCTTGATTTCAGAATCTTTCCACTGAGACCACCTGCGCCAATTTGTTCTACCTTTTGCTGGTCAGTAACGAGGCCTTCTCTGCTAATGGTGGTGTTGGTGGCAATAATGCCAGCAATGCCGGTTTCAGAGACAATTTCCACTACGTCATCCAGCTGGCTATTGGTCAAATCCGGAGCAATTTTCAGCAGGATAGGCTTAGGTGCTGGCTTGGAAAGGTTTACCGTTTGCAGACTGGAAAGTAGCTGCTTCAAAGGCTCCTTTTCCTGTAGCGCCCGGAGATTGGGCGTGTTGGGTGAGCTTACGTTTACCACAAAGTAGTCGACCACATCAAATAGCTTAAGGAAATTGAGAACATATTCGTCGACAGCTTTCTCATTGGGGGTTACTTTGTTTTTGCCAATATTACCACCAACAATTACCTTTGATTTTCTTTGACGAAGCCTTGCCACGGCAGCGTCCACCCCCTGGTTGTTGAAGCCCATTCTGTTTATAAGGGACTCATCTTCGGGTAGTCTGAAAAGCCGTGGCTTCGGGTTTCCTTCCTGCGCTTTTGGCGTCAATGTCCCAATTTCTATGAAACCAAACCCCAGTGCATCCAGGCTGTCGATCCATCGGGCGTCTTTATCAAATCCGGCAGCCAGACCAACGGGATTGGGGAATTTGATGCCAAACACTTCTTTTTCCAGTGAAGGCCGCTGGTAGCTAAATAGTCTAGAAATTAGCCACTTTCCGCCAGGCGTTTTGCAAACCAGCGAGAGCAAGTCCATGGCCAGGTAGTGAGCCTTCTCGGGAGAAAATAGAAAAAAGAAGGGCTTAATAAGGGCTTTGTACATTCAACGATATTTATGAGCAAAGAAAACAACAAAGCATTAATCCACCAATTTTAACTCCTTGGATGATACTGCGTAATTACCTGCCTCAGGTAGTCTCTGTCGAGGTGGGTATAGATTTCCGTCGTAGTAATGGATTCGTGCCCCAGCATTTCCTGTACGGCCCTCAAGTCGGCACCGCCTTCTATAAGGTGCGTGGCAAAAGAATGGCGGAAGGTGTGCGGGCTGATTTTCTTTTTTAGCCCAATTTTCGCTGCCAGGTCTTTGATCACCATAAACACCATCACCCTGCTGAGCTTAGAACCCCGCCTGTTCAAAAACACAAATGCCTCATTACCTGGTTTGATGGGAATATGCACCCGCACCTCGTTCATGTACATAGTGAGGTATTTCTTGGAGTCGGAGCCGAGTGGCACCAGCCTTTCTTTGCTGCCTTTACCCAGCACCCTGAGAAAGTCCACATCCAGAAACACGTTTTCTCTTTTAAGACCGACTAATTCTGATACCCTCAACCCAGAGCCGTACAATGTTTCCAGGATGGTTCGGTTGCGCATGCCCTCCGGTGTGGAAAGATCAATGGCGGCCAGAAGTTGCTCAATTTCATTGTAGTCGAGAGTGTCGGGCAGCTTGCGCCCAAGCTTGGGCGACTCAATCAGCACCATCGGATCTTTCTGTATGTCGCCCTCATTGAGCAAAAACCGGAAGTAGGCCTTAAGACCGGAGATGATCCGTGCCTGCGAGTGGGCGGCCAGACCAAGTTCGTTCACATGTTCCAGAAAGTCGTGGATATGCTTGGGCTTTACTTCTTCGGGTCCCAGCGAAAGCCCTTTGATTTCCATAAACTGTGCAAACAGGCGCACATCGTGAAGGTAGGCGTCAATAGAATTCTGAGCCAGAGAGCGCTCTAGTTTCAGGTAATTTTTAAATTGCTTGACGTAAAGTTCCCAGCCCATAGGCAGTAAATTTAGGAGAATTGTACTTGCCAATAGTCAAGGAACATTTACTTTACAAAATATTTAGATAACACAGGCTTAAGGTATGCAAATAAGTATCGTTAACGGACCCAATCTGAACCTACTGGGAGTGCGTGAGAAAAGCATTTATGGTGCTCAGTCGTTTGAAACCTATTTCGAAGAACTCAAGAAAGCATTTCCATCTGTCGATTTGCAGTATTTTCAGTCAAACCACGAAGGGGAGCTGATCGACTATTTGCATAAAATTGGTTTTTCGCAGAAAGGCGTTGTGCTCAATGCAGGTGCGTTTACGCATACGTCGGTAGCGCTTGCCGATGCCATTGCTGCTATCGAAACACCGGTTTTGGAAGTTCACATCTCCAATATCTATGCCCGTGAGGCTTTTCGCCATCATAGCTATCTGACAAAGAATTGTGTAGGCATCATCAGCGGACTGGGGCTTACAGGCTACAAACTAGGAGTTCAATATCTGCTTGATAATAAATGAGCCACATCTCCTTTTATCCGGGGCCGTCGAGGGTCAATGCAAAGGTGACTGAGTACTTCTATGATGCTTACATGGAAGGAATACTTTCCGAAAACCATCGGAGTGCTGCCTTTATGAAGCTCTTCAAAAAGACAAAGAAGCTGCTCAAACAAAAACTCGATGTGCCCGAAGACTACGAGATCATTTTCACTTCGTCAGCTACCGAATGCTGGGAGATTATTGCGCAGAGTTTGACTGCAAAAGCCAGCTTTCATGTGTATAACGGAGCGTTTGGTAATAAATGGTGTGAATATGCTGGAAAGCTTGGTATTGAAACCCATGCCGCTTCATTTGATATAGAAGATTCAATCCCCATAAAGTTACTTGCCGTTCCCGACGAGGCGGATGTTGTTTGTGTTACACAAAATGAAACGTCCAACGGCACGCAGGTAAGCGACGTGGAATTGACGATCCTGCGGAGGCAATTCTCTGACAGGCTTATTGCAGTGGATGCCACCTCCAGCATGGCTGCCACCACGCTTCCTTTTCAGATGGCCGACGTTTGGTTTGCCTCCGTGCAAAAAGGCTTTGGGCTGCCTTCTGGCATGGGTGTTATGATCTTGTCGCCAGCTGCCGTGGCAAAGGCTGAGAAATTGAATGAGAACGATCACTACAACAGCCTTCTCTTTTCTATTGCCAATAGCAGAAAAGACCAAACGCCCTATACGCCAAATATTTTAGGCATCTACCTGCTTTGCCGGCTTATGGAAGATAGAAGGCCGATTGAAGACGTAGGTAGAAAAGTAAAAAACAGGTTTCTCGACTGGATGGATTTTCTGAACAAGTTTGATACATGGACACCGCTAGTAGAGAATGAATCGGTGCGTTCTACCACCGTCATACCATTGAAGGCTGAGCCGTCAGTGATAAAAGAGCTGCTGGAGAAGGCCTCTGATGCTGGGTTTACCCTCGGAAGTGGTTATGGTGAGTGGAAGGAAGACACTATACGAATTGCCAACTTTCCTTCCATCAAGAAAAAAGAAATCCAATCTCTTCGCTTTTTCCTCAAGAAAAACTTTGATTAGCTGATTCAGAGAGCAAAATTTGCGCTCCCAATTTTTCATAAGGAAAATGTTCAGCTTCAAAGAAATTCTTTCTGTTTCTCTTATCCTCTTTTCTGTTATCGATATCCTTGGTAGCATTCCCATCATTGTGTCGCTCAGGCAGAAGGTGGGCCATATACAGTCAGAAAAAGCTACGTTGGCTTCAGGAGTTTTGATGATCGTTTTTCTCTTTCTGGGAGAGAAAATTCTTGGCCTTTTTGGTGTTGATATCAGCTCATTTGCTATTGCCGGAGCGCTGGTGATTTTCATCATTGGTTTGGAAATGATTCTTGGGGTAGAGTTCTTTAAACACGAGCAAATAGAGGGAGGAGCTACATCCAGCTCCATTGTGCCCATTGCTTTCCCACTCATTGCTGGTGCCGGCACCATGACAACCCTGCTTTCCCTCAGGGCCGAGTACTCGCTACCGAATATTCTGGTGGGCATCGTGGTCAACCTGCTGTTCGTTTATCTGGTGTTAAAAACTACCAACTGGCTCGAACGTAAACTGGGCAAGGCTGGGCTCAACATCCTTCGGAAGGTATTTGGGATCATCTTGCTTTCGATAGCCATCAAACTGATTAAAACCAATCTGCTGACATGAAGGTAATTATGTACACCGACGGCGCAGCAAAAGGCAATCCCGGCCCTGGTGGATATGGCACAGTGTTGCTGCACAAAGAGCTCAGGAAGGAGCTAAGTCAAGGATACAGGCTGACTACGAACAACAGAATGGAGCTGCTGGCTGTCATCAGAGGACTACAGGCACTCAAAAGGCCGGGCGTGCAGGTGGATGTATATTCCGACTCACAGTATGTGGTGAATTCAGTGGAAAAAGGCTGGCTGGCAGGCTGGGTGAAAAAAGGGTTTAAGGGAAAGAAGAATCAGGATCTTTGGGAGGAGTATTTAAAAGCTTCATCACCTCATAAAGTGAAGTTTCACTGGGTGAAGGGCCATGCAGGTAACGTAGAGAATGAGAGGTGTGATCAGCTAGCAGTGCAAAGCGCTGAAGCTCCGCACTTGCTAGTTGACCAAGGATTCGAGGATTCTACTACTTAAACTTACGACTACTAAAGTTTCTTGATTCTGATAAATTCCAGGGCCTCCTCGAAGCTGCTCTTGTTCAATTTTAAGCTTAGCTCTGCCTTCAGTGTTTCGATAGTGTCCAATGGAAGGCCTGTTTTTGAGCACAATTGCTGTGCGTTGTATCCTTTGGCCGATAGCTCCAAAATAGTCGACTCATCAGTTGTGAGCCATTGTGATGCAGCCCTCAGGTTGCTTTCCAGTCTTAAATTTTCAATGATCAGTTCCTCGATAAGCGAGGCCATTTCATGCTCTGAGAACATATCACTTAGGATGTCGTTCTCGTCCAGATCAATATAGAAGTCTTCGTGGCCCACTTTCAAATAGATATATTTTTTATCATCGTCGTCTTTTTCTACCAAACGAGCTTCAAACATTCCTTTTCTTTTGTAATTGGTAATCAGCCCTATTACAGATGAGCTTTTAAGATCATCCGCAATTGGTTTATCATTGTTGATTTCAGGTTGCATGGCCTCACGGGGGTTAGAAGTTAGTAGTTCGACATTTTCAGAAACCCCAATGATTGCTCAGGTCATTTTTCGGCTGCTTTACTTTTTCCAGGTATCGCTTCCGAACAGGATTTCTGCTGTCATTTTTGTACGCATCGAAGTACCCAAGAATAACACGGAGTTCTATACCTATTTTTAGGTATTTTTAGCAGTGAAAATCTTTTTTAGCCTTTCAAACAGTGATTTTACCAGCTGCAAATGAGTGTATCACGGAAGGTGTGAGGTGTTGACAGGGATATCGTATGGGAAATAACTTCTTTCAATTCAAGCAATTCAGGATCAATCAGGATGGTGCGGCCATGAAGGTGAGCACTGAGGGCTGCCTGTTAGGAGCTATTGCCACCTGTGGTGGCGATGCCAGTGTTCTGGATATTGGCTCCGGCACGGGGCTGCTGGCTTTAATGATCGCTCAACGAACGAATGGAAAAATAACGTCGGTTGAAGCTGACGGGGAGGCAGCTGCACAGGCGCTTCGAAATGTGGAAAGCAGTCCATGGAGGGAAAGAGTGAATATCGTCAACACTACCATTCAGGTTTTTGCTGAAGAAGCTCCCGAGTGTTTCGACATGATTGTTTCCAATCCACCTTTTTATACCAACTACGTGCCATCCGATGACGTCAGAAGAAAGCTGGCGATGCATACTTATAGCCTTTCAATGAAGGACCTGGCTGCTGTTGTCGGTAAGCTGCTAATGCCGGAGGGAAGGTTTTATGTGATCTATCCCGCCTACGAGGCAGGACTGTTTGCCCAAACGGCCAAACTACAAGGGCTGCATCCGTTAGAAAACCACATCATCAGAAACAAGGAAGGAGGCTCGATATTCAGAATGATCACCTGCTATGCGAAAACTGAAGCCAAGACAACACAAAGTGAACTGGTAATACGAGATGACTCAAATGCCTATACCGCAGCCTTTAAAAAGCTGCTGGCACCGTATTACCTGAATTTATGACGGTTCCTATCCTTTGGCTGTTTCCATCAAGTCTATTTCCCTTTCACTGAATTCAAATCCCATGGCTTCCAGCTCCTTCAGCACAGGCTTATAAATTTCTCTCTTCGTGGGTATTTGCACACCACTCAGTTTGAACTCCCCATTCAAAATCATTTTGGCACCAATGCCCAGAGGTAGCCCCACTGTTTTGGCCATGGCCGTATCGTTGGCATTGTCGCCCATTACCACCATGTACGACTGGATTTCTCTGGCCTGGTCGCCTTCCATAAAATCAAACTTGTGCCACATCACGATCATGTCCTTTTCGTCTTTGCGGGGCGTCCACTTTTTCTTGAGAATATGCTCCAGAATTTGTGCCGGAGTGCCTTCCTTCAGCCCAACCAATTCATCCTCAAACAGACCCAGCCACTTCAGCTTGTACATTTCTTCCGACTCCATATCAATATTCAAGTAATGGGCCAGTTTTAACTCGACAGAGTCGTGAGGGTTGAAATACAGGAAGGAATTGATGAACTGCCGGTGTGTCATTTCGTCGACTCTCTCCATTTTAAAGGAGTCGTCGGTGGCTCCGAGTTGAATGAAAATGTCCCAGGCCTTGCAGAACCCGGGCCTGCGCAGGGTGCCCCTGTAAAGTGTTTGGATGTCCTGAAGCTCATACGAATCGACGTACTTCAGTGAATCCCTGTTGGCGTATCCTTCAAAATAGCCATGCCCGGGTATGTGGATGACTTCTGTGCGCCTGAACACCTTGTGATAGGGAATATACTTAAATCGCCCCTCCTGAATAAACTTCACAATGCCCTGCCCTGCCAGCACCACGTTGCGGGGGTTCCATGTAAATTTGTACTGCCATGGGTTGTCCTCCGTGGAAGGTGCCAGCAGGCCTCCGGTGAAGGTTTCGAACGCATGGAGCTTGTAGCCTTTGTCTTTGATCCGGTCAAGCACCTTCATGGCCGACATATGATCGAGGCCAGGGTCGAGGCCCATTTCCATGACGCAAATAGCTCCTTTGGCTTTGAATTTTTCATCAAGCGCTTTGACGTCGTCGGAGACGTACGACGCCGTAATCATGTTGATGCCATGCTCTGCACACACTTCAGCCACGTGGATATGGAACTTGGCTGGAAGCATAGAAATGACCAGGTCGGATTGCGTTATTTCTTTGGTTTTTTGCTCCTGGTTAAAAATATCAAAAGAAATTACCTGTACGTTTTCAGCCGAACCAAACTTTTCACTTAAGAAGCCTACATCAAGATCGCCAATGCAAAGCTGCCAGTTGTTCTCTTTTAAGAGGCTAATGAGATAGTTGATTAAAGAGAAGGAAGATCTTCCGGCTCCGACTAACAGTATGCGCTTCGTCATGTATATTTTTGGGTTAAATCGCTCGAAAATTAGCCGATTTGGTGGAGGCTTTAAAACTTTTTCAACAATAAATCAGTATAATGCTGTCCATCGAATATGTATACATGAGAAGAACGGGCAAAGTAGAAATCGATTATACAATCGTGTCATTAAAGGAGCTCAGCAAAGAAGAGGCAGCGCTAATGGAAAGCGCCTTGCAGGCACGCTTTACTGCACACGCCCCTTATTCCAACTTTCAGGTGGGGGCGGCGGCATTGCTGGCTGACGGCACAGTGGTCGTCGGTTCCAATCAGGAAAACCGTTCCTTCCCTGCAGGGCTTTGCGCTGAGAGGGTTTGCCTGTATCACGCTTCCTCCAATTACCCAGATACGCCTATTGAAATGCTGACCGTTGTCGCTTTTCCGGCAAAGTCGGAGGTGGCGGAACCAGCTCACCCGTGTGGAGGCTGCCGACAGGTGATGATGGAAATGCAGCATAAGCAACACCGTCCGTTCAGGCTGCTATTGCTTTACCCCAACGATGAAGTGCTGGTGCTCGAAAAAGCCAGTGATTTGATGCCGTTTCCTTTTGAGTCCGAAATTTGATCAAGGTTCTCTGTGCACCATGGTGGCGCTTGCCTGGGCGGTCGGGAATAGGACGATGTCGCTTAGCAGCACATGAGGAGGCCTGGTAACCACATACTTGATAACATCCGCCACGTCATCGCCTGTCAGAGGTTTCATTCCCTTGTAAACCTGTTTGGCTTTTTCTTCGTCGCCTTTGAAGCGAACTAGCGAAAACTCGGTTTCCACCAGGCCGGGGTGAATGCCTGTTACTCGAATGCCGTAAGGGTTCAGATCCAGTCGCATTCCGTTGGTGATGGCATCTACGGCATGCTTGCTGGCGCAATACACATTGCCTTTTGGATACACCTCTTTCCCGGCAATTGACCCAATGTTTACAATAAAACCCGACTTTTTTTCTACCATACCAGGGATGATGGCCTTGCTTACATAAAGCAACCCCTTCACATTAATGTCAATCATGTCGTCCCAGTCCTTCGTGCTGCCCTCATGAATAACATCCATGCCATGCGCATTGCCGGCATTATTGATAAGCACATCGATATCTCTCCAGTTCGATGGCAGCGACTCAATAGCCTGGTTCACGGCCCGCTGATCTCTTACATCGAAGCTCAGTACGTGCACATCAGTTTCGGTTCGCAGGTTGTGCGCCAGCTCCTCCAGCTTGTCTCTTCGCCTTCCGCAAATGATCAGATAAAACTGGTCAGCAAGGTAATGAGCAGTAGATTTTCCTATGCCTGAAGTGGCGCCGGTGATAAGGGCAATTTTTTTCATAGAGCTAGCATGCTTTTGTGAGTAAACAGCGGCAATTAAAGATATAGAGACCTAAACTTCAACCAAATGGCACATAGCCTGCCACAATCAGTGGACAAATAGTCGCTGAAAGTTGAGAGTGGTCATCGGGGCAAATTAAGATGGGCCACCTTCGAAGGTGATGTAAAGAGTCAGATTGTGAGGTGAAACCCGCTTTAGCGGATCGTTGTACTTGTTGACGTCGTTAGTCAGGATATTGGAGATTCCCCAGGAGTAGCGAATTTCCGGGGCGAACTTGAACAGCGGGTAGTAGAGGTCGAAGCCAACACCGGCTTCCAGGGCTACAGAAGTGCTTTTGGTGAGCAAACGCTCGCTGGCGTCTGCTTTGTCGTCTTTTCCACGGGCCTCAATGGTAGGAGTGATGCCGCCTATCAGGTACATGCCAATATTATCACGCCTCACTGATCGGTATTTCAGCAGCATAGGCAACTCCACCGTGGTGGCGTCAACCAGCTGCTCCAGTGTGTTTCCTGTCACCGACCGATAAAGTAGTTTGTTTTCGTAGAATCCAACGGTGATCAAAAACCGGAAATCGAGGTATTGCATCACCCTCATGTTGGAAATAAAGCCAATTTTGAAGCCGCCCAGGCTGTGAGGAACTACCGAATGAAGCGTGTCATCGGCAGCAAAGGCATCGGAATATTGAATGGCATATCGGGAACTGTGCAGACCCATTCCAAATCCATAGTGAAGAAACTTTTCAGTGTAGTTGGGCAGGTTGATGACAGTGCTGTGCTGCGCTACGGATGACGAAGCAAGGCTAAGCAGCAAAATAATTATTGCTACTTGATGCCGGTATAAATGGAGCAAATGCCGAAGGTTTGTGGTTTGCATATTGTTTTTTTGAACCCAACCCGATCCAGTATGTTAGTAAACAGCGCCCCGTCGGGAAACGCTTTTACCGACTCGGGAAGGTATGTATATGCCGCCCGGTCTTTGGAAATCATTCTGCCGATAATAGGCAATATGTACTTAAAATAAAAGCTATAAAGCTGCTTCATAGGAAAGCGGGTGGGTTTTGAAAATTCCAGCACCACCACTTTTCCTCCTGGTTTCAGCACCCGCCACATATCGGCCAGCCCTTTTTCCAGGTTTTCGAAGTTCCTTACCCCAAAGGCAACGATCACCGCATCGAAGGTATTGTCATCGAAGAGCAACTTTTCTGAATCACCCATCTGAAGTTCAACTTTGTCTTCCAGCTTCATGCGGGCGATTTTCTTCTTGCCCATGGCCAGCATGCCCTCCGAAATGTCGACACCAATTACTTTGTCGGGTTTCAATGAAAGGGCTTCAATAGCGAAATCGCCGGTGCCCGTAGCGATGTCGAGTATTTGCTTTGGCTTGATCTCTTTCAGCTCCCGAACAGCTTTTTTTCTCCAAACGATATCGATGCCAAGGCTGAGGAAGTGATTAAGGAAATCGTATCTGCGGCTAATGTTGTTGAACATTTCAGCCACCTGAGCTTTCTTGCTTCCTTCCTTTTCTTTGTAGGGTACTACGGTCATCTAGTGCAAATAATTGTCAATAAAACCAGTAAAAGGCCAATGAATGAGGGAACTGGTGTGCGAAACTTTTCGCAAGTATACTGCAAACCTTGCGTTTTTAAAATTTGTTCTCAGCAGGGTTTGTATCTTTGCCAAAATTTCAAAAAATGCGGATTGATACAGCCACTTTTCTGGCAAGCTATGCCAACGTTAATACCTGCCCGGAATCCGAGCTGCCCGAGTATGCTTTCATCGGGCGAAGCAACGTCGGCAAGTCGTCGCTGATCAACATGCTGACCAACCACAGTAAATTGGCCAAAACGTCGTCAAAGCCAGGAAAGACACAGTTGCTCAACCAATTCTTGATCAACGATTCGTGGCTGCTGATGGACATGCCGGGCTATGGCTGGGCCAAAGTAAGCAAAACTGAAAAGGCCAAGTGGGAGATCATGAACCAGCAATACTTGCTGGAAAGGAAGAACCTGTGCAACCTGTTTGTGCTCATCGATTCGAGGCTGCCTCCGCAAAAAATTGACCTGGAGTTTCTCAACTGGGCAGGGGAGAATGAAATACCACTATCAATTGTGTTCACCAAAGCCGATAAACAATCGAAAAACCACACCCAATCTTCAGTAGCGGCCTTTATGAGGGAATTGAAGAAGTATTGGATTTTCCTTCCTCCATCGTTCGTAACCTCCGCAGAAGACAAGCGGGGAAAGGAAGAATTGCTCGGATATATAGAAGAAGCCAATGGGCTTTTTATGCAAAAAAGTGATTAAGCGTTGAATGGTGAGATTAAAATATCTAAAATTGCGCCCACAAACTGACAAATATGGAGTTTAAAGAAATTGCAACAGTGTCTGGCAAAGGCGGACTTTACAAAGTTCTCAATCCTACCCGCTCAGGCGTCATACTGGAATCGTTAGATGAGAAGAAGTCCAAGCTGATAGTCAACGCTAACTCCAAAGTGTCTATCCTTCATGAGATTTCTATTTACACCACCGACAATGAAGGCACGGTGGCGTTGGAGGACGTGATGCGCAAGGTGCACAAGGAATTTGCCGGCGACACTGGTCTAACCAAAAACTCTGATAACGAGGAGCTGAAGTCATTTCTGAAGCATGTGTTGCCCACTTACGATGCCGACAGGGTATACGTGTCCGACATTAAGAAGCTGGTGAACTGGTACAGCATTTTGGTGGAGGTGGCCCCTGAGGTTTTCGACGAGCCCAAAGAAGAGGTGAAGGAAGAAAAGCCTGCTAAAGCCAAAGCGCCTAAAGAAGCGGGTGAAAAGAAAGCTCCTGCTGCCAAGGCCGCTGAAAAGCAACCTAAGGAAGAAAAGACCAAGGCCAAGCCCGCAGCCAAAAAGAAGTCCGCAGACAAGTAATGGCCGAACGTGATCTTGCCAACAGGGCTCTGGAGTTGCTGAACAAGCATTTCGAGGTGCCTGAAAGTGTTGAGAACACCGCAGCTGATGATGAAGACAAAGCCAGGAGTCTGCTTATAGAAGTGCTGACTCCTGTCGTTCGCCGAATGCTTGATCAATCCTTTGAACAGCTACTGAACATCCTCTACCGGATCGACTTGCCTGAACCTAAAGTCATATCCTTGCTGGAAGAGAGCGCACCCGAACAGGTGGCGGGTAATCTTACAGCTGCCATTGTAGACCGGCAGCTGGAGAAAATTAAGCTACGGGAGAAGTATCGGCAGTCGCCAGACTGAACGACTCTGCCATTTCCATCATTTCGCTGGATCCGATAAAAAAGGGTGTTCTCTGGTGAAGCTCGTTGGGTAGTAAATCAAGAATTCTGTTTCCTTTTCCGTCTGTGGCTTTTCCGCCTGCCTGCTCAATGATATAGGCTAGTGCATTGCATTCGTAAAGCAGTCTCAGCTTTCCGTTAGGCGCTTTCGAAGTAGCCGGGTAAATATAAATGCCGCCTTTCAGCATGTTTCTGTGAAAGTCGCCGACCAACGAGCCAATATACCGGGCTGTGAGTTGGTTTTCCTTGCAGTGCTGAATATACTGCTGAACACCAGGATCGAAAAGCTGACTCGACCCTTCGTTGATGGAGTAAATATTGCCAGTGGTTGGAGTTTTCATGTTGGGGTGCGACAGAAAGAACTCTCCCAGCGACGGATCATAAGTAAATCCATTGACCCCGTGTCCTGTGCTGTACACCAGCATGGTAGAAGAGCCGTAGAGCAAATAGCCTGCCGCCACCTGGTCATCACCTTTTTGCAGCACATCCTCCCGCAGGGCGGGGCCACCTACCGGCGATAGTCTTCGGTAAACTGAAAAAATAGTACCAATGGATACATTGACGTCGATATTGGAAGAACCATCAAGCGGGTCGATGGCAACGATGTACCGGCCATGAGGATTGTTAAGGTCGATGATGCCGTCGTCTTCTTCCGAAACAATGGCGCACACCTCGCCGCCGTTTCTCAGCGCTCTTTTGAAACGGATATTGGCAATGACATCAAGCTTTTGTTGATTTTCACCCTGGATGTTCTGCTCACCGACTGAGCCTCCCAGATCCACCAGGCCGGCACGGCTAATCTCTCGATTGATGATTTTGCCTGCCAGCCCGATGTCTCTCAGAATTTGGGATAATTCCCCGGTAGCGAAAGAAAATTCGTCTTGTTTGTTTTTAATAAAACGATCAAGCGTTGTGCCAACAGGTTGGCCCAATTTGCTTTTGTCTACCATCCGCTTAAACTTTGGGTTAATGTCTAAAACAGGCTTAAAACTACATCTAAATCGATTGCACCAGCAAGAAAACCGCTGAAAATATTTTAAATATACCTGGAAAGTGTTCGCTCAACAGCTGGGAGATAGGAGGTGCCAAACAGGTTGACATGCACCATCAGGGGGTAGAGGTTACAGAGATCGGTTCTCTCTTTCCAGCCAGGCTGCAGGGGGAAAGATTCGTGGTAGGCGGAATAGAAGGAGGCATCAAATCCTCCGAACAGCTGGGTAAAGGCCAGGTCCATTTCCCGGTGTCCGAAATAAACTGCAGGATCGATGAGCCAGGCATGTCCGTCGGGCCCTGCGTGCACGTTTCCGCTCCACAGGTCGCCGTGCAGCAGGGAAGGGGGCTCTTCAGGAAAAAGAGTGGGCAGCTTAGCGTGGAAGGCTTCAAATCGCAACACCGTGTCGTTTGCAATAAGGCCGTTATAGGCTGCCAGGCCCACCTGTGGTTTTAGCCGACACTCAATAAAGAAATCGGCCCACGATTGCTTGGATTCATTTTTTTGTGGAAGGCGGCCAATGTAGTTGTCGTGATCGAGGCCAAAGTAACTGGAGGAGTTTTGGTGAAGAGCGGCCAGTTCCCTTCCAAGTGTTTCCGCATGGTTGGCAGCCCGCCTGCCTGACTCCAGGAATTCAAGCAATAAATAATCTTTCCCTTCAATGGTACCCGTGTTGATTATTTCCGGCACCCGCACCGCTCCTGTGTCTTGCAGGAGCTTCAGCCCCCTGGCTTCCACTTCAAACATGCCTGCTGGTGCGCTTTCGTTCCATTTCAGAAAGAATACGCCAGCCTTGCAGTTTAGCTTTACCGTGTTGTTAATGCAGCCACCGGCAACAAAGCTAAAATCGATGTCTTCTGTTTCTACACCCGTACTTTGGAAAATGACCTTTTCGAAAAACGATTTGAAGTGCTCGTCAAACATTTAGAGGTTCTTTTCCCGGGCAATGCTGTCTATTAATTTGTCGCTTGCCCGCCACAGCATGTCGTACACTTGCTGAAAGCCGTCCATGCCTCCGAAGTAGGGATCGGGCACATCGAGGCTGTCTCGTCGCTCATCGAACTCTCGCATCAAGTGAAAGTGAGGATGATCCTTTTTGAAAACCGACGCAATGTCTCTGTAGTTGTTTTGATCCATGGCAAGGATATAGTCAAACTCGTGATAGTCTTCAATCCGAATCTGCCGGGCCTTGTGGTCAATAGGTGTATTGTTGCCAATGGCGCAGTCGATGGTACGTGGGTCGGGATCGGCGCCGATGTGGTAGCGTGAAGTTCCCGCTGAATCGGACGCTATCTGGTCGGACAGCCCCCGCTCTTTGAGCTGCCGGTTAAAAATTGCTTCCGCCATCGGTGACCGGCAAATATTTCCCAGGCATACAAAAAGTACCTTTATCATGCTTAAATATGGCCTTTTAAAATAAAATGAAAAAAAATAAATTATTTCCGAAAAGGGTGGTTACCTCTAGGTGGTTTCCCGTATATACCTCTACATAACACAAATTTATTCATACACCTGTTTAACAGTAAAGAAAGCCTCTTGATCTTCAGGAGGCTTTTCTTCTTTTACAGCCTTCAATATCGCTTCATTATTTGTCACCGGCGAGAAAAAGCTCGACGATCCGGTCACTCACATTTCCATACTTTGTAACAGAGGAGTTTGATAAAAGCACGAGAATCAAGCCTTCTTTGGGGTAGACCCGAAAATCAGTAATGCCTCCCACAGAGCCGCCGGTGTGGCCGAAGCCCTTTCTGCCGTTCTTTTCCCAAACACCCCAACCAACCCCGTAACCAGTTGGGTTGCCGTCTGCCAGCACTTGAGAGGTGAGCAAAATGGAACGACTGCTATCGCTCAGGAAAGTTCCTGTTCTGTAGGCTTCACCAAATTTTATCAGGTCGGTGGTGCAGGAAATAAATCCGCCGCCAGCCCATTTGTAGCTGTTATCAACATAAGTTGCGTTCACGATGCTTCCCAGGCTGTCGAGGTCGTAGAAAGAGGTGCGCCCCTGGATAATCTCGTGGTTGACATCTGGTGTGGTACGGCCCATGTGCAGGGCGTCAAACACATTCTTTTGCACAAAAGGAAGAAAATCTTCCCCGCTGGCACCTTCTACCACGGCACTCAGGAGGTTGAAGCCATAGCTCGAATACGAATACCGTGTGCCGGGCTCAAACAATAACGTATCGTCTTTGAAAATATCGAGTCCCTCCGCAACCGTGGGGTAATAGCTGCTGCTTAGCATTTCATTTCCCCTGTAGTGCCTGATGCCTGCAATATGGCCGCCCACCTGTTTCACGGTTACGGGATACTTCTTTGCTGGGAAATTGGGTACGTAGGTTTGCACAGGTTGTGTGAGGTCGAGTTTACCTTCATCCATCAGCCACGCAACAGCAGATGCAGCTATCGGCTTTGAAACACTACCTATCCTGAAAAGCGTGTAACCTGCTTTGACAGGGACTTCGTTCTCAAGATCGGCATAGCCAAAACCTTGTGACCATACAATCTCGCCATTGATGGCAACGGCTACGTCGATGCCCGGCACTTTCTCAGCGGTCATCAGCGAATCTATCATTCGGCTGCTTTCGGCAATGGCTGCTTCGTAAGGTGCGGAAGACGTTTCGGGTTGTTGGCAACTGTAAGCGAAACAGATAGCGGCAAGGTAGGTCAGGAGCATTTTTTTCATCACTCAATATAATCAAATTTGAAAACAGGGCAGCCGCCGCTCACATCAGCCATTTGGAGAATGACAAGAAATGCTTCGAATTCCCGGGACAAATGGTTATCTTGATTGAAACCTATTTAAATACATATGCAGAGAAGATCATTTGTAGCTACTACCGGAGCGGCCGTGGCCGGCTCCATGTTGGTGAATCCCATGAATGCTTTCGCCCGCCGGGCAAAAAGGAAAGTAGTAATGGTAGGCACAGGGTCAAGGGGAATTGGCTTCTGGGGAAAGAGGGTTGTTAACAGCTACGGCGACGACCTTGAGTTTGTTGGCCTGCATGATGTGAACAAAGGGCGGATGGAGTTGGCTAAAAACGACTTTGCGCCCAACGCCAAGATGTTCGACAACTTCGACGACATGCTTGACAAAACGAAGCCGGATCTGGTGATTGTTACCACCATGGATTCTACGCACCATGAGTTTGTTATCAAATCGCTGAACAAAGGCTATAACGTGCTAACAGAAAAGCCCATGACGACCGACGACGTCAAATGCCAGGCGATACTGGATGCTGAGCGCAAGTCGGGCAAAAAGGTGATTGTGGGCTTTAACTACAGGTATTCTACTTTGGCCACCGCCATCAAGCAGCAACTGGCGGATAATGTAGCAGGGAAACTCACCTCGGTGGACTTCCATTGGTACCTCAATGTGTACCATGGAGCGGATTACTTCCGTCGCTGGCACCGGTTGGTTGAGAACAGCGGAAGCCTTTGGGTGCACAAGGCCAGTCACCATTTCGATCTGCTCAACTGGTGGATCGACTCCGATCCGATTGAAGTGGTGGCATTTGGGGAGCTGGAGCACTACGGTAAGAACCATACTGAATTCAAGCATACCAACTGCCGGCCGTGCCCACACAAAGGCAACTGCAAGTTTTACTGGGACATGACCAAGAGCAAAAACCTGATGAGCCTGTACGCTGACAATGAAAAATATGATGGCTACCTGAGAGACGGCTGCGTATGGAAGGACGATATCAATATTTATGATAAAATGAGTGCGCAGATCAAGTATGCTAACGGAGTGGTGGTGAACTATTCGTTGACGACCTACTCACCGTACGAAGGCTGGAGAGTGGCCTTCAATGGCATGGAAGGAAGGCTGGATAGTTGGGAGGACATACCCTGGCAGCAGGGCAAGGACGAGGTAGACCAGGCCAACCGCCATGAGCTGGAAATGACGCAAGGCAAAAAGGAAGAAGCTGAGGAGTTTGACCAGATGATGGTGATGAAGAACTTTGCCGACTATCAGCAGATCAAAGTGCCGAGAGTGAGAGCGGGCCATGGCGGCGGCGACAGCCGACTGCAGGACAGAATTTTTAAAGATCCGAATGCGGCCGATCCATTGCGTCATGCAGCTGGTAGCCGTGATGGAGCCATGGCGGTGCTGATTGGTGTGGCTGCCCGAAAAAGCATAGAGCAAGGCAATAAGAAGATCAGGATTGCCGACCTGACCGATTTGAAACCCAGCGTAAAGCGACTTTAATAGCTACATGTGCGAAGGCGGGGCTTACGTTGTAAGCCTTGCCTTAAAAATCGGCCTGATGGCCAGCCAAATCAGCGGAGGCAGCCCCGCACTCAGTATCACAGCAATGGTTGGGTTTTCCGTTCCCGCACTTCCAATAAAGGCAAAAACAAATCCCATAGGAATGGCGCTGGCGGCCAGCGCAAGATGAAAGTGAGTGGCATTCATGCGTACCATGCCAGCCATGCAGGAGATTACCTCCGGAAACACGGGCAGCCAGCGGGAGAGCACCACCACCCAGCCGCCTAATTTACCAGAAAGCTTTTTGCCCTTTTCGTAGTCCTTTTCACCCAGCAGCTTGATGGCCGCCTTCTCACCCATGAGTCGGCACAGCCAGTAGCCGAAGGAACCTGTGATAAACGAACCGGCTGCACTTATCAACCCACCCACAACCGGCCCATAAATATAGCCCAGGGCAGACATGACAAGCGTGGCTGGTAGTGGCAGCAGCAAGTCGCCCATCAGCAGCACAATGCCCATGAGCCAGGCCCAGCTGCCGTACTGATTGAGCCAGCTGACCGAGCCCTCCATGGAGAAAGTCTCCATGAGTGGGTCTCCCCAAATGAAGAAGGAGATCAACACTATGGCCGCCAGGGCGAGGAAAAGGTAAAGGAGCCGCATAAACGAAAGTATTCAGGAGAGGTAATTTAAGCAAAGGGAGTTGGTTTTTATACTGCCATTTTTCGAAGGAAACCTTTAATTTTAGCTCACTAAGAAAACAAAGTTATGCCGAAACCTACGCCCGAACCGATTGACCCCGCCAAAGTACCACAGCTGGCTGCTGAGCTTGTAAAAAAGGTGAAATTCCCTGTGCTGGCTACCATCGACAGTGATCAGCCCAGATTGCGGCCCGTGTCGCCGGTGCGTACAGACGGTTTTACTGTGTATGTGGCTAACCTGAAAAGCTACGGAAAGACGGCGGAAATTGCCACCAACCCCAAAGTGGAGCTTTGTTATGTCGACGAAGAGCATAACCAGGTGCGGATTACCGGCGTGGCTGAGGTGGTCGCTGATAGAGCGCTGTTGGAAGACATCTGGAACAGCAACCGCCTGTTGCAACACTACCTGGGCAGCGTTGATAATCCGCAGCTGATCGTGTATAAGGTAGTGCCCAACCGGGTGAGGTTCATGCTGGAATGGGCGCTGGAGTACTATGAGGTGCCGCTGGCCTAGCCACTTGCCAGCGATGGTTTAATATACCGATGTTTCCGCCAACAATTTCCCCATTCAACACTTTTGCTTTGTGATCTTCATAGTCAGGTGGTAACTTATAGTACGTTCCATGTATTGAAAAAACTATAGAACGCTCTAACTACTTAAACTATGGCACCAGCAAGAAAAATCAACCGGCGGGAGTTCGTCGGGTCGGCTGCTTTGGCGTCAATGGCATTCACCATTGTTCCCAGGCATGTTGTGGGAGGCACAGGTTACGTTGCTCCCAGCGACAAGCTCAACCTGGCCTACATTGGCTGCGGCACCCAGGGCATGAGGGAAATGGTCGGCCTTATTGCCAACCCCAAGCTGCAAATCACCTCCGTTTGCGATCCCAACAAACTGAGCACCAACTACATCGATTGGTCACCTTACGGCATAAGAAACAGTATCCGAAAGGCGCTGGGCGACGACTCCTGGGGGGCGAACTTCAATGGGATTATGGGCGGAAGGGACATCGGTCTCGATTTCGTAACACGATACTATGCCAAAAACAAACCATCGGGTAAGTACAAAGGCTGCCAGTCTTACGAAGACTTCCGGGAGCTGCTGGAGAAAGAAACCGACATTGATGCGGTGAAGGTGATGACGCCTGATCATTTGCACGCTACTGTGTCGATAGCAGCCATGAAAAAAGGCAAGCATGTGGTGATCCATAAGCCCATTGCCAACCGGATGCACGAAACCAAGCTGACCATAGACACTGCCAGGAAAACCGGCACGAGCACCCACCTGCTGGCGTGGAGCAAGCGGAGTGGTAATGACGTGGTCAAGAAATGGATTGATGAGGGTGCGATTGGTAACCTTAAGGAAATTCACAACTGGTCGTACCGCCCGGTATGGCAGCAGTGGACGCAAAACCCGACCGACAAACCAGCTGTTCCTGATGGCTTCAACTGGGATCTGTGGCTGGGCCCTGTGCCTGATCGGCCCTACCACCCCGACTATACCCACTGCGTGTTCCGGGGCTGGTACGACTTCGGTGGAGGCAGCATAGCCGACATGGGCCACTACAGCCTGTGGCCACTGTTCCTGACTTTGGGAGTGAAAACGCCTGCCTACAGTGCCGAAGCTTATGGTACCACTACCAGAACAACTGTGGACGGGGTAAGCAAAGCGGTGGTGAACGATGTTGCCTTCCCTTACTCGAGTATCGTCAGGTTTAAGTTTGCCAAACAAGAGACACTTCCTGCCTTCGACCTGTTCTGGTACGACGGCGGCATGAAACCACCAACACCTGAAGAGCTTGAGGTCGATGGAAAGGACATGCCACAGGAAGGGATGATGTTCGTGGGAGATAAAGGAAAGATTTTGGCGGAGTTCAGGTGTGAAAATCCAGTACTACTGCCCGAAGCACGGATGAAAAGCTACCTGGCAGGGAAGCCAGCCCCCGAGGAAACCACGGTGCGGGGCGACGATGTTTGGATTGATGCCTTTCAAAGTAAAACGCAGTCACCTGGCAGCTTCCTTTATGCGGGGGCTACTTCTGAAACAATCAACCTTGGTGCTGTGGCCCTGCGGGCAGGCAAACGGGTGGTTTATGACTCAGCGAAAATGGAAATAACGAATGATGCCGAAGCGAACAAGTTCCTGAGAAGAGAATACAGGAAAGGCTGGGAGCTGTAAGAGAATGCAGAATTGTGGTGCCCACAACTTGTTGGTGGCACCACTTGCATCGGCAAAACTAACCGAAAGAAAAATTAAACACCTAACGATATGAACAGAAGAGACTTTATGGGAAAGACAGCGGCTGTTGGGGCTGCCTCCCTGATGGGGCCCGCAGCCTTTGCGGCCTCCAAAAAGAAACCATCAACTCCCATCATTATGAAGGATGATATTTCGCTTGCCCAATGGTCGCTGGTGGATGAGGTGAGAGAAGGGAAATGGAAAACCCTCGATTTTGCCAAAGTGGCCAGAGAAGACTTTGGTCTGAACGGAATAGAATATGTGAACACACTCATGGAAGTGCCTCACGAAAACTACCTGAAGCAGCTTAACAAAAACGCCGCCGACCACGGCGTAAAAAATGTGCTGATAATGGTAGATGCCGAAGGCGATGGAGCCTCCGATACCAAAGAGGGCCGCAGGCAGTTTGTGATCAATCACCGCAAGTGGATTGACATAGCGCAGTACCTGGGCTGCCATGCCATCCGCACCAACTGCAGAGGGCCGGAAGGTGCCAACCCGGAGGAAGCGCTTAAATGGGCCGTGGAATCGTACAATATGCTGCTGGAGTATGCCATGGAGGCCGGTATAAAGGTGGTCATTGAAAACCACGGTGGAGTTTCGAACGACGGCGACTGGATGGTGAGGCTGATGCAGGAGGTGAACAACCTGTATTTTGGCACTTATCCTGACTGGCGCCGGCCCATGGACGACTTCGACAATGTGGCCTACCTGGAGAAAACGCTGCCTTATGCCCATGGCATGAGTTACAGGAACCAGCCAACGGAGGAGTTGACCGCCAAAATGATCAACATGGCCAAAGACTCAGGGTACAGCGGCTGGTATGGCATTGAGTCGAGCGGGCGAGCGGAAATCAAAAAAGGGAAAGAGCTGCTGAACAAGTACCTGTTCGATAAAAAGTAAAGTTTGGTATATGAGAGAAGCTTTCGGCTGGCATTTGCAAGCCGAAAGCCTTTGTGGCAACTTATTTACCGCCTGTTCATAAAAGCAAACCCCCAGGTCATGTTGAGGTAGAAGCCAGTATATGGTCTTGAGCCTATTTCTCCGGTAAATACACTATTCATCAAGCGCTTGTACTCACCGTCGTGGGGATCGAGGTACCACTGAAAGCCACCACGCCAGCCAACAAACTTGTCTTTCTTCAGCTCAGGAGCAATGGCTTCGTCGCTTAAGCTTCTCACCGGGAAGAGCATGACGTCGATGAAGTACCTGCCAAAGCCAGCGCCGATTCTGTCAATATCATTGTTGATTTTTGTTTTCACATAGGCCTGCGATGTTTTTTGAACGCCAATATAAGGACCGACCAGCGACAAACTTCCTGTTGCTGCAGGGGCTTTAATACCATCGCTTTCAACACCAAGCCCACGGGAGTAAATACCTCCCCGCACGCCATATTGGTCTTTGTAGTCCATGTTGGGGATGTTGAGGTATTTGGTTTCTTCTATGTTGTATTCCTTGCCGTTTTCATATTTGCTTCCTGCATAGGGATTGTAGCTCAGGATAACCGGCACGTCTTTTATCTTCGTTTTTGTTTTTAAGGGAAGAAAAATGCCTCCTTCTAAATGGTAGCCAAGGCCTTTTCCACTCAACTGGTAAACGTCGAGTTGTGCATCGCCTTCAAATGCCAGCTTATCAGAAATGCCCATGCGGGCGTTGGCACCTACGAGGATGCTGATGTTGGCACCGGAAAACTCCGAGCCAAATTCGGGTGCAATGAACTTGGTGTAGGCCTTTTCCGGGTCGTTTTCAAGAACCGTGTAAGAGTAAGTCTGTGCTTTGACTTGGCTCAGAGCGACGACAACTGCGAATAGGGTAAGTGCTAATTTGCGCATAGGTTTTTTTTGCACAAATATCCTGGGTAGCGTCGTTTGAGGGTATCAGTGCCGTATGGCAAATTGTATCAGGGGAGGAGGGTATTTGTGCGGGTATTTCTGCCGGCAGGTGAAGATACCATGCCGGAACGACTGTGGAACAGGGTATTTATACGCCGTATTTAGCAGTCGCTAACAGAAAATTAACCGTCTTTGCGCTTGTCCGCCCTTTGGCGGGAAGGAGTGCCACTCTGTTGATCTATGTGAATGGACACAGTACGACTGTGGCAATCTTTTTGTTTGGAACCGTAATCCTAACAAAAAGATTGCTTCTCTCGCCGATACGAAGTACTCTTAATAAATAAGTCTGTGGCTCGATCGCAATGACGGTAGAGTTGGAGATCGCCCTTCGAATACTTCTGCCTGGATCGAAACTGCGGACACCAAAAAGTAAAGAGGGCGCTCTTGCGGCTTGCACAGAGCGACCTCTTTACTGGTTACCCCTTCTCCTCCACCTTACCATCGGCGTGGATGGCGAACCTGCCCTTTTCTCTCGAATGCACATGCTCGTGGTTGGGCCAGGGCCAGCCGCCAAACTGCGTGCGCTGGTACTCCTGCATCGCCTGCTGAATCTCCGCCTGGTTGTTCATCACAAACGGGCCATACTGCGCCACTGGCTCACCAATAGGTTTCCCCTGCAGCATCAGGAGAAAGCCAGGCTCCTTGCCGTTCGTTAACACTGCTTCCTGGTCGGCTTGCAGCTCCACTGCCTTGTAGGCATTGATGCTTTGGTCTTCCACCTGCAGCAACTCTCCTTTGTAGAAGTAAATCGACCGCTTGGCTCCCTTCGAAGCTTTAGGCAGTGTAAACGTAGCACCTGCTTCCATTTTAATCGTCCAGATGGCGACATCATGGTCGGCGTCATTGGCCCAGGAATGAGGTGGAGGAGTGGGGGCGGTTTTGTCGCCCAGTTTACCTGCAACGACCATTACTTCGGTCGATTTACCGTTGGCGTCTTTTACCACTTCCCTTGGGATGGTCTCATTCCACAGCATGGCAAAGTGAGGCGGCACCAGCTTGTGCTTCTGGGGCAGATTGAGCCAGATCTGGAACAGCTCCAGCGGATTGCCGTTCTCCTTGCTTAGCAAGGGAAACATTTCCGAGTGCTGCACCCCTTTGCCGGCCGTCATCCATTGCACGTCGCCATTGCCGAAGCGGGCGGCCGCTCCAAGGGAATCTGAATGGTCGATCAGACCTTTGGTGGCGATGGTCACCGTTTCGAAGCCACGGTGGGGGTGGGCCGGGAAGCCGGGCACTTTTGAGCCGTGGTACATCCTCCAACCGTCTTTGATGGTGAAGTCGTTGCCAATGGCTCTGCCAGCCAGGGAGGCATCGGGGCCCATGACGTCGTTGCCCTTAGGGTAGGCATCGGCATGGTGCACACAGAAGAGGAAGGGATCCTGGGTTTCCCAGGGGAAGCCCAGAGGTTTTATTTTGATGATGGCTGACATATCGTGTTCGTTTTAGTTATTTATATGTATATACATACAACTAACGATTCAGGTTCAAATTAGTTCTGATGGGCAAGGTAAAAAAATAGAGGAGGCGTGATGCGTCAAAGCTGCCCTCCTCTCTGTTTCTTTTTATCACTTGATTCTCAAATATTTCAGTGACATGATTTGTTTTTGACTAATAACGCTTGCATTTTCCTTCTGAGCTTACCTTGTAAAAATGATGAAGGTTTTGGTTATATTTTTTATTTTCTTGGGTTACTATGCTAGTGCCCAGCATTCTTGGGTATTTGAGCCACACATCGAGTTCGAAACATATTCAGTTTCGGAGGGGACAATAGATGGAAAATATGCCATCAAAATGTACCTTGAAGAGTCATATCAGTCGTGTAAAGCGAATGAGTCGAGCAGGTGGACGCCGCACATGGTTTATGGCTGGTACATGTACCAGAAAGTTGGGAGGAAGATACCGTTGATAGGGCATTCTTGTTATGCAGATGCCTGTGAAACAAGATTAAAGCTGTTTGTGCCTACGGATTTCACCAACTACACCCTTGACGAAAATTGCGATTTGCCCAATGCAAAAGAGGTATTTACGATTCAGCCAGGGCAAAGCCAAATGTTTTGGCAGATGGGTAAGGGCGAACCGTTGCCCGTCCAATTAAAAGATGTTCACCCTTTTAGCTTTACTTCCAAAGCCCGGATTTTGCTTTTAATGCAGGGAATAGAAATGGCGAGTTTCAACCTGAACGAACTGAGCCAAAAAGAATTGATTGAGGACGTTAAAATTTTAGCTCAGAAAAGCATCAACGGAAGTTTTCATTTGATCATTGAATATTCGCATCAATCAAATCCGGGTTCTGGAGGCCACGGGTCGTGTGGAGCTGGGGTGGAGGCGTACACAGCCTATATTAAAATAGCTCAGGACTTGACGGTGGAGACGTTTGAACAAATTCAGGTTGAGAGTTGCCTGAGCAATGATAACAATGTGGACGTGGAGTACGATCTGAATCGCCCTGAACTTGGAATCAGGGAGAAGTAGGTGCAAAAATACGGGTCTAGCAAATGCTACCCACTAAACTGCCATCGGCTATAGGTGACCTCTACAATGCTGCACGCCGACCAATGTCTATTCAAACCAATTGAATGAAAGAATAATCGAATATGTCCTTACCAAAGAAATTTAGCATTAAATGAAATCGATCCTAGTAGTGTTATTGCTTATTCCTCTTGTGTGTGCCGGCCAATTTGATGTTGAGCTATTGAAAGACACGAACAGCTATAACGGAAGTGAATATGGTTTTGCACTGATCAAAACGAACAGTGAGTCGGCTCGTCGAATCAATGAATACCTTCAGATTTCAGTTCTGGGACTATTGATAGGCAAAGAGGAGTCTTCGATCTTTGAAAATGTATGGCCAACTGAGGAGGATCATTTTAAAGGATGGGCGTTTTACCAAACCACGGTTACTTTAAATACAGAGAATCTTCTTGTGTTACAGGTTTCCAGTGAAGGATGTGCAGCCTATTGCGAGTCTGGAGATAGTTATCTGATTTTTGACGCCCGCTCGGGGAACAGAATAGAACTGGATGACCTTTTTTCAGAAGTTGGCTTTGACCTGCTAAAACAGAAGGTAAACCTTGAGAGGAAGCTGCAACTTACTAATGAAATCATAAGAACGTATGGATGGGACTCGCAAACAAAAAAAGAAATGCTTCGGGAAAACCGATCAGAATACAAGGAATCCATGAAGGAAGGCTTGGAAATAAACGAGGTGGAAAGATCGATTTACGTCGATTGCCTGGCCGGTATAGAAAAATATTCATTTCAAAAATCATTCTACCTGGATAGCACCAATATCTATCTCATCAGAGAAAGATGTTCCAATCATGCCAACCGTGGCATAGATAACGTTGGGGAATTTAGGAATGCACTCGGCATCCGGGCAATTGATGGGCTTTTATCCGATTATGGCAGGAAGGTACTTCTTGGTGAAAGGATCGATGCTACGGTTACGACCATTACTGGGATTGTTTATGACGGACTAGTTGATGCGAAGTACAGCATTAAGCTTGTCCTTAATTATGTAGAGGGAAAGTATGCTAGCGGTAAATACCTATATACCACAAGGGGTAAGGGTATAGAGTTATCAGGGATAAATCGAAATGGGATTTTTGAGATCGAGGAGCGGAATGATGACGGAGCAATTACCGGCAAGCTGAATTTTACTTTTTCCGATGGGAATCAGGCGGCAACTGGCACATGGACCTCGCCTGATGGGAAAAGTTTAAAACTGGAGTTATTCAGAGAATAGTAAGCTGCTCTCATTCAGGTCTTCAAACTGCTGTGTGGCAAACGGTGTTTAGCTATTCCTGACTCCATATTGCGGCGCAGCGCACATCCTTTTCTGCCAGGCCCGCTTCCCTCAAAAGGGAGTGAAAGCCTGGTGGCCATCAGGCGGTTTTCTGCTGGCCTGACCATTCTCCTGAAAATATCACCGAAACTGCTGGTAAATTACACGGCGTTTGACTAGTATTATTTCCGTAATTTTTATTCTCCGGCCGCATGGTTTTTTTCTGCCGGATTTTTCACCAGCCAGCGGTTTTGTCTTATCCGACTTTCTTTTTACCTGTGAACGCTTTATGGCAAGGGGAGGGCATACAGCCCGGGCAGTGAGCGCCGAAAACGCAGGGTGCCAACGGGTAAGCATGCATACAATTTGACCAGGCCGGCACCTGCTATTATATTGAATATAAACGCTAGTGCGTGGGGGACAGGGGTTTATGCAATCGTTGTCGGCAGCGCTGTAAGGACAGATTGTGCAACTGAATTAGTTTGACATTTTGCTCAAATATTTGATAACATAAACATATAGTTATGGCTCTTGCAACATCTTACCTAGTAGCAACTAACAAACTCGATGACATTTTTAATGCACTACTTTCCGCAAAGGCTCCATCAAGCTTAACAACAGGATTCCTTAAAACTTTAGGGTTCACAAGCAGTAATGATGCTCTTTATGTTCGACTTTTTAAAGACCTAGGACTAATTGACTCTTCAAATGTTCCTACTGAAAAGTACTTTAGATTTTTAGACCAAGCTGAATCAAAAAAAGTAATTGCCGAATGTATCGAAGAGGCTTATTCAGACTTATTTGCACTAAACAAAAAAGCAAATAAGTTAAGTGAAGCTGATGTCAAAGGTAAATTCAAAACCTTAACGCAAGGAACGAAGGAGGATAATATTATCAATCTAATGGCTAAAACATTTAAAGCCCTTTGTGATTATGCAGATTGGACATCCAAATCCTCAATCAAACCTCCAGATACCCCAGAGACCAAGACTACAAAAACACCAGAACCATCTGTCGAAGTCCCTCTCATTGCTGGTCATAAAAAAGGAATTAACCCTAGCCTGCATTATAATATTGAGATTCATTTACCCGAAACTCGAGATACAGCCGTTTACGATGCGATATTCAAAAGTCTTAAAGAACATTTATTCTAATGGATAATTACTACTCTTTTGTTTTTAAAGGTCTTCTAACTGAAGATGCCTTAGATAAGGTCGGAAGAAGAAACAAATCCCATTTCACTGAAGAGCAAGCTAAGAAACTTGCTTCCACACTAGCAATTGATGAAATGGACTCTGAACTAGTAATAAGGTCAAAGAGAATGTCAATAGTCTTTACAGCGATTGCAGCTTTCGAAAATTCCGTAAGGCAGTTTATTGAAAAAAAGTTGCTAGAAGAAATTGGTGAAAATTGGTGGACTGAAGCAGTGGACCCCAACATCAGGAAAAAAGCTGAAGGCAGAATGGAAGAAGAAAAGAAAATTAGGTGGCACACACCACGAGGACTAAGCCTTATAAATTACACAGAGATGAAACATCTAACTGATACGATTAGGCAAAATTGGAAACTCTTCGAACCTCACTTGGGGACTTTCGATTGGGCTTCAAATATTTTAGATACAGTTGAACGTTCTAGGAATGTTATCATGCATAGTGGTGACCTTGGCAATAGAGACATCGAACGAATTGGGTCACACATCCGTGACTGGGTAAGACAAGTTGGGGCGTAGCATGTTGACTTCATTAATAAAAATAGAATGACAATTGACACTTGGACAATAGTCAAAATAATTGGGGGTATAATTGGAACCATTTCAATTTCTGGCGCAGTCATCTGGTGGTTTGTACAATTGGCTGCTAATACTCTTGCAGATAGTTATAAAAAGAAAATTGAGCATGACTTCGAAAAGAAAATCGAAGCTTATAAAAGCCAACTTGAAATACTAAAAGCAACATCATTAAAGTACAACGACCGACAGTTTGAGCTATACATTGACCTGTGGAAGAATTTACAAGACCTCAAATTTGCCTGTATCGACTTATGGAATCATGCCAACTCCACAAACTTGAGGAAATTTGAAGCAGCATTAATGAAAACCCACAGACAAGTTGAGACTACCTCCATTCTGTTAGAGGAAAATCATTATAAGGAGCTAATCGAAATAATTGATAATCTTCAAGAGTTTGATACTGGTAAAGAGAAATTAATTGCTGCAAGGCGACTTGAAATTGATGAATGCACGATTCAGCAAATAATTGAATTCAATAGAATCAAAAAAGACCGTTGTCTACAAATTATTGAGGCAATGAAAAGCGACATTAAGTGGACAATTAAGGGGCAAAATTAATAGTTGCTATACAGCCCAGCCGCCAACAAAATGTTTATGTAATGCGGGTGGTGGTGGTGGTGGTGGTGGTGTAGCTATTAAAAGTATTTTCTTAATTTAGTTCGATGTCGGGGGGACAGAGACGTGCAAGTCGGGCTAAAAAATGTAGCGTAGCGAAATGTTTAGCCCTTCTATGCCCCGCACTCCATAAACACAAACGTTGGCACCAAATCTCTGGAGCGGCTAAACTTGACGGCAATCAGACTTTCAATCTTCGGCGTTTCTATCCTGCTCTCTTACGGGCGCACCGCCGGATATCCATGCAGCCAGTACGTATTTGAATTTGGTGGCCGGGAAAATCAACACCCGACACTGAACGTCGTTCAAGTGAAGGTAGATTGTGGCGCTTTTGGTCTTGTATCGAAGAGCGGCCGGTTGTATGATTAACGTCGTGGCCGAAGGCATATTGTACCGTAGAAAATTTAGTGGAAAATGGTGTTTTGGAAGGGGTGAGATGAATATTTTTGAATGTTCACCATAGCAAGTGCTGCCAATAAACAAGGCAGCCCCCCTCACCAACAACACACCAGTAATGAAAACAGAAAGCACTAAAAACGAGACAGGGAAGCCTACCTACTATCATGGCACCAAAGCCAACCTGAAGCCGGGCGACCTGATAGCGCCAGGGTTTCAATCCAACTACGGATCGGGAAAAAAGGCGGCCTACGTCTACTTCAGCGCCACGCTGGATGCTGCCATTTGGGGAGCGGAGCTTGCTGTCGGCGACAAGCCAGGCAGAATTTACATGGTGGAGCCAACAGGTCCTTTTGAAGACGATCCCAACCTGACAGATAAGAAGTTTCCTGGCAATCCAACGAAATCCTACCGAACAGCGCAACCTATCAAGGTGTCCGGCGAGGTCGCCGAATGGCAGGGGCACGCTCCGGAGCAACTCAAAACGATGAGGGATCATCTTGACAAGCTGAAGGCGCAGGGGATTGAAGCGATTGAGGATTGAGTAGCGTAGTTAATGCCCCGGGTATATGGCAGGGCGACAGCACTCAACCAAGCTGCTGCCGACCCTGTTTGAGTAAGCCTTTAATTCACATTCGCCGGATCCACCCTTGTTGGCGTGTCTTCTCCTGAGATCATGCCGGTGGCAGCGGCTGCAATGGCTTTGATGGTATTGGTCATGTGTGCCAGGTCCAGCGTGCTTACTTCATCCGATGCCTGGTGGTAGTCTTTGTCAACATCTATGGGCGTGGTGCTGATAGAGTGAGCAGGCACGCCTAACCTTGCTAACGTGGCGTTATCGGAACGGTAGAACAGGTTTTGGTCGGGGTAGGGGTCGGCGTAGAACTCATATTCGGTGCCTTTCACGGCCTTTTGGAGCAGCTCACCAAAGCTGGATTTGTCAAAGCCGGTTACCCAGGCGGTGTTGGGCCCGCTCACGGCAGGCTTGCCAATCATTTCAATATTGAACATGGCCACAATCTCGTCGGGGTTCAGTTGTCGGGAGAAGTACTTCGAACCGTAGCCTCCACCTTCCTCGGCGGTAAAGGCAGCAAACAGAATGGTGCGCTCAGGCTGCGTGCCCATGTCTTTGAAGTATTTGGCCAAAGTGATCACGGCTGTAGTACCTGAGGCATCGTCGTTAGCGCCGTTGAAGATGGTGTCTCCCTTGGTGCCCCTAATGCCCAGGTGATCGTAGTGGGCGCTGAAAAGCACAACTTCGTTGGCCCGCTTGCCACTGATTTTGCCTACCACGTTCGACAGGCTTTCTGTTTTGACGTCGTTTTCAACGCTTACGTTTAGCGAGCTTACGTCGGTAATACTCGTCAGGACCAGCACAAAAGCTTTTTTATCCAATGCCATCACGTGGTTACCTCCCGACAATGAGCCACGGTACCTTTCGAACATGACCTGATGAGAAGGATCAGCCAGAATCAGCGCTTTCCCTTTCATGCCTCTGGCCTGAGAAATAGCTCCCCGCAGGTTGCCGTCAGCGTTCACCACGATGACTTCTACCTCGTCAATGCTTGAGATTTCCAGTTTTTCGTTGTTCACCGAAACGGCAGCGTACTCTTCAGCCACAGGTTGCCCGTTGAGCGTCACCGATACGCTTTTGGGGGTGATGGTGTACATATTGAACTTTTGCTCGTAGCTGGTCAGTCCGTCTACATACTCCAGTCCGGCGGCCTTAAATTCTCCCTGAATAAACTTCGACGCCTTTTCAATGCCCGGGCTGAACATCCGACGGCCTTCCATGTCATCGGCAGCCAGCGTGGTAATGATTCGGGTCACATCGGCTTCGTTGATTTCGGCTGCAGGCTGGCAGCTGATGACCAGTGAGGTGAACAATAACAACAAAGAGGGGAGGATTGAGGTCTTTTTCATATCAGGTTAAATGAAAGGTTTTCCAACGGATGGGAAAGTTACTATTATTTTTTTGACTTGATCAACAGGCCGGGATGCCTTTGTATTACCAAAGTTGGATAGCCAGTCGTACAATGGCGGACGCCAAAGCAGGGTGGCCACAAGCTGGACGCTTGCGGCAGAAGAGAGCAAACCCCACTGCAACTTTTACATGCTGAAGCGTGATGTGGGAGCAATTCAAAAGAGAGGGCTTTTGTACAACCCAGGCAGAACCAAGTTAATTATTGATATATTGGGAGGTGTTTGATTCGCAAATAGCATTCATTATCATCTACTTAAGTCCCCCACCTACACACGATGCAACGAAGAAGTTTTATTAAGAAGTCCTCGTTAACAACTCTAAGTATTGCCGCTTTTGGCGCTACTCAGTGGAATTTTAAACGAGTTTTACGTGGTGACATGCTGAATGTTAACGCACAGCGGATTGAAGACAGGATTGCGGGGATGGCCAAATTTGGGCGGAACGACAATGGCCACGGCTACAGGATGGCGTTTACTCATGGCGATGTTGAAGGGCATGCGTGGTTTGTGGACCTGATGAAGAAAGCTGGGCTTGAGACAACCATCGACCAGGCTGGGAATATCATTGGCAAACGAAAAGGGAAGAAGCCTTCCCTCAAACCCATCGCCTTTGGCTCGCACATCGACATGGTGCCTGACGGGGGCAACTACGATGGTACGCTGGGTTCGCTGGCAGCACTGGAGGTTATCGAAGTCCTTAATGAAAATAAGGTAGTCACAGACCATCCTCTTGAAGTGATTATTTTCGCTGATGAAGAGGGGAGCATGATTGGCAGCAAAGCTTTGTCAAGCGAGATTACATCGGAAATACTACAGCAGAAAAGCCATGCGGGACTCACCATTTCTGAGGGAGTTAAAGCGCTTGGAGGCGACCCTGATGCTATTCAAAGCGCCCGCCGCAGGAGAGACGACATACTTGCTTTTTTAGAATTGCATATTGAGCAGGGAGGGGTTTTGGAGAAGGAAGGGCTGCAAATTGGTATAGTGGAAGGGATAGTGGGCATAGAGCATTGGGAGGTTACAGTGGAGGGTTTTGCCAACCACGCAGGCACCACACCCATGAGTTTGCGCCAGGATGCCATGCTATCAGCTTCAAAATTGATTATTGCTGTGAATGAGGTGATCAGGGGGACAGAAGGGAGCCAGGTAGGCACCATCGGAAAGGTTAATGCCTATCCAGGCGCATACAACGTCATTCCCGGCAAGGTGACCCTGGGGCTTGAGATGCGTGACTTGTCGTCCGAAAAAATTGAACGGCTTTTCGCTGAAATAGAAAAACGAGCAACAGCTATCGCTGACGAGACGAGTACGAAAATCAGTTTTGTCAGACAGCCGAGTGTGGCGAAGCCAGCCCTTACTGACAAAGGACTTCAGCAGATTATCCATGCTTCTTCTAAGGCGTTGGGATTGAGTACCAAATTTATGCCCAGCGGTGCAGGGCACGATTCACAAAACATGGCGATGATTGCTCCCGTGGCAATGATTTTTGTTCCCAGCATAGGTGGCATCAGTCATTCGTTCAAGGAGTTCACCAAAACGGAGGACATGGCCAACGGAGCTAACGTGCTTTTGCAAACAATTTTGACTGTTGATAAGGCATAGGAGCAGAAAGGGATTGCTGACTCGAAGACTGGTTGCAGGTGCTTTGAACCGAACAACGGTTGTTTTTGAGCGCCAAACTTTCCTCGCTCATGCACCTATTTCACCACTAGTTCATATTTTATTTCTGGCGTACTGTTAAATTGGTATAACCCTCTATTTTTGTCGTGGGTGTGTGGAAAGGTCATGTGTACCCATCTGCTGCCTAACCCATAATTGTCCCGATTTATGCGCCAACCTTTTGTGAGGGAGCTTGTCCTGATGTCTCTGCTCCTCTTTGCTGCCAATGTATTCGCTAAGCAGTCCGGTACCAGCGAGCTTGAGAAGCTGTTTACTGAAGCAAGTAGTGTCTTGTGCCAGGATGTAGAAAAGACCGACTCACTGGCTGCCCGATTGCTCGACCTGGCTGAACAAGCAAAAGAGATCAGCTATCAGGCCAGGGCTTATAAGTTGATGGGGGACAACGCCTCCTGTCAGCAGCAGTTCCAGAAGGCTATTCACGGGCACGGGCGAGCGGTACAGTTGTTCGAACAAGCAGGGGATGACGAATTCACTATCCGTAGTCTTGTCAACTTGTCCAATAGTTACCTGAAGCTCAGCAAGACCGACTCGGCCCTGGCTGCTCTCATTCAGGCTGAGATGATCAACCGGCGACTGAAGTCAGACTTTATGGCAGCGCAGATTTACCTGGTAAAAGCCAGCTACTACAGCGACTTCTCTAAAAACGACTCGGTTGTTTTTTATTCACTGAAAGCCCTGGAGTTGGCAGAGAAAATCCCTGATGAGTCGACGATTAACCGGGCTGTTATCACGCTTGGTGCTGCCTATTATCAGAATGAAGACTATCAGCTGGCCATCAGGTACTTCCGAAAGTCACGTGAGCAGTTGCTTAGTCAGGCCAACCAGGCCAACCTGTCGATAGTGAACTACAACATGGCCAATAGCTACACCGCTCTCAATATGTTTGACTCGGCTTCCTATTATTACCAGCAGGCCCTTGAAAGCCCTGGGGTAGAGGGCAATAAGTTTTTGCAAGCCTACTTTTACGAAGGGCTAGCCGAAATGCAGGGACGGATGGGGTTATTCAAGGAGTCGGTTGCTAACCATTTGAAGGCTATTGAGCTGTGCATAGAAGTGGGAGAGAAGCGAAATCTGTCAGCAGCTTATGTGAACCTGTCGGAGGTCTATCTTAAGACTGGGCAGACTGCCGAGGCAATCCGCTACGCCAGGTTGGGGGCCGACGTTTCTCAGGAGATTGAGTTTATTGAAAAGGAATCGGATGCCTGGTGGATGCTGAGCAATGCTTACCGGGCGTCGGGCCGCTATAAAGAGGGGTTGGAGGCGCTGCACAAATTTTATAAGCTGGACAGCACTATGCTGAACCAAACCAAGGCCTTGCAGATATCGGATCTGAACATCAAATACGAAACGGAGAAGAAGGAGAACGAGATCGATCGCCTGGCACAAATGGGTGAGATCCAGGCGTTGCAGCTCAGCCAGCAGCGTTATCTGATCATTGGCGGAGCGATTGTGCTGCTACTGGTGATTGCCATTTTGGTGCTTTACTATAGGCAGAGGGCCGACAGACAAGCCCAGGCGTTGACCCAGCTGGAGCAGAAAGCCCTGCGAAGCCAGCTCAATCCGCACTTTATTTTCAATGCGCTGGGAGCCATCCAAAACTATATGCTGCAAAACAAACCCCAGGATGCGGCTTCGTTTATGAGCCGCTTTGCCCGGCTCATGCGCCAGATTTTGGAGAACTCCCGGGAGGACTTCATTACATTGGACGAGGAAGTGGCCACACTGGAAAACTACCTGGAACTGCAGCTGCTGCGGTTCAATAACTCGTTTGAATATGAGCTAACCGTGGACGAGGCGATTGACGCAGAGGAGGTATCGATTCCACCGATGTTTGCCCAACCCTTGATTGAGAATGCCCTGGAGCATGGGCTGAAAGGAAAAATAGACGGAGCCAAAGTAAAGATTACGTTCCGGCAGGAGGGTGAATATGTGCTGCTGACCGTGGAAGATAACGGCAAGGGAATAGCCAGTGAAGTGAAGGCGAAGGAAGGCCATAAGTCACTTGCCGGCGTGATCACTAATGAGCGCATTGAGCTGTTCAATGCGGGCCTTAAAAGCAAAATCAGGCTGATAGTAGAAGATTTGACAGGTGTAGGTAGCTCTGGCACGAGGGTGCAGTTGATGCTGCCTTACAGAGAGGGGTGATGCGTGTTTCTCAGCGTCCCTTGCAGGAGACTCTGAGTGGATAAGTAGTGTATCGCCGTGCGTAGGCAGATTGCAGCTCTTATGATAGAACTGCTGGTTGGTTCTTCGAAATTACGAATTCGGGGGGCAGATGTTTTTTATTGGTTGTCCTTAATCCTCTCTGGGCTCATCTTCGTCGGGAAGAAGTCGGTAATGTATACCGTTGATTCTTCCTCTTTGATAAAGTAGATAATCTTTATTTCAAAGTGCCTGGTTTCCTTGTGAAGGATAAACCTAAAGTCTTCTCTGGATTCGGTGAGGTATTTTTCTCGGCTTCCTCTGGCTGGCTTATTGGATAGTGTGCCAGCTTTTCTAATTATCTTTTCATCTATCTCAGTAGCCCGATCAAAACTAAAGTTCTCGTAGAGGTAAGGAAGAACATGCTTTTGATAGCGGATGACGGCAGGTCTGGCAATGACTATTTTGTATAGTTTTCCTTCGCCCATTTTCTGTTCTCCTGGCTAAACTCATCTAACGACAGCACCTCTCCTTTGCTGATAGCGTCCATAGACTCATCAGCTCTGGTTTCCATTTCTGCCTGAGTGATCAATTCGTCCATTCGCTGTAGCGTCGATGTTTTTTGCACTCGCATCAAACGCCCGATAAGATCCAGTTTAAGTGTTTCTGCTTTCATCTGTATAAAACTTAATTTTTAGCGGCCAGATGGAATAGCCTCTACCATTGAGGAATGGATTTTTAGTCTCGTGACCGATTTATTCATTCCCCTGGGTATGGCTCTCCTTATGGCTATTTCATGATGTTTCGTTATGCAAAGGCCTTTTGTAAAGTTAACGATTTCATTTTGTATTCGGTTTACAATCCGAGACAATGAGATAGCAAAGATTCGAGAAGGCTTAGTATTAAAAAATAAAGCTGGTGCAAGCGTCTCGCATGAACCTTTTGTTTTTGCCTTGAAAAGCAATTTGAAGTTGGCACGTGTGGATGATTACGGCAGATAGAGGGAGGCTTCCTAAATGCCAACCTGGAGGAGCTGGCGGACGCCAGACTAATCCAGGTCACAAGCCTGCCCGGCTGGGAGAGACCCATGCGACATTGGAGTTCGGGCACCAGGGTGCAGTTGATGTTGCCTTACAGGGAGGGGTGATGCGTGTTGCTCAGAGTCTTCTGAAAGGACGCTGAGTGAAAAGCAGGGGGTAGCGACTACTACTACAACGGCCACTGGTCGTGGGTATACCTGCACAAGAACCTCCCTCGCACTGATTTCAATGGAGCGCCCGTGATGGTGAAGGGCAGGCCAGTTACTGTGATGGAGTGGATGGCAGCGCAGAGTAAGTAATTGGAACTGCGTGTTTCGATTAGAGGGCATTGGTGATAAAAAAACAAAATTGGTTCAGGCGTCCCGCCTGGACCTTTTGTTTTTTTTGCGAGCAAAGGTGAGCTAGGATCCAGTGGTAAACGAAGCTGAAATGAAGGCATAAGTTTCGCAGAGCAAACTTGCGGTGGGAGGGGCTGACTGCAAGCAGCGTGGAGATATCTCCCTCGTCCCTTCGACAATGCCTACACTTTGTTTCGGCAAGGTCGGGGTGACTCGGTTCGATATGACGTTGGTCTGGCGACGGTCGATGTGCTCGTGTCTTGATTCAGGAGAAGTTTTTCTCTCAGAGTCCCTTGCAGGAGACTCTGAGAAAAAGTTCTTAATCCAAGTTCTCATTCACCACATCCAGCAAATACTCCTTGGGGTCGCTGGCGTATTGCCAGAACATGATACCCGCAAGGCCATTGTCGTTCACGTACTCACACTTGAGTTTGAGGGAACTTTCGTCGTCGTACACCACCAATTGGTTGTTTTCCGCATTGAACAGGTAAGGCGATTTGGCTGCATCGTCCCAGTAGCGGACGAAGCCCGGATTGGCCATCAGGCTATCTTTGATAAAGGTGAACCCATTGCCTCGCATCACTTCATTTCTTGGTCGAAGGATGCCCAGGTTATCGCTGCTCTTCATTGTCCAGCTACGGCCATAGAAAGGAACACCCAGCACCAACTTCTCAGCGGGCACGCCCTGCTCGATATAGGTTTTCACAGCTTTGTCCCCCGAGTTTTCCTTTTCATAGTTTTCGGAGGGGTAGAGGTTGCTGTGGTGGCCCACGGTGTCGCCAGCTACATAAAAATCGTAAGCCATGATGTTCACGAAGTCGATGTGTTTGGCTACTTCTCCCATGTTGGTGACTTCAAAAAGCCTCGGGAAGCAGGGCAGGGCAGTGGAGACGATGTATTTCTTGCCAGTGGTAACTGCCAGCGCATCCAACTCCTTTCTGATGGCTTCAAACATCAGGGTGAAGTTCTCCTTGTCTTCATCCCTGAATACGTTGTCTTCACCTTTCAGGCCGGGGTATTCCCAGTCGATGTCGATACCATCCAGGTTGTAGTCGGCCACGATTTTGGTGCCACTCTTAGCGAACTTCTCCCTTGAACTGGGTGTGAGCACAGCGTCAGAGAAGTTTTCGCTCCACGACCAGCCCCCGATGGAGATCACAATTTTCAGGGCGGGATTGTCTTTTTTCAAATAGTTAAGCTTTCTGAAATTGGTGCTATCCGTTTCCAGATTGGTCAACCAGGCCAGGCTGTCCTTTACGTCCACAAAGGCATAGTTGATGATGGTCAGCTTGTTGGCGTCAATGGCTTTTTCGTCAAGCAAACCACGGAAGCCCGGCACGTACCCAATGATTTCTTTTTTTGGCGGTGTTGTTTCAGCGGGTGTTTCCGCCACAGGTTTAGGGCTACATGCTGCCAGTGCCCCGTATAGTACAAAGGCACAGTAGGTTAGTCTTTTCATGGCTGATGTATTTGTATTAGAAATCAGTATCAGCCTTTTTCAAATCAAGTTCTTCAATCCAGATATTGCGGTAGTACACATCGTGGCCTTCTGCCTGTAGCTTAAGCCCGCCAGGCACGTCGGTAATGCCTTTGCCACCATCATTGCCGCCGTCGATGCCTGAGTTAGGCCCGCCCCACACCTGGCTGATGACCTGGTTGGTATGGGCTTTTTTGCCGTTGAAGTAAACCGTCACCATAGGTTGTTCGGTCAGCTTGCCGTCCTTGAAGCGGGCCGCCCGGAAGACAATGTCGTACGAATTCCATTTCCCCAAACCATTGTAGGCGAAGTAAGGCGATTCTGATTCGTTGATGACTGCGCCCAGGCCATGACTGGTGGAGTCACCGTCCAGCACCTGGATTTCGTACCTGTTTTGCAGGTACACCCCGCTATTGCCGCCGGGGTTAACAATCAGGAACTCCACATGGGCCCGAAAGTCACGGAACTTCTTGTTGGTGACTATATCGGCAGCGCCGTATTTTCCGCCCGCACCAGCTGGGTCGTTGCTGCTCATGACAGTTCCGCCGTCGACCGGATCTTTCACGATCTGCCATTTGATCGGTAGTTGGGCAGACAGCCTGGGGCCGTCCCAGTAGGTCCAGTTTTTATCCAGCATGTCACGGGAACCGTCGAAGTAAACCACAGCTTTTTTGGTGGGTTTTGCACCGACATTTATGTTGGACTGAGCGAAAATACTGGTTGCAGAAGCAGCCAGAAAGAAGGCGGTCAGAAGGGTGTTTTTTAACATTGTGTTTATGTTTATCTATATTGATTATTTAGCACCAGCCACATTCATTTTCACACCATACACAGCATCCAGGGCAGTGATAAACAGCGTCTTTCTGTCTTTACCACCAAAGCACACATTGGCTGTCCAGCCTTTGCCGGTTGGGATGTTGCCGACTTCAGTTCCACTTTTATCGAAAATGGTTACGCCACTTCTTCCTGTGAGGTATAGATTACCCTGGCTGTCGATGGTCATGCCATCGGAGCCCATTTCGGTAAACAACATGCGGTTACTAAGTGAACCGTCTTTTTGAATATCGTAGCGATAGGTTTTGCGGTCGCCAATGTCGGCCACAAACAGGTTCTTTCCATCGGGGCTGCCAACGATGCCGTTAGGTTGCTTGAGCGTTTCGTCCACCCGCTTCAATGTCTTCTTGTCAGGGCTCAGGTAGTATACATGTTGCCCGTCCTGCTGCATGGCCGGGTCTCTTGTCCAGTAGTCACGCTTATACAGCGGATCGGTGAAGTAAATACCTCCTTTGCTGTCAATCCACAAATCATTGGGGCCGTTCAGAAGTTTGTTGTCATAGTTCTCAATAAGCACCTTGTGCTGTCCATCCATGCTGAACGACCACATTTGGTTGTCCATGTCGGCACAGGCTACCAGGTTACCTTTCTTGTCGAAATAAAGGCCATTGGAACGGCCGGAAGTAGCAGCGAAGGTACTTATTTCGCCTGAAGCGGCATCCCAGCGCAGAATGGTGTTGTTGGGTTGGTCAGTAAAGTAAACGTTTCCGTTTTTGTCGGGCGTTGGGCCCTCAGTAAATTTGTAGCCATCGCCAAGTAGTTCGACGGTTGCACCCGGTGCCAGCAATGAACGGTCGTCTGTGATCTGGGCTTGCGCTACCCCGACGAGCAGAAACAGGCATGTTGGCAATAACGATGAAGTTTTTTGCATAAGGATTGTTTAAGTAGCAGTTATGAATTTCAGCTTTTAAACCCAAAGGAAAAAGCATTAGCTAAAAAGATACATGGAAGGTCGTTTAATGCTATTCACAAGCCCTCTTTTTGTTAAAAAAAATGAGCTGTTGATTGCAAAAATACGGATGCAATCATCCCTGCAAATTTAAAATAAATTTTTAAATTTGCAGGGATGATTGAGCGACTTATAGAAAAAGATTACCTTACTTCTTTGGAAGAGTTCCCAGTCACGGCCCTTATCGGCCCCAGACAGGTGGGCAAAACTACACTCGTCAAAAGTGCCTTCGTTGAAGCTGAAATGATTTATCTGGATCTTGAGAGGGATTCGGATATCAACAAGCTTCAGGATCCGGAGCTATTCTTTTCTGCTCACATCAATAAGACGATCATCCTTGATGAGATTCAGCACAAGCCGGAGCTTTTTCCATTGATCAGGGCATTGGTAGACGAAAACCGAAGACCCGGCAGATTTGTAGTGTTGGGTTCGGCTTCTCCGTCACTCCTGAAGCAAAGTTCTGAGAGTTTGGCAGGAAGGATTAATTACCTGGAAATGTCGCCATTAAGCCTGATGGAAGTGAAGGGGGAGATTTCACTTGAAAGCTTGTGGACGCATGGGGGCTTTCCCGAGCCTGCTCTGTCGGCTAAAAAGACATTTATTGAAAGGTGGTACCGAAGCTTTATCAATACCTATATTCAGCGGGATCTGCCCCTTTATGGCTTGCCTGCTGCACCCCGTGTTACCAGGCAATTGCTTCAGATGATTGCCTCTGTGTATGGTGGAATTTTGAACTATAGCGATCTGGCCAGGTCGATAGGGCTTACAGTGCCCACTGTCAAAACGTATATGATGTTTTTAGAAAATGCGTTTTTGATTACGCTGTTACAACCCTGGTTTGCGAACGTGGGCAAAAGGATAGTGAAATCTCCCAAAGTATACATGCGTGACACGGGGGTTTTGCACTACCTGTCCAATATTTCAACCTATGACAGTCTGATGGGGCATATAATAGCCGGGCGCTCCTGGGAAGGTTTTGTCATCCATCAGGTGTCGACAGTGCTTCGTGCCGACGATGAAATGTACTTCTACCGTACACAGGATGGGGCTGAAGTTGACCTGCTGGTACGCAGAAATAGCCGCTGGCTGTTAGCCGCTGAAATCAAACTGACCAATTCTCCCGTGTTGACAAAGGGCAGCTACCTGGCAAAAGAGGACTTGCAAGTAGAAATACTTCACGTAATTACACCCGGTGCCGACACTTACAGGATTGCCGATGGTGTGGAAGTAACCAGCTTAAACACAATATTGGAGTTTCTAGCGAACAGTTAGGTGTGTTTTGGAGAAAGCCTAAAAGTGCAATAGATTCATTCAGAGGCAATAGTAGCCTCACACATCAATTCCTATTGCATTTTCCATCTACTTGTGCTATTCTGATCTGCTAACACACCCTACTATCATGGTTTTACGAATATCTACCTGCCTCATAGCTGTTTTCTTAATTGCAGGCAGCTTCTATCCACTTTTGGCCCAAAAAAAGAGCAAGTCAAAGAAGGAAAACAACTCGCCAGAGAAAATAATCCTTGCGGATAAAGGACAAACCCTCTACCGGATTGTCGTTCCGTCGGCAGCCACGATTGATGAACAAAAAGCTGCCAGCGTATTGCAAGACTACCTGCTTCAAATTTCAGGAGCTGCGCTGCCTATTATCGAAGCTGACAGGAGCCGTAGCAGCTACGAGATAGTGCTTGGGCAAAACGACAGACTGGACGAGTTGGGACTCCCAATCAACCTCAATGAGCTGAAAGAAGATGGCTTCCTGATCAGGACTGATAGTCTGCGGTTGATTATCGCAGGGGGTAATGAAAAAGGGACGCTTTATGGTGTTTACAGCTTTCTGGAGAAGTACCTGAGGTGCAGAATGTATTCGCCAAAGGTGAAGGTGGTGCCGAAGCAGTCGATAATCGTGTTGGACAAAATTGATGATAAGCAAGTGCCAGTGATTGGCTTCCGGGATACCCACTATCGGGTTACCTGGGATGCTGAGTACATTGACTGGCACAAGCTGGATCACAATGCTAAGGGCGGCAGGCCTGACTGGGGCATGTGGGTGCACACCTTCAACGAGCTGGTGCCTCCAGATGTATACTACGACGAACATCCTGAGTACTTCGCCATGGTGAATGGCAAGCGGCTGCCTACGCAGCTATGCCTCACGAACCACGAAGTACTGGACATTGCTATCCAGAACCTTCGTCGGAAAATTGCTGAAAACCCTGAAGCTAAATACTGGTCGGTGAGTCAAAATGATAACAGGAACTTCTGCACCTGCGACAATTGCAAAGCCATCGATGACAGGGAAGGCTCGCCTTCAGGCTCCATCATTCAATTTGTGAATCAGGTGGCCGATCAGTTTCCTGAAAAAATGATTTCTACCCTGGCCTACGAGTATGGCCGGGCCGCTCCCAAAACTTTGATTCCGAAAGACAATGTCAATATTATGCTTTGCAGCATTGAGGCTTACAGAGACAAGCCCATTGAAACGGACACTACCAGCGCCGATTTTGTGAAAGATGTGGAGGACTGGGGCAAGATCGCCAAAGACATTATCGTGTGGGATTATGTGATCCAGTTCAATCACCTGATCAGCCCGTTCCCTAATCTTCACACCCTCAAGCCGAATATTCAGTTTTTTGCCAAAAATGGAGTAAATGCCCTCTTTGAGCAGGGTAATCGGGAAGTGGGTGGCGAATTCGCTGCTTTGAGGGCTTACCTGATCTCAAAACTCATGTGGAATCCTGATGAAGATGTGGATGCTCTCATAGACGATTTTCTTCAAGGGTATTATGGAGCGGCTGCGAAGCATATAAAGCAATACATCGATGAAATGACGCAAGCACAGGCTGCTTCCAGCCAACCGCTCAGGATTTTCGGTTCGCCCAACGAGGCTGCTACCAGCTACCTCACGCCAGCGCTGATGGAAAGGTATGCTGAGTTGTTTGATGAGGCCGAACAGCTAGTGGCAGACTCAGCCCAGCTACTGGAGCGGGTAAGAATAGCCAGACTTCCGCTCGAATATGCCTGGATGGAGCAGACGAAAAAGAAATACAGTGGAGAAGGAGGCGTGTTTCAGAAGTTTGGAAATCGCTGGGAGGCAAGTACTAAGTTCCGGTCAAAAGTCGACGACTTTACTGACCTCTGCATCAGGGAAGGAGTGACCCAGGTAAAAGAATGGAGCACCTCGCCCGACGAATACAGAACAGCCAACTATCGCCTGTTGGCTCAGGGCATGAATGAGCATTTGGCCTACGGTAAAAAGGCGACATTTATTAGCCCGCCCAATGACCACATTGCCGGGGAACATGCCACTATGCTTACAGATGGCATTCGGGGCAGCCAGGACTACACCTACAACTGGTTTAGCTTTTCGGGACAAGACCTGGAAGTGGTGATTGACCTGGAGGAACTTCAACCCGTTCGCCGGATTGAGTCGGCTTATTTTCAATATGGCTTCTGGCTGAGGCTTTTCCCTAAAAAAGTGGAGTATTCGCTGTCGGCCGATGGTGAAAACTACACGATTGTGAGCACTGTGAATAATACCCTGCCCATTGATCAATACGGGGGACAACAGCGGGACTTCATTGGTGAGTTTGCCCCACAAAACGCCAGGTATGTAAAAGTAAAGGCTTATTCAATAGGCAACACGCCTGGCTGGCACCCTGGAGCAGGGAGGCCAGCCAATATGCTGATTGATGAGATTGTGGTGGAATAGGGGCATTTGGCACTCCCGGAAGTGCTGGTGATGGTTCCGTCGTTTTAGGGCAGCTGCCGGAAAAGCTATTTATTCCAATAAATCTTCAGGTTGTTGCTGGCCCTTCCGGCTGCTACGATGTCCAGCTTGCCGTCGCCGTTCAAATCCATTACCTGCAAATCTTCGCAAGCCATGCCATTGTCGTCAACCCACTGCGACTCCCACTTGCCCCCGGTTACTTGCTGATAGAGCTTGATACCAACCTTTCCCTCGGCATTGGGCGTTCTCCATCCGGCAACGATTTGCTCATTGCCCATGCCAAGAAAATCGGCTACTGCCAGGGCGTGGCCTTCTTTCAATTGGTCGTCCAGCACCACCCTTGTCCTTTCATTTCCCAGGTATGCCACCACCGCATTTCCATGCATTGGCTCAATCGTGGCGAGGAGGCTATTACCGACCCGTATTTCTCCGGCTCCGTACTCCATTCCTGTTATCATTTTGGCTGACCCTGAGGAACTCTTACCTGCGAAATTTTGAATGACCCTAACACCCTCCTTGCCACCAAAATACAGACTGCCACTCTTAGGCCCTGAAGCTACCACATCCAGGTTGTGGGTCATGTGCATGTTGTTGTCTAAAATCACGCTATTCCAGGCATCTTCAACGTTCTTTGGGTATTCGTAGGCGATGATTTTCACTCCGTCTCCTTCACCTCCTTTGTTGTTTCGCCCGTGCAAAGGCACCACTATGAGGTGAAATTTACCGTTCGATGCATTCGCCCAGCGCATCCGGTGAATGGTAGGCTCGTGTGGAAGCTCGACGGCCCTCCACAGCTGAGTTCGATCTTCGGGCGCAATCAGGTAGTGAATGGAACCCGATTGCTCTGCATTGCTGGTTTCGCCGGGGTTCCACTGGGCACCTACAGCTACCTCTACTTTGCCATCTCCATCCAAATCCATGGCTGCGATGCACACATTGTCCCGCTCGGTGAGGTTGTCGATCATAACAAACTTTTTCCAGTCGCCATTTCGGTACCACACGAACTGCTTTTTGTCAGCAAGCAGGATATCAGGCTTGCCGTCACCATCCACATCGCCTAATGCGATGCCGTAGCCGATGGATACCCGGTCGTCAATTAATTGGGCTTCGAAGGGGGCTTTGGGAGGTGTGGTAAACACCAGGATGATGAGACTGATAAAATGAATCATGGCGTATCTTCTTTACATGGAAAAAGCAACAACCCTGCTGCTGAGCTCCCGGTTGTTGGCTATTTGCAAATGAAAATACGAATTTCTTATCGAAATATTGAGCAAACCGGCAACTACCGGTATAGCAATCTGATCCTCCCGTCGGAGGTGCTCAGGTTCACGTCTACGCCGCCACCGTTGGTCTTGCCATCGATGACCTCTTTTGTTGATCGTCCTGAGAAGTTGACAAGCGGCACGTCGACGGATTCTCCTTTTACATAGAGGTTCATGCCCAGATTGTCGGGCACAGAAATCTCTATGTTCCCGTCGGAAGTTTTAGCCCTTAAAGAGCCCCTTAGCTCAATGATATTGCCTTTGATGCTGCCGTCCGATGCTATGGCCTCCATTCCGCCGGTCAGGTCTTCGAAATAGATGTCGCCATCCGAAGTTTGGGCGGTGTGCGTTTTCCCTTTGGCGTTGTAAATCTCTATGTCGCCATCGCTGGTGTGGGCCCTGGCTGTGCCGTTGATATTTGTCAGCCTGATGTCGCCGTCACTTGTCGTAGACTCTACGTCTCCAATTACATTGTTGAAGTCGATGTTGCCATCGCTGGTGCGGCTGTATACACTTCCTTTGATTTTCTCACCTCTGATATTGCCATCCGACGTCACGCCGGATACGTCTCCGGTAATTTCGGCGAGGAGGATATTGCCATCGCTGGTCTTTAGCTTCTGGCTGGCGCTCATGCCTTTGATCGTCACATTACCATCTGACGACCTCAGGTCACCGGCAGTTTCTTTAGGAGCATACACCCTAAAGTCCACATTGATGCGGTCTCTCCAGTCAATATTCCACGAATTATTGGGGTATTTCACCGTAATGTCAACACTGCTGCCGGTTTTGATGATGGTCAGCGTCAGCTCTTCTTCCAGCTGAGTTCTTGAGATGTCAAGCATGCGGCCGTTTTGTTTTACCACAAAAAACACCTCTATCTCGCTGCCATTACCGGGCAGCACGTCAATGTTGCCGTCGGAGGAGGATATGCTGAGTTGCGCAGGAGTTGAAACTTTGTAGGTTTCTTTGAATGAGTAGTCAAAGTCCTGGGAGATAGCGGAAGAGACCGTTGCCAGTGCGCAGAAAAGTAGTAGAGCAAATGATTTCATTTTATTCTTTTTTTGTTAGAAAAGCATGGTAATGAACCACACTGGCTAAGACGTTTGTCGTGGCCAGTGTGGTTACACTAGATAAAGATGCTTTTTGGGTTGAAAGGTTGCGTTACCTACTTTTTTTATTTCTTATTCGTACCGCAGGCAATCGGCGGGGTTCACCCGGGCAGCTCTTAATGTTTGCATGCCTACTGTGATCCATGCTATTAGAAGCGCAACTGCTCCCGCTCCTGCAAAATACCAAACTGTCAGATTGATAGAATATGCGAAGTCCTGTAGCCATGTGCTTGTAAGATAATAGCTGATGGGCAAGGCAATAAGGATGGCGGCACCCACCATTTTTGTGAAGTCCGATGTAAGTAGCCATACAATGCTCCAAACTGAAGAGCCGAGAATCTTGCGAACACCAATCTCTTTAAGGCGACGCTCTGCGGTGAAGGATGCCAGACCAAACAAGCCAAGGCAGGAGATAAGGACCGCAAACCCTGCAAAATACTTCGACAGGCTGCTGACTCTTTGCTCGGCCACGTACTGTGCCTGGTAATCCTGATCGAGAAAGCTATATTCGAACGAATAGCCAGGGTTGAATTCGCCATAAAGGTCTTCCAGCCTTGCGAGGGTCTCCTTTTCTTTGCCAGCCTCAATTTTCACCATCACTTTCATCGTTTGGGATGGGTCGAACCTAATGATGAGCGGGTTTACTTTTTGGTGTAGCGACTGGAAGTGAAAGTCTTTAGCGATACCTGCGATCTTTATGTCCTTGCCCCAAAACTTGACCGACTTCCCTATAGGATTATCAAGCCCCATTGCTCTGATGGCAGCTTCGTTGAAAATAAGGTTTTCCTCATTGGCACCGAAATCTTTCGAGAAAGAGCGGCCTTCCAGGATATCAATGCCTAACGTTTCAATAAGATCGTAGTTGACCGTCACTACCTCAAACCGCACATTGTCCTCAGGGTTTTTACCTTCCCACTCCACGCCCTGTGTTGAATTTTGGGAGCCGACCACAATGGCTTGAATGCTCGATGCGTTCACTACGCCAGGGAGGTTTTTAGCTTCCGAAAGAAAGGCATCCTGATTCTCCATCACTCGCCCCTCTTTGTCGAAGTGGATCACATTGTCCTTGCTATATCCAAGGTTTTTAGACTGCACATAATTCACCTGCTGATACACTACCACCACCGAAACGATCAAAATTACCGACATGGCAAACTGAAAGACAACAAGCCCTTTTCTTGCCCAGAGCTGACCTACCGAAGTGCTTATTCTACCGCCTTTGAGCACAAAAGCCGCATTGAATTTCGAAAGGTAAAGCGCAGGGTAGCTGCCTGATAAAAGTCCGGTTGCAATTGTGATACCGAGCACCATGAGAATAAGGTTTGAATCAAATGCGAGCGACAACTGCTTTCCAGTGATGTTGTTGAATTGTGGAAGGAAAAATAAAACAAGTATAATGGCTACAAAAAGCGAAAAAAAGGCAAGCAGGGTAGATTCGCTCAGGTACTGGAAAACCAGAGACTTCCGGTCGGCTCCAATGGCTTTTTTAACACCTACTTCCTTCACTCGCCTCGAGGCTTTGGCGGTAGATAGGTTCATGAAGTTGATGCAGGCTATCAGGAGGATGAAAACGGCGATAACCGAAAAAAGCTTGACATATTCTATTCTCCCACCGGCTTGCACGCCGTTTTCGTAGGAGCCATACAAGTACCTGTCGGAGTACCTGGTGGCAAACAGCGATACGTTGGAGTTCTCAAGTTTTGATTTGATGTACCCCTCAATTTTCTGGTTAAAAGCATCAATGTCAGTGCCCTGCTTCAGTACCAGATAGGTGTCAGGGCCATGATTTCCCCAGTGCACGTTTCTCCCTATTGCATCGCTCATGTCCTGCCACATCTTCCACGAAAGTACCATATCGAAGCTTTCCGTTGAGTTGGCCGGGAGGTTTTCAAAAACAGCCGAAACAGCTACGGGATATTTGAAATTGAGGAGCTGAACCTCCATGGTTTTGCCAATCACATTTTCAGTGGTTTTGAAAATCTTTTTGGCCAGGTCTTCGGAAATGGCAATCGATCCAATGTCGGCAATGGCTGTGGAGGCATCGCCGTCAATTAATGGGAAAGAGAACATTTTGAAGTAGTCTTTCTCAGCGTACTGACCGGTGGTTTTGAAATAATTATCGCCTTCCACAAGCGTGAAGTTGCCAAACCACTCGGAGGGGGTAACGCCAGCGCCCATGTCGATCTCAGGAAACTCCTTGATCATGTTTTCGGCCAGGAAGTCGGGTGTGCTGGTTTGCGTAATGATTCCGTTGGCCAGCTCGGTGTTTTCCATTACCTGATAGAGCCTGTTGTCGTTTGCATGAAATTTGTTGACGTGAAGCTCGTCGTTTACCCACATGTAAATGAGCAGAGCGCAGGCCAGACCGGTTGACAGACCAACGAGATTAATAAAGAAGGAGCTTTTGTACTTTTTAAAGTTCCTGAAGGAAAGTAGTAAGTTATGCTTGAACATGGTTGTAATATTTGAGTTTGTTGACTGCGTCTTTCTTATTGCAAAAGGTCTTAGGTAGTGAAGTGTTTGGTACCAGTAATTGCGTCGGGCTTTTGATAGTGACTTCCTTTCGGCTGTCCGATAGAACTTCTCCTCCAGATCGCCGAGGACTTCTTCGGCAAGGTCGTCTCTGAGAAGCTTTAAAAGCAACTTTCCGGCAAGACGTGGGGGAGTGTTCGTTTTGTTCATGCTATTTGGACGCTTTGATTATGTATGGTGTAACATTCATCTACTCGCTTTTCAGGCTTCTGCCAGGATTCACCATCGCCGCCCGGATGGTTTGGTAGCTCACAGTTGCCAGCGTGATGATGAGCGTGCCCGCCAGCGTGACTACGAACACCCACCAGTTGAGCGTGGTATGGTACTCATAGTTATCCAGCCAGCCGGTCAGCAGGTAGTAAGCCATTGGAACAGACACAAGTGATGATATGACCACAAGAGCCGCAAAGTCCCTGGAAAGCAGTTTCCAAAGGTCGAACAATGAAGCGCCCAACACTTTTCTCACGCCAATTTCCTTGGTGCGTTGCTCTGCCACGAATGAGGCCAGCCCAAAAATACCCAAACAGCTGATGAAAATGGCCAAAGATGCGAAGGCGGAGGCCAGCTTGCCAATTCGCTGTTCGTTGCCAAATTTCCTAGCATATGCCTCGTCAACAAACTGATATTCGAACGGTTGAGATGGGTTGAATGTAGTGAAGACGGCTTCGATGGTTGCCATCGCATCGCTGCCACTTACTGTGGGATTGAGCTTAGCGATTGCATAATTGCCGGGGTCATTGTTAATGTAGTACACAGTAGGCGCCACTGGCTCGTAGGGGGAGCTGGCAATGACGTCTTTGACAACACCCACCACCTTTAGCGGATCGCCAAACCATTTCACAGTTTCTCCCACCGGACTTGGCAGACCCATAAATGCGACAGCCGCCTCATTTAAAATCACCGCCGAGCTGTCCGATCCAAAATCTTTTGAGAAGTCCCGTCCCTGTGTTACCTCCCAGCCAATGGTTTGGCCAAAGTCGAAGGAAACACCTACCGTAGGGAAATCGACCGAAAGAGCGGGATCTTTACCAGGCCAGTCGAAGCCGCTGGTGGTTGACCAGGTGCTGGTCATCGGGCTCTCCGATTCAGCCATTTCTACAATGCCCCCCTTGTTTGTAAGCTCTGTTTTGACTGCATCAAAATGCTTATGAATATCGTCGGTCAGGAGGGGTATGGCCACCAGACGGTTTGAATCGTACCCCAGCGGCCTGTTTCTCGCAAATTCGATCTGCTTAAATACGACCAGTGTGCCCACGATCAAAATAAAGGAGATAGAGAATTGAATGACTACCAGTACTTTGCGTGGAACAGTTGCCATACGGCCGGCTTTATAGGTGCCTTTGAGCGCTCTCACGGATTGTATGGACGAGAGGTAGATCGCAGGATAGCTGCCTGCAATAAGACCTGTGAATAAGGTGAAGCCAATGCCAATCATCCAGAAAACGGGGTTGTTCCAGAGGATTGCTATCTGCTTGTCGGCCACTTCGTTGAAAAATGGCAACGACAATTGAACGATGATGACAGAAAGAAGGAAAGACAGGCAGGTGACCAAAACTGACTCGGTGAAGAACTGTGCTATCAGGTGGCTTCGGTGGGAGCCAATTGCTTTGCGAATGCCAATTTCTCTTGCCCTTTTTTCGGATCGGGCGGTGCTCAGGTTCATGAAGTTGATACAGGCCATCAGCAGAACGAAGCCTCCAATGATGCCAAACAGCCATACGTACTTGATCCGGCCACCTACGTTCACTCCGTTTTCAAAGTCAGAGTACAAGTGCCAGTTGCTCATGGGGTCAAGAAAGAGAGCTGGTTGTTTTTTGGCCAATTCTGAATTTACCTTTTTGAGCTTCGCATCTTTTATCTTGGCCGAAATGGCATTTAGGTCTGCATTTTCGGGCAACTCCACGAATACCTGAAAGGCGTTGGGTCGCCACGGATCATTCATCGTTCTGATCCACTCGGTGGCGTCGTAATACAGCTGCCATGGCGCAAAAAAGGAAACGTTTTTGAAGGTAGAGTTGTCCGGCAGGTCTTCGTACACGCCAGTGACGAACACATTCATCCGGTTGTCGAGTTGAAGTTGCTGTCCAACCGGGTCGTTATCTCCAAAATAAGCTTTTGCCAGTGATTGCGAAAGCAGGATGGAAGCAGGGTCTTGCAAGCTGTTTCGGTTGCCGGCAATCATTTTTAGTGTCAGCACCTCGGGTAGGTTCGGTTCAACGAACAGCCCAGTCTTGGTGAGCTTTTTGTCACCTGCTGCGATGATCATTTCCCATTGGCCGGAAGTGAGGATCACTTCTTTAAAATCACTTCCATAACTGTTTCTGAGCTCTTCAGCCAGTGGATAGGGAGCTGTTCTCCAGGTCTGAATTTCTCCGTTGTTGGATACGTTTTGTATTACCTGGGCCACATGGTCGTAGTTTTCGTGGTATTTGTTGTACGACAACTCGTCCCAAATCCACAGGCCAATGAGGATGGCCACTGCCATGCCCCCCGAAAGCCCGGCAGTATTGATAAACGAATGCAGTTTGTTTTTCCGCAGGTGGCGTCCAGCGGTTTTGATGTAATTAATGTACATGTCGATGTTATTTGAGTTTGTTGACTTTAGTCCCTTGACGGCAAATGGCCGCAGGTAATTTATTGCCTGGTACCAGTAGTTGAGCTTCGCCCGGAGCTCCGACTTTCTTTCCGCCGTCGCATAGAACTTTTCCTCCAGGTCGCCCAGCACTTCCTCGGCGAGGTCGTCTCTGACCACTCTGTGGAGCAGCTTTTCAGCCAGACGGGGTGGGCAAGAGTTTGCTGACCGTGGCATTATTCTGACCGTAATTTTTCAACAGGATTCACAAGTGCGGCCCTTAGCGCTTCGAAGCTAATGGTTGCCAGCGCAATGATTATAGCCGTGAAACCCGCTCCGGCAAACAGGTACCATGATAAATCTACCCGATTCTTGACATCACCCAGGAACTCATCCATCAGAAGCCACCCAATGGGAATGGCCAGCAGTACAGCAGTTATTACCAGCTTCATAAAATCAAGCGCCAGCAGTGTGAAAAGACCGGATACGCTCGCACCAAGAATCTTGCGAATGCTCACCTCTTTGCTGCGTCGTTCGGCCATGAAAGCCGACAGAGCAAACAAACCAAGGCAGGCTATAACGATAGACAGTAGGGCGAATATCATGAAGAGCGTTCGGGCACGGGTGAGACTGTCGTACATTTGTTCGAAACGCTGATCCAGAAAAACATACCTGAACGACTGATTGGGTGCGAAACCTTCCCAAACGGTATTGAGTGCCTGAAGTGTCCCGTTCATCTCGGAGGGTTGCACACTTACCGAAAGCACGCCATTGCCTGCACCATATACCATTGCAAGTGGGTCAACGGTTCCTAACACCGATTCGAAATAGAAGTCTTTGACCACCCCGATCACCTTGTATTTCTGGTCAAACATATCGATCAGTTCTGCTCCCACCGGGCTTTCCATGCCCAGCTGCTTAGCCATGCTTTCGTTAACGATGATGTTTTTTTGATCTGAAGCGATGCCGGAGAAAAATTCACCTTCGACCAGGGTCATTCCAAATGTAGCAATATAGTCTTCGTCCACAGTCCACCTGGCCGCTTCGAAACCGTCATCAATCAGCCTTTCTTCGGCCAGCCAGTAGGTGCGGTTGTGAATGGCACTGCCAGCCACCGGCATGAAGTCGCTTAACGTTGCAGACTTCACCTCAGGAAGATTGATCAACTCCTGCTTGAGCGAGGCTTTTTTTGCTGAATCCAGGGTGTTAAGCCCCTGTATATTGATGACCTGGTCTTTGTTGTAGCCCAGCGACTTGTTCATGATCAGCCGAAACTGCTGCTGGGTAACGATAGCGCCAATAATAAGCACCACTGTAACTGCGAACTGAAATACCACCATGCCGCTTCTCATAAATGATCCTTTCTCTCCGGTGGTCATGGTGCCTCTTAGCACAGCAACCGGGCTGAATTTGGAGAGGTAAAGGGCAGGGTAAAGTCCGGAAAGCAAACCGACAATCAGGGCCACGGCTGCAAGTGAAGGCAAAAACCACCAGGAAAGCCACGGCATAGACAGCGACTTGCCCGCAAGGGTGTTAAAGAAGGGTAGGGCCAGGGTGGCCACAATCAGGGCAGCGAGAATCGCCAGTGTGCAGAATACAACCGACTCCGACAGGTACTGAGCAATCAGGTTGGATCGAACCGAACCGACTACCTTTCTGAGCCCGACCTCTTTGGCTCGCTGCACAGACCTGGCAGTGGAGAGGTTGACAAAATTGACGCAGGCCAGTAGCAGAATGATACCTGCTATAATGCCAAAAATCCATACAAGGTCGTAATTGCCGTGGGCAATGTCGTCGCTCACCTCTGCTGTATTCAGGTAAACATCGGCAACTGGTTGCAGGTAGTAGCCATGGTGTTTTTCCATCTCCTCCAGCCCTGTTTTGCCAGCCGTTTTTAGCTGATCCATCACGTAGGTGTTCCTTACATCCAAAAGTTTTTGTTCGACAGCCAGTTTGCTGGATCCAGCATTCAGGCTGGTGTAAAATACGTAGTTGGTGCAGCACCAGCCGCTTGTGCCAGGACCGGCCTTTCTTCCAAAAAGAGTGAGGATGAAATTTGCCTGCAGATGTGAATTGGCGGGAAAATCTTTCATTACGCCGCCAACGGTATAGGTAGTTTCAGGGTCATCGTTGAGTACCAGCTGCTTGCCCACCGGATTTTCGTTGGGGAAATACTTATCAGCCATGGTTCGGGAGATGACCAGGGAGTTGGGCTCATCAAGTGCACGCTCCTTTGAGCCAAACACCATGTCTACTTCAAGGATCCTGAGCAACTCGGGGTCGGCGTAGATAAACCCCTCTTCGTCAATGTTGAACTGTGAGTCAGCGGTTCTTACCAGATTGGATCCGGCGTTGCCCCAGCTCCACTGCACCGTGCGTGCTACGTGTTTCACTTCCGGTACGTTTTCCTCTATTACCGTCTTCAAAGGCCCCTGTAGGTTTGTCCACCGGCCCACCTCACCGCCTTCCGACCACTGATTCGTCAGCCGATAAATCGAATCTTGGTTTTTGTAAAACGAATCGTAGCTGAGCTCGTGCCTAATAAATAGTGCAATGAGCAGGCAGGCAGCTATTCCTACTGCGAAGCCACCGATTTTGATCGATGAAAAAACCTTGTGGCGTGAAATCGACCGCCAGGAAATTTTGATATAATGTTGTAGCATAGCCTTATTATTTGAGTTTTTGAGTCTTGACTTTCTTATAGCAAATGGCCGCAGGTAATTCACCACCTGGTACCAGTAATTCAGCTTCGCCCTCCTGGCCGACCTTTTATCCGCTGTAGCATAGAACTTTTCCTCCAGGTCGCCCAGCACTTCCTCGGAGAGGTCGTGCCGGAGAAGCTTCTCAAGTAATTTAACCGCAAGGCTTGGTGGCAGTGGCATAGCTGTTAGATACTTTTAGTGGAATCATTGTTGCCAGACTTATTCACTCCTCAGGCACTTCGCCGGGTTAATTCTCGCTGCCCGGAATGTCTGCAAGCCCACAGTGAGCCAGGCGACGAGCAGGGCTGCAAGGCCGGCGAAGACAAAATGCCACCAGGTCAGGTCAATTCCGTAGGCAAAGTTCTCGAGCCATTTTCTGGCCATTATGTAGCTTACGGGCAGGGCGATAACGGTAGCTGCCAGTACCATTTTGGTGAAGTCGGCAGTAAGCAAGTACATAACCCTTATGACACTTGAACCAAGCACTTTGCGAATACCGATCTCTTTGATGCGCTTTTCTGTCATAAAAGAGGAGAGGCCAAAAAGGCCTAGACAGGAAATAAGAATAGCTATGCCTGCAAAATAACGTGACAGTATGGCTACTCTTTCTTCAGATGCATACAGCGCCTGATAGTCCTGATCAAGAAACAGCGGAATAAACTGGTACCCTGGATTAAATGATTCGTACAAGGTTTGGATGCCCTTTATCGTTTCCGCCTCGTTTCCGCTTTTAAGTCTGGCCATCACAAAATGTGTCTTGGCAGGCTCCAGCAGAAACATCATCGGCTCTACCGTTTTGTGAAGAGAAAGCATGTTAAAGTCCTTTACTACGCCGATGATTTTTTTATCGCCCGTATAGTGAGTAATGGTTTGGCTAATGGGATTTTCGATGCCCATGGCGGCGATAGCGGTTTCATTAAAGATGACTCCTGTGGAGTCTGCTCCAAACTTTTCCGAAAAAGCGTGGCCCTCTACCATTTCAATGCCCAGCATTTCTATTGTACCAAAGCCTACATTGGTCTCCCAAAACTGTAGCTGGTCTTCCGGGGTTTTACCCGGCCAGTCTACTCCGCCGGTTGAGTTGGCACCTCCAAGCATAAAGCCTGAAACTGCTGCTCCGGTCACTCCAGGAAGGGTTTTAAGCTCATTTACGAAGGCTTCGGAGTTTTCGATGAACTTGCCTTCCCTTTCAAAGTAGATAATGTTTTCACGGTTGAAGCCCAGGTTTTTGTCTTTCACGAACTCCATTTGCTGGTATACCACCACCACCGCTACAATCAAAATAATCGATAGGCTGAACTGCACGACTACCAGAGCTTTTCGGCTCCACACCTCTCCAGCCTTTCTGGACAACTTGCCTTTTAGCACCTCGACAGACTTCAAACCCGAAAGGTACAAAGCAGGGTAGCTACCAGCCAGTAAACCTACCATCACCACCAGACCGATAGCAGCTACGATCAGCTGCCCATCTGGTTTTAGCATCAAATCTTTCTGAGAGATAGAATTGAATTGTGGCAGAAACAACCACACCAGACTGAATGCCACCATCATGGAAAGAAATATCAGGAAAAATGACTCAGTAAAGTATTGACCCATCAGCGACTGTCGGGACGCACCTAATGATTTTTTCACGCCTATCTCTTTGAGGCGATGGGAAGCTTTGGCTGTCGACAGATTGATGAAATTAATGCAAGCGATAAGCAAAACGAAGAGTGCCACCATCGAGAAAAGATGCACGTATTCTATCCGGCCGCCCGCCTGAACGCCGTTTTCGTACTCGCTGTAGAGATATTTGTCGTCATACTTGGCCAAAAAAAGGGAAACACGATCACCTTCCAGCTTTTCTTTGAGGATCGCATCTATTTTGGCAGCCACCTCATCCTGCTCCGTCCCGGACGCCAGCACCAGGGCAATGCGACCGTAGTAGTTATTCCATTGTTTATAGCTCACCAGATCGTCGTGAAAATAATTCCATGACATGATGAAGTCGAATTTTTCAGAAGAGCTTGAAGGGATGTCCTCTAATATGCCTGCAACCTGAACGGTTTTTGCATTGCCCCAGGAATGCCAAACGATTTGCCGACCGATTGCGTCGGTTGTTTTGAATACCCGCTGTGCCAGGGAGCGACTGATGAGGATACCAGATTTGTCCGCCAGGGCTGTTTTTCCATTTCCTTCAGCCAGTTGGTAACTGAAAACATCAAAGAAGTCCTGGCTTGCAAACCTTCCGTTCGCTTTGAAATAAACGTCGCCGACAGACAGGGTGTATTCATGTGGGTCGGTAAAGGCAGTAGTACTCTCTGCTTCGGGTATTGTTGCTTGAATTTCCTCCAGCAGCAGCCCTGGCACACCTTTCCAGGTGGATACCCCGCTGGCGTCGGTGTGGTTAGACATGATCTGGTACAGCCGGTCTCCTTTTTTGTGAAAGTGGTCGGTGGATACTTCGTCGGTTACCCACAGATAGATAAAGAGAACGCAAGTGAGCCCTGTAGACAGCCCGGCAAGGTTGATCAGAAACTGACTTTTGTGTTTCTGGAAGTTTCTAAAAGTGAGAGTGAGATTGTGTTGGAACATGGCCGTATAATTTGAGTTTTTGAGTCTTGACTTTCGTATAGCAAATGGCCGCAGGTAATTCGCCACCTGGTACCAGTAATTCAGCTTCGCCCTCCATACCGATTTCTGTTCCACTGTAGCATAGAACTTCTCCTCCAGATCGCCCAGTACTTCCTCGGCGAGGTCGCTTCTGAGCACTCGTTGGAGCAGCCGTTCTGCTAAAGGGGGCGGTATGTGGGGTCGCTTTTTCAACCAAAGTTTAGCTTACCAGTGGCAAAGGCCGGAAACTGACTCCACAGCGAAACCCTAAAGTCTCTTGAAGTTTCAAGAGCCCGCTGACCGCTGGCGGTGATGGTGTAGATGCGCTTCCTGCGCCCGCCCCGCTCAGCAGTGGCCTGGCCCATTTCTGATTCGAGAAAGCCCTTTTCCTCCAGCCGGTTAAGAGTGGAGTGCACAGCTCCGATGGAGACTTCTCGTTTCGTCTGACTTTCGAACTCTTCTGCTACTTTGAAAGAGTAGGCTTCTTCTCCCAGAATGCCCACAAGTAGTAAAAGAACTTCTTCAAATTCGCCCAATTTTGTTTCCTTCATGGTATATGATACTAGATTGTAGAGCTAATATACGAAGAGAGTTTTTATTTGTTCTACTTTTTAGTAGGAAATAGTTCTTTAAACACGAATTGCAAAAATGGAAATGCCTTTATCGAGATAAACCGCTGTCGAACGGATATTTGGGGGAGCTGATCGAATATCTTGATGATACGGTATATATTTGACTACCTTATGGTGGCAACCTTTAAGTGAGCATGGAAAAGTTAGTTTGGTCAGTGATTTTTATTCTTTGTGTCTTGTTTTCTGTGAAGACGGAGGCACAAATAGCCAGCATCGATAGCCTGGAAGTTGAGTTGAAGTCGGTAAAATCGGATACAGCCCGGCTGAGAGTTTACATCGACCTGATTGAGCTTTACGATAAACTTGCACCCTCCGAGAAGGCCATGCAAAGAGTGCTTGAAGGCCTGGATCTTGCCAAGAGAACTGGCAACGAATTTGCTCAGGCAAAACTCCTGCAATTCCGTGGACAAATTTATAATGAGCTTTACCGGTCAGACTATGATGGTGCGTTGTCATTTTTAGCCCAATCTATTCAGCTACATAGAAAACTCTTAAAAGCCAATCCAGGCAATTTTGCTCAGCAACGGGAAATTGTAAGTATACTTAACAGCACGGGTTACATTTATTGGCAGTGGGGCAAGCTCGTTACAAGCCTTTTTTATTACGACTCCACCATCCAATTAGGAAATAAATTAAGGTTGGTCGACTCAACTGACTTCCGGACCAACAGGCTTCTCGGTATTGCACTGAATAGCAAGGGGGCCGTGTTGTGGGGGTTGGGTAATTATAGTGAAGCCATTGAAAGCTATATAGATGCGACCGCCTATTTCGAACAGTTGGGCATGACCAAGTTCCTAAGCCTGGCGATGTCCAACATAGGGCTCATCTACGAGTCGTGGGGACAAAAAGAGGACGCTCTTTTTTATTTTAAAAGGGCCGTGACCCTCGCCAGGGAAGCAGAGGATCAGTCGGCTACCGGGTATGCGCTCAACAATATGGGCAGCTTCATGCGTTCGGCGGCACAGTACGATTCTGCACTATATTATTTTCAGTTGTCGCTGGAGGAATACGCTGAGGACAATATAGGGGGAATCTGGCTGAACTTAAATGGTTTTGGAAAGACATATGCCAAAATGAAAGCTTACGATAAAAGCCTCGATTACTTTTTCAAAGCTTTGCAATTGGCCGAGGAAACCAATTCTGATTACAGGCGTGCGCTGGCTAAGGAAAGCATCTCGGCGACCATGGCAGATAAGGGAGACTACAAGAATGCACTTCAGTATGCCAATGAAAGTAATGCCATCGCAGAAAAGTATGGATACAAGGAAATAGTAAAGGACAACTACCTCAATATATCCAGGGTGTATTCACTCCAAAATAACTATCAAAAGGCATACGAAACCTACCAGCGATATTCCGAGGTCAAAGATTCATTGTTTTCTGATGAAAAGTTTCGGCAGATCACACTCATGAAGGAACAGTTTGAAGCGGAAAAGAAAGAAAACGAAAACGAGTTGCTCAGGAGAGATAGCCTGCTTCGGGACCAGGATCTGCAGCGAGCCCGCCTTGAGCAATATGGGTTGATTATTTTGCTAATCGCCATGTTGACTTTCGGAGGGTATTTTGTGGTGACCAACAGGAAAATCAAAGGTATTAACAAAGTGCTCACGGGAAAAAATCTGGAGATAACCCGACAAAAGGAGGAGCTGGCGTCGCAGGCAGAGGCACTCAAAAAATCAAACGAGATAAAAAACCTCATGTTTTCCATTGTTTCTCACGACTTGAGAGGACCTATTGTTAACCTGGGTGGCTTGGTGGGATTAATTAGCAACGAGTCAATGTCGAAAGAGGAGTTTCAGAAGCTACTTCCGACGGTCTTAACAAATATTGGCAGCCTCACCAACCTGACGGACAATTTGCTCTACTGGGCAAGAAGCCAGATGGAAGGGATAAAGGCAGTGCCCCAGGAGTTTGATCTCAAGGAACATTTGGGGCCGAAAATGCAGCTGTATGAAAGAGCAGCGTTTGAGAAGGGAGTTATTTGCATTGATAACCTGGAGCCCGCCACGGTGGTATACGCTGACCCGTATATGGTTGAGCTGGTGGTTCGTAACCTGATAAGCAATGCCATTAAATTTTGCAACGCAGGCGACACCATCACCACTTCCTCAAAAGAAGCAAATGGCTTTGTCGAAATAACTGTTCAGGACACAGGGCAGGGCATACCACCCGAATACATGGAGCGCATCTTCAACGACATTCAGTTCACAACACTTGGCACCAAAAACGAGAAAGGAGTTGGTCTTGGGCTGATGATGTGCAAGCATTTTGTGGAGGTGATTGGTGGCAGGATTTGGGTGGAAAGCATCTTCAAAAAAGGAAGCAGCTTTCATTTTACAATTCCACTATTGTCATCAGAAACAAGTTTTATTTAGACAGCAAAGCCTGAAAGTCGCCCACACAGCTTTCTAGCAGGCAATCTTTGCCGAAATATGTACTCTTTATGGAGTAGTAGTTTAGACTCTATTCTGACCGCAACTTATCTGATGGGTTCAAGCTGGCTCCTTTATAGGCTTGATATCCCACAGTCAGAATGGTCATCGCTATCGTTACTACTGCTACCACCAGGAAAATGTCGACACCGACCTTTGTCCTGTATGCAAAATTGTCTAGCCAGCCGGAGGCGAAGTTGTATGCAATAGGAAGAGCAATAGCAAGACTAATGATAGCAAGTACAAAGTACTTTTGCACAAGTAGAAGAAATATGCTCCTAGTGTTGGCTCCAAGCACCTTTCTGATACCAATCTCTTTTCCCCGGCTCACTATGCTGAAGTTTACTAACCCAAACAAGCCAATAGCAGCGGTGAAAATGGCCAATATGGTAAAAATGGTAAACATTTGACTGGTTCGCTGCTCCGACTCATAAAACTGTTGAAATGTCTTGTCAACAAAGTCGAATTCGAAAAGCCTATTGGCCTCCAGGCTTTTATATTGTTCCTCGAGAAAGGCGATCGTGCTACTCAAATCCCCATCACCAATCTTCAACACGAGAAATTGAAAAACTCGCCGATCAATTTGTAAAACAGCACTTTCCACGGCGCTGTGGAGGCTTTTGTAGTTGAAATCCTCTACAACACCAATTACTCTTCCTTTTTTCAAGGTGTCAGCTTCATTCCACATGCCCCAATGCAGTGGCCGGCCTATCGCCTCTTCTGGTGAGCCAAATCCAAAGTTCCTGACAGCCGTTTCGTTAATTATAAATGATTGAAGTTCATCTGAACGGGTGTCGCTGGAGAAATTGCGCCCTGCCACAAGTCGCATATCCATTGTAGGCAAGTAGTCTTCGTCAATCATAAAGGCGCCGATTGTCTGCTCTTTATTGTCGAGATCAGGAACGGTAATGCGGTCTCCTGCGACCATACCACCAGGCACACCGTAACAGGCAGTGACTCGTTCAATATTGGAGTGATCAGAAAAGACTTTCTTTACTTGTTCAATATTGCTTTTCATATTGCTAGTGAGGGGAATAACCAGAAGATTTTCCTTGTTAAAGCCCATGTCGGTGTTCTGCAGGTAGCTGTATTGCCTTTGCATGATTAAAGATACCAGCACCAACCCAATCGACAGCACATACTGTAGCCCTACCATTGCTTGTTTTAAGTCTATCTTGCCGCCGTTCCTTTTGTTGCCAAACGTCGGGCTGCCGTGCATTACGTCCAGCGGTTGAAAAGATGTAAGCAGCAAAGCGGGATACACGCCGGAGACTATTCCGAGCAATGAAACGAATAGTGCAAAAACCCCTAGATTAAGCGGGTTGAATACTTCCGTTATTGTATACTGTTTGTCGGCCAGCTGATTGAACCATGGCAGCAGTAGCACGACCAGTGCAAGACTAAGGAAGCCAGCCAGTATGGTATACAAAAGCGATTCAATGGCATACTGCGTTATCAGTTGGGCACGATTGGCACCGATAAATTTTCGTACAACAACTTCCTTAGCTCTTTTTAGGGCTTGGGCAGACGTAAGATTTACAAAATTCAGACTGGCGATAAGGAGTATGATAAAGGCCGAAATTGAAAGAAAGGCAACAGACTGGTAGCTGCCAAGCTCAGCCACCTCCCAGTCCATGGTTCCGGAGTGCAGGTGAATGTCGCCAATATTTTGGAAAGCAGGCTCATAATAGAAGCCGATAGGTTGGGTGATTGGCCAGGCAGTTTCCTCCGTAAAAGAGCGTATATTTGCCGCAAACTCGCTGATGTTCGTCCCAGGCGTCAACTCGAAATAGGTATAGAACTGCTGCCATCTCCAGCTATTCATCCGCTCTTCACCTGCCTCTCTCTTTATATACTCGAATGATCGAAAATAGCCTGGTTTGATATGTGCCTGTCTCGGGATATCTTCAAATACGCCGCCTACCTTCAAAGTAGTTTCGTTGCCGATAGTTACAGTCTGTTCATCAAAAGGACTATCTCCAAAAAAACGTCGGAAAGTTGACTCTGAGAGTAAAATGCTATGGATGTCCCGGAGGCTTTCCAGGTTGCCGGATTTCATCCGGATATCCAATATTTCAAGCGCTTCCTTTTCTGCAAAAAAACCATTTTCTTCTGCAAACATGCTTTCATCTACCTGGAAGGTGGTGCCACCGTAGTCGAAGAAAATGCGCCCAGCTTTCTCAACCTGCGGAAAATTGCTCTTAAACTCTGGTGCAAACATCGGGGGAACAAGCGCCATGTTCTTAATGCTTCCGCTGCTGTTGTGGTAAATATTGTAGGCACGATACTTATTCTCCAGGTCGCCAATGTGTTTGTCATATTTCAACTCGTCCACAACGAATAGCGAAATGTAAATAACGCTGCTAATTCCGAGCGTTAAACCCATCAGATTGATAAGAGAAAACCCTTTCCGTTTCCAACCCATCCGAGCGGCGGTGAGTAGATAATTTTTGTACATGTCCATTGCATTCAGTTTTGAGTTGAATTTCATCGGTTTGGCAACTGTTGACCTTAATAATGTAATGATGTCCTTGATGTAGATTATTTTCGCTTTTCTCAGTCCCACCAATTCAACATTCCTGTCAAACATTTCGTAGAGATCTCCCTCCAAACCTTCAAGGTGAGCATTATGGCAAAACCAATGGAAAAACCTTTCCGCTAAGCGTGGTGGATTATGCTGACTTGACACTAGAGTGAGATATTCGGAATCAAGTGGATCATTTCAGTGCGGATTTCATAGGCCAGCTTGGTCGCCTCAAGCCCCGATGCAGTTAGGGTGTAAAACCTCTTTCTTCTCCCACGCCGATCTTCAGTTGCTCCTTCGTAGGCAGATTTCAGAAAACCTTTTTCCTCCAGTCGTGTAAGGGCGCTGTGCAAGGCTCCGATACTTGGAGTGCGACCTGTTCTTTTTTCCAACTCATCCTTTATGGTAACACCATAGGCCTCATGCTGAAGTATTCCCACCGTAAGCATGACCAATTCCTCAAATTCACCAAGATTGGTTCCTTTCATTTTGTTTTATGTTTCCTAAATGTAGATCATTGAGTTAATAATTCCTAATTGTAGATTAGATTTTGGGCAACTCGATTGTATTGCTGATGGTAGGCACTGACTTTGAGTACGGCAACGTTAGCAGGAAGATTGCTTGGGAGTGCTAGGAGGAGGTATGGAAATGCAATGATTCATGCATGATCGGGAATAGAAGTGATGAAGCCGTTTTGTGCAATCAGCCTGATTTACCATTTTTTTGAGACCGAAGAGCATATTGTCTCACCACTTTAAAAGCATTTTCCAATTCTATTCCTTAATTTTGCACCCTCTTTTGAATTAGTAATTGCGCTTTTTCAGAATTATTATCGCAAGACAACACTTAAAGACAGAATAAAAAATGGGAAGCACGCTGTTTGATAAAATTTGGGATGCCCATGTAGTAAAGGAGATCAAGGACGGCCCGAGCGTTTTGTATATTGACAAACACCTCATTCACGAGGTTACGAGCCCTCAGGCCTTTGGAGGCATCGAAAAGAGAGGGGTGCCAGTGTTTAGGCCGGAAAGAACAGTAGCTACGCCAGATCACAATATCCCGACAATTGATCAGCATCTGACCATCAAAGACCAGCTCTCGAAGTTTCAGGTAGACAAGCTGACTGAGAACTGCGAAAGGCACGGCATTACGCTATACGGCATCAACCACCCTTTTCAGGGCATTGTGCACGTGGTGGGGCCTCAAATGGGCATTACGCAGCCGGGCATGACCATCGTTTGTGGTGACAGCCATACTTCTACCCACGGTGCATTTGGTAGCATTGCCTTCGGTATTGGTACCAGCGAAGTGGAAATGGTGCTGGCTACGCAGTGTATCATGCAGCCGAAACCTAAGAAAATGAGGATTACTGTCAATGGCGACCTGCACAAGTCAGTAACTGCCAAAGACCTTATCCTATACATCATTTCCAAGATTTCTGCATCAGGTGGCACAGGCTACTTTGTAGAGTATGCAGGCTCAGCATTTACCAGTCTTTCTATGGAAGGCCGGATGACCGTTTGCAACATGAGCATCGAAATGGGTGCCCGTGGTGGTTTGATTGCTCCTGATGAAAAGACATTTGAATACATCAAAGGCAGAGAGTTTGCGCCAAAAGGTGCTGACTGGGACAAGGCTGTTGCTAAATGGAAGCAGCTGCGCACTGATGCCGATGCCAAATTCGATAAGGAGTTGACGTACGATGCTTCTGACATCGAGCCGATGATCACCTACGGAACCAATCCAGGTATGGGTGCCAAAATCAAGTCGCACATTCCGAAGCTGGACGAGATGCCAGCCAGCGAGCGGTTGTCGTTCGAGAAGTCGATGAAGTACATGGGTTTCAATGCCGGCGATGAACTGCAAGGCAAGCCGATCGACTATGTGTTTGTAGGTAGCTGTACCAATGGCCGCATCGAAGACCTAAGGGCTGTTGCAGAATTTGTGAAAGGCAAAAAGAAGGCTGACAACATTACTGCCTGGATTGTGCCGGGTTCTAAAATGGTGGAAAAAATGGCCATTGAAGAAGGCATAGTGGCAACACTGGAGGCTGCCGGCTTCAAAATGCGTCAACCTGGCTGTTCGGCATGTTTGGCAATGAATGATGATAAAATTCCATCTGGCAAATACGCCGTATCTACTTCAAACAGAAACTTCGAAGGAAGGCAGGGCCCGGGCTCAAGAACCTTGCTGGCCAGCCCGCTAACGGCAGCAGCAGTGGCAGTTACCGGTCACTTAGTCGACCCCAGAGAAGTAATGTAATTCACCCTTATTAAGAACACTATCATGGCAAAAGATAAATTTCATACCCTCGTTAGTTCTGCTGTTCCCGTTGACATCGAAAACGTAGATACTGACCAGATTATCCCGGCAAGATTTTTGAAAGCGACTACCAGAGAAGGCTTCGGTGAGAACCTGTTTCGTGACTGGCGCTACGACAAAGACAATCAGCCCATTGCTGACTTTGTGTTGAACAATCCTAAGTACAGTGGTGAGATACTGGTGGGCGGTAAAAACTTCGGATCAGGATCGAGCCGGGAGCATGCTGCCTGGGCGATTTACGACGGCGGTTTCAAAGTAGTTGTTTCCAGCTTCTTTGCTGATATTTTTAAGGGCAACGCACTCAACACAGGCTTGCTGCCTATCACAGTAAGCGAAGGCTTTTTGGTGAAAATATTTGATGCGATAGAGAAAGACCCAAAAACGAAATTCGAAGCCAATTTGCTCGAGCAAACTTTCACCATCGTTGCTACTGGTGAGAAAGAAAGTTTCGAAATCAACACTTACAAAAAAGAGTGCATGATCAACGGCTTCGATGACATCGACTACCTGTTGAACATCAAAAAAGATATTGAAGCATTCGAGTCTTCAAGGGCTTAAGCCAATTCCATGAAGGTTGAAATAATGGATACGACCCTCAGAGATGGGGAGCAGACTTCTGGTGTCTCTTTTACCGACAGTGAAAAGCTGACGATAGCGCAGCTATTGCTGGAGGAGCTGAACATCGACCGGATTGAGGTGGCGTCGGCTCGTGTATCTGAGGGAGAACTGAAGGGGGCAACGAAAATACTAGGCTGGGCAGGCCAAAATGGCTTTCTCGACCGGGTGGAAGTACTTGGCTTTGTCGACAAAAACATTTCTGTCGATTGGATCAAAAACTCGGGAGGCAAAGTGCTCAATCTGCTGTGCAAAGGCTCCCGCAAGCATTGCGAAGGGCAACTGAAAAAGACGGTAGACCAGCACTTGACAGACATAGCTGAAACAGTTGACTACGCTCACAAGCAGGGGCTCATTATCAATGTGTACCTCGAAGATTGGTCGAACGGCATGCGCACCTCGCCCGACTATGTAGATACCATGATTGAGGGGCTACTGAAGATGCCGATCAAAAGAATCATGCTGCCGGATACACTTGGCATATTGAACCACAAAGAGTCGTATGACTTCTGCAAGGCCATGACCACGAAATTTCCTCAGGCTCACTTCGACTTTCATGCCCACAACGATTATGACCTGAGTACGGCCAACGTGTATGCGGCACTTGAGGCGGGTATTTACGGCGTGCACACTACATTAAATGGTCTGGGCGAAAGGGCGGGCAACGTGGCGCTGTCCAGCGTGATTGGCATTGTGAAAGACCACCTTCACCTCGACATGCAGGTAGATGAAACCAAGCTTTACAAGGTCTGTAAGATTGTGGAGTCTTTCTCCGGCGTTCGAATTCCTGGCAACAAGCCATTGATCGGTGAGTTTGTGTTCACTCAAACCAGCGGCATTCATGCTGACGGCGACAGCAAGGACAACCTGTATCACAACAGCCTGAGTCCGGACCGTTTCGGTAGGAGCTACTCTTATGCGCTGGGCAAGATGTCGGGCAAGGCAAACATTAAGAAGAACCTTGAAGAGCTGGGCATAGAGCTAAGCAAAGAGGATACCAAGAAGATTACTGAAAGAATTATTGAATTAGGGGATAAAAAGGAGACGATTACAAAAGAGGATCTTCCCTTTATTATCAACGACGTGCTTCGTAGCGAAAAGATCGAGCAGCATGTCATCATCAAGAATTACTCACTGTCGGTCGCTCAGGGGCTGAAGTCCATGGCCACGCTTTCCATCCAGATTGGTGGTAAGACATACGAGAAAACCGCCGCAGGCGACGGGCAGTACGATGCGTTCATGAACTCGCTGACGGCCATTTACGACGACTTTGGGCGCAAGTTGCCCAAGCTGATAGACTACGAGGTGCAGATTCCTCCGGGAGGTGAAACCGATGCTTTGGTAATCACTTCCATTACGTGGGAGAACGGCAAGAAATTCAAAACCAGGGGATTAGACCCTGACCAGACCGTGGCGGCCATTAAGGCGACCATTAAGATGTTGAACATTATTGAAAATCATAAATAAGGAGCATGCAGTATAAAATAGCCACCCTTCCCGGAGACGGAATAGGCCCTGAAATCGTAGACCAGGCCATCAAAGTATTGAAAGCCATAGGTGAAAAATACGGACATAGTTTTGACTTTCAGTTTGCTCTGACCGGTGCAGCTGCCATCGACAAAGTAGGCGAGCCTTATCCGGATGCCACGCATGAGATTTGTATGGCAGCAGATGCCGTGCTTTTCGGTGCTATCGGCGACCCTAAGTATGACAACGACCCGAAAGCAAAAGTAAGACCTGAGCAGGGCTTGCTAGGCATGAGAAAGAAGCTGGGCTTGTACGCTAACATCCGTCCGGTAGCCACATTCCCCTCTCTGATTGATAAGAGCCCGTTGAAAAACGACAGGGTAGAAGGTGCCGATTTTGTGGTCGTTCGTGAGCTAACAGGTGGCATCTACTTCGGTCAGCCAAGAGGCAGAACTGAAGACCAGAAGACCGCTTTTGATACCTGCGTGTATTCAGTTGATGAAATCGAGAGAATATTGAAACTGGCGTTTGAGTACGCTGGTAAAAGAAACAAAAGACTGACAGTTGTCGACAAAGCCAATGTGCTGGCCAGCTCCCGTTTGTGGAGAGAAGTGTCGCAGCGCATGGAGAAAGACTATCCGGAAATCACGGTGGACTATATGTTCGTGGATAATGCTGCCATGCAGCTGATCCAGTGGCCAAAGAAATTCGATGTGATGGTGACGGAAAACATGTTCGGCGACATCCTTTCTGATGAAGCCAGTGTGATCACAGGCTCCCTTGGCTTGTTGCCTTCAGCATCTGTTGGGTTGCATACGTCCGTGTTTGAGCCTATCCACGGTTCATACCCTCAGGCAGCTGGTAAGAACATTGCCAACCCTGTAGCGACCATTCTTTCAGCCGCCATGTTGCTGGAATCCTTCAACCTCTTGGATGAAGCCAAGAAGATAAAAGACGCTGTAAACGCTTCGCTTGATGCCAATTTCGTTACCGAAGACATCAGCAAAGAAGCTTCCAAATCTACTTCTGAAGTGGGCGATTGGGTGGCTGATTGGGTGAAGAAGAATTGATATTTTCTCGCAAATCCCTGTGAGGGGAAATTACAAAGGCGCAAAGGGATACTGTTCTCTTTGCGCTTTTTTGTTTTGGATATACCATTTTGAAGGATGTCCAACTACCCATTTTAGCGAGGTAGACAAAATTCAAAAGACAACGACATAATTAAAGTTTACCCAACAACTCAATAAATTCCTCAGGTGTAAGGTCAATTTGTCTCAATATTGCTCTTGTCAAAGACCGGCTGATGTCTGTACCCTTGTGGTGTGGGAGTGTTGTATATCTTCCATCCGGGTGCCGGTAAAAAACATGGCTTCCTTTTTGTCTTTTTATCTCAAAGCCGAGCGACAAAAGTAGTAGTTCAAATGTCTTTGAATTGATAATAGGGAGCTTGTTCACACCGAAACCGATATTTGCTGGAAGCCAATAAATTCAGACAAATTGCCGAGTTCCTCCGGGCTTAACTCTTCCAGGCAAAGCTCCACTACCTCTTTCAAGTTGGTCTGCAGCTCGTCGAGTGTGCTCGCCTGTGTATGTGCACCGGGTAGGTTAGGGATCATGCCTATGTAAAGCCCGGTTTCTTTGTCTTTCTCAATTTGCGCAGTGAACTGATAGCTTGTTTTCATGAATAGACATCTTATGACTATAAAGATAATGATAACAATTTTAGTTTCAGCATAGGAAACGAGCTCTCACTACATCATTTAAAATAGCGCCTTAACGTGACTCTTTCGTTATCCTTCTCCACATCCATTCTGAAAGGAAAACAAAGCTCCACACCCCCAGCACGTCGCTGAGCATGTCTGCCAACTCAAAGGTTCTCGTGGCAAAGGCTAATTGGGTAAACTCTTCAGCTACGGCAAAACTTAAGACAATTACGCCAGCCATATTGATATCGAGCGACCGAATTTTTAATCGTCTGAATTTCAGTGCGACATTGATCAGGCCTGCAAGAAACCCAAAGAGCATAAAATGCCCCACTTTGTCACCAAAAGGAACGCCTTCAAACACTCTCATAATGTGTAGTTTATGATTGGTGTCTGCCATCACAATGATGAAACAGAGAAAAAGGAAGAAGAGGAGGGAGGGAATGTATCTCATTTTGTTCGATGTAGAGTTTTAAATTTATATGATTCAATGTTATAAAAGGATTTCCAGGCTTCACTCCCGCCAGTTGGCGGGCAGGGTATATGAAGCCTGAAAATCCTTTTTTGAAGATCTACTCAGCAGCAATATTCAGCTTGTACCAGTTAATATTCCTGGTGAAATACATAGTGATTGCCAGAATGATCGTCAAGCCAATGCTTCCCATCAGTAGCGCATAGTCAGCCAGCTGAAGTGTAACAAACAAGAAGCCGTAGATGCCAATCAACGTAGCCACCAGCAGCATGGAAAGCTTCGGCATTTTGAAGACACTCATGGAATACAACGAAATCATGCCGACTATCGCACAGGTGGAGATGGCGTAAGCCAGGTTAAAGTTGGCGTGCTCAGAGATGGAGATCAGCAGGATGTAGAAAAGTGACAAGGCCAATCCCACAAGGGTGTATTGGAAAGGGTGTATTTTTCTACCATTCAGTATCTCGACCAGGAAGAAGATAAGGAAAGTGAGTACTATCGTCATGATGGCGTATTTAGCTGACCGCATCGATTTCTGATAGTCATCCAGAGGCAAGATGAGATCCACACCAAAGGCCGAATTTTGCAGCTTCTCGGCTTCCCCCGAGCCGATCCACGACTGAGGGAAGTTCCGGTTGAGCTGAAGCACTTTCCAGTTGGCAGAAAAGCCAGCATCGCTCACTTCCCGATCGTCAGGAATGAAGTTGCCATTGAAACTGGGACTGGGCCATGCCGAAGTCAGCTTGATATTGGTGTTGCTGCCAAGCGGGGTGAACGACAGATTCCGGCTTCCCTGAAGCTTGAGGTCAAAGCCAAAAGCGAGGTCTTTCCCAAAAGCGTCGGTCAGGTCGGGTACTGCGACGGTAAAGCCAGCATAGGCGATGTCCGAAATGCGTGACCCAGGCTCTACTTTCAGGTCACGGTTATTCCATTTGACTACCACATCGTCTTCAATACCTCTCAGGTCTGAAATACCGATGGTAAGAAACGCCTGTCCCCACCTGATGGTCTTCAGGTTATTTTCATCGGGCATTTTGTCGATGACGAAGCTGCCATTCACAGCCAATGCCGATCTGTAAACGACAATTTCGTAAATACCTCGCCTGAGCTTCTCCGGGTCTACCGTTCCGGTGATATCGAGCGACTTGGGCAGGATATGCCAATACTTCACCGCTTCCACTATCTTGTCGTCCTTCAGGTATTCGTACACAAGCGGTATGGTGAGGATAGGGCCATTCACCAGCTGGCTATCAGCCCATTTGCCGCTGACTTCTGACACAGCTGCATTGTTGAGGTGTTCACGTTCGCTGATGATCGAGGTGATCATGGAAGTGGGTATCAGTAACAACAACACCAAAATGGTAATGGTGGTGAGCTTTAACATCACTGAATTCTTAATCCAGTTGTTTACTTTTTCTAGCGGAGTGGTTTCATTTTCCATGTTTACTGAATTTAAAAGTACTTTGTTTTTCAAAGTGAATAGATAAATTTTTTTACTTTAGCAATTGCTCAATAGCCTTGATGTGTCTGACAAAAGCTTCTTTTCCTTCTGCGGTGGCCATGTATTTAGTATTGGGCTTTCGTTCGATAAACTCTTTTTGTACAGAGATATAGGTGCTCGTTTCCAGCGACTTCAGGTGGGTGGCCAGATTGCCGTCTGTGACGTCGAGGAGGCTTTTGAATGAGTTGAAATCCATGGCATCGTTCACCATCAGGGCAGACATAATGCCCAGGCGGATCTTGTTTTCGAACGCCTTGTTCAGGTCTTTCAGCAGCTCTTTCACGACCCGTACTTTATGTACATGGCAATGCCATAGACAATGTGGAGCAGTCCGAAGCCAATCGCCCAAAACAACAAGCCGTAGCCGATAAACTGACAAGCAAGCAAGCCGAGAATTATCTGGATCAGGCCCAGACTTCTTACTTCGGAGAGGGTGTATTTACTGGCATTCACGAGCGCAAGGCCGTAGAACAGCAAGGTGAGGGGTGCCAGCAATCCAATCAGACCTTTGAAGAGCAAAATAACGCACAGAACGCCGCCTGCCGCCAGGGGAATAAATAGATTGATCAACAAGCGCTTAGCCTGACTGTCCCATAGTTTTTGATTGTTTTTGGAAGCCTTGCGTTGTGTGAAAAACAAACCGGCGCCTACGGCGGAGAGCAGGAGGGCCACAGCGATAATCAACAACTGAGAGATGTTTTCGTTGCTCAGCAGTGCCTGTCGGTAGCCCAGGTAGTTCTGACCGCTATACACCATTTCGTAGGCAACATAAGCGCCGATGAGCCCCAGGCAGCCTGCCACTATACCCGACATGCCGCTTAGTGAGATAAACCTGGAAGAGCGATCCATGATCGACTTTATTTCATGCAGGTCGTCTAAGTATTTTTGTTTCTCCATTTAAAAGTACTTTGTGTTTCAAAGTAAATGATAGTACGGATATTTTGCAAATGTGTTTTTCAGTTCTGGTAAATTATTTTTCCAGCCAGGCTTTTAGTTGTTCGGCAACTTCAAGCCAGTTTTCAACTTTCTCTGGTTTTCGTGGCGTGCCGACATAGTATTCAAGGCTGTCCATAAACTTCCCACTTTCAAGTGATGTCACTTTCTTTCGATGGAAGCTGAAAACCTCACCTTTGTGTTTCAGGTGCACCCATCCTGTCTTTTTGGTAAGCAGGATCTCGTTGTCAAGCCCCGCTTCTTTAAGCAGGTTCATGATGTCTTTATGCTCTGTTGGGAGGAGGCGCATATTGACTGTCGTGAATATTAGAGATTTATTAGTGGGGTTGAAGAATGGTGTACTGTGAGTATATCAACTCTTTCTTCGCTAGATATCTGGCAAATCAGTCTGTAATTACCTTCGATGAGTTCTCTAATTGAATCATCTTTTTTCTCAGGAACAACTCTGCCAATCTTTGGCATCGTTTTGAGAATGTTGGGCTTCTTGAAGAGCTTATTAACCAGAGAGGAGGAGTAGTTTTCGGAAAACCTGCTGTTGTAATTCGCAATGTTGGTCAAATCATCTATGGCTTGCTCAGACCATATTACCTTAACCATTTCTCTAGTTTTTTTTCAGCTTCTTCTTCCCTGTAGACTTTGCCTTCTTGGATTTGCTTCTGTCCCTCTTCGATTTTTTGCAGCACGATCAATTTTTCCATCAACACGTCGATGGCAATATCTTCAGGCATATCCTGTATGGCGTCCAGTACCTGTGTCTTTTTCATATTGATTACTTATTTGATCAAAATATACGAAATTCAATTGAATATGGTCAGCATGCGATGATCGCTTTCACTCTTAACATATCCTTAACCTCACTTCTACTTAACAATTGAATAACAAATCGCTATTTTCGGACGATGGGAGAGACCAAACCGGAAAGTGCCGCAGTAGAGAACAAACTTGAACCTAAGCTGGGGCCGCTCATGCTCTGGGGGCTGGGAGTTGGCTACGTCATCTCTGGCATGTACTTCGGCTGGAACCTGGGCCTCGCAGAAGGTGGCACACTCGGCCTGGCGATCGCTACCTTTTTCATCATCATCATGTACGTCACCTTCACTTTCAGCTACACCGAGTTGGCCTGTGCCATTCCGAAGGCAGGTGGAGCGTTTGACTATGCCAACAGGGCGCTGGGCAAAAACCTGGGGTTCCTGGCCGGTATGGCCCAAAACATTGAGTTTATCTTTGCGCCTCCAGCCATTGCCGCTGCCATTGGTGCTTATTTCCATATTTTCTTCCCCGATATTAATACACTATTCATTGCCCTGGCGGCTTACTTGGTTTTTACCTCTCTCAATATAGCCGGCGTAAAAGCTGCCGCTACTTTTGAACTGGTCATCACCATTCTGGCGGTGGTAGAATTACTGATTTTTGCAGGCGTGTGTCTGCCAGCTTTTGAATTCAAGAACCTACAGGTCAATGCCCTCCCCAATGGTTTTCAGGGCATCTTTGCGGCGCTTCCATTCGCTATTTGGTTTTTCCTCGCTATCGAAGGCGTAGCCAATGTGGCCGAGGAAGCCAGAAACCCTCAGCGGAGCATTCTGATTGGTTTTGGGTCAGCCATTTTCACGTTGGTGGTGCTCTGCATCCTCACTTTTGTTTCGTCAGTTGGCGTGGCAGGCTGGGAGGCGGTTGTATTTCCAGAGGGAAGCAGCACGGCCTCCGACTCGCCTTTGCCACTGGCACTTGGAAGGATCGTAGGAGAGGGACATATTTTGTATCACCTGTTGATAACCGTTGGGTTATTTGGTTTGGTTGCCTCCTTCCACGGGATCATTCTTGCAGCCGGTCGCTCCACTTTTGAGTTTGGGCGGGTAGGTTACGTGCCCAAATCCCTGGGCAGGGTGCACCCCAAAACCGGTACGCCTGCCAATGCCCTGGTGGCCAATATGGTGGTGGGGATACTGGCCTTGCTTACTGGCAAAACAGGCGAAATTATCACTATTGCCTGTTTTGGAGCATTGACACTTTACATTTTGTCGATGATCACCTTCTTTGTGCTCAGGAAAAATGAGCCCGAACTGGAGCGCCCATTCAAAGTGCCATTTTACCCTTTGTTTCCTGCAACGGCGTTAGTGATAGCAGCGATTGCTTTTGTGGCCATCACCTGGTACAACCCAATGTTGGCCCTGATCTATTTCGGACTGCTGATTATCGCTTATATTTGGTTTAAGCTCACCTATAAAGAATCGTGACCATGCTAGTGAAAGGAATGCTTACCCTGGATGAACTGAAAAAGAAAGTGGCCTCAGAGGAGATCGAGACAGTTATCACCGCCTTTACCGATCACTATGGTCGCATGATGGGCAAGCGCTACGACGCTGAGTTCTTTTTGGAAAGCGTAGTGAAAGGTGGCACGCATGCCTGCAACTACCTGCTCACCACCGACATGGAAATGGAGCCGGTTCCTGGCTACGACTTCGCCAATTGGGAGCTGGGTTACGGAGATTTTCATTTGGTGCCCGACATGAAAACACTGCGTGTAGCCAGCTGGCTGGAATCTACGGCCCTGGTTGTTTGCGACGTGTATTCCGACAAAACGCATGAATTGATACCAGAAGCACCCCGTTCCCTGCTTTCTGGTCAAATCAAGCAGCTAAAAGTTCAGGGCTTCGATTCCGCTGCGGCTACTGAGCTTGAATACTACCTTTTTGAAAACGATTATCGGTCAGCACATGAAGCTGGGTACAGCCAAATGACGCCTGCCGGATGGTACCTCGAAGACTACCATATTATGCAAGGCACCAGAACAGAAGAGTTTACCGCCGCTGCCCGAAAGCACTTGAAGCAGTCGGGCGTGCCTGTAGAGAACTCGAAAGGGGAATGGGGGCTGGGGCAGCATGAACTCAATGTGCAATATGCCGAGGGACTGGAAATGGCTGATAGGCATATCGTATACAAGCAGTGCCTGAAAGAACTCGCCGACTCAATGGGCATCTCAGTTACCTTCATGGCCAAGTTCCATGAGGACAGGGCTGGGAGCAGCTCTCATGTGCATATCAGTTTGTGGAAAGACGGTAAAAACCTTTTTGTGGGCGATGAAGATTTTGGGCCGGTAAAGGCGTCGAAGGAGTTTGGCCACTTTCTGGCCGGCTGGATCAAGTATGTGCCTGATGTGATGGTGTTTTATGCACCAACGATCAATTCCTATAAGCGCTTTGTAGATGGAAGCTGGGCACCAACCCGCATGGCCTGGAGCAAGGATAATCGCACGGCCGGATTTCGAATTGTAGGAGAGGGGAATAGCTTAAGAATAGAAAATAGAATTCCGGGTGCTGATTGTAACCCTTACCTGACCCTGGCGGCGTCTATAGCTAGTGGATTGAAAGGGATGAAAGAGAAGCTACGGCCGGAGAAATGCTTCGAGGGAGATATTTATGCAGCGGCGCATTTGCCCGGGGTGCCAAGAACTTTGAAAGAGGCCGTGAGGTTGTTTAAGGGAAGCTCATTTGCCAAAGAAGCGTTTGGAGAAGCGGTAGTGAAACACTACGCCCATTTCTACGAAACCGAAGTGGCTGATCACGAAAAAGCCGTGTCGGACTGGGAGCGGAAAAGGTATTTTGAGAGGATATGATGCTGTGGCTCAGGTGCACACACCGTTAGGTGGTGGCAGCAGAGAATTAGAATATAAACAGAACTAATGAAATCACATTGGTGCCACCAGCTCGGGCTGTGGGCACCAATCTAAAATTTACCATAACCAATACATGAGACTAAAAGATAAAGTAGCCCTGATCACAGGGGGAAGCAGTGGCATAGGAAAGGCCAGTGCGATGCTTTTTGCAAAAGAAGGTGCCAAGGTGGTAGTGGCCGATGTGAATGAGGCAGGTGCTACAGAGACAGTCAATGAAATAAAAAAGGCTGGTTTTGAAGCTTCCTTCGTGAAAGCAGACGTTTCCAAAGCAGCCGACTGCGAAAATATGGTGAAGTTCGCCGAGAGCACCTATGGCAAGCTGAACATCCTGTTCAACAACGCCGGTATCATGGATTCCAACGACGACAATGCTGAAAGCACCTCCGAAGAAACCTGGGATCTGACCATGAACATCAATGCCAAAGGCGTGTTTCTTGGTTGCAAGTATGGCATTCCCGCACTGAAAAGAGCAGGAGGAGGCAGCATCATTAATACCGCTTCCTTCGTTGCAATTCTTGGAGCCGCCACGCCGCAAGTGGCCTACACCGCCAGTAAAGGCGCTGTACTGTCACTGACAAGAGAACTTGCAGTCATTCATGCGAGAGAAAACATCCGGGTGAATGCATTGTGTCCAGGCCCACTAAGAACTGACCTGCTGATGAAGTTCCTAAACACAGAGGAAAAGAAACAGCGTCGCCTGGTGCACGTGCCAATGGGACGGTTTGGTGAGTCGGAAGAAATGGCTAAATCAGCATTGTTCCTCGCTTGCGACGATTCGTCTTATGTCACAGGTACCGAGTTTATGGTAGATGGTGGTATCACGGCGGCCTACGTAACCCCTCAATAAGTTTATGCAAAAAGGTTTTCAAATCATCAGCCCGGTCGACGGGTCAGTTTACACCGAAAGGAGCTATGCGACGGCTTCTGAAGTTGATGCTGTAGTTGCCAAGTCTTGTTATTCATTTCCTTCATGGAGAAAGACTTCGTTAGAAAAGCGGGCGGAAATCTGCCGTAAAGCGGTACAGTATTTTGTAGATCATGCCGACGACTGGGGCTTTGAAATTACTATGCAAATGGGACGCCCCGTGCGCTACACGCCGAACGAAATCAAAGGTGGTTTCAAAGACAGGGCAGAATACATGATTGCGTCTGCTTTTGATGCTTTGAAGGACAAGGAAGTATCTCAAAAAGAAGGCTTCAAACGCTTTATAAGAAAAGAACCCCTGGGAACAGTATTAGTGTTGGCCCCATGGAACTATCCCTATCTCACCTCTGTGAATGTGGTTATCCCGGCCATCATGGCCGGCAATACTGTCATTCTCAAGCACGCCGAACAAACAGCGTTGTGCGCTGAGAGATATGCAGAGGCATTCAAGGCCGCCGGACTGCCGGATGGTGTTTTCCAGTTTTTGCACATCGATCATGCCCAGGTAGCCGATCTGATCCATGACCCAAGAATTGCTTATGTGGCCTTCACTGGCTCGGTGGAAGGTGGTCATGCCATTCAGGAAGCGGCTGGAGACAGGTTTATCACTGCTGGTCTGGAGCTGGGTGGAAAAGACCCTGCTTACGTAAGAGAAGATGCTGACCTGGCTTTTGCAGTGGAAAACCTGGTGGACGGGGCTTTCTTCAATTCTGGACAAAGCTGTTGTGGCATTGAGCGCATTTATGTGCACCAGTCGAAATATGATGAGTTTGTTAAAGCCTTTGTGGAGCTGACAAAAACCTACAAAGTAGCTGACCCTCGCAAGTCAGATACCACACTGGGGCCAATGGTACGACCTTCCAATATGGCCAAAGCCCAGCAACAAGTGAAAGAAGCAGTAGCCAAAGGAGCCAAACTGCTAGTCAGTGCCATTGACTTTCCGGAGATGTCGGCGCCCTATTTGGCTCCACATGTTTTGGTAGACGTTAATCACACCATGGAGATCATGTCTGAGGAAAGCTTTGCGCCGATCATTGGTATCATGCCGGTGAAAGACGATGACCAAGCCATCAAGCTGATGAACGACAGTCAGTACGGACTCACAGCTTCTATCTGGACTAAAGATGTAGACAAAGCCCTTGCCATTGGCAACGAAGTGGAAACTGGCACCTGGTTCATGAACCGCTGCGATTACCTCGACCCTGAGTTAGCCTGGACTGGTGTGAAGAACTCCGGCAAGGGGTACACACTGTCTTCATTGGGCTATGATGCTTTGACTCGCCCTAAATCCTTTCACCTGAGAGTGTCTTAAAATGAAAGTGGCCCTGCTGGTTTGCGATCATGTAGCTGAACAGTTTGCCGTTAAGCATGGCGACTACCCCTTCATGTTCGACCAACTTCTGCCTGAGTTGAAACTGGAGCCATGGTTTGTTTGCGATGGCAGTTTTCCGTCCATAGCAGACTATGACGCTTTTGTTTGCACAGGCTCGAAGGCTTCAGTATACGACGACATTGCCTGGATACACCAGTTAAAAGCGTTTACGAAGGAGATTTACGACAGCGGTAAGAAGTTCGTCGGCGTTTGTTTTGGCCATCAGATGATGGGAGAGGCGCTAGGAGGAAAAGTGGGACGGGCCGAAGTTGGCTACCTGATTGGTGTTCATCAATTCGCTATCAAAGAGAAACCCACCTGGATGAGACCAGCGCCTGACAGCTACAATATCCTCATGCTATGTCAGGACCAGGTAATGAAACTACCCCCCAACTCAAAGGTATTGGCCTCATCTCCTGAGTGCCCGGTAGGAATGTTCACTGTCGGCGATACTTTTTTTGGTATCCAGGGGCATCCCGAATTTAGTACGGAATATAACAGAGAAGTCTTTGGATCGAGGGTGGAAAGGATAGGGAAGGAGAACGTGGAGAAGGCGGTTTCGAGTTTGGTGAGTGAGCCGGATAGGGAGGGGTTGAAGGGGTGGATACTGAGCTTTATTGATTGAAAAACAGGGTTAGACACTGCTTCTTTCTTTGGTAAATATTTAATAATTCTAAGGATTAGTATTCAAATTCTTTTTTCAAAAGCAAGTTTGTAAAAGATAGTAGTTGATTATTTACTGTAAATATATATTATTGGCTGACATAACTATCAACACTTTTTAAGTGGTTATATGCGCCAAATATTTGCTCTTGCAGCGATTGTCTTAAATGGTTACTTCGCCGTCGCCGAAAAAGATGTTTCCGTCGATAAGCCATCAAATTGGGTCAGTAGGGTAGAATTCGACGACTCTATAGTTCCGGGTAGTAGCAATTCTTATCAATATCTCCTTATTCAACAAGAAGATCATTTACCAAAGGAAACGAAGTTCCGACGGTTTGTCTACAAGATTTTGAACGCTGACGGTGTGCAATCAATGTCCGATATCAGTGTGTCATTCGATCCTACTTACCAGAAGCTTGTTTTCCACGAATTGAATTTGATCCGTGAAGGCGTGTCGCATAGTAAGCTGAGCAAGGAGGTGATAAAAATTTTTCAAAGGGAGACCAGTATGGATCGGTCGCTTTATGACGGATCCCTCACTGCTGTCATCAATTTGGAGGACGTTCGGGAAAACGATATCATCGACTACTCTTACTCTCTTATTGGTTTCAACCCAATAAATGGTGGCCACTTTAGCGCTAATTACTACCAACAGTTTTCGGTTCCGGTTAATACAGTGAGAACCAAAGTTATCAATGACCCCAGCAAGTTTATTCAGTTCAAATTGTTCAACGCTGCGGAGAGCCCTCGTCGCACGAATGTCAGTGGTATGGATGAATATAGTTGGACTGTGAATGCAAAAGACTATTTGCTGGTTGACAACAATATTCCGACGTGGTATGACCCTCATAGACGGGTTTCTTTTTCAACTTTCAAATCGTGGGAAGAAGTTGTTGCCTGGGCCTTACCATTGTATCAATATCCTGAATCTGAAGTACAGCAAATTGAGTTCCCATTGAGTAGTGGTGCAAGCGAAGAGGTTAGAATTGCGAGCTTGATTCAGAAAGTGCAGGATGAGGTAAGGTACTTGGGGTTTGAGTCGGGTATAGGGGCCTATAAACCCCATAATCCGGCCAAAGTCTATGAACAGCGATTTGGAGACTGTAAGGATAAGTCCCTTCTTTTGGTAGCACTTTTAAGGAAAATAGACGTTGTGGCGAATCCGATGCTCGTAAATACGGCGGTAGGCCATAAGTTAGGTGATGAGCTACCTGGATTTTCGTTATTCGATCACTGTGTTGTATCATTTTCTCACAATGGAGAAGACTATTTTGTCGATCCAACGATTTCTAATCAGGGAGGGAATATCGGGCTAATCTCATTTCCCAATTATGAATTTGGATTGGAGATAAAAAAAGGTTCTAGTGCTCTTAGAGAAGTTGCAACAAAAAACTTACCAACTATAAAGATAAATGAGGTAATCAGTGTTGAATCCATAGGTGGCGGGGCAGCAATGCATGTTCGAACCGAGTATACTGGCAGCCGGGCAGATTACATTCGAAGCTATTTTGCCTCAAACTCTTTCGAAAATATTAAAAAAGAGTATTTGAACTACTACAGTAGCCTTTATCCCCATATTACATCTTCCGGGGACGTAAAGTTTTATGACTACGATCGTCTTAGCAAGAACAAGATTATTGTCGAGGAGTTTTATGAAATAGAGAAATTCTGGGTCGACTCAGATGACAAAGAGTACATCCTTTGCGAGGCGTATCCATTGGTGTTGGAGTCTTATTTGAACTATCCAAAAGCAGCTAACCATGAAATGCCCTACTATTTGGGACAGCCTTACTCCTATATTCAGGATACTCAAATTGACCTTCCTGAGGATTGGTCTGGAGAGGGTGAAACTATAAACCTTGGAAATGAAGCATTTGATTTCTCGAAGACGACACAGATAAAAGGAAGAACTGTGTCCGTGTCGTTTCGCTACGACTTGAAGAAAAGTTTTATCTCAGGCGATTCAGTTAATGGTTTCCTACAGAAGATAGAAAGTGTAAAAACTGAAATGCCACAATACCTGACGTACAACGAGAACCTGGCGGCGTCTGCTTCTAAGGTCAGCTGGGTGTCATCCTTTCTGGCGGTTGTGAGTTTATTTCTTGGTGTTTTCTTTGCAGTGAGGACATACAAAATCTATGACCCTGAGCCATGGGAGTTCGCTGAAGATAAACCTATAGGAGGCTGGCTAATCCTGCCTGCTATAGGTCTTACGCTCACTCCAATCAGATTGGTTATTGACCTTTTGAGTAATGATCAACTAAGTGCAGGGATGTGGGATGGTATTATATTGCTAACGGACGGCGGGGTAAAATCACTCCCTGTCCTTGTATTTGTCGGCGCTGAGTTAGTGTACAACTACATGTTTTTCGTTTTCAGCATTCTGATAATTGTTCTCTTTTATCAGAGAAGAACAAGCGTTCCGAGGCTGGTGACCATTTTTTATGCACTAGCCTTGATAGTGCCAATTGTTGACGCATTGATTACGGATGAGTTAATTCCAGGAGTGCTAAGTGAAACTGACCGAAATGCTACTATTAAGGAGGCAGTGCGTGCCGGTGTGGCTGCATTAATTTGGATTCCGTACTTCAATATAGCAGAACGAGTGAAAAGCACTTTCTGCAAAAAAAGGATCAAGCAGTAAATTTTCGGGGTGGACTATTAGTGGCTGACCAGGCACTATTTATAACCCCGCCACCGCCTTAATATCCCTCACCTCCAGCACTTTCTTATCATACCCTTTCAATGTCACTCCCAGCATAGCCTGCCCCAGGTCTGCCAGTGTGCTTACGCTGCCAGGGAATACCGCTTTGAGAAAGGGATACATCCAGGTGATATATTTGTAGTATTTCAGCGTGTTGTTGAGGTTGGGTGTTGGATGCATATAACCTGGACGAAACATATAGGCGGCTTTGAAAGGCAGTTTCAGCAGATCATTCTCTGTTTTGCCTTTTACTCTTGCCCACATGCTTTTGCCTTGTTCAGTGCTGTCGGTAGCTGCACCGGAAACATAGCAGAAGGTCATGTCAGGGTTCAGCTTCGCCAGCAGTTCGCCTGTATGCAGGGTGAGGTCGTAAGTGAGCTTTTTGTACTCTGGTTCTTTCATGCCTACTGATGACACACCCAGACAAAAATAGCAGGCGTTATAGCCCTTGAGCTGGTCAGCGATTGGAGTAAGGTCAAAGAAGTCTTTATGAATGATCTCTGTAAGCTTAGGGTGAGTGGTGCCACAGGGTTTCCTGCCTATCACCAGCACTTTTTCCACATCGGGGTGGTTGAGACATTCGTGCATGACTCCTTCGCCTACCATGCCACTGGCACCAGTAACGATAACGTTAATTTTTGTTCCCATAAAGATGCTGACGTTTGACTTTGCGATTTACTTTACCTGCTATGGAAAGGTAAGCAGTTAAACTGAGACCACCTCGCCATCGGCAGGCACCAGCAGCCGTTTCGTGACATTGTTTTCTGAGGCGTATTTGGTTACGTCAGTTTTGTGCAGGAGGCAGTGATTGACCGTGTCCATGTGAACAGCAATGACCTTTGCTTTGCCAGATGCCTTTAGCACTTTCTCAATATCAGCGAGGGTCATAGTGATTGGGTCTCCTTTCAGAAACTGCGCCGCTCCGGCGTTCACCACAATGACGTTGGGTGTGTATTTTGCTACGGCAGTTTCCACTTCATCGCACCAAATAGTATCCCCTGCGATGTACAGTTTGTCTGCACCTGCCGTAATAACAAAACCTGAAACAATCCCCATTAGCTGGCCAATTTCGCCTGTTCCATGCTGACCTCCAGTTCTGGCAATGGAAAGGCCCTGGAAAGGGTAGTCGGAGGCAATTGCTACGGCATTCTCAAAACCCAGGTTCTTGATTTTCTCAAGATCAGATGGCTGACAGAATATAGGCTTGTTTTTAGGGATTGAAGCATGGGCTTCACTGTCCCAATGGTCTCGGTGGATATGTGTGACCAGCACAGCATCACATTGGCTGACAAGCGACTTTATTTCGTTTGATGAAAGAGGAAGATCCACCATGGGGATGCGGTAGTCGTTGCCGGCGTTTTGCACCGGTGCCATGGCATCTTTGGCTGAAAGCATCGGGTCGACGAGTAGTTTGACTCCGCCCATCTCTACCCAGAGAGTGGCATGTCTGAGGAGGCGAACAGTCGTTCTTCTTTTGTTGGCAAAAACTTGAGGGCTACTGGTGGCCAGTAGCCCTCCGATAATCAGTGAGCTCTTTAAAAAGTCTTTGCGGTTCATGGGATGGTATTTTCTAACCCATTAACGAAAATTGGATCGCTTCGTTGATCTTTACTTCTCCACCCAGAAATCAACTACTGTTACACCGTCCAGATGCGGCCCCACGATACCTCCAAACGCTTTATGATCTGGATGGACGAGGTAATCATCCCTGTCCTTTTCGCTGTTGAAGGTAAGGATGAAAGCATGAGTAAGTCCTTGATTCAATCCTTCAGGACTATTGTTGGTGCCCCATTCGAAAGCTTTAATTTGCTTGATCTTTTTAGGGAGCGCCTCAAAGGCTTCTACCACTTTCTTCACATCTTCTGCGGAGGAAGTGTCTTTGAACTTGAATAGTACCACGTGACGAAGTGAATTTCCTTTTCCCTGAGCCATAGTGTTAGATGAAGTGAAAGCGATTGCGACAAAAGCAACGGCAAAGCAAATAAGCAGGTTTTTCATTTTGTTGGAGTTTTATTAACCAATAATAACTCAACTTCCTGAAAGATGAACGCTTTCAGGAAGTTTTGTGAGAATCTTATTGCGGAGAGACTGTAGAGCTCATGCCCGACCTCCCTCTGACGTCGAAGCATTTTAGTTTTACCGTACTGCTCACCGCTATTGGCTCGTTGTATTCCGGGGAGCTGGCTGTGGGCTCTGATCCGTCGGTCGTGTAGCGAATAATCAAGCCTGGATACTCACTATTCGCCAGGAGCTGCCCACCTTCTATTTTCGCCCCTGGCCGTGGGATTCTGTAGCCTACGCCTCCTTCAAGGTAGCTTAGCCTTGGCATTTCCTTCTGTCCCATGGTGTTAGCAAAGCCATTCCAGGCTGCGTCCCTTGCTTTTATTCGTTGCTCCAGATTGTCGATGGCTGCCCATTTAGGATTACCAGCCCAGGCTCTTTCAGCGAGTCCAACTAGCTTTGGGAAAACAACGTATTCCAGTAATTCAGGTGTTTTAGCCACTTCTGCCCAAAGCTGTCCCTGTATCCCAAGAATGTTTTTTTCTCCTTCTGGTGTCAGCTTCACCATCTTCTTCATTTCGGCCTCCACATCTATTGAGTTACCCCGACTGTCTTTTTCTGAAGAATAGAAGATATTTTGAGGCACAATTTCCCACGCCGACTGCGTATTTACCAACCCGGCCCATGTTTGGCCAGGCTCTTCAGGATCGTTGTTGTAGGCCAGGTCAAAGTACAGCTTGGTGGCATTGGCAATGATGGGTGTGTATCCTGCGTTGGCCAAAAGCCCTGGTAAGTTGGGGTCAGGTATCCATACATACGGGCGCATACCGGAGTCGGCAAATACCGGGTTTACCTCTTCTTTTCCATCGGCCCCTTCTCGCATGGCCACTTCCTGCCACCCAGATGTTGGCATGCCTTTTTTCTCCAATATTTTGATCAGCTCTCCGATGAAATAGGGCATCAAGTCATGGGTTTTCTTAATTTCAGCGTGAGTCTCCCGGAACTCATTGCAAATCGGTGATTTTTCCCAAACACCCCTGGGCACTTCGTCGCCACCTATGTGAATCGACTCCAATGGCACTCCGGCTTCCTTGTGCATGGCAATGATTTCGTCAAATACTTTCTCCATGAAAGTGAGAGCGGAGGGACGGCAAACGCAGATGACGTTGTCGGGGAAGTTCTGCACCGACATGTACTCGGACGCATCTTCGGGGTCGTGAAGCGCATACTGGTTGGCCTCTTCGGTTTTGCCTTCTTTCATGAGGCGATTGTACCGATTCTTCATTGAGACGATTGCGGCTCTGGAGTGCCCTGGAATATCAATTTCAGGGATCACCCTGATATGTCTTTTGTATGCGTGTTGAAGTATGTCTATATAGTCAGCCTTGCTGTAAAAACCATTGCCGGGAGAGTTAGGATCGTTGGGGTCGGGGCCGGAGCCGTATTCCGGGTGAAGAAACTCTTCTTCGGTGGTGGTATGCCCCCTGCGGCTGCCTATGTCAGTCAGCTCAGGAAGGCCAGGTATCTCAAGCCGCCATGCTTCATCTTCGCTCAGGTGCATATGGAAGTAGTTGAGCTTGTAGTAGGCCATCACGTTGAGCAGCTTGAACACCGTTTCCTTCGATTCAAAGTTTCTGGCCATGTCCAGGTGCATGCCCCGGTAGGGATAACGTGGAGCATCGTCAATAGTGAGTTGATCCAGCGAAATACCCGATGCGGGCGTTTCATAAGTAGCCACAGGCAGTAGCGCTCTTAAACTCTGGATACCATAGAATACTCCGGCGGCATCAGTTCCGGTAATTTGAATCCCCGATGTGTTAATAGACAGCGTGTAGGATTCAGGCCCTCCGGATTTACCCAACTTAAGCTGCAACGACTGGCCTTTGCCCTCCTGCGTACTCACTTCACCATCAAGCACCTCGCTCAGAGCCGACTTAAGTAATTCTGCCTCACTGCCCAAACCAGCTTCATGATAGATGACGAGCGGAGTTTGCAGCATGAATGAACCCTTTCCTGCTTTTATGCTCATGGGCGTCGGGATCACTTTGCCTAGCTGGGAGGTAGGGAGCATCTTGAGCGATTGGTTTTTCTCAAAGAGATTCTTAGCTGTGGGAATCAGCGTCTTTACGACCTTCAGCACTTCCGGGTTATCCATGGTGAGCGTGACAGGTTGGTAGTTGCTGATGGTTTTGGCGTTATCATTTCCCTGAGCAAGGTAGGGGCCAAGCGGTTGCTGTGAGTTTTTAACGATAGCACCCCCGGCCGCATACTCGAAGGTGAGCGTTTCACCCTGGGCCAATTCAAACCCCTCTTTTGGTACTAGTTTAAAAAGCGTTCCCAGCTCAAACTCTATAGCCAACTTTGCTCCTTCGGGGAAGACGAAATCGTGACTGGCGATTTGATTGTAGTAAATGGCCCAGTCGGTACCTGAGAGTGCGGGACCATTGTTGGTGATAGTAAACTTTGCCTTGTGCTGGCTTTCTCCGCCCGCCTGATTTTCCACCAGCTCCCAGCTGAGTTGAATATCATCTGCGTCGACCGGCTTGTTTTCCTTAGTGCCGCAGGAAAACACGAAAAGTGACAATGATACAAGAGTGAATCGAAAGAAGGATCTCATAGCGAACGGGTTTGTTTGAGGCTTCAATATCGGAAGATAGGCTTTAAATTAAAATGTGTGCGGAAACATTTTTGAGGAAAGCCCAGGCCTGTATTCAAAAATGCAAAAAAATAGTATGAAAATTTTAAACTGTCAAAATGAAACCATATTTTTGACTGACCGTTTAGTCAATGTAAAAGTAACTTATAAATGAGCCCAAGAACCAAGGCACAGATAGAGGAGATAAGAGAGCAGAGCAGGGAGAAGATTATTGCTGCAGCCTTGGATTTGTTTGCCCACAATGGGTTTCATAGCACATCTATCGCTCAGGTTGCTGCCAAGGCGGGTATTTCGAAGGGGCTGATATACAATTATTTCGAAAGCAAGGAAGATTTGCTTCAGGCCATTTTTACTGAGGCAATGAAGAACTCAGAGGATATCCTGACCCTGGATCCGAACGCAACCGCCAAGCAAAGGCTGATAGGTATGGCAGAAGCATCGGCTGATTTCATGTACAATAATCAGGAGTACATGCGCCTGTTTCTGACTCTGATGATGCAGCCTGACGTGGTGAAAAGTATGAAGCCGTGGTTCGATACTGTGGGCAAGGCCAAGAAGGACATGCTAATGCCCATGTTCGAGGAGATATTTCCCGGGCGAGCTGAGGTCGAGTACTTTTTCTTCGGTGCTATTATGGACGGCATTGGCTTTGGCTACCTCGTGCTAGGGCGTGAGTACCCATTTGAAGACGTAAAACGAAAATTCATTGACTACATACAAAATCAATAATTGATAGCTATGAAACACTTTTTGACTACAGGATTTATTTTTTGTCTGTTAGCGTATCAGGCAAACGCCCAAACGGCTCTTGAAATCATTAAAAAGGCGGATGAGAAAATGCAGGGGGAGAATGGTTACGCCGAAATGGTGATGAAGATTGTCCGGCCCGACTGGACTCGGGAAATCACAATGAAAAGCTGGAACAAGAACCAGGATTATTCGCTGATACTGATCACAGGGCCGGCAAGAGACAAGGGCACGGCCTTTTTGAAAAGAGCCAAGGAGATGTGGAACTGGCAGCCTTCTATTGACAGGGTAATAAAAATGCCGCCATCCATGATGATGCAGTCGTGGATGGGCTCAGATTTCACCAACGATGACCTGGTGCGCCAGTCTTCCATTGTCACCGACTATACCCATAAGCTGCTTGGTGACACCACTATGCTAAGCCGAAAGTGTTGGAAAATGGAACTGACTCCGAAGGAGGATGCGCCAGTAGTGTGGGGCAAAATAGAAGCTTACATCGATCAGAAAGACTATTTGCAGTTACTCATCAAGTATTACGATGAAGATGAATATTTGGTGAATACGATGGTGCTGTCCGATATCAAAGAGTTGGGAGGCAGAACATTGCCCACGCACATGGAGATGATACCTGCCGAAAACCCGGATCAGAAAACCGTGATCGATTATGTGGCCAGGACTTTTGATGCCGATCAGCCTGACGACTTTTTTTCGATCCAAAATTTAAAACGTATCAGATAACCTATTGATTATGCTGCTATTAATAGCCTGGCGTAATATCTGGCGCAATAAGCGCCGAACGCTGATTACTCTTGCTTCCATAGGATTTGCTGTCTTTTTTGCCTGCATCATGCAGAGCATGCAGCTGGGGTCTTATGAGCGAATGATTGAAAATGCCGTCCGTTTCTACACCGGTCATATCCAGGTGCATGAAAAAGGTTATTGGGACGACAAAACGCTTGACAATAGCCTCGAAGTGACAGAAAGTCTTCAAACCAGGCTGTCGGGAGAGGCAGACTTGAGTGCTTATGTGCCAAGAATTGAGTCCTTTGCCCTGGCGTCGCATGGCACGCTTACCAAGGGTGTTCTGGTCAATGGCATTGATCCCATAAAGGAAACAGGGCTCACCGATCTGCAGGGTAAGATTGTGGAGGGACAATACCTGTCCACCCCTGGAGATGTCATGATAGGGGAAGGGCTTTCCACCTACCTGAAGGCAGCGCCCGGCGACACCCTGGTGCTCATTAGTCAGGGCTATCATGGGGCAAATGCCGCTGGCAAATACCGGATTGTAGGCACATTGAGGTTTCCGACACAGGAAATGAGCGCACAAGCTGCTTATATTATGCTTAGCGATGCCCAGTATTTTTTTAACATGCCCAACAGAGCTACGTCACTGGCTTTGCTGCTCGACAATTCCGAAGCAGTGCCGTCGGTGAAAGCAGACTTGACCTCGAAGCTTGATACAACTGTCTACGAGGTGATGGACTGGAAGGAGCTGATGCCCGAGCTAGTCCAGAGCATTGAAGTTGACTATGCTAGTGGGCGGATCATGTTGTATGTGCTGTATGCCATTATAGCTTTTGGCATCTTCGGCACCTTCATTATGATGACCAACGAACGGCAGTATGAGTTCGGTGTGATGCTGTCGATTGGTATGAAGCGACGGCTGATGCAGGGAATGTTGTTTTTGGAGATCATTATGCTGGCGGTCTTAGGGATCGTTATGGGTATAGTGGCCGCCAGTCCCATTCTGGCCTATTTCTATCTCAACCCGATTCACGTGGGGGGCGAGATGGCTCAGGCCTATGAAAAACTGGGCATGGAGCCTATCCTGCCGTTTTCGCTTGCTCCTGAGGTTTTCGTGAACCAGGCGCAAGTGGTCTTTATCATGACCATATTGATGGCTGTATATCCTCTTTGGATTGTGGGTAAGCTTAAGGTAATCAAGGCACTTCGCAGTTAACTTAAATGGAAGAAGTATGATTTTTAATATTTCATGGAAAAACATCTGGCGCAACAAACTCCGCAGCGGAGTGGTCATCGGCGCCATGATCCTGGGCGTGTGGGCACTACTTTTTTTGTTTGCCTTTTCCGATAGCATCACCAACAATATGGTGGGCAACTCTATCAAGTACGACTATAGTCATATACAGCTGCACAACAAAGCGTACAAGAATGATCCTACTTTCAATAACAGTATTAATGAGCCAAATGAAGTAGAAACTGTGCTTGCCGGAATGACTCAAGTGGCCTCGTACTCCGAAAGGCTGATCGTTTCGGGCATGGTTGGTTCGGCTAATTCCACACAGGGTGCAATGATTTATGGCATTGATCCGGAGGCAGAAGCGAGTGTCACTTACCTGGATGATCAGCTGGCCGAGGGCACTTATTTTACAGAAATAAAACGGAACCCAATTGTATTGAGCCAGCATATGGCTGAGAAGTTAAAAGTTAGGTTAGGATCCAAAGTGGTGCTTACCTTTCAGGACAGTCACAACAACATTACCGCCGGCTCTTTCAGGATCGAGGGCATCATTAAAGCCAAGTCGCCACGAATCAACGAAGGTGTGGTATTTGTGAGAAAGGGAGACCTCGAAAAGCTGACAGACTGGGTACAACCGCAAGAAATAGGGATAGTGCTTCATGACATTCAGGAAGTGGAGCTTGTGAAGGCGGCTGTACAAACTTCGCTGCCAGCCCTTGAGGTGGCTTCGTACAAAGACCTTGCTCCCGACCTGGAGGTGATGACCCAGCAAACAAAGATTTCCAAAACGGTGCTGATGGTTATCATTATGCTGGCGCTGGTTTTTGGCATCATCAACACCATGCTTATGGCTGTGCTCGAGCGAACTAAAGAAATAGGCATGCTCATGGCCATTGGGATGAAACGGATCCGTGTGTTCACCATGATCATGATAGAGACAATATTGATCTCACTGGCGGGTGCACCGTTAGGAATGCTCATGGGGTATTTGACCATTGTTTACTTCAGCTCCCATGGGTTTGATTTCTCGGCCTACGCCGCTTCTCTGGAGCAGTACGGCATCGACTCAATTATTTATCTTTCTCTGGACGCCAGTAATTATTTCATGCTGGCTTTCACGGTGGTGGTTACGGCGGTGCTTGGGGCAGTTTACCCAGCCCGAAAAGCCACCAAACTGAAACCAGTGGAAGCATTAAGAAAACTTTAACATTCAATTTTTTAGAAATGATAGTTATCAACGCTAAAAACATCAGCAAAACATACAATCCTGACAAGGTGCCGGTTCATGCGCTGAACCATGTAAACCTTGAAATAAAGAAAGGTGAATTTACCGCCATCGTCGGCCCGTCGGGTTCGGGCAAATCCACCCTTCTTAACATCATTGGGGGGCTCGATGTGCCCTCCGAAGGAACCATTGAGCTGGGGGGAGAGGATATTTCCAAATTCAGCGACAATGAGCTCATTGATTTCAGGTTGCAACACATTGGCTTTGTGTTTCAGGCCTACAACCTTATTCCGGTGCTTACTGCTGAGGAAAACGTGGAATTTATTATGCTGCTGCAAAAGCAGAGCGAGAAGGACAGAAAGGCAAGAACGGTCGAGCTTTTGACTAAGGTAGGCTTGAAAGACCAAATGAACCGCAGACCTTCCGAGCTTTCGGGGGGGCAGCAGCAGCGGGTGGCAGTTGCCAGGGCTTTGGCATCGAAGCCGGAGTTTATTCTGGCTGATGAGCCAACGGCCAATCTAGACTCTCATTCTACCGCCACATTACTCGACATGATGGCCAATATGAATGAGAAAGAGGGCGCTACCTTTATTTTCTCTACTCATGACCAGCGGGTAATTGACAAGGCGAGGAGAGTAATTACGCTTGAAGATGGAAAAATAGTTTCGGATGAAGTTCGCTAAGTATGCAGGGCTGGTTATCCTGCTAGCAGGTGGGTTTAGCTTGCAGGCTCAGGACGAAGCGCCCAAGTTAACTCTCAAGGGCTATGTGAAAGATTTATTCACGGCTAACTTCTCCACGCCCAACGATGCCAGCTTTGATAACCTGATTCACAACAGGCTGAACCTAAAGTGGTATCCGAATGAACATCTGACCGGCGCTTTGGAGGTAAGAAATCGCTTTTTTATTGGTAACAGCCTCGGACTAATTCCCAACTACGGCTCCTATGTGGATGTCAACAACGACTATGTAGACATGTCGGTGCTGCCAATTAATAATGACAAGGCGGTGCTGCACATGATGATCGACCGTGCTTACCTGCAATGGAACAAAAACAACCTGGAGGTGACAATCGGGCGACAGCGCATCAACTGGGGACAAAATCTGGTGTGGAACCCCAACGACATTTTTAATGCGTATTCGTTTTTCGACTTCGACTATGAGGAAAGGCCTGGCAGCGATGCTCTCAGGGTACAATACTACACAGGTGTAGCATCTAGCGTGGAGGCAACAGTCAAAGCTGCTGATTCATGGGACAAGGTAGTGGCGGCTGGCATCTGGCGAACCAATAAATGGAACTACGACTTCCAGGGCTTCGCCGGGAAAATGAACGAGCATGCTGTGCTGGGAGGGGGCTGGGCTGGCAGTATTAAAAACGCTGGATTCAAAGGTGAAATGACGTGGTTCAGTGAGGCAGCCGGGCGCAAGGCTCAGTTCATTACTTCAAGCTCAATTGATTACTCTTTTGCCAACTCATTCTACGTCAACGGTTCTTTTTTATTCAATTCATCGGGAACCAGCAAGCCTGATCAAAGCGCCCTGGGTGCCTTTTCACTCAATAAGCTGGATGTGAGGAGCTTGTCTCCGTACCAGTGGTCAGTCTTCAGCCAGGCCAGCTATCCGTTCCATCCGCTGGTGAGCGGTGGGCTGTCGGTCATGGTCTTTCCGTCCGATATGGGATGTTTCACGAGCCCTTTTGTCACCTACTCAGTGGTTCCTAACCTTGACCTCGATCTGCTCGGTCAGTTCTTTCTTGGCGACATAGGAGAGGGGTATACACTACTGGCCAAAGTAGCTTATACTCGTGTTAAATGGAGCTTTTAACCTTTTTGTAGGGGGTTCTCAGGCAAGGGGTGTTTTAGTATTGTAAAGAGTAAGAATCGACGTAAAGAAAGTCAAATCTTGTTTGCCCAGGTATGAATTTATACTTGGGTTCAGGTACTAAGGAGCTTCGGCTCCTTTTTTTATTTCCTTAATTGAGTATTTTTATCTTTGCGCAGCATAGCCTAACCACTAAAGTCCTTTTATGGCGTCGTTGAAAGAGAGAATTGATAAAATTGCTCAGTTTATTGAGGTTGACATATGGAGAATTAAGCTGGATTCGATTCCCAGGGGCAGAAGCTTTCTTTACAGACAAATAAGGGTGTTGGTATTGGCAGGGAAAGGCTTTGTGAGAGACGAGGTTGGTGTCAAGTCCTCGGCGTTGACCTATTTCACTTTGCTGTCGATTGTCCCTGTAATTGCGCTCGCTTTTGGTATTAGTAAGGGCTTTGGGTTTGATATCCAGAATTCCATCAGCACGCTGCTGGCGGGGCAAGAACAGGCAACGGAATTTGCCTTTGAAGCAGCAGAAAATATGCTGAAAAACGCCAAAGGAGGAGTGGTGGCGGGAGTAGGTTTGATTGTGCTGCTCTACACGGTTTTACGGCTGCTCAACAGCGTAGAGGAAACGTTTAACGATATTTGGGAGATCAAAAAACAGCGGTCTTTACAGCGAAAGATATCCGAGTACACAGCGATATTGCTTATTTCGCCAATCCTGGTTTTCTTTTCCAGTTCTCTCACAGTTTTAGCCAGCTCTGAGGTGCAAACCCTCACCCAACAGATTGAGCTTTTGGATTTGTTCGCCCCTCTTATCTTGTTTCTGCTTAAATTTTTGCCATACACCCTCATTTGGTTGTTGCTCATATTGCTTTACCTGATTATGCCTAATACAGGTGTAAAAGTGAAGTCGGCCGTTATCGCCGGCGTGGTTGCAGGAACTGCCTTTCAACTGCTTCAGTGGGGTTATATTGAGTTTCAGGTTGGTGTTTCAAAGTACAACGACATCTATGGTGGTTTGGCCGCTCTTCCGTTGTTTCTGATTTGGGCCCAGGCGAGCTGGATGATCGTGTTGTTTGGGGCTGAGCTTTCATTTGCCCATCAAAATGCAGCCCGGTATGAATTCTCAAATGAGACCCTCCAGCCCAGCACCAGGCACAAGGAGTTCATCGCTCTGCTTATCGTAAGGCTGCTTATACTCAGGTTCAAAAAAGGAGAGCCTGGCTTGACTGTGGGCGAAATCACCGACCGGTTGCTGGTTCCCTTCAGGTTTGCCAATGTGATTGTGAGGGAGCTCGTAGAGGTGAAAATTCTTTCGGAGATCAACATGGGAGAAAGAGAAAACAGTACTTACCAGCCGGCAATGGACATTGACTTAATTACCGCCTATCTGGTGATTGACCGCCTTGAGAACAGAGGTCTGAACAATATATGTATTCTCAATGATGATGAGGCGACACTTATGCTACAAACGATTGACACCATGGAAGCTGACATGGACAAGTCAATGGTGAACAGGCCCCTTGGCGAGCTTCATTTGTAGTATTCGTATTCCAGATAAGTACAGATGTAGTTGGGGTTTTGCTCCTGATTGAATTCGATCGCATCAAGAAGCTTTTTTTTGTCATAGGTGAATTCTCCACTTTGGGTGATGTTACCTGCTGCTGCCTTCATATAATACGAAATCAATTTTCCACTATCATTGAAATTCTCCTCATAGGTGCGGGTGGTATCGCCCGTAGTTTCATCTATATGGAAATCTGAAATATGGCTGGGAGTGCCGTCACCATAGAAGGAGTTGGCCTTCTCTCTGATAACAAGCCGATCTTTGTTCAGCAGGCGAGCATGAGCAATTTTGTTGTGCTTATTGTATTCATACTCCATCAATACCTCATCCTCAATAATGCTTGCAGTGGAGCTTGACATGTAGATGCGATCACCAAACTCATTGTACTGGATCACTTGGGTAGCCACTTCATCGCTCGACACCACATTGAACCTTGTGAATGTTTCTTCCAGTAGTGTTTCGTCTTTGTAGGAGTAGGTGGCCACTGCGTGGGTTCTGTCCAGATTATCTCTTTCCTCTATTTTAATCGGGAAACCGTCAGGGTTCAGGGTGACAATCTTGCGCATTTCACTTCTCACCTGTCCGTTTTCAAGGAAGTCTGTTGTGAGGGTATCATATCCCAACTTGTCGTAATACTTAGTCTGAATGACAATATTGTTTAGGTTATACAGGTTTTGATAGGTTTTGTCGCCTTCCGGTCCATAGAAGTAGTGGGTTCTGCTTCTTAGCTCACCTGAATATTCATAGGCTGCTTGTTTCAGCAGCCTTCCTTCTTCGTCAAACTCTCTTTCTTCCAGCACCGTACTGCTACTCCTTGGCGCAGTCGCCTCACAGTCGTAAAGGTAGGTGGTGATTTTTCGAATATCGAGCGAGGCTATTTCTCTTTGATACTTGAGTAATTCTTTTTTCTCGGGAGAAAGCCTGGGATCAACCGTCTCATCACCCTGAGTGGAGAGCCCGCCACAGGAAAATAATAGTGGAAATAGAACGAGCGGAAAAGAATGGCGCATTATGCTGGCTAACCTCATAAAATCACTTAGAACGTTGTTTAAAAGACCATGTGAAGTGAAAGACAGAAACGATTGTGCCGTCCTGCAAAGTGCCGGTGGTTTTGGCGGTCACAGTTTGAGGCTGCCCCGAGCTTATGGCTAGCTCAACTGCATCAAATATTCTCTGTCCATCCTCACAGGTAAAAGTGGTTTTTCCAGTCGCTCTTTTTGGGAATTCTGCTTTCAAATCAACAATGATAGTAGCCACACTGGGGCTCCTGTCCGTTATCGCCAAAAGGGCAATGGAAGCTGTAGAAAGCTCTGCCGCCATGCTTTGAACAGCGAAATATATCGATTTGAAAGGGTTTTTGTTAAGCCATTTGAAAGGGATGGTAGTAACAGCTCTGTCGTTGTTCAGTACCTTTAGTCTCATTCCGGCTATCCATCCCGCAGGTACATTGCCAAAGGTGTACATCCAGAAAAGAAATGGGTTCAACATCCTCTGCCTGAACTTTTCCTGCTTTCCTGTAAGAGTAGTGGTGCTGCTCATAGTGCTGTGCCTTTGAATACCAGCGAAATTAACAAAAAAGGCCCGGATATCTCCGAGCCTTGAAATCTTATTGAGTAGGCGTTACCACCATACAATGTAGATGAGGGTAACCAGCACAACGATGATGAGCGCCATGGTGTTAAACTGCTTCGAAGACTTGTAAACCCTTTTGGATATATCAATGGCTTTTTTGTCGTAGTCAATGCCTTGAGAAAGGAACAGAGCCACCGCTACGAACATCAGGCTCATCAGGTGAATAAGCGTTTTCCCAATATGGGTATCCATGCTCAGGACGGTTCCATCAAACATTTCGTGGTTACCGCCCTCCATGATGATAAAGAGGAAAAGACAGCCAACAATGATAAGGAAATTCTGATCCTTCCATTTGAATCCTTCCTTGTCAATCCATGAGATGATGATCATCGCAAAGCAAAGGATAATGAACACAAAGCCCATTCGGTCAATAAATGGCACCTCAGGCACAAAGAAGTAGAAAAAGGCATTGATAGGTATGGAAAGCACTGCTACCCACAAGGCTGCGTTGGACGTTGACTTGCTCCAGAACATACCAAATAGGAAGATGACAGTGACAGCAGGGGTCACAAAGCCGGAAAACTCCTGGATGTACTGAAACATCTGATCAAAGCCTTCCAGAGCGGGCGTTACAAGGCACGCAATTGCTAAAGCGACGAAGCTGGTAATACGACCGACTTTCACCAGATTGGTTTCAGTAGATTCCTTATTGATGAACTTATGGTAAATGTCCATCGTGAAAATCGTGGCTGTTGAGTTCATCATAGAAGCCAATGATGAAATAATGGCACCAATTAAAGCGGCAAATGTTACCCCCTTGAGCCCGGCTGGCACAAGCGACAGCATAGCCGGATAAGACTTGTCAGGCTTCATGAGCCCGTCACTCATCATAGCATTAATGATGTTGGCATCTCCTGTTTTGTCGACAAGGTAAAATGCTGCAACACCCGGGATCACCACAAAGATGGGCATGATCACTTTCAGGAAGGCTGCGAATGCCACGCCTTTACGTGCTTCAGTAAGATCCTTGGCTGCAAGGGCTCGTTGTGTAATGTACTGATTGCATCCCCAGTAGGCCAGGTTAGCAATCCACATGCCTCCAATAAGTACTGAAATTCCGGGCAAATCCATGTAGGACGACTTGGCCTCACCATTGATCATATAGGTGGAGTCTACATCAAAAACCATATCAAACTTGCCCGGTACTTCCCTGATGAGGGTGAGGAAGCCACTAAAAGCACCTTCGCCGCCACTTACTAAATTAAGAGCGACTCCGGATACTAGAATGCCGCCGATGACAAGGAATATCACCTGGATTATGTCGGTGTACGCTACAGCTTTTAATCCCCCGTAAATTGAATAAAGGAGAGCAAATGTGCCAAGCCCAAGGATGCCATACAGGAATGGAATGCCAATAACGGTATTAAGTGCAAGCGCTCCCAGGAACATCACCGTTGTTAGGTTGACAAAAACATAGAGAAGGAGCCAGAACACAGCCAAACTAGTTCTTACCCTGCCATCATATCTCAGCAAGAGGAACTGGGGCATCGTGAAAATCTTCTTATTTAAATAGATGGGCAAAAGGTATTTGGCCACCAGTAGCAGCGTTACGGCTGCCATTAACTCGTAAGCAGCAATGGCCATTCCTATGGCGAATCCAGATCCGGACATGCCAATGATTTGCTCTGCCGATATGTTGGAGGCGATCAAAGAAGCGCCTATTGCATACCAGGGAAGTGATTTTCCTGCCAGAAAGTAATCGGTTGAATCCTGCTCAACGCCTTCCTTTTTTCTGGAGACCCACCAGGCAATGCCTATGATGATAAGAGCATAAATACAAAATACAACAATGTCAATTGACGAAAAGCTCATAACAGCAATATGGTTTAAGTGGCTGGATTTTCACTAATTGGGCAGCATAATACGCATTTGCGGGCTTATCGCAAAGTAACTTTGGTTTAAATAGGCGTTGGGAATGGGCTGAAGCTAGGTCGAAGACAACTTAGAATTATACAAGTTATTGATGTTAAGCCCGAAACAGAACCACTCACTTCAAGTGTGTTGAGCGCTGCGAACACCATTATTATATAGGTTTCTTGCTCCCTTTAGACACAGGTTGGGCAAAACAGAGCTAAAAACTCGCCAACGGTGTTCGTTTATGACCACAAGTGTGTACGGATTTGAAAAAGGTTTGTAATCGACATGAACGGGGTATTTCTTTTTTAAGTGGTGGAGAGGTTTTTTTTGCTTCTTTTTTGTAACCCTGAGCATGGCGGTTTATCGTCAGAGCCTGCGGCCTAACGATTGTTTTTTTGAAAATGCGTTAATAAACCATTGGTTCTATTGATAAAAAACTAATCCAGCTACCTTCTTTACTCCTTTGCCAGTTTTATTTTCAAATTTTCTTTCACCTTTTCTGAGAACTTGGCCGAAACCTTGCCCGTACAACATCACAAGGTTTAAAACTCGAATATTATGAAAAAAGTTATGTCAACAGCAGCAATGCTGGTAATGGTTACCAGTATGGCTTTAGCTTCCAAAAATACCAATGAAGCTACTAAATCCTCACAAGTAAAAATCACTCAAAGCACTGCGATGGGTATTTATAATCTGCGTTTCGACGCCGACAGCCCAGGTCAGGTAACAATCAAAATTGCCAACGAAAAAGGCAATACCCTTATGAAAGAAAAGATTGCTTACACTACTTCTTTTGACCGCCCCTACAACTTGCAGGATCTGCCCGACGGAACTTACCGTATGACGGTTGAGCGGGACGGCAAGGTGATTGAAGAAACCATTCAGCATGTGAAGAACAGGTCGGCAGTAAGGGCAATTTACGATGTGGATGTTGAGGAGGTATCAAGCGGTAAATATCAGTTGGTGGTGAAGAAGACAGGTCATCAGGCAGTAAAAGTTAAGATTGCTGACAAGAATGGAGTCATCTTCTTTAATGGCGCCATTGACGAGATGGGTAGCTTCAGCAAAACATTCGACCTAAGCAACATAGTTGCCAGCGACGTGAAGATGGAAGTTACGATGGGCGACAAAACAATTGTCAGGAGCTTATAATATTTTTCTCGATACTGGTGAAAGCCAGCTTACTTTAGCCACTCAAAAGCAAAAAGGACTTTTTTAACTGAAAACATAGCCGGAGGCGAAGGCCTCCGGTTTTTTTATGTTAAAGACTTAGGAATGGTGGGCTAGTCACATAATTTTTAGGCTAACAGAATGCCGGACTTACCGGTTTCAGTGCGAACTCTTATGTAATTTTTAACTCCGTTTTTGACAAAACATGCGCAAAACGGAATTTTATCCCCGGCAATTTTTATAAAATCGTGAAGCATGGCCGTGGGGGTTTCTAGTGACTGCTTCGATAAGTGACAGCTTTCTTTCGATGAAATGTCTAAATAGTTCGACTAAGCGGAGACCCACTTGCAAACGTCGACGTGCCCCTTGGAGGGCTTTAATGCTAATTGCCTGTTTGTAATACCCAAGTGAGAGAGGAGCTAAAAACCAAAAAATCAGGACGATAGAAAGAGTTCCCTTTGTCAGGTGCAAAGACCATGGTCTGTCGCATAAGGAAAGTGAATTACTAATAACGTCCTGGAATATGAATCTAACAAAACAAACAAATGGTCGGCATGCGCCATTTTTTTTGCGAGCCAGTAAATCGGGCTTAGACTTAGTGGGGATATTGTCCACCGTCGCCAATCAAATCTCGTCAGCACTTAACCGGTCGTGGATGTATGGCTGGGGATTACCTCTCTTAGTAGTATTGACCTTGTTGACAATTGCGGATGACCTGAAAGCTCAAACTACTGAGACCTTTGCCTCATCACCCACTTTGATTTCCCACCCGTCTGTTCCCTCGTGGAAGACGTCGGCTGAGGTTACCATTGGTGGAGTGGTTTACGAAATACAAAACGGAGGAAACGGAGGATGGGCTTTTTCCGGCAGCGGTGGAGTGTCAAATAGCTCCAGCCTTTTTTACAGCACGGCAGCCACTAGTTCAATCACCATTAAGAGGAAAGATGGAGCCCGCTTTCAGTTTTATGGGGTATGGTTAAAATACAAAAATTTTACCAGCGGCTATACCGCCCCCTGGCTTACGGCCAACTACAATGGTTCAGGCGCTTCGTCTGACACCTACGGTTCAAACACTACTGTCACAATATCAAAAAACTTGAATGTTACTACAGTGACTTTGATGTTTTCGGGCTTGTGGGAGCTTAATTTTGATAATTTGATTGTAGGCCCGGCAATTGCTTCGCTGCCTACTGTTACTACTACAGCCGCAGATTTGATAGGTGGAACGTATGCCAGTCTTGGTGGCAATGTAACCAGTGACGGCGGAGGTACCATTACGGACCGGGGGATCGTCTACAGCACCTCGCCGTCGCCCGCCATTGGCGATGGCCGGGGAGAGCAGGTGGCAATAGGTACCGGTTCAGGCGTTTTTTCGCAAACAGTCTCTGACTTTTCGCTCAGCACCACTTACTATGTAAGAGCATATGCCATCAATTCAGCCGGCACTTCTTACGGCTCACAAATAACTTTTACCACAACTGACGGCACTGGCCCGATCACGCTTTTGCCTTCAATGGACACTTATATTGAGGACGGTTCAGGCTATTCAACCTCACAAACCAACTACGTTGGAGACTGGTGGGGGTGGTACTCTGATGCAGCAATAAAATTTAACCTCGCCGCCGTTACCGGTACCGTGTCCGACGCAAAGCTTCGGCTTTATGTAAGCGAAGTAGGCGCAGGCACAGTTTTCGCAAAAATCTGGGGCTCTAACGATGACGCCTGGCTTGCTACAACTAATGCTGTCCCCTCCAAAAACACCTCCCTAAGCGACAATGTGTCTATTACCGCCACAGGATGGAAGGAATTTGACGTCACCGCATTCATTAAGCAGCAAGCTGAGGGAGATGGCACTGCTTCGATGGTGATTGCTGGAAATACAGCAGAGGGAGATAATTGGTTTGGGTTCAAATCTGACAACAGCGCCACCAACAAACCACAACTGGTGGTAACGGTGGCTGCTGGCAATACCGCACCTACGGCTTCTCTTGTAGCCATTTCTGGAGCGGCCGAAGTAGGGGGGACACTTACAGGAACCTACAATTATACCGACACAAACAGCGATGCTGAAAGTGGCTCGACTTACAAATGGTACAGGGGAGTTGCAGATGTTTGCGTGGCACCCGATGCGATTGCTGGTGCTACACAAACCACCTACATCCTTCAGCCTGAAGACGAAGGCAAGTACATTACTTTTGAGGTAACACCCAGCGACGGTACTGATGCAGGAAGTGCTATGGTGAGTGAAAGGCTCGGCCCTGTTGTCCAAACTGTTTTGCTGGCCTCCAGCCCTACCATCTCTTTCTCGAACGAGGTTGGATTTGAAGATAATATTGCCCAGGATGGTGACGGAGGATCGGCGGTGATCAGCGACCTCAACCTGCAGGTAATGCCTGTCAATAGCTCCGGCGTGAAGCTCGAAGCACAACCTATCCAATACCACGACAACACGCAATCAGGTTGGTCAGGCTATCCGGCAATCATTACCTATGGAGACACAGATGCTCATTTCGGGTGGTCAATTAGATCTGACAACGGAACTGCATTCTCTTTGGTCTCGGTAGATTTTCATGACTGGGGGGGCTATGAAGGCGACACGTTTGTTGCGGAGGCTTTTCTGGACGCCTCCTCAAAGGGAACAATAACATTTACCGGAAACCTGGACGGAAACTATATTGCGTTGACTAACTCCGGCATCTTGTCGTCGGTATTTGCCAATGTTGATGAAGTCAGAATTTATAAGCAGGGCGGCGCCAACTCATGGATCTCCTTGAACAACATTCAAGTTAGCTCCGCTGTCCTTACAGGCCCTCCTACGGTATCTTCCACCACGCAAACAAACTTAGCATCAACCTCTGTTACACTTGGTGGAAATGTGACCTCCAATGGAGGTCTGGATGTAACGGAAAGAGGTGTCGTTTATGCTACCACAGCTGGACCTACAATGGCTAACACGAAAGTACAGATTGGCTCAGGCACCGGCACATTCTCTCATAGCGTAACTGGACTGGAAGTGAATACCACTTACTATTTTCGTGCTTACGCTATCAACTCACTGGGCACAAGCTATGGAAATGAATTGAGCTTTAGTACCCCAAAAATTGCTCAGACAATCAGTTTTGACCCTATCAGCGAAAAAACTTGGGGCGACGAGCCATTTGCAGTAGGTATCGAAAGGACAGATCAAAACCAGGTAGTAACCTATGTAGCCACCGATCCTTCCATTGTCACAATCGTGGGCAATCAGGCTACTATTAAAAAGGCTGGGAGCACAACGATTACCGCATCTCAGGCAGGGGACGATACTTATGCAGTGGCTGTTGCTGTAGAGCAAACCCTTACAGTGAACAAAAAGGCTTTGACCGTCACAGCGGAAGATAAGACCAAAGAATATGGTGCGGCTGACCCTGCCAACACGGTAACCTACGCAGGCTTTATTAGCGGCGAAGATGCTACAGACCTTGGCGGTACACTATCGTTCAGCAGAACAGCAGGAGAGAATGTAGCCACTTACGCAATTACTCCCTCTGGCCTTACCTCCGGTAACTATGCTATCAGTTTTGCGGCTGGTGAACTGGAGATTACGAAGAAGGCGCTGATCATTACAGCCGAAGACAAAACGAAGGAGTTTGGTGCGTCCGACCCTGTGTATACAGCTAGTTATGCAGGCTTTATCACTGGCGAAGATGCCACAGACCTGGGTGGTACGCTTTCGTTCAACAGAACGGCTGGCGAGGTTGTAAACACCTATGCTATCACCCCTTCAGGCCTCACATCAGCCAACTATGCGATCAGCTTTGTGGACGGTGAGCTTGAGATCACTAAAAAGGTACTTACCGTAACGGCAGAAAACAAGACCAAAACATACGGTGAAGTTGACCCTGCCAACTCGGTGACCTATTCAGGGTTTGCCTCAGGTGAAGATGAAACTGACCTTGATGGCACACTGTCGTTCAGCAGAACACCAGGCGAGGGTGCAGGCACCTATGCTATTACTCCGGCTGGCTTTACTTCAGACGATTATGCCATCAGCTTTGTGGCTGGTGACCTGGAAATTACCAAAAAGGCTTTGACCGTCACAGCGGAAGATAAGACCAAAGAATATGGTGCGGCTGATCCTGCCAACACGGTAACCTACGCAGGCTTTATTAGCGGCGAAGATGCTACAGACCTTGGCGGTACACTATCGTTCAGCAGAACAGCAGGAGAGAACGCAGCCACTTATGCAATTACTCCCTCTGGCCTTACCTCCGGTAACTATGCTATCAGTTTTGCGGCTGGTGAACTGGAGATTACGAAGAAGGCGCTGATCATTACAGCCGAAGACAAAACGAAGCAATATGGAGAGGCTGATCCTACTGCTACTGTAGTTTATCATGGTTTGGTTGAAGGCGATAACGCAACAGATTTTAGCGGTGTGCTGGCATTTACCAGAACTATCGGCGAAAATCCAGGCGTATATACAATAAGTCCTTCAGGTTTGACCTCCGGCAACTATACTGTGAGTTTTGCAGATGGGGAGCTTCAAATCACTCCAAGGCAACTGACGGTGCAAGACCCCGTTCTGACCAAAGCTAAGCTGCACGATGGTTTGACAACTGCTGAAGTACTTGCAGGAGCTCTTGTTGGTGTTGTTGACGGCGATGTTGTAGAGCTTACCGCCGCCGCTGCCTATGATAACCCCAACTCAGGTGTGGACAAAACCATCACGGTTACTTATACCATTGCCGGTGCAGATGCCTTCAAATACGTTGCTCCCACAAGCCTCGTTGTAGCCGATGGTGAAATTATTGAAGATGTTGCACCGGTATTTACCTCGGTTGGCAGCCCGTCAGTGAAAGAAAATGAAACAAATGTGCTCGTGGTTACTGCAACGGACGGCAACGAAGGAGCAACTATCACTTACAGCCTTTCAGGTGGCTGGGATATGGCGCTGTTCACTATTGACGCAATCACAGGTGAACTTACCTTTAAATCAGCGCCGGATTTCGAACAACCGACCGATGCTAATGGAGACAATGTGTATGTGGTGCAGGTAACAGCCACCGATGGTGTCAATGTCATCAACCAGATTATAGAAGTATTCGTCACCAACGAAAATGACAGTGTGCCTGTAGTCCTGGCCGCACAGTCGTTCCAGGTGGCAGAAACAGTGGCCAGCGGAACCTTGGTAGGTAAGGTAATGGGCCACGATTCAGACGAAGGCACCGAGCTTGAGGGATGGGCCATCGTGTCGGGAAATGATGATGGGATATTTGGCCTGTCAGCAGCCTCTGGCGACTTAGTGGTTGCAAACAGCGCTACACTCGCTATGCAAACAGCCACTTCCTACACACTTACACTTACAGTATCTGACGGCATTCATATAAGCATCGAAACTGAGATCAACGTGCTTGTGATCCGGGGGCAGCAGGCCAGCCTTGTGGCCGCAGCCGATAGCTATGAGGTGAATGAAGATGAGGTGCTTGCAGTTGATGCGCCAGGCGTTTTGGTGAACGACGGCAACGTGGTTACGGCTGGACTGCAGGCAGTTCTGGTAGAGAACGCCTCTCATGGAAGCCTTGTTTTGAATGCTAACGGCTCATTCGTTTACACTCCCGATGCCAACTTCAATGGAACGGATGTGTTTAGCTACAAGGTAGTGGAGGGTGAAATAGCCTCTGAGACAGTAAGTGTGACAGTTGAGGTTTTACCGGTAAACGATGCCCCACATGCCATCATCTTCAACAATGTGAACGTTGCTGAAGACGCTGCTCCTGGCTTCAAAGCTGCTGAATTCAACACAGAAGACATCGACAGCGACTCGCATACTTATGAGCTTGTGGACGGAGAGGGCTCCATCGACAATGAGAGCTTTATCATCGAAGGCAACAAACTGCTGACCAACGTACGCTTCGACATCGACGAAATTACCCTGCTTTCAGTAAGGGTGAGAACCACTGACCCGGCCGGGGCTTACCTGGAAAGAGTGTTCGGTGTTCAGGTCGTTCCGGGCTTCCACCCCGACCTGGTGATCCCATCAGCGTTTACCCCCAATAATGACAATGTAAATGATAGCTGGGAATTTGAGAATGCTCATTTCTACCGCAACATGTCGGTCAATATTTACAACCGCCAGGGCCGTTTGGTGTTCAGCTCAGTGGGCTATCGCCAGCCGTGGACGGGCCAAAGAAATGGAGTGTCGTTGCCGCTTGATATGTACTATTATGTCATCGAACTCAACGATGGTTCAGGACGTGGTTATAAAAGCTATGTAATGATCCTTCAATAAAATGGTGTCGTGCAGCGGTCTGCATGGGTGCTGCACGATACCCCTTTCAATTCAACAAAGAAAAATATCAAAAGTCATGAAATTTAAACTACTCGCACTAATAGCTGTGTTGTCGCTTTGCATATGTAAGGCTTACTCGCAGGGGGGGATATTCCTCAGCCAATACTATCAGAATCTGCCTGGCTTCAATCCGGGACTCACTGGTGCTACAGACTTCCTCGACATAAGAACCGGAACCCGCCAGCAGTGGGTAGGGTTTGAGGGGGCACCAAAAACTTATTTTGTGTCGGCGAATGGCGTCATTAGACCAAAGGCAAATCCTTACAGAAAGAATTCACTTCGGACTAGTCAGCCAGAGGGCGCTGTCACGTCACATACCCCGGTTTCCAAGTTAAAATGGGGCCTCGGAGGTTATGTGCTGAAGCAGGAGCAAGGGCCATTTGACCAAATGCAGACCATGCTTAATGTGGCCAGCCATATCGCCATTACCGAGAGAACTTACTTGAGTCTGGGGATTGCCAGTGGCATTTCCAATTACCGGGTAAATCTTTCGGAAGTGGTGGTGGCCGACCAAGTGAACGACGCCACCTACAACATGTTTATGGCCAATGGGTTTAACAATACCTACGCAAATCTTAGTGCGGGCGTTGCTTTATACTCAGACCTGTATTATGTGGGAATAAGTGCATTGCAGTTGTCAAGAACCCTCTTAAGTGGTAACGATCTGTTAAACACGGACGGTAATAATCACATCTTTCATGCTGTTGGGGGCTACAGGCTATATTTTCAAAAATTTGACGTCGTTCCTAATGTCAACGTCCGAGTGGAAACCAGCCAACCCGTTGTAGTTGATCTGGGTGCCAGGCTGCGCTACAATAAGCTAATTTCAGCCGGTCTTTCTTTCCGCAACGACCAGTCAATTATCGCTCTCCTGGGAGTTGACATCACCGACAAAATCAATTTTAGCTATTCGCTGGAATCGAGGATAGGTAATGCCTCCGACGTTAACAATGGAAGTCACGAAATAGTGCTTGGTTTAAAGCTTTACAATCATAACAGGTTTAGTCCTCTTTGGTAATCATGAAATAGCCATGAGGAGAGCCACACCCAACGAGACCGGCGTGGAACGATGAATAACGTCGTAGAGCAATCGATTTTCATTTTCAAAGGAAGTTGGGCTATTCCCGCTTCGGCGGACCGATAAAAAACAAATTTTATACACATGAAATAGCCATAAGGAGAGCCATACCCAGCGAAATGAATGAAGGCATTTAGATAAGTGACTTTCATTCTCAAAGGGTTTGGGCTATTCCATCTGGCCGCTAAAAATTAAATTTTATACAGATGAAAACACTACAAATATTCAGTATCATCTTTTTGGCAGGTTCCACTGCTTTTGGTCAATACACTTTCGAAGGCGTGGAGAAACTTGCATCAACAATCAACTCAGAAGCGGAGGAAATTACTCCAATGCTGTCACCAGATGGCTCAAGATTATATTTTGTGCGAGCTGGGTTCGAACGGAATATTGGCGGTAAGCAGGCTGGTCAGGATATTTGGTTTTCAGATAGAGCCTCAGATGGCAGCTGGACTGAGTCCTCTAATGCCCTTCCGACAATTAATAACGGCGACAACAATGCAATGACTGGGTTCACAGCCAATGGAGACACCATCTTCTTGATTAATAACTATAGCTCTTTCCCCAGGCGCAAGATTGGGCTGTCGTACAGTACAATCAAAAATGGGAAGTGGACAACCCCAAGAGAGCAAGGGGTAGAGGTTAAAACCAAAAATGACTTTTATGGTATGTATGTCCACCAAAGTCAGAAGGTTACTATCGTTTCTATGATGGGAGACGAAGCGGTTGGTGAAGAGGATTTGTACGTTAGTTTAAGAAAGCCTGACGGTTCGTGGTCGGATGCTAAACATCTTGGATCGGTCATTAACAGTGCAGGTTTTGAAATTTCCCCCTTTTTGTCTGAAGATCAGTCTACTCTTTTTTTTGCCAGCAATGGCCATGGAGGATTCGGGGATGCCGATATCTTTATGTCGTCCAGGTTGGATGATTCATGGAGTAACTGGTCGGTGCCGGTAAATCTTGGCGAGCAGGTAAATTCAGCGGGGTTTGACGCCTACTACTTTGAGAAAAATGGGAACGCTTACTTTTCATCCAACCGGGATGGTGGAAAAGCAGATATATTCTTTATGAGTGCAACCAAACTACTGCCACTAGCCGAAGAATTGCCGATAGCTGTGGCTGATGTGAAGCCTGAAGAGATGCAAACCAAGATATCGCATCAGGTCGAAGGTAGCTATGATGTCATTCCTGAGCCGCTTTCGGTTTATTTTGCTTTTGATTCTTTTGTACTGTCGACTGACTCAAAGGCGACAATTCAAAAGGTTGCAGAGCTCCTTTCGGAGCAGGGTGCATTGAATATCGAAGTCAATGGCTATGCCGACCCAATTGGCAGCAGCGAATACAATCAAGTACTTTCGAAGCGAAGGGCTTTGGCCGTGAGTGATTATTTGACTAATGCGCTGGGGGTTGCTAAACCAAGATTGGTTATTGTGGAGGGGAAAGGCGAAGTGATTGGCGATGGTTTTGCCCAAACAACCCAACGAGCTTCAGAAGCCCGCAAGGTTGAAATAGTCTTTGTGCGAAACTCAGTGGCTGCACAATAGCAGGTTCTCCAATCGCAGTTCCGGAGAAGAATCTCCGGAGCTGCGACAGATGGGCTACTTCAAGTCAGGTGTATAAAGCAATCTGTTCTCCTGGAAGTCATACAGCGTAAGTCTTCTAAGGTCGTAATAAGCCTGCCAGTAGCTCTCGAGTGCACCGATGTAGGCACGCTTGGCATTGTCTTTTTCTGTTAGGGCAATATTCAGATTGGTGATATCTATCTTGCCTATTAAGTACCTGTTTTGGGCAACTTCGTACCGCTTTTGTGCCACCTGATCAGCTGTCTTTGTTATTTCCAGTGAGCTCAGCAGCATATCAAACTGCTTTGTTTGCGTGATGATTTCCTGCTCGAAATTCACTTCGTCCTGGGCAATGACGTAATCAGTTAGCCGTTGGTTTGCCAGGGCGGTTTGCAGCCTTGACTTATTTCTTCCCCAGTCCAAAATAGGCATGTCAAAATTGATATTGACCCGCTGAAGTGAGTTAGGGTTGGCGTAAACATCGCCGAGGTAATCACCACGGTTGTTTAATCCGTAGGAAGCCGAGAGGTTCACCTGAAACCGTTGTTTTCTTGCCTGTTCCACATCACGCTCTGCCTCCAGCCGTCGCCGCTCAAAGGCAATAAAATCTGCTCTGTTTTGCTTTGCGTAGGCCAATGCCTGCTCTACTGCGATTTCGAACTGCGGAATTACTTCTGGCATTGCCAGTTCCACTTGCTGGTTGTCGTTGAGTCCTATGAAGGTTTTTAGTCTCAATATTGCATTCTCAAAATCGAGGCTCGCCTGCGCCACGTCCTGCCTTGAACGCAGCAATTGAAGCTCCACCTGCAGCAGTTTGTCTTCTGATGTAGTGCCTATATTGAAGCGGCCTTTTTCAATCTGATAAATCGTGTCGTTGTTGGCAAGATTAAACTGCGCAATTTGAAGGTTGATCTGAGCATCGAGCACGCTAAAAAACCTATCCACAGCCATTCTGGAGATGAACTCCATTTGCTCCACGTACTCTCTTTTGCTTTCTTCAAAACGGATGGGTTCAGTTCGCTTCTGCCATTTTAGCGAGTTGAACGCAAAAATGGGTTGGAACACCGACAGTCTTAGGATATTGCTTGTCCACTGGGTGGTAGTTCGTTCGTAATCCTGAAACTGATACACATCGGAAAGCAGATAAACTGTACCTCCGGTTAACCCCAGGGGCTGTGTCAGACCAAAGGATAAGTTCGAATTGGTCTGTGTTCTGGGTTGAAAAATCAAACTGCCGTCATTTTGACGGGTTGCCAGAATATCTTTGCTAAAACTGGGCACGTCTCCGCTAAGTCCAAGCTGGGGGTTGTAGTTGGTTTTAAAGTACCTGTATTGCCAGTATCGGTTTTCTTTGACTGTTTCCGCTTGTTTTGCCGAGGGAGATTGATCCTGCGACCGTTGAATAATGTCTCGTAGCGTCAGTTGCAACTTTTGTGCATCAACGGCGAACGAAAAAAACAGAAAAACAAAAAAGAGTAAATAGCTTCTATTATTCATACCTGAGGGATGTTATCGGGTCTTGGCTGGCAGCTTTCTGTGCCGGAGCTATTCCAAACACAAGGCCCACTGTGGCCGCTACACCGAACGAAACGATGACTGATGAAAAAGTGATGATAGTGGGGAAGTCTCCAAAGCTGGATATGCCCAGGGCAAGGCTAATGCCGAGTACAACGCCGACTATTCCACCGCTTACACTGATCATCATGGCCTCGAACAAAAATTGAGTAACGATGTCAGTTTTTTGCGCTCCAATGGAAAGGCGAAGGCCAATTTCTTTGATTCTCTCCATAACGGACGCCAGCATGATATTCATAATACCAATACCTCCAACCAGCAGCGAAATTCCCGCAATGGCTCCAAGCACAATATTGAAAATGTTTTGCGTTCGCTGCTGTTGTTTAAGCAATAGCTCAGGAATGGTGATTTCATAGTCGATCACTCCAAAGTGGCGCCTTTCTATCATTCTGGAGATGATTTCCGCAGTGCTTTGCATCTTGGAAGCATCTTTCACCTGAATGACTAGCCTGTCGATTTGGTGATAGTTACTAGGCTGTTTGTCAGAACTGTTGCCATTGTCGTCGTTGTTTCGGCTCGCAGCTTTGAGTATGGCTTCTGTTATTAGCTCTCGGTTTCTGTACCTGATCAGGAACGTCTTAACAGGGACATAAACATCCATATTATAGTCCCGAATGCCGAGTTTGGCGATGTTTTTTTCAGAAATAAGGCGCTCATCTAACACCCCGACAACTTCCAGCCACTGGTTGCCAACTTTGATGGTTTTTCCAATAGGATCCTCTTTGCTGAAAAATCTTGCCTTTATACTTTTGCCAATTATGCAGACTGGAAGGCCACCCTCAATCTGACTTTCACTGAACATATTCCCTTCTTTCAGGGCAAAAGCTCCAATATCAAAATAGGAGGGCATTACACCAACGAGTTTGGCTGATCTCCGAAAACCGTCTTTGATGATGACGGTCTCCATCACGCATTCGGGGCTTACTGCCTGGATGTCTGGTATCGTTTCAAAAATGCTTTGTGCATCGGCTATCCTCAGCCCTGGAGAGAATTTTTTCTTGTCTTCTCCCTTGGAGTTGGTGGCGTCTATCTTCTTTTCTTCCTGTTCTACTACTGGCTCAATGATGATGTTGTTAACTCCCACCATTTTTATTTGCTCAAGAATTTCTTTTTCTGCGCCGTTTCCTATGGCCAGCATAGCAATGACAGCTGCTACTCCGAAAATAATCCCTAGCGCAGTTAGTAGTGAACGCAATTGATTGGCCAAAACTGCCTCCAGGGCAATTTGGAAGTTGGCCAGCAGCTTCTTGTTCATCTTAGTGATTTGGGTTGTTAGCTAGAGGTTTTCCAGCGGCGGATTGTGTGGCTGACGATTCAGTCATTTCGGCTACTTCGTTTTTCTCGCCCTGGTTTCGCTTGCCATTTAACGATTCGAGGAGCTTGATATCGCCTTCATCGATATTGGCAGGAAGCGATAGGTATACCTTTTCGTTACCGGAAAGCCCCTGCTTGATAATGGCTTCATTGGCATTGGATAACCCCATTTCGACCTCCTGCTTGGTGCCGTCGCTCAGTATTACATATTGAATGGAGTCGTTGCGTGAATGGATGGCCTCAAGGGGGACAAAAACTACCGAATCGAGCTCGCTAACAACTATATTGTTGCTGGTTGTCATGGAAGGCCTCAGAGAAGGATCCCTTTCGTTGACGTTGATGGTTACTTCAAAAACTTTGGCATCCGAATTAGGATTTTGCTGACCAATATTGGCGACTTTCATTACCTCACCGCTCAACTCCTTGTCGGGGTAGGCATCAAGGCCAATTTTAACTTTTTGCCCCGGGGCCACTCGCCGGATATCTACTTCATTGACATAAGTGACCGACATCATCTGGGTCAAATCGGGAAGTGTAGCCACAACAGGATTCCAGGCACCTATTTGCGAACCTGCTGCGATTTTGTTGCCATCCCAGTTTTTTGTGTAAATAACCATTCCATCCTGAGGGGCAAGTATGTTGAAGTCTTCAAGCAGAGACTTCATAGAATTATAGTCAGATTGTTCTTTTCTCAGAGTAGCGCCAACTTCCTGCATTTTGGCGACCGACTGCTGAATTTTTAATTGATAGTTTTCCACCGTCTGATCCAGCTCCCTTTGAGCTTTCTCCATGGCTATTTGGTTTTGCTTTACCGTTGCAGGCGGCTCGAACTGAGACTGATCAAGCACTAATTGTTTTTCCTGTAGCGCATATCTTAAGTTAATTATTTTTTCTCTTTCAGCTCTCAGGTTGATGGCGGTATCAAGCCTTGTTTGTTCATACTGCGATTGGGCCTTTTCCAGGTTGTTTGCCGCATCCGAAAGCCTGGTATGAAGTTCAGATTTGTCAATAGATGCTACAAAGTCCCCCTTCTTAACCACGGTTCCTTCATCAACCAGGCTTTCTATCTTTAAGTTGTAAATTCTATAATTTTGAGCTCTTGTGGGACCCAAAATTCTTACCGAACGCAGGGCGCTGAGCTCGCCAGTGGTGGTTACGTCAACCACAAATTTTCCTTTGCTCACATTTACGATAATGTCGTTCTCCTCGCTGCTCTTGCTTTGACTGAAATACAAAACAGCAACGAGTAGCATGAGAATAGAAGCAGGTAGAATGTATCTTTTTTTCATGATGGTTAAGTTCGATTAGCATACACAATTAACAGAAGTATGAATTTGCACAAAAATCATACTAAAAAAATCAAAAGAGGTAATTAACTTCTTTTATAACTCAAATTGCGGTACGGTTGGTATACTTTAGAAAAAATTATTAGTTACAAATATACCTAACAATTTAGTTGATGTATTTACCTGACGACACTTTATTTAGCCGAAAGTCAAGTAATCGCTCTTGTTTTTAGGTTATTTTGGCTATTTCAAGCTGATCGTTGGCAGTTATTGGGCGCATCTTACTATCTTAGTGCACGCAAAAAGCTTTTTATGTCGTCTCATATTCTTATCTCCAGTCTCGAATTCAATCAGAAAAAAATAGAATCATTGCTGGCGGATCTCACAATTGATGAAACACTGGCGTTCACTCACGACAACATCAACAATATCCACTGGATCGTGGGCCATATTGCTTCTCAGCGAGATACGTTGCTTGAAGACCTGACGGGTGAAATGACTTTTCCGCAGGAGCTCAAGCAGTACTACGGCAAGACTGGCGATCCCCGAAAAATGCCCAAAACAATTGACTGGGCGACGTGCCTCGATATCTTGAAAGAGCAGTTTAATGATATCTCCGCCTGGGTTTTGGAGTGGGATAGCCAGGGACGCCTTGATAGAGAAAAGGGTGATGTGATAGTAAAATACCTAAGCCACGAGGCATATCACATTGGGCAGGTAAGCCTGATAAGGAAGATGCTCGGTAAGACTGCGGCCAAATAGTTTCTAAACCCAGCCCGAAGGAAACTTTATTGGTTTCCTTACAGCAATCATAGCTCCGACAAGCCAAAGTCGTTCTTTGTACCTATCTCGCTTTGGCTGTGTCCATAAAAACTGTCAGCCTGCATTCCTCACCGTTGAGCGTAACCTGTTCAACCGAAAAAAGTATCAGTTTTTTTTGTCCTCGTTTTGTACTGATCGAGAGTTTCCTTTCCCAGGACTTTGAGGGCTCACTCTTTTGGCTAAATATTTTTTTCATTTCGGCCAGGGGCACACCGTTGAGTGTTAGAATTGGCTTGCCTGTATATTCTTCGTAACTGTAACCAAGTAAATCTTCCGCACTCTTGTTGATTTCGAGACAGATGGCGTCTTTGCTGCTTGTGATGCACAGCGCCACGGGGCTTGCATGGAAGGCGTCCAAAAACCTTTCTTCACTGTCACGCAAGTGCTTTTTGATGTTGTTTATTTCTGTTTTGTCACTGATTGTGAGGAAATAAACCAGGCTGCCATGATTGTCGGCAAACGAACCACCATTGTACCTCAACACTTTGGCCCAATGGTTTTTGATGCTTTTTATTCTGACATCAACGCCACCCACTTTTTCGTTATTCAAAAGCCTTGTTAAAGGCCATTTGCTGATAGGAAGAGATCGACCGTTTAGTTGTTCAAATTTGAAATATTTCAGCAGTTCAATAAAATTTTTGGGAGGGATTTGCAAAGGCATGAAATCATGCATTTTGATAGCTGCTGCGTTCCAGTAGAGGAGTCGGCCTGTCTTGTCAGCCACTATCAGCCCTTCCGACATGTGGTCGATAATGCCTTTCAGACGACTCTCGCTGTTTAATAGCGCCTGAAAAGTAGCCCTGCGTTCGGTAATGTCTATTACCGAGCCACTAAGTTTTTCAGTCCGGGCCCGAGAATCCTTCAAATAGGTTCCTTTCATCCTAATCCAATGGGCAGACTTGTCAGGCCAAATTGCCCTCACTTCAAAATCAAAGAAGCCATCGGCTCTGGCCGCTTCGAGAATTTCTTTGGTAGCCGACCGATCTTCCGGGTGGATATGTTGGAGCAAGGTCGGGAAGTCCCACTGAGCAGGTTGCTCACTGTATCCAAAAATTTGATCATGAATTCGATTCCTTACCGATTTGCCAGATACAAGGTCAATTTCCCAAACACCTATTTTCGAGCTCTCGATGGCATTGAAGTACAGATCTGTAAATTGTTCGTCCTCTCCATTGGAAGTTGTTGTTTCTAAAACCTCTTTAATGTTGTCCACAATGCCACCTATAGATGGGTCGTTCAGCAGGTTCACAGCTGTTGAATCGTATATGTGGTAGCTGCCATCTTTGTGCAGAATTCTTGAGCGATACCCCTTTATTGGAATGCCTGGGCTGAGGATGATTTTCTCCATGATTTTTTGATTGGCAAGGAGGTCATCGGGATGTATATTTGTGTACAGGTCAAGTTGCATCGTCTCTTCCGGCGTATATCCCAGCACTTTCTCAGTGGATGGTGATACATAAATTGGTTTGCCCTCTGCTGAGAATACGATAACGGCGTCAGTACTACTTTCCAAAAGGGCCCGGAAGTTCATTTGGGGCTTAGGAGGCTCACTTTTGTCAGCATCCTTTTCATCAATCAAGTAAAGAAAAGCACCGATTAAATTTCCCTTTCTGTCAAGGGCTGGCTCAAGGCGCATACTATAGTTAGTGTCTTCGATACGAATATTGTTTATCGTATCCTGATCCTTAAATGCACGTTCAAAAAGAGAGAAAGTCGCTTCCTTATGTTTTAGAAAAAGTGAATCGATAATTGAGAGTCCTCTTCTAGGTAGTGTGCCTGTAATCTGTGAAAAAGCGCTCTCAAAGTGGGGGTTAAACTTCTGAATCGCATAGTCCTTATCTATCAGTGCTACTCCATGAGAGGCGTTGGACATGGACGCCTTGATACTTTCATTAACTTCAGTTTTTTTGCCAGCATTGGTGGCCGTTTCCCTGCTTCTTTTCATGCAAGCTAAATTTACAAAAAGGATTGCTTTAGTGAACTTCACTAAAGTCGACTATGAGAGTTAATAACTTAAGAAAGAATAGCTGGCGAAAAAGAAAGCAGGCTGATTTTTATTTCCCGCTGTCGTCTGAATTAACAACGCAATATCAGCTATGGGTCTTTTAATTGCGCCATGTTTTTTTAATATTTTTTAACAATTGGCATTTCATCAAAACTTGACAAAAACTTTAGGCTTTTATAAAATTGCCACCGTTTCCGGGAATTCTTCGGAACTGTACTCAAAAGCTGGTAGTTGTTGAAAACTTCTTAATTGTTTTTTTAAGACAGAAAAATCATGTCAATAGTTGTTGAGAACCTGACCAAGAAATATGGAGAGCAGAAGGCAGTTAATGATATCTCCTTCAAAATTAACACCGGCGAGGTAGTTGGTTTTTTGGGGCCAAATGGAGCAGGAAAAAGCACCACCATGAAAATGATTACCTGCTACATGGCACCAACGAGTGGGGATGTCAGGCTGGACGAGTTGAGCATCCTTAATCAGCAGGAGGACATAAAAAAGAAGATCGGTTATTTGCCTGAAAACAATCCACTCTACACTGATATGGCGATTGTGGACTATCTGCGGTTTTGTGCAGAAATACAGGGAGTGAGCAAAGAAAAAATACCGTCCAGAATAGGCGACATGATTGACATGTGCGGCCTGGAAAGGGAACGCCACAAGAAAATCAACGAACTTTCTAAGGGATACAGGCAGCGGGTTGGGCTTGCGCAGGCCATGATTCACGACCCGGAGATTTTGATACTGGATGAGCCAACTACCGGCCTTGACCCTAACCAAATCATAGAGATCAGAAAACTGATCAAAAAACTGGGCAAAGAGAAAACGGTGATCCTTAGCTCTCATATCCTTTCGGAAGTGGAGGCCACCTGCGATCGCATTCTGATTATTAACAGGGGCAGAATTGTGGCAGACGGTACCTCCGACACGTTGAGAAGCCAGGCGGAGGGCAAAGAGCTGCTGACTGTTAAAATTGAAGCCTCTGACGCAGATGTCAAAAAGGCGCTGCTTGGGTTGGCTTCGGTAGAAACTGTTGAGCCTGTGGACGGGAAAGCCGGTTTCTTCTCAGTTCGGAGTAAGCCGGAAGTTTCGTCCCGAAAAGAGGTGTTTGACCTGTGTGTATCAAAAAAGTGGTACCTACTGGAAATGACAGGCCATGAAACCAAACTGGAAGATGTGTTTAGAGAATTAACCAACTAAGCCTATACACCGCAATACGAAATTGCGGTAAGGCCGACAAACACAATTGACTTTACATCTCTGAAACCAAATGTCGATTTATTAACTAGCAACAACGACTGATATGAACAAGATTTGGATCATTGCCAGAAGGGAGTTGGCCTCCTATTTCGATTCGTTGATCGCCTATGTAATGATCATTATTTTTCTGGGAATGAGCGGGTTTTTTACCTGGCTTTTCGGAAGCAATATATTCATGATCAACCAGGCAAGCTTGCAGGTGTTCTTCGGAATTTCATTCTGGACGTTATTTTTCTTTATTCCGGCCATCACTATGAGAACCCTGGCAGAGGAAAACAAGAGTGGAACCATCGAATTACTTTCAACGAAGGCTGTGTCCGATTTTCAGATTGTAGTAGGTAAATTTCTCGGCTGCCTGCTACTGGTGGCTATTGCACTGCTGTGTACGCTACCTTACTACATAACTGTGTCACAGCTGGGCAATGTGGATCATGGCGGAATTATCGGCGGCTATCTTGGGCTCATGTTGCTGTCCGCCGCCTATATCGGTATTGGCATATTTGCCAGCAGCACCACAAGCAATCAGATCGTGGCCTTTCTAATGGCACTTTTTATCGGAATTTTCTTTCAGATTTTATTCGATGTGCTGGGCTCAAGTTTCAGGGGTATTGCTGGTGGTGTTTTCTATTACCTCAGCATGCAAACCCACTTCGATTCTATGAGCAGGGGGGTGATCGACTCTCGTGATTTAATCTATTTTGGCTCGCTCATAGTCATCTCATTAATGTTTTCTCAAGCTATGCTTTCACGTCGCAATTGGCAATCTTAAACTACTACTGACATGAAGGGAAGAAATGTAATTATTCAATTGATTATACTGGCTGCCATTCTTGTGGTAGTCAACTTGTTGTCAAGTAAACTGTATTTCAGGGGCGATTTTACAGAAGATCAGCGATACACACTCAGCACGGCCACCAAAGACATATTGGAAGATTTACCGGAGGTGGTCACGGTGAAGGCCTACTTTTCTGAAGACTTGCCCACTCAGCTGGTGAGCACCCGTCAGGACTTTGAAGATTTGCTGTTGGAATACGAGAACAGGTCGGGCGGCTATCTGGTTTACGAATTTTTGAATCCCAACGAGAACGAGCAAAAAGAGCAGGAAGCCCAGCAGGCTGGGGTTAACCCGGTGATGGTGAATGTGCGGGAAAAAGACCAGATGAAGCAAATGAGGGCTTACCTTGGGGCCATCATTCAAATGGGCGACCGCAAGGAGATTATTCCCCTGATACAGCCGGGAGCGGCCATGGAATATGCGCTTACGACGGCGATCAAAAAAATTGCCATTGCGGACAAGCCTAAGATCGGTTTGATACAGGGGCATGGCGAGGCACCACTAGAGGAGATGATTGAGTTATACCAACAGTTGTCGGTGCTTTATCAAATTGAATCATTCGCTCTTTCCGATTCTGCCACAGTTCCTCAGTACTACAGGTCGCTGGCCTGGATCAATCCGAAGGATACCATTCCTCAGGCAGACTTTGCCAAGCTCGACAAATACCTGGCCGGCGGAGGTACCATGTTCGTGGCCTACAGCAACCTGAACGGCGACTTAAGCCAGGCATATTTGTCGGCTGCTAACGACATCGGCGTAAGTAGCTGGCTGTCAAGGTTGGGCATTCAAATGGGAAGGGAGTTTGTGGTGGATGCAGAAAATGCGCCGGTCTCGGTACGGCAGCAAATGGGCCAGTTTACGATGAACCGGCAAATTGCCTTTCCTTACTTCCCCATCATCAAAAACTTCTCTGAGCACCCTGCTTCCAAAGGGTTGGAGTCTATCTTTTTGCCATTTGCCAGCACAGTTAGTTTCACCAAGACTGATACCGCATTCCATTCAACGAATCTGCTCATAACCTCGGAGCTTTCCGGTCTGGTGAGCCCACCAACAACAGTTGATATTCAACGGCAATGGACGGAGAATGATTTTCAAAATAGCTCACTGCCGGTGGCGATGGCCGTAGAAGGGCCTCTGAGTGGAGCTGCATCGTCGAAGATGGTCGTTGTGTCGAACGGTCAATTTATTATCAATGGGCCACAAGGGCAACAGCAACAGCTCAATGCCGACAATGTGAGCTTTGCTTCCAATGCTATCGACTGGCTTTCGGACGACACCGGTCTGATCGACCTTCGAACCAAGGGAGTAACAGCCAGGCCACTGGTTCAGCTGGAGGATAGCACAAAGGAGCTTTTAAAATATGGCAATGTGCTGCTTCCCATACTGCTGCTGCTCATCTATGCTTTTGTGCGGAAGCAAAGAAACAATCGCAAAAGGCAACAGTGGGCAGCAGGCAATTATTAGATCCGTTGAGTAGTATTTGTTCGTAAAGCGGAAAAATCACACGAATTATGAAAAGTACATTGAAATTATTGGGTGTTCTTGGGATACTCATTGCTCTTTACTTTGTGGTTCAGTTCACAACAGATAGGGGTAGAAGTAAGTCGTTTAGGTCGGAACTGGTGCAGATTGATACTGCTGCCGTCACAAAGGTTCAGATCAAAGCCGGTGGTGAGCAACTTGTGATGGAGAAGGAGGCTGGCAAGTGGAAGGTAAATACTGCCACAGACAAGAAAGTGGCGGCAACCTCATCCAGCGTCAAAGGTGCCTTGAATAGCCTGATGTCGGTAAAGCCAAGCAGGCTTGTGGCTAAGGATGACTCAAAATGGAAGGACTACCAGGTGGATAGCGCAGGCACGAGGGTAGAAGTTTTTGAAGGAGGTGAGAAAACGCTCGACCTTGTGGTGGGGAGGTTCAATATGGAAGGGCAGCGACAGTTCAGCACCTACGTAAGGTTGTTCGACAAGCCGGAAGTTTATTCAGCAGCAAACTTTATGGGAGCCAGCCTTTCGACCAATTCTGCCTCGTATCGCAATCAGCAGCTGGCCAGAATCACTAAAGACAGTGTCTATCAGGTGACCTTTGAGTATCCGGATTCCGCCTTTACACTCAGTAAGACAGATGGTAAATGGCTGCTAGACGGGCATCCTGCTGACTCAGCCAATACGGCCAAATACCTGCAAGGCATTGCCTACCTGTCCAATAGAAACTTTGCTGATGATTTTAATCCCATTGGAAGCCCGCTGTATAGTGTGACTTACCTCGTTAAAAGTGGAAATCCTTTGAAAATGGAGGGTTATGTGCCAAATGGAGAACTGGTGGTTCGCTCTGACTCAAATCCTGAAGAGTATTTTAAAGATGCGGCACTTAGCGACAAAGTATTTAAAGGAGCTGGCTATTTCTTAGCCAGGTAAAATCTGGCAGTAAGCTTGTGCTACTCTTTTGGTTTTTCGAAAGGATTGATGCACTGTTTAATGCCCGAAAGAAGGGAATGCCACCAAAACGCAAAAACGGATTTTTTTATTTGCCTGTCGGCGTTAATTTGTCCGTTCCGTGCCGTTTCCATTTCGTTGGATTTTCTCAATATCAGTTTGTTAAATAACCAAAGTTTAACATCCTGAAATACATTGTCGGAGTTGTCTCGGGCCTGGTCGGTTCCACTTACTTCAAAGTTTTGGTATAGGAGGCTTAGCTCACCCCACGAGTTGGTTCGGTTGTGGCTAAAATTGAACTTGAGCTCCTCCAGATCTCCAGATTCTATTGAAATGAAAACCACGTTTGTCAATATCCTATTGAAAGCAGCCATTTTCATAGGCGCCACTGAGCCACTTACGTGGTAGAGAGAGTCTGGATTCATCGGGATCCGGATCTCCGTTTGCAGCAGTCCCTGATCGAAGAGAAAAGTGCGGGCTTTTAGGGTGGCATATTCATTGCTGTTTGATTTTATGTTGGCGATTGTTGCGCTTAATCGATCAAAGGAGATTTCTCCTTCTGCTGTGCCTTTTTTGCTGACTTCCTGATAAGCGACTCTGCTATTGGAGATCACAATTGAATCGATATCGAATGGAAGCGATGAGGACAGAAGAGATTCATGTGGCAAAGGCTTGGCAGGTTCATTTTCCGGGCGATCGAGTCGTTTGTCCCGGTAAAAGTTGCCAACTAACGAGTCAAAATTCAAAGTGCTTATAGACAGCAGCTCGCCTTTCATGAGCAGGGGGAAAGAGATTTTCTGAGCTGTAATTGATTGGCAGTCTACTTCGTTTCGACCTACCTGATGGCCTTTTTTAAGAGCAAACTCGTATTTCGGATATTGTGGGATAAGGTGAAAGCCAGAGAGCGCCAGGCTTTCTGCCCGCCAGTCCAGGCTGGCTGAATCCAATTGTAATTTATACAGGCCGTCAGGCGTCAAATAGCGGAACCTGGTAAGTTTTATTATTCCATCACTTACGAGTTCTTCCTGATCATTAAGAGAAAATGGAATCAGATTTTGAAGCTCTGCGTTAATAGTGCCATGAGTGATTTCCTTTGAAATAGAATCGTTTACAGCGTCAAATAGAAAAAACTCGTTTGAGAGAAGGCTTAGTTGCCTGATCTCGACCTTCATATCAGTGCCTTCGCCAGCGGCATTTAACTGAATGGCTTCTGTGCTGTCTTTGTCGCTGAGTAAAGTTGTTTTAATGATAAGCGAATCGAGGCCAACCTGGCTGACGACAATTTCGTCTTTGAAAAGTAGACCGACTAAGGATATTCCCTGAACAGAAATTTGAGTGGCTGAAATATTAGGAATCAGTAAATTTCCCTTGATGAGGAACGGTTTTGGTTGAAGGGAGTCCCTGGGAGATATTGTTAATCCCCGAATGGTAACTCCAGGTGGTAAAATAGATGTTTCGAGGCTTTGGTAGCCAATAGCATAGCTGCTCTCGGTTAGCTTTTCAAAATGAGTATTTAACTTTTTTGCAACGAAATCACTGCCATAAAATCGCACTACAATTGCCAGTATTAACAATATGGCTGCACCAGTGGCAACAATCTTCAGTGTTATCTTCATTATGGGCCTTGATACTAACAATAGATTGTGGGGATAACGAATATCTTAATAGTTTAGGAGACTAGAACGGTAAGCTTACACTTCATTGAATATACTAAAGGTAGTCTTTTCGGCGCTATTGATGATAACTTCACTTTTTACCAGTTTTCAATTGGTGAGAAAGGATGACTGGTATTTCCGCATTTTCGATTTCCCCCACGTTCAGCTAACAGTCTTGAATTTACTTTTTTTGACGACCCACCTTGTGTTTGCCGATTACGGCAGTTGGATAGACTTAAGCATTGGGGCAGTTGGCTTGCTTGCTGTATTTTATCAGTTGGCAATCATTTATCCTTATACCTCCGTAAGCAGCAAACAGGTGCAAGACACCAACCCGGCTTTTTCGTCAACGTCGATTTCGGTATTGGAGGCTAATGTATTGATGTACAACACCAACTATCAGGCGCTTGTTAATTTAGTTAAAGATTTTCAGCCTGACATTGTTGTTACACTCGAAACCGATGAGAAATGGAAGGACGGGCTGAAGGAACTGGAATCTCTTTATAAACAGCACATTCTTCTTCCGCTTGACAATACTTATGGTATCTGTTTTTATAGCAATGTGGCGTTTAAAGATGCAAGTGTCAGCCACCACATAAGCGAAGAGGTACCATCGATTGAAATGACGCTTGAGCCCGAGGGAGGCCAGGAAGTAAAGCTGTTTGTCGTTCACCCGGAACCGCCCAGCCCAACGGAAAAAGACTTGTCGACGCCCCGGGATGCGGAGTTAGTTTTGGTAGGCAGAATGGCAAAAGAGTGTACGCTACCCGTGATCATCACAGGTGATCTCAACGATGTGGCCTGGTCGCACACATCACGTTTGTTTCAGCGGATCGGTGGCTTGCTCGACCCTAGGGTGGGAAGGGGCTTTTTCAATACCTTTCATGCCAAATACTTGCTCTTTCGCTGGCCCCTGGATCACATATTCGTGTCCAGCCATTTCACCGTTGACAAAATTCAGCGATTACCAGCCTTTGGTTCGGATCATTTTCCCATTTTGATTCAACTAAGTATACCTTTTCGTACGCCCGATAACGAGACAGCTCCGGTAGCAAGTAAGGAAGATAAAAAGGAAGCCAGAGAGACGGTGAAGGCAGCAAAAGCTCCTTAACAAAGCGAACTCGTAGTCTATCTAACTCGCTTAGTTGGCACCACTCATGCCGGATGGTACTGCATCCTGCTGATGCACGCCCTTGTATTTCACCTGCCTGGTGTAGGTATCAATAGTGTCTTTTGTGGTCTGATCGATGTGATAGTACTCATAGGTGACGTCCACGTCCAACTCGTATTTCCTTTCGGACTTTTTCGTGCCTTTGATAGAGCCCTCTTTCAAAGCAACATCCGACGTGTATCCGCAGTAACAATAGTAAAGAAAGAGCGTTTTCAATTTCTTTAGCTCCTCACCAGTATATTCAAAGCTTTCCCCCGGGTTTTCCAACTCCACGAAAAAATCTTCTGAGTACTCATCGTCTGCTATGGCTTTGTCATCTTCCCTGGTGTAATGACGATGGAAAACAACATTATCGCCTGGAAAGGCAAAGGGAAATTCACCAGTGAGTTTGGCGTCAACGAAGAAGTCAAGGCTCTCTTCTGCCGGATTGATACCTTCATCTTGTCCGCAGCTTAAGAAAATGAAAACAAAGAAAATGGCTAATACTCCAGAAGCTCGCATAAGTTTGTCTTTTTTTAAAGACATCACTAGGGCGGACTTAGTTGGAAGGGATGAAGTCAATACCTCCAAAACAGCCGATCCCAGACTGTCTTGAATAGTCGAAATGGTTCTTTACCAAGGTTGTTGGTTTTCGTTTGAAGGAAATCTTCAATCTCTGGTATGTTGGTGATGAAAAGTGGCGACAATTCAGCGACTTTTCCATCTTCTGTGTAGAGCAAAAGGCCGAACTTAGCCAGGAAGTTTAATGGAACTACTTGCTTTTTGAATCCTTTAAGCTGGCTGTAGTTAAAGCTTTTCTCCCGGCCCCAGAACGGATACTTTATGGTGAGCTTTTCCTCGTCAAGGGTGATTTTTGCCAGAATCGGATAGAGGGATGAGAAAACCTGATAGTTGGCCAGCAGCATGATGAGAAGAACGGCAAGTGTCGTGCCAGTCGAAGTATAATCTTTTGCCAGTGACACCATAAAGCTCATCGCTACGATCACCAGCGGCGCTATCAGGAGAATCATTTTCATCCAAATAACCTTGATAGTGTCCCGCTTTACATCCATTACCACTTAAGTTTTGCACTTATAAATGACGTCAGACTCTCTGCCATCTTTTTGTTGTCAGCCACCCTTGGGTGACCTCCTTTTTCAATGAAGGGGAAGAAATGGGTATAGATCAACGAGTCGCCCAGCCCGTCGACAGCCTCCTGCACATAGCCTGGCCATGCTGAGCCCTCTTTGGTGGCATCCATGCTGCCCAGCGCACAAATGATGGGCGTGTCGGGGTACACGTTTCTGACCATGCTGATAAACTCCTGGTAAGAGGCAATTATCTTTTCTTCGCTCGGGGCTGTTTCTCCCAGTCGGAGACTGAAGGAAGGCTGCTCAGGCATATTGACCAACCAAGAATCATTTTGAAAGAGGTTAACCACAACCAGATCGGGTGTTATTCTTGAAAAGTCCCATCTGCTTGCCGAGTCTTTTGGGTTTAGCCTGGGAAAAACCTCGGGCATGATAATAGTGGGATCCCAACTGATCATAATGCCAATGCCGCTGCGGCAAGTGCAAAGGTAGTCCGCATTGAAATTTCGAGCGGTTAGCGCTCCGTATGTTGGGTAGTTGTTCGTATAAACGCTGTCAGGCGAATCGCCACCAGTCAGATCTTCGATGGCATAACCAGCTGTGATGGAGTTGCCAATGAACTCTATCGTTCTCGAATTTTCAGGCGTTGGCAGCAGCTCGCCCGTAACTTCAAACCCGTGAATGGTGGTGCTTCCTTTGTCCCATTCATTTCTTTTGATGAGCGAAATGGTATGCTCTCCCTCTTCCAGGTCTTTGGCGAGTGTGTACCACTTTGTTGCGCTGTCTAGCCTGATATACCTGATACTGTCTTTGTCGATGACAATATTGAAGTAGTTGTCGCCTCGTTCGTCCGCAAGCTCGACCCTCAGGCCCGTGCCGTTAATAGTCAATGTTGCCTCCGAGCCCGACCAGAATAGAACAGGTGCTTTGGGGTTTCCAAAATCGATTCGGCCGGTGTAGTTGATTTGCTGATTGTCGGCCTCCAGCTTAAGCTTTTCCAGCTGAGAGCAACCCGTTAAAATCGAAATTATCAACAGGAGAGGTAGGACTAGGTGGTTTTTCATCGCATGCTTTTTAACTCAATGAAGAAGGCAGACAGGGCATTGCTTCCAAGCCAATATATTTACCCATGGCATGTCACTAAAATGCCAGTATAAACTTCTAAAAATATTGGCAGATAAAATAACCGATGCCTTATAAAAACAGGTTGTTATGGCTTAGGTCATTTCTTAAATAAAAAATATACTGCTGCCACCAGGCAGGCGAACCCGGCCAGGTGGTTCCATCGAAACGTCTCGGTTTTGAAAACAAGTAAGGTAAAGACGGTAAACACAATTAGTGTGATTGCCTCCTGAATGACTTTGAGCTGTACGAGCGAAAACGGGCCGCCATTCTCTCGAAAGCCGATTCGGTTGGCAGGTACCTGAAACATATACTCAAATAATGCTATGCCCCAGCTAATCAATACGATAGCCACCAGACCAAGACTTTCAAACCACTTCAATTCCCTGAACTTGAGGTGGCCATACCAGGCAAGTGTCATGAATACGTTGGAAGTAATGAGCAGAAGGATGGTGTAAACCGCTTTCATAAGTGAAGATTAAGCGGCAAATATACTGAAAGGGCTAATTCAATATAACGATGGATGCATTTAGCAAGGCAGCAAAAGATACCCAAATAAGATAGGGAACCAGTAGCCAGGCAGCAGCTTTGCTAATGAGATAAAATCGATTGATAGAAAGCAGGATGGCAATCCAAAGCACCACAATTTCGACCAATGCAGCAGTAGGGTTTCTCAGACCAAAAAACAGGATAGACCAGAGGCTATTTAGTACCAACTGTCCCACGAACAGGCCCAATGCGAGTTTTACCCCAATTGACTCTTTCGCCCTGGACCAAACACTACCTGCGGCCACCCCCATCATTGCGTAAAGCAGGGTCCACACAGGGGCAAACAACCAGTTGGGTGGATTAAAAGGCGGCTTGTTTAGGGTGGTGTACCAGGTAGACACCGATGATGAAGTTGCAATACCAGAGAGAGCGCCGACTGCCAGGCAAATAACGACTGAAGCAGCGACCCTGATAATAATTGTTTTGTTACTAGCCATCTTGTTATAACCCACAATTGGCCAATAAGTTTGGTGAGCTATTTTTTGTAAGGAGCCAGATCCGATTTAACAGTCACCTCTATTTCCTCTGCTATATTTTGAAACACAATCTGAGGAATTTCGATGTCATGATCCACTAATTTCACCATGAAAATTGACTCAAGGCGAACGAAGCTACCCTCGACAAAGAGTTTTGACGGTAGTGATCTTTCTTGCGGCACACCATGTATGTCTAGCACACCCTTGGCGGTCACTTCATAAACACCATTTTTTGTAAAATCGAAGTTGCCGAGAATCGACCCCTTGAAAGTACCGTAAGGATGCTTTTCACTCTCCAAGTAGTTTTCGTTGAAGTGCTCTTTCATCAGGTCTTTGGCAAACTCAAATGTTTTGATTGGCACCCTGAAGGAGAAGGTCTTCTCGGACACGTTGATCAAACCCTGAGCAGAGGTAGTAGTGGCTGTGATGTCTTCTATCAGTGCGTCGGAGAAGAAGCGGACGTTGGAGCTTTCCAGCATATAGATCTGCGCTCTGGCAGTTCCTGCATATACGGAAAGAGCGAGGAGTACTGCAAAGGTTAATTTCGGTGTCTTTTTCATTCCATTGTAGATTTTTTGGACAGTGTAAACTCTCTTGTGACATTAAAACCAAAATGTATGCCACCATTGCCCCATGCGTCGGTGTTTTCAGCAATAAAGCCTTTTTCCATCATGGCCAGAGAATTGGTGAGGTGTAGTTGGAAGACGTGTCCACCTGTTTCGATGTCAAAACCGATAGAGAAGGAGTCGTTGTAGTTAGCTACGTTAGGGGCATTTTTGTCGGCGACCCTCAGAATGTATTCACCATTTAAGGCGGTTCTGCGGGAGAGTTTGATCCGGCCTCCGAAGCCAACAGCAGGGATATCATTGACGTCGGTGGTACCCTCTACCAGATTGAAGTGCACCCAGGTAGGCACGACCTCAAATGAGAACCTGTCGCTGAATTTGCGGGCAAGCACAAGCTGATGCACAAAGGCTATGCGTGAGCTAAAGTAATTGGTGCGGTCGGGAAACTCCCACCTCAAACCATTTACCGACATATTGCTGACCCAAACGGCGCTAAGGGGCATTACTTTTTTACCGCTCGACTGGCGGAGGATGGCTGCCTTCACAAAGCCGTCGTAAGTCTTCTCGTAGGTTGACCGCCCCACGCCAACCATGAGCCATTTGGTCAGTCCAAAGTCGAACCCGAAACGAACCGACGACTGGTCGAGGCCCCACAGGTTGTAGGCACCTCCATTGAGTGGACCAAAACGATGCGAGATTCTGAACTCCATTGCGCCGGGGGCTACTCTTTCGGGCGAATGAAGGTTGATGACCCTGGAGGATTTGAAAGTGGCTGTGGTATAGTCGATGGTTTCGCTTTCCATCGAGTTGAGCAGGTCATCCAGGTCTTGTGCAAGTGATGGTGCAATGGCAAAGGCAACCAAAAGGATAAAAATTGAAAGTCTCTTCATGGTTCGGTGTTAATTATTAAGGGTTCCTTCCGCAATCCATTGCTCTATCAGGCTGATTTGGCAGGAGGAAAGCTTGCTGCTCCCCTGAGGCATTTGGGGGTAGCCGGATTGGTGCTTGATGGTGCCCAGCAGACTGCCATTGTCGGCCCTTACTTTCACATTTTGATAGGAATCGAGCCTGACTCCCCCGCCTAGATTTGAGGATGCACTTGCCGAGTGGCAAGAAAGGCATCGAGCCGATAGTATCGGTTGGATGGAAGCCGAATAAGTAATGGCAGTTGATCCATCGCAGTTGGTGCCGCCTCCTGTTTCCTCGGGATAGAGGTCTTGTTCATTGTCCCACTTGCACGAGGCCAGGGCGAAACAAAGAAGCACTGGTAAAAACAGTTTTCGCATATAACGCTTTTTGGTTGAAGGGTTGACTGACGGTTTATCTACAAATAAGTAATATTCACACGACTTACTTATATGAAATACGAAGTAAATGTCGGGTTGGTGGCCTCCCCTAAAAAATTAATGCCATACCGGCAGATCCGATGGACACAAGAGGTCTTTTTCTGCTGAAACGACATGCGAGCTAACCATCAGGCATTGGCAGGGACTAATCGAACCGCCAGCTTCCGGTTCCGAGACGATTAAATTCCTTGAAGAAACCTTAGTTTTTTTGAAAAGATTGAGAGAAAATATAATGCTGTTTTTCATACATTTATGAAGTAAACATCCACTTTCAGAGAGTTTTTTTCAATGAAAATCATCTTGTTTGTTTTCAGTCTCGCTATAAGCATTTCTGCAATTGCGCAAAATGATGTAAGGTTTGTGGCAGATCCAGGCCAGGCCAACACTCGATTTACGTCGCAAACTGGGCTCATCCGAGGGGGGCAAATCACCAAAAGCCAGGCGAGTCAGTTGTATTTGCCGACAGGTGAATACCTGGTTCACTGGAGGAGAAGTGAAATCAAACAATACGACATGATTTTCACAGGTGATGGTTGGATTCCTAGTAGCGTCCATTTGTGGGAAGGTTATGGCTCGGATGGTAAAGATCGTTTTATTGCAACGACAATTGACGGGAAGATCAACTCAATGAGGTGGTATGAAAAGGAAGAGTATTTTCAGTTGATCCGTCTTGATTCTTCCATGTACCAGTTTTCTGCTAACAACAGTAGTGATCTAAATCTCAACGTCAATTGTGGTTTTGATCTGCACATGGATCTAGAAACCAAAGTTGGTAGTGCTGGAAGTCGGCTCGCTTACTCAAGTTGCCAATTGATCGAGTTCCAAATCGTGAGTGATATGGGCCTTGGTGGGACATTGGAGCAGTTTGGAAGGGCAGAGGCCGAGATTTTAGAGTACTTTTCAATTGTACAGACTTACTTCAGCAGTTTCGATATTGACTTCAACCTGCGCATCAAGCAACTCGTAATGCCTATAGAAGAAAGCCCATTTCCACCTGTGGCCGATCCTTCAGTAAAAAGTTTTGGCGATGTGAATTTCTACTTAAGAAACTGGCTGGAAAAGAAAGAAATATCAGCTGGTTTATTTGATTTCACAATTGGAATAACCCAATTCAACTATAACACGGGAAACTACATCGGTCATCTGTTTGCTGCACCCGAGACATCTCTTGGGATGATGCTAATTGAACGCCAAAATTCACTTACAACTACTGTCGCCACTATAGTGCACGAGATTGGACATGCGTTTGGTTCGGGACATGATTCTACGGAGGGTTATCTGATGTCAGCCAATATAAGTGGAGGCTCCTGGAGTAGAAAAAGTAAGGATGAGATCAATGAATATATGTCGAGCCCTGAGGTATTGGCACATTTTCAACAATGCCCAAGATTGGTTTTCTCAGCTGACAGGATAGAAGAAAACGTGGTTTTGAATTGGGAAACAAGCTACGAATATCAGGTTAGCTACTACGTTCTGCTTTTAGAGAGCACAGGAGTTCTTGACACAATTCCTGCTATTGGCAAAGAAAATGAACCGGTTGGCTATGAATTCATTCACAAAAACCCAGCGCTTGAGAGAAATATCTACAGAATCTATCAGTATTCGATATACAATGAACTTGTTGCCTCTGCCAATATTGCCATAGATTTGTCTGGTGCAGAAGCAAAAAAGGAAACCAGCTATGGACCAAACCCTTTCAGGGAGAACTTACATATAGAGCTGGGTAAGCCGGCAGAGGAAATAACAATTTATGATATCTCCGGTGCGATTTACTTTCAGCAAAAAATCACGGAATCCACCTTTGATGTTGCCACTGGGACATGGAAGAAAGGGCTCTACTTTTTTAACGTAGATGGTGAAGTGTATAAGATAATCAAGCAGTAGGAATAATAGAGCGTTACTTGAAAAAGCCGCCTGCCTGGATTGATCAAGGACTACTTGACTTCCTCTCCTCCAATCCAAACCCCTGAAATACTCTTACTGTTCTTAATATCTTCCAGCGGATTGGCATCCAGCACCACAAAGTCTGCCCAATAGCCTGACGCAATTTTGCCGATATCTTTGAGATCAAGGCACTTGGCAGCGTCGCTCGTTGCCGACACGATGATTTGCATAGGGCTCAGCCCGGCCTCTGCCATCATGGCCATTTCCAGGTGCTCAAAGTAGCCCATAAAACGGGTGGGGATGCCACTGTCGGTGCCAAAGGCAATGGTGATACCGTTGTCAGCAAGCGTCTTCAAATTGGCCATGGCGGTTGGTAACTGCTGTTTGTAGGTTTGGGCGCTTTTGCTGTTTTTGACCTGCGCTTGTCTGGCCGGGTCAAGCAGCGGCTGCACTGTGGCCTCATTAAATTCCTTCTGAAAGAAAGGGTCTGAAAAGAAGAAAGCCGTGTCCTCATAAACATAAGTGGAAAGCTCCCTGGTGAGGGTAGGGCAGTAGCAAACTTTCTTTTCTTTGAGCAGGCCGGCAAGCTCATCGTCCACCGGGAGGTCACGGACACTGTGGGCGAGGAAGTCAGAGCCAGCTGCCAATAGTTTTTTAGCGTCGTCCAGATAGTACATATGAGTGGCTATTTTGTAGCCCAGCTCATGAGAGCGGTTGATCACTGCCTGATAGATTTCCTCAGTCATTTTTGGGCTGCTGCCGAGGTTGTCGTCCACCCTTATTTTCATAAAGTCAACCCCCATGGCATCATTTTGATCTACTACGGCAACAGCCTCTTCCGGAGTATTGCCGGAAATCACCTCCCCTGCGATGTACAAACGGGCTCTTTGCCTGGCCGCTGTATCTACGGCTGCTCTTAACGATACCGCTTCTTCTTTGTCAGCCCCCAGACTGACCACTGTGGTGACGCCGTATCTGGCAAAAAGGCTAAGATTGTCGATTACATTTTGCCTTGAGTAGTGTCCACCTTCTATGCCTTTTACATCACCAACGTGGCCATGTGCATTGATAAGGCCTGGGATGATGGTCTTGCCCGAAAGGTCTTTCACTGTGGTGTTGTCGGGCAAAGTCACCTCACTCGTTGCCCCCATCGTCACAATACGACCATCTGCCACCAGCAGCACACCATTTTGGATAGGTGCAGCGCCAGTTCCATCAATAATAGTGGCTCCGGTGAAGGCTGTGTAAACTTTGTTGTCGGTTTCCTTTGGCGCTGAGCAAGAAATAAAACCCATAAGGGCCAGAACAAGGCAGTGGCTAGTTTTCATCTAATAAAGATAATGAATTTCAGGGCTGGGCATAGCGGGATGGCTTATTCTGGCGGTGACGCTATATGTCTATGATAGATTCTTCAAAAGTTTCGGGGTCAACGGCCTTATTCTTAAGCCGAGTTTTGTAGGTGTAGATCGTGTTAATGGAGTAATTCAGTAAGCGAGCTATTTGATTGTTGTCGTTGATGCCGAGTCTCAAAAGAGCGTATATCCGGATTTCAGGGGTGAGTAACTTCATATGTGAATCTAATTGCTCATCTTTTTTCAGCAGGCCATTGAGCTTCTCTATAAAGTCAGGAAAGAGGTTGAGAAACATATCATCGAAGTTCTTGTAAAGCAGCTCCCGCTCTTTGAAGGAATTAATGTTGTCCGTGATCTCTGAAAGGTCGTCAAACTTTCTTTGACTTAGTTTTCGGTTGATAGAGGTCACTAGCTTTTCTGTTTTGAACAGGTGCTCCGAAATAAGGTTAAAAAACTGTCCAATATAAGCCTCTTTGATTTTGTTGGATTCTTCCAGCTTGTGATTGGTATTGAACAGTGATTCGTTGGCGGTGTCGAGGTTTCGCTTTGATATCCGAAGTTTACGGAGCTGCCGGAAAATGATAAATAGGAACAGCCCCAGGGCAATCACCAGCAGGGTGATGATGTAGGAGTAGTTGATGACCCTTGTGTTTCTGCTTTCCAGCTCCTGGTACTGTTTTCCCTCGATAATTGGAAGTATGTCTGATACCTCTACTTTTCGAAGCCGGGACGAGTAGAAGTTGGCGTCGTCGAGGGCTTGTTTGATAAACAGAGAGGATCGACGCAAGTCACCCTTCCTGAAAAGGCTTTCTGCCAACTCCCTCATAGAAACGTTCTCCTTTACAGCACCTCTGATATCATTTATGGCTGAGAGTGCTTTGTAGTAGATGGCTTTTTCAGGGAATTTTTCATCAAAAACGACCCCCATATCATACGACCTCATGGCCAGCTGATGGTGAGTCAATTTAAAGTTTTTGACCATTGAGAGGTACACTCTTTCTGTCTCTTCGAAGTCGCCTTCCGCCTGACTGATCTGGATGCGAATAAAATGAGAGCGAAGGGAGGACTGCGAATGAAGCGCCAATTCCCTGGTCATATAGTCTCTGCTTCTTTGCTGGTAGATTTTGGCGTAATAAAAATCCTTTACGAAGTAGGCCATGAAATCGTAGAGCCTTGTGGTGACCGAATAGAACTCACTTCGGATGCTATCAGGAACGTTGGTCAGGTCTACCGCCTCCAGGGTGTCGGCAGCCTCCTTCAGCAGTCCGCCCGACTCCAGCACAAAAGCTGTTTTGATGCGAGCGGTTTGAATACACTCAAAAGATCCGATTTGATAGGCGAGGTCAGAGAGTTTGAGTGAATAGAAAAATGCGGAATCGTATTGGAAGGACTTGTATTGATCCACTATGTGCCAGCATGCCCTGTATTTGTCGCTGAGACTGCTTGATTTACTGAGAGAGGATTTATAGGCGTCTAAGGTGCTCAACTTCTTTTGTATATACGACTCTTTAATCGCAATTTCTCCCTCAAGTACTGTTAAAATACTATCGGTATTCAAAAGGGGAACCTCTTGGGAGAAAGCGAGATAGGGAACAAAAAATGCAATTAAGAGGTACTTTTTCATTGAGTTAACCTATCATAAAAGGCAGTTGAATTTCCTTGTCAGAGAGGTGGCTGCCTCGGAGTTGCGTCCATGGCAGCACTGGTTTCTGGTAAGGTATTTCTCCTCTTTTAGAAAATTAACTCATTTTAAGCTTTTTTCAGGACAAAAAAATGACCGGAGATATAAAACCCCCGGTCAACCCTACAAACCTTTCGGGTGCTTTCCCGAAATGATGTGGAATGATACTTTATAATTTATCGTTGCGGCGAAGCAATCGAAAAATCTTTTGCTGCCTAGCTGGCCATTTTCGGCATTCTTTCTATTTGAGATTTATCTGAAACCGTATAGTTAATCAATATTGTTTTGTCTGAACACTGGAGAATGGCATCGTCTTTTAAAATTGCCTCGCTGATAAACCGGGTTGCTCCAATAATTACTTGAGAACCGCCTTCCACCGAAATAAACTTCACTTCTTTGCAATTGAGCTTACTGAAGTCCAGGCGACAGTTGCCTGAGGCATTTTTTACTGTGAGTTTCCGGCAGATGCCGTTAAATGAAACGGCGCCGGTCCCTGCGATATCAAATTCGACGGCGCCCTTTGGATTGTAAATCATGCCAGCCAAATCGAACTGACCGTTGGCTATGAATTCTACGTCGCCAAAATTTCCTATAAGAAGGTCGCTGCTTTTGCTGTCGCCTTCGAACTTCATTGTTCTGCTGTTTGAGTAGGGTTGTATCATAATGTATCAGTTTGTAGGTACAGGGATGAATGGTAAAGCGACTGAGATTGTGAGCTTCGAAATTTAATCCTCGTATTTTACCATACAGCTGTTGAATATTATGAAATTACCTATAGGGGAAGGAAAGGGAAAAAAGTGATTGCCGAATATAGAAATATTTAACCCTTTAAATGCATAACAATCTGGTTGTCAAACAAATAGATTGTTTTTGATTGCCTCATGATATAGATATAATATAGCCGTGGAAATCCGGTTTTCTCACCGGATTCTATTAGTGGAGTACCCGAATGGGATGAGGCAACTGCTTTGGGTTGCTCCTTTTTATTCCAGAGCTGATGAGAATTGTAGTGTAGGTTTTTTTCAGACAGCTAGTATGCTTCTGATGGGAAGTTGTTCCCATCCCAACCTGAGTAAGCCATTCTCCTTCGGGTGAGCCGGTAGGGGAGGATAAGATAAATGACATAGGCCCAGCCAGTTAAAAGAACAACACCCAAAAAGCGAAACAGCAACGTGGCTGATGCATTGATGGTTGTTTCGGATACTTTGAATGGCATATCACTATAGCGGAACACAGGGTTGAGGTAGAGAGATGTGCCGTCTGCGTAACTCACAACTGCTCTTACATATTCGTCACCCGGTGCCAGGGTATAACTGGCTACTGAACTGCCGGATGTTTTTGATAATTCAGAGCCATTTTTCCCAATAAAAGTAATTTCATCAGCTATTTCACTCACTTGAAGAGAGATGGTGTCATGAACAACCTGGAGACAGATCAACTGAGGAGCGTTTCCAATCCTATGCGCTTTTTGAGCCAGCGTTTCATTCTCCATTTTCATCAAACTCATGCCATAGCTGTTACCAGTTCTTAAGGCATTAAACAAATTGTCTTTGTTTACCTCCGCTACATTCACCACAGTACAAAATCGCCCCAGACTGGAGGTTTTGAAAACGTTGTGTATATCGTCGTTGCCAACAACGAAAACGGGTTTGCCTGCCGACAAGGCGGCATCCCAATGATCGAACGATTGGGCAGCCGGATTGAGTACCTCCATACACCGGTAGCCTTCCAGGTATTGGAGGTCGCTTGTGGCGAAACCGCTGCGGATGGCAGGGTGATTGAGAACAACCAGCGTTTCCGGATTCTGCGATAGTTTATTGAGCAGCCATTGCTTGTTCCAGAGCGTCTGCGGCATAATATAGTCGAGCCACGTTACTTTTTCGTCACCAAGTACCTGATAGTGCGTTTTTTTTACATTGTAACCATGCTCATAGGCTGGGATGTAGTTGGAGCTGCCTGCTTGGAACTTGTCGATGGCATGATACTCTGACACGGAATGGAAGGCGTAACCCAGCGAGTCATAGGCTTTCCATATATCCTCAGCTGTTCCATTACCATTAGTGAAGCCGTGCCAGGCATTTGAGTGAGCATGCAAATTGGCTTTTTGCCAATGCAATGAGTCAGCCTTTGCATACGGATTGTAAATATTGGGGCCAGAAAATGATGTGGGTTCCTGAAAGTTGAATCGTGGACAGAATAGAAATTGCTGGACAGACAGCGTGAAAAAAAATGTCAGGAGTACGAGAAGCGTGTTTCGAAGAACCTTCATTCTGCGAAGTTCCGCATCGTTTGTTTCCAGACTACGAACAAAAGAATATGAAAAAATTAATTTGAGAATCGGCGTGTTAAGCTCTTGTGAAGTTCGGCCTGTGTCTTACCAACATAGGTGCCCTGTAGCCTATCTTTAGCACTATGAAGAACAGACTTTGGGTAATTGTGATGGCGGGATTGCTGAGCTATGGCTGGAATTTCTGGGGAACCTCTATTTACTTTCTCGACGAGGCCAAGAATGCGCAGTGTGCTGCAGAAATGTTGGAAACAAGAGATTTTTTCGTCCCCAGATTTAACGGCCAGTTTCATGACAAGCCCGTGCTCCAGTACGTTTTTATGATGGGTGCCTATCAGTTATTCGGCATCAATTCGTTTTCAGCCAGGTTGTTTTCTGTTCTTTTTGGTGTTTTAATGCTGATAGTTGTTTTTCAGTTTGTGAAAAAACTACTCGGTGAAAAAGTAGCTTTCTACGCCGCTCTCATTCTTGCAGCCTCGCTTCAGATGTCGTGGCAGTTTCGCATGGCGGCCCCGGATCCTTATTTGCTGTTCCTTCTTACCCTTGGCATGTTGTCGTTTTTCTATGGCTACCAAACTCACAAGAGCACATATCTCTACGTGTTCTACCTCTGCATAGGTCTCGGGTTTGTGGCCAAAGGACCAATTGCCTATGCCTTACCGGGTCTGTCTGTTGTTGTTTTTTTGTTGCTCAATAGAGACTTCAGCTGGCAAAGGATTGTGTCACTCAGGGCTTTCGAAGGTATTGTACTGTCGCTGGCGATTGGTCTGCCATGGTATGTAGGCACGGGGCTGGCTACCAACTGGGAATGGCCTGAGTACTTTTTCATTACGCACAACATTTCCAGGTATACAAGCACCTTCGAAGGTCATCATGGTTTCCCGTTCGATGGCGTTGTGATAGTGATTGCAGCACTACTTCCGCTGTCGGTATTTTTGCCTCAGGCTTTTTTTGTTGGCTGGAAGGAAAGGAAACAACAGCCGTTTCTGCTGTTTTCTATCAGTGTCTTCATAGCTGTTATCGGCTTTTTCTTCTTTTCGCAGACGGTGCTGCCAAGCTACCCGGCGCCATGTATGCCGTTTGTGGCCGTTTTGCTAGGCTATTTCCTGGTAAAGGTGGAAGAAGAGAAGGGCTGGCAGCGATTCAGACCAATTTTTAATGCGTTTGTTTACCTCATTATTTCCATCGCACTGCCCGTTGCGGCATGGATAGCCTTCCAAAACATCCCGGAGCTTAAGCAGCTGTCTCCTGGCTATTCGCTGGTATTTGTGATTGCTTCCCTGGGTGGTGTGCTCGGTCTCTGGTTTATACATCAGAAGAAGATGGCGAGCGCCTTGTATAGCTACACGGCTTCATTTGTTGTTCTCCTGATGCTTGTTTTTCAGTTTCCTATGCCGGCGGTAGATCGGCTAAACCCGGTAGCGAATAGCCTGGCCTTAATTAAAGGCTATGACATGCCCGTGGTGCACTATCGAAGAATCAATCCCGCCTATGTATTCAATCTTCACCGAATTGTCCCTGATCTGCACAACGAGGAGGAACTGGATGATTTCATTAAAGCGCATGGTTCAGTCATTGTGATTTCCGCCGAGAAGGAGTGGAGGGATGTGAGAAGAACGGACATGAAGCAAGTATTTGAAGGAAGGTACCTTTTCGAGCCGCCAACGGCCATTATAATGGTCAAAGAATAGGAGATCACTCCACAATCTCTTCAATGTGGTAAAAGGGTCGTTGCTTGGTTTCAAGATATATTCGTGAAATGTACTCTCCAATTATGCCTAATGAAAGCAGTTGGATTCCCCCCAGGAAATAGATGGGAAGGGTAATGGAAGCCCAACCAGGCACGTTTTTATCGGCGATGACCACGTAGACTACCCATAAAGCTGCCAGTAAACTGCCAGCAAACACGATTATCCCAACATTGGTGATGATTTTTAAAGGATAGTTGGTGAATGACGTGATGCCATTTGCCGCCAGCTTCATCATTTTCCAGAGTGGGTATTTTGACTCTCCTCCGTTTCTTTTTTTTCGGCTATAAGTAACGGAACTGGAAGGGTAACCCATCTGCGGAAAAACACCTCTTAAGAACAGATTGACCTCTTTGTATTTGCTAAACTCTTTTAGAACCGTGTTGGAAACCAGCCTGAAATCTGCATGATTGTCTATAATGGGGACGCCCATTTGCTGCATCAGTTGATAGAAAAGTGAGGCGGTACCCTTTTTGAAAAGAGTATCGCTGTCCCGGTTACTTCGTACCCCATACACAATTTGCTTCCCGTTGCAGAAATGACGGACCATTTCTGGCATCACCTCTATATCGTCCTGAAGATCTGCGTCGATGCTGATGCAGCAATCCACCTTGTCGGTCACGTAGTGCAGGCCAGCCAGCAAGGCTGCTTGATGGCCAACATTGTGGGCCAGTTTGATGATGCGGGTATTCTTGTCTCGCCGGGTTTGAATAGGGCTGTAAGTGTTGTCGGTGCTGCCATCGTCCACCAAAACAATATAGCTGTCTGGTGAAATTTGTTTTTCTGACACCATTGTCTTCAAAATGGCCCGCAACGTCGAAAGAGAGTCAATGATGACGTCCTGCTCATTGTAGCATGGAACCACGATGGCCAGTATTGGTTGCGAAGGAGTCATTGATCGGAGACAATCGGAATACTTAACCCAACAATGTTATGAAATACTCAAACGGATGTATTGACCTGATTTTGAAGAAATTGTTAAGAAATCATTCAGTTGGGGGTGTGGGGTGTATAATAGGATACTGTGTCTATTAGGGTTCTGATGCAACCTTATCCAAGCCCTGAAAGGGCCCGGGCGGAGTGAAATATCTGTAGGGTTAGGTGAAGACCCATTCTGAAATTCTGGTACGTGATCTATTTAGCCGCCTTATTAATCACCCTCAACAATGACTTCGAACCCTTGGCATCACCTTGAATCTGCCAGATCATGATGCCGGAAGCCTTTTCCTTAGCCAAAGTCACCTTCTTTTTCATGGTAGGGATGCCATTGTAATAGAGAATCTTCCCATCAGGCATTGTCCATTCATCTTTCAGCTCTGATCCTTCGAACGTCTCCACAATCTTGCCGTAGCTCATGCTGATCGCTTTGGAAGTAAGCTCCGGGCCATAGCCGTAGCCATAAAACGGAACCCCAAGCGTCATTTTACCTTTTGGCACCTGGCGATCTTCTCCAAAATAGGTTAGATCGTCCACTGCGTGCTCATACAAGGCATGAGGGCCTGGTTTCTCCGGCCGCCAGGGGCCAGTGCGGTCGTAGCTCATTACATTGACAAAGTCGAACTGGGCAATCGCTTTGTCGGTAAGCTGGTCTTTGTAGTACACGGCAATGGCCGCTGTCATTAGTTTGTTTTTTGCCCTGAGCGCCTGCCCCAACTCAGTGACGAACGCTTCATAGTTTTCATCTATATTGGCGCTTTCGAGGTCGACGTCCAGCCCGTCCAGTCCATATTTGGTTACCTGCATCACGAGTGACTCAATGAATTTGCTCCTCTGGCCATCTTCAAGCAGGGCCTGGTACTGCGGCTGGTGGCTACCGCCCCCGATGGAAAAGAGTACTTTTACATTGCGTTTGTGAGCTGCTTCAACGAACGGGACCAAGCCGGATAAATCATTGACAAAGTTCCCTTCCGTGTCTGGATTTAGAAACCATAGGTTCACGTGGGTGAGTTGTTTGAACGGAACGGTTTTCACCTCCCCAGTTTGCGCCGCTTGTAGCGAATAGTAGCCAACTACCCTGAATTCACTCTGAGCGCTGGCGATTGTGCTGAGGAGCAAGAACTGTAGAAACAAGACAAATGAGTTTACTCGCATAGCTAGAGGATGTTATTTTTCCGAAGGTAGGGTTTCCCTTCAAATGAACCGGCCTACAATACGTCAATGGTAAGGTGGGGGTAGGGAATGGTGATCAATGAAAACAATAAATCATAGTGAAGCAATGCGGTCCCCTACTTTGTCAATGACAACAGCCCAGTGAGTCTTCATTTCTGCTCTTTGGCTTTCGCTGATCAACTGATCCTGATGAAACGAAATAGTTGACTTTTTACCCGCAGGAATAACCCTGATCTGCAACATAGAAAAATGTTCCCAGCCAGGTTTCTTCCATTTCATGCGCAAATGAGACCCTTCTTTCAAAGTAGTAACAAGCCCTTCCATCCCCTCCGGGCTGTTGACAGACACTTGAAAGGGAAGTTCGCTTACGTCCCCAAACCAAAGCCGAACACCTTCTCCCGAAAGGAGGAAGGCCCAAAGCCTCGCAGCCTCTACAGGGAGTGTTTTCCGAACGCCGATCTGAAAACCAGCGTCTTTAGTTAGTCCTACGGGCGTGCGTTTACTCATATCCTTTGTGCAAAGCTCATTCAGCTAGCAAGCAAACTTTCAACCCTGGGAGACAGCACATCGCTCCATTTTGACTGAGAGTGCTTAAATCGCTCGCTTACTTCCATAAAGTTTTCAATGGTAATGCTGAGTTCAGTCTCATTGCCAATGTCGGATAACTCATAGGTAATGTGGATGTAGTTCTGTGGGACGTTGGCCAGTCCGGCATTGGCATCAAAAGTGGAAAACTTAACCCTGACACCTTTCTCATATTCGAGGATGTCTCCAGACCTGAAGGTTGCGCATCTTTCGAGTGAATCAGCCGCTTCATCCGTGCTCAGTTTAGCCATCTCACAATTGTTAGCATATTGGTCGATCAGGGTAGGGCAGACGAGCGACTGCCAAACATTTGAAACAGTGTTCGGGATGCGGTAGGTTCTTTTAATGGTAAGGCTGTGGTTCATTTCTTTGCTATTTATATTCAAAGAAATTCCTCCTACTGACAACCCTATGTCATCGGATTTGAAAAACTTTCAGGAAGATCTTTTATGTAGTCATCCAGGTTGATGTGATCCGGTTTTTTGAAGGGCTTTGTCGTGCATTCAAGCTTTTTTATTCGCACTACCCTAAAGTCCCGATAGTCGTTTCTTTTCCAGCACCAGGCGATCATGTGCCAGTCGAACATGTAGAACAAAAGACCAACAGGCTCCACCTCTCTGGTGCTGGTTTCAAGCCCTTTGTTTTCGTACGTCATTTTAAGCACCTGCTTGCTGCTGATAGCCGTTTGAATGATGGTGAGATACTGCGTATCAAGCATGTCGTGGTGCCACTTAAGTACTCTGGTTTGCTCGTGCAGATGATCCACACCTTCCTTCTGGCTTCCCTTTAGTACTGCCTTTACTTTTTCGACGGCCGTTTTGCTGTGGCTGATGATGGATTTGTCGGTAAACTGATCAGCCAGCGAAGCCATGAGTATCAACGCATTGGCTTCTTCATTGGTAAAGGAAACGGGAGGGAGGAAATAGCCGTCGGTAATAAAGTATCCCTTGTTGGGTTCGAAGCCCAGGGGCAGGCCCATGTCAGAAATTGCCCGCAGGTCACGAAATACTGTTCGCTCACTTTTGTCGAACTTCTCGGCCAGCTGCTGAAGTGAGGTGTATTTTCTGGATTGGATATAAGTAACTACCCCAAAAAGCCGGTCTATTCTGTTCATAGCTATGAAAAAGTGAACGACAATTTAGGAATTTATCTTACCCCCTGCAATGCAAATATTGCCTGTAAATAGCGGCTAAGGAGACAGTTATTCCTTCAGTCCCTTATATGCATTAATCAGCCCGTTGGTAGACGAATCGTGGCTGGTAACCGCACTACCGTTGAGTAGCTCTGGTAGAATCTGATTGGCCAATTGTTTGCCCAATTCTACTCCCCACTGATCGAAGCTGTACACGTTCCAGATGATGCCCTGAACGAAGATTTTGTGCTCATAAAGGGCAATCAGCGACCCAAGCGCCCTCGGTGTTAGCTTCTTCATCAGGAAGCTGTTGGTAGGTCGGTTGCCTCTGAAAATCTTGTAAGGGGTCAGCGCTTCAATATCTTCATCCGATTTGCCGGCCTTTTTCAATTCAGCAATGACCTCTTCTCTGGTTTTTCCAATCATCAATGCCTCTGTTTGAGCAAAGAAGTTGGAGAGAAGCTTTTCCTGGTGGTCTCCCAAAGGGTTTTGGCTGTTGGCCGAAGCAATGAAGTCGCATGGGATCAGCTTCGTGCCCTGGTGGTAAAGCTGATAAAAAGCGTGCTGACCGTTGGTGCCGGGCTCTCCCCACACAATGGTGCCTGTTTCGTAGTTCACGTCCTTCTCATCACGCCCTACCGACTTGCCATTGCTCTCCATTTCACCCTGCTGCAGGAATTGCGCAAAGCGGTGCATGTATTGGTCGTAGCATAGAATAGCCTGACTTTCTGCTTCAAAGAAGTTGTTGTACCACACACCAATCAAAGCAAGTATGGTGGGCAGGTTTTCCCCATGCGGAGCATTGAGGAAGTGATTGTCCATGGCATGAGCCCCCTCGTGCAGCTCCATAAAGTTGTCGAACCCAATGGCACAGGCGATGGACATACCAATGGCCGACCAAAGTGAGTAACGGCCACCTACCCAATCCCAGAACTTGAACATGTTCTCTTCGGCAATACCAAACTGCACCACCTTCTCTGTGTTGGTAGAAAGGGCGATGAAGTGGTTGCGTACGTATTTTTTGTCTTTACAGGCGGCCAGCAACCAGTCTCTTGCAGATTCTGCATTGGTGATTGTCTCCTGAGTAGTAAAGGTCTTAGAAGCAACTATAAACAGGGTAGTTTCTGGGTCTACCTTCTTGAGTGTCTGCAGTAAATGTGTACCGTCCACGTTCGATACGTAGTAGCTTTCGATGCCCTCTACCTGATAGGGTTTTAGTGACTCGGTGACCATGTAGGGGCCCAAATCAGAACCTCCAATGCCAATATTGACAACATGCCTGATAGCCTTGCCAGAAAATCCTTTCAGTTCACCCGCATGTAGTTTTTCGGTGAAGGTCTTCATTTTTGCCAGCTCTGCATTCACGTCTTCCATCACGTTGTGCCCGTCAACAATAATAGGTGTATTGCTTCGGTTGCGCAGGGCCACATGCAGAACAGAACGGCTTTCCGTTACGTTGATACACTCACCTGAATACATCTGTCTCTTGGCATCCTGTAGTTTTACCTGGTCGGCAAGCTCCAAAAGCAGGTTGAGTGTTTCTTCAGTGATGATGTTCTTGGAGAAATCAAAAAGAAGGTCTTCGAACTTCAAATGGAATTTATCGAATCGGGAAAAATCCTTTTTAAAAAGATCCTTCATCTGTACTGGTTCCATCTGACCAAAATGGGCCTGAAGTTTCTTCCAGGCGTCAGTGGTGGTGGGGTTTATCTTAGGGAGCATTTTTTGTCAATAGTCAAAAAAACAGAGGCAAACATTGCGATAATTCCAGTGATTTTCAACTGCCGCCGCAATCGCATATAGCGCAAAGTGCCTTTATGTGTCATCGAAAACGTTTGAAATGACTTAAAAAAAACTGAAAAAAGATTGAATGTGGCAGGGCAGATTGCCCGCCGCACAGTTATATGCAAATTTTTCAGCTACACCACCTGGGCCAGGGCCTTGTTGAAAGCCTCCATTTCGTCTTTGCGCCCTATGCTCACCCGGCACCAGTCCTGATTTTTAAAATTCCAGGATCTTACCAGCACGCCTTTTTCTTTCATGCGGCTGAGAAAAGTGCTGCCATTCATGTCGATGGGGAACATGGCAAAGTTGGTGAAAGAAGGGATGACGCTGGCACCAACGGCCTTCAGGCCTTTGTATAGCAGCTGTTTGGATTCTTCTGTTTGCTGAACACTCATGCTTAGGAACGCTTTATCATCCACCGAAGCTGTCGCTGCCAGAACCGCTGGTCTGGATAGGTCAAACCCGCCGGTGGAGAATGGTTTCATTTTGGCCAGCAGGTCTGGCTTGGCCACGCAATAGCCCACCCTTAAGCCTGCGAATCCATGCACCTTGGAGAAGGTTTTGCAAACAATGACATTCTTGCCTTGCTGCACACAGGAAATCGTACTCGCTGTCAACCCTTCAGGGTGATAGTCGATATAAGCTTCGTCAACAAAAACAGGAGCTTTGCTGCTAATGGAATTACAGAAATCCCTCATCTCCTGTCCCGATACCTGGGTGCCAGTAGGATTCATTGGGTTCACTGTATACACCAGTGATGTTTTTGCATTTACGGCGTCGGCCATTTTGCCCAGTTGTTGTTTCAGACCGCTGTCGACGTCAACCTTCACCAGCTTGCCTCCCACACCTTCGGCGTATTTTGGCAGGCTGTCGAAAGTAGGATGAGAAATCACGATCTCACCGCCTTTCATCCCAAAGGCAGCACCAGCGGCCATTAGCAGTTGAGTGGAGCCGGCGCCAAGCAAAATATGATCTTCTGAAACACCCTCGTACGCAGCGATTTTTCTTTGTAGTTCTGCTCTTTCGTCGAAAGGATACATGTAGCTGTCTTTCAACGAAGCTGTGATAGCAGCTTTCGCTTTTTCCGAAGGGCCGAACGGGTTCTCGTTGGCAAAAAGCCTTGCTTTTACGCCTTCTTGCCCCTTGAAATAATAGAATGCCCTTTCTTCATCCGTCATCGAAAGGAACTCGGCACTGTAAGAGGGAGACTTAGCAAAAAGAGAAGGAATATTGATGAAAGCGGCGGAAGCAGCCAGCGTGCCGGCTTTTAGTGCTTGCCGGCGAGTGAGGGAAGTTTTCATAGGTAGTGTTGTTTGATACAATTTAGGGAATTGTTTTGAACATGTCATGACAGATTACACCTACCAGAACAAAAAGACAAAAACAAAAAAACAATTCTGAAAATCTGAAAGACAACGTCATTTCGAGCGACGATGGAGGGAGAAATCTCCCAGACCTTGCAGCATGTCAGGGGGATTTCTCCCTCACGGTCGAAATGACGGCTTTTTGGCAGCCTTTTTTTGTTTTACTCTTTCCCAATTGGCGGAGGCCCCTCGATCATCGGCGTGTACACATGATCGCCTTTTCTTTCTTTGAATTCTTTTTTCATTGCTTCCACCTTTTTTGGGTCTTCAAACAAGTCAATGGCGGACATAGAAAGGGCCTTGGCTGCATGAATCATTCCCTTGTGGCCAATGGACATTCCGCCGCAAGCCACCACAGCCCATGAGTGCCACGGCGTGCCGTCAGGTGCCGTGGCTACGGTGAGGCGGGCAACAGGCACCACCCAGCTTACGTCACCTACATCGGTAGATCCGCCACCTGGGTGTTCGAGGGTTTCCTCCATGGGCTCTATTTTGCTATTCAGTCCAATTTGTGGCTTTCCTGTAGCCTCCTGAATCTTTTTGGCATAGTCTGTCTCTTCAGCTGTGTATGTGATCGGGCCCAGCAACTCAAGGTTCTTTTGAATAACTGACCCACCACTTCGGTTGACAAGCACTTCGTAAATACCCGACACCAGGTTGATCTTGTAATCAACATTGGCCAGAATAGCTGCACCTTCTGCCATGGCCCTTACCCGCTGGTATACCTCGTTCATTCCTTCTCTTTTGTCGTCACGCACCCTCACCCAAATGCGGGAGTAGTCGGGCACTACATTCACCACCTGGCCACCATCCTGAATGTGGTAGTGGATGCGCACGGTAGGTTTGATGTGCTCCCGGTAGGAGTTGATACCATGTGCGTACAGTTCAAGTGCATCGGAAGCGCTGCGGCCATTCCACGGATCGCCGGAAGCGTGAGCAGCCTGACCAAAAAACTCGACGGTAAAGTCGACCAGGGCCAGTCCGCTTTGCACAGCCGTTTTGGTTTCGGCGCCAGGGTGCCAATCGAGGCAGGCGTCAAGGTCATCGAAAAGACCAGCTTTGGCCATCCATATTTTGCCGAAGAATTTCTCTTCCGCAGGAGTGCCGAAAAATTTGATAGTGCCCTTAAGCTTACCCTGTGCCATCAGGTCTTTTACCGCAACGGCGGCTCCGAGGCTGGCTGTACCAAACAGGTTATGTCCACAGCCGTGGCCCGGCTTGCCTTCATGTAAAGGACTTTTATAAGGTACAGTGTTCTGCGAAAGTCCTGGCAGTGCATCGAATTCACCGAGAATACCGATGACGGGGCTTCCGCTGCCATAGGTCGCAATAAATGCGGTTGGAATGCCGGCTACTCCACGCTCGACTGTGAAGCCGTTGGCTTCCGCATAGTCGGCCAGTAGGTCGGCCGATACCGTTTCCTGAAAAGCGATTTCCTCTGCCGCCCATATTTTGTCGCTGATGGTGGTGAGCTCTGAGGTGCGGCCCTCAATGTCTTTGATGGCGGCAGTTTTGCTCGCACTTAGTTTTTGAGCGTGGGCATTGATGGCAATAGCGCAGGCGAGTAGTAATAGTAATCTTTTGGTCATACAAGAGAAGTTTGGAAGTTGGAAATGGAAAACGAAGGATGATAAGGGTATAGCAAAGTCAATTAAAGAAAAAAAGCGGAAGGTTGGAAGGAGAGTTTTGTTAAAGGCGACCCCGATTCCGCCTGAAGCTTTTAATCGCTCCCAGTTAAAGGCTTAACTGGGTAGGGGTGAAGCGCATGTGTGGGTGGTAGATAAGCGCTTGTGACATAGGTAGTAAAGGCGTTAACAAAGGTGAGACAACGCCTTGTCAGACCTGAGTAAAGGGCTTAACAAGAGACTGCGGTGCGCACCATACCAAGCCAGTGGTAGGCAGCGTAGGTAGTGAGTGGTGCGCAGCAAACGAGTTGATATACTACGCAGTGCAGAAGGCAGCAATGAAGAAGGTTTTGGACGAGGAGCCGTGCGCCTTTAACTAGTATACGAAATTTGGAGCAAAAAAGGTGGATTATATCGGCGTGAGCAGCAGTTTTTGAGCACGGACAACTGAAGCCTGCCAAAACAAAACTTCCCGAAAGTTTTGCCATGTGTTGGCTACTTTCGGGAAGCTGAACTCATTGTCTATAAATGATTTTGACTTTAGCTGTCTTTGCCTACAAGTTTGGCGTCTTCTAATTTCGACGCCCCATTTTTAGAGAGGCGCATGGCTTCTTTACCGACAGTCTCAATTTTGCTAGAAACATTATCGATCACCTTATTGAACTTGGACTCCATCTCATCGAAATAATGATCTCCCTTCTTGCCAATTTTCTTCCTTGTGGCAGTGCCTTTAGCAGGGGCAAACAGTATTCCTAAGGCAGCTCCAATAGATGCACTTACCAATACACTAACTAATACTTTTCCAGCGTTCATAATTTTACGGTTTTGTTACAAATAATTCATTAAAATGGTCAGGCTGTATTATACTTAACGGAAGAAAAGGCCTTTCTGTTATAAATTGAGGCTATTTTATGAACGAGGCAGTCTCAATCCGGCCAGGTATAACGGCTCAATTGGCGTCGAGGGAGTCCAGGGGACTCTTTATCGCCGTTTGCCAACATTTCTCAGCAATGACCAGGGTGGAAATAAAAAGAATAAACAAAACGGGGAAAAGAATCAGCGTCGGGTCAAGCCCGATCCTGAAAGGATAGTCGTCCAGCCACTCTTTGGCACTGAACCATACGATGGGGTTGGAAATGAGGTAGGCGATGAGAATAAGTTTAAGAAAATCGTAGAGCAGAAGCAACATAATATTGTGGGTTGGAGCACCAAGAATTTTTCTGATACCAATTTCCTTAGTTCGTTTCTGCGTTACATAGGAGGCCAGCCCAAACATGCCCATATTAGCGATGACGATAGCGATAATGGCGAAAAAGAAGAACATTTTCAGCATGCCTTCCTCCAGCGCCAGTCGGTTTTCGAAGCCCCTGCTCAGGAAGAAGAAATTGGGAAAATATGCCCCGATTTGAAATTTCATTTCCTGCAAGAAGGTTGATATGTTCTCACTTTGGTTGGGCTGGTAGAACAAGACAAAATCCATGTACGTTCTGTGTCGGAAGCCTGTAACGTAAATTGAGGGAGGTGCAGTAGCCTGTTGGTTTTTGACCACGCCCACTACCATATGGTAGCCACCCCGGGAGTCAATGGTTTGCCCTATTGCCATTTCCGGGTCGCCGAAGCCTAGTGCTTTGACGGCAGATTCATTCACCACCAAAGAGTTGAAGTCGTCACCCATATTTCTGAAGTTACGCCCAGCCCGGAAAACTGATGAGGAGTCTTTCCAGTACTGATGGTCAATCACATATAAATTAAAGGTGGTGTCTTTTAGGCCGGGAAAGAGCTTTGCATAAATACCGTCTTCTTGTTTTTCTACCGGTGCCAGGCCCGAAATGGCCTGCATTGTTTTGATTTTGCCCTGGTAGAGATTTGAAATATGTATGCCCCTGATGCCCTCGCCTCTGTTGTGAAGTATAAAACGGTCGACTTGATTGGTGAACTCCGCATTTGCGCCCGGCAGCCCGGGAAATACGCCGCTCATTTTGATCTCACGTGAGGTGCCACCGCTTCTTTCTATATAATCCAGCTGCAGATAGACAATATAAACAGCCGAAAGGAAGATGATAGAGGAGGTTAGTTGGAAGATCAGCAGGGAGCGGATAATGCTGCTTCCTTTGCTAAGGTTGCCTGAGTTGATCATGCTAGTCTTGCCTCTGAGAGAGTCGATTGGATTGAGTGACGACAAGTGAAAGGCCGGATAGGCGCTGGATAACAGGGTGCTCACCAGGATAAGCAGAATAAGAAAGAGAACAAACACTGCCATGTTGGAATATCCCACTGGCGGGTAGCTGATGTTGGTATACATCACAATCAACTTAGTGCCAAACAGAAAGAAAAAGATGCTGAGCAAGCCTGCCAGGGTGTTAGTGAGCAATGCCTCACCCACAAAGGTGAGCGTGAGTTGTGTGGGTGTGATACCAAGCAACTTTCTCACACCAATTTCCTTTGCCCGTTCTATGCTATTGATGATGGCGTTGTTGACATAGTTGGTGCAGGCAAGCACAACAATGATGACCGCAATCACAGCCAGAAAGACGAGTAAGGTGGGACTGATGCCGTCTTCGGGCTCATTGGAGATTTCTGTTGACAGATGAATGTCCTCAATCGGGCGGAGGAAAATCCCTTTTTCGTAAGTTTCCATTTCTGCGGAAGACCCCGGGGAAGTGGCCGCCTTTTCAATAGATGAAACATCAAAATCTGGCGACACAAGAACGTAGGTATAAACAACCTCTGATTTTTGTATGCCGGGATTGTCCATGCCGGCGGCCGGGGAGCTTAAAGAGGCCAGTAGATCAAATTTGAGGTGGGTTTTCTCAGGCCTGTCGTCGAATACACCTCTTATGACATAGGTTTGTTCGAAAAACCCCGCCGCAGCCGAAACAAACTCCTGGCCGACAATGGAAGTGTTGTTTTCCATTTGTTGGGGAAAGATTCTTTTTGCCAGTGTGGCCGAGAGCAGCAAGGTGTTGGGGGCTGCGAGCGCTGAATCCCGATTGCCCTGGAGCAGCGTCAGTGAAAGTACATCCAGTATGGAGCGGTCGGCGTAGTAGGCCTTTTCAACAAATACACTGAGGGCAAGGGAATCATGTTTCTGGTATTTGAAAAAGGCACTGCCATACTCAGAAAAGGGAAGCAACCGGGCATATCCAGCTATTTCGACGTGGTTATTTGCCAAACGAAGCCCGTCAATCGGAGCGGTGAAGGCATCTCTGACTGTAATCTCGCCTCTTGTAGACGTAGTGGTTTCAACTCGAAAGACGCTTTGGGCTTGGGGAAGCCGGTCATAGAAGAGGTGTGACTGGATATAATTAAAAAGAAAAATACAGGCCGCCATGCCCAGCGTTAGCCCCAGAATATTCAGGTAAGCTGCACCTTTATTGCGCAAAATGTTCCTTACAGAAATAAGGAGAAAGTTCTTAATCATTATGGCAAGTAGTAGGTAAAGAGCCTTTTACGACAAATGACGTGCCATGCAAAAGAATGTATGAATAGGCCACTTGAGAGCAGATTGATCAGGTTGTTGGATGCGGTTTTTGTTCAAATATGTACAGAAAATGTACGGTGGTGCGCTCAGTAAATGGCCAGTTACTTGAGTAAGTCGATACTCCTCTGAATCGTTTGCTTATCGGTCGATGTTTTGGCAAGTGCAAGTGCCCGCTCAAGGTGAGCCTTCGCTTTAGTGTTATCGATGCCTTTGTAAAGTTCGCCAAGCAGCATAAAGTAGAAGTGATTGTCAATTAGTTTCAGTTTCTCAGCTTCAATGATCGCTACTTCCTTTCCACTGACTTTGGCAAGTGCATAGGTTCTATTCAATGCCGCTATCGGCGAGTACTCCAGTTGCAATAGCTGGTTGTAGAGCTGAAGGATATTTTCCCACTTCTCTTTTGTGTCTTGTTTTATCGTATGCCAGTAGGCAATGCTCGCTTCAAAATGGTATTTAGAAATCCGGGTTCCTTGCGAGGCTTCTTTCAGATAGATAGCGCCGCTGGTGATCAGCTCCTGGTTCCAAAGTGTTTCGTCCTGATTTTGATATAATACCAGCTCTCCATTTTGCCCTTTCCGGGCCTTTAGTCTGGAGGCGTGGAAACACATGAGCGCCATCAGTGCATTGACGGGCGGTGTATTGGTTCGAGGGTTTGCTATGAGCAATCGACAGAGCCTCATCGCTTCCTGGCAGAGCTCTTCCTGCACCACAGCTTCCTTGCTCTCTGAGTAGTAGCCCTCATTAAACAGCAGATACAATGTGGTGAGTACTGCATCTATCCGGTTGTTGATCTCGTTTTCTCCGGGGAATGCTATCGGTATCTTCTCTATTCTCAGCTTCTCCCTTGCCCTGAACAACCGCTTGTTGGTGGTTTCTTTACTGGTTAAAAAGGCATTGGCGATTTCATCGATGCCAAAGCCACAAAGGATTCGGAGCGCCAAACCAATTTGCGACTCAACGGGGATGGCCGGATGGCAAATGGCAAACAACATTTGCAGCTGGCTGTCGGCAATGTTTTGGTCTGATAGGTCGATATCAATTTCTGCTGTTGTCACCTCCGAGGGAGTCAAATTAGGCTTGACCTTATCCGTGAAAATATGCTGACGGGTGAGGTGGTTTTTTGCTTTGTTTTTGGCCACTGCATACAACCAGGCGGTGGGATTTTCAGGAATCTTGTTGTAAGTCCAGGTTTCAATGGCCAGCATGAACGTTTCGCTGGCAATGTCTTCGGCCACTTCGATATGGCCGGCTCCGAAGCGCCTGCAAAGCACAGCGGTGATTTTGCTGAACTCAGTCCGAAACAGGTGGGGAATTAGCTCCTGGTGGGTCATTGATCAATAAGTGGAGTGTAGAGCATGGTGTATCGACTATGTGGTGGGACCAGCGGAGGCTGGGGGGGCCGCCGGCGTGGCCCCGGCCGGGGCGGGGGGGGGGGGGAGGGTA
>NZ_JAVKDF010000029.1:0-1679 GCF_040222385.1 Imperialibacter sp.
CCATTTGTGGCATGAAATGAAACTTCAAGTCTTAGCGGTGAGACCGTGCAAGTAAGAAGGATTCTACTTGTAGACGAGTCGAGATCGTCTCAAAGACTTGATGAAGTTAGCCGTTTTTGACCACAAAGTCAAGCGGATAACTGGCTGCTAATCTGAGCTAATGGGACAGGGTTAGATGGAACTGATCTGCGGAGCGCTGGGCGAAACCTTGCCAAACCTCACTACGAAAAATTCCTTAGCCTTAGCTAAAGACCATAGTGAGGTTCTAAATACTGCCTGATTGGGTTATCAGTGGCCAGAAAGAAGCAACCAGGGTGCAGATAGGTTGACGGATTTGCAGGAACGCATAGCAATACGGGGCACCTGAACATAACACACGGCAAAAAACATACATCATAACTGCATTTTACTATCTTTAATTGGCAAGGAAATGCAGCCTGTGTTACTGAAGACAGATGTACGTTTCTTGCCTCAATGTTGTAGCACATGTCGGGATGGCTAATAAAACTAAATTCTACCATTTGTGGGATCTTAAGAGCAGCTTCATTACCATCGGAGTGACGGCACTCCTGCTTTCTGTAGTTGTCATAATCATTTACTTTCCTCAATTGTCTCGCTATTATAAACTCTCGAAATATGACAATGAGACATCGGGGATTCTTTTGGACGTCGACGAACAATCAATTATCAGGCAAACTAAATTGGGCAACAAACTCGAGATTGACCATTACAAAGTCAGATACTCGTATTTAGTTGGTGAACAAGAGTACGAAAAGGTAGACTTCGTGGACGGTACGCCTGTTAATGGACAAATTTTACTCAACAATTGGAAGTCAAGTAAACAAGTTTTGGTAAGATATAAGACTGGCAACCCAGCCCAAAGCATGTTGGACTTACGGAATGATTAAAATGCTAAGACCTTGACTGACCTACTAGAAACAATTAATGAGATTGCCAAGTATGGACTCGAACCCGGACTAAGTGTTGACGGCAATGAGAAAGATTTGGAAGCAAGCCTTGTACGGCTATACTCAAAGTACTTTGAAATCGACTACGTCTTTGATAATACTGATTATCCAGACTTTGAAAAAGGACAATTTCCCGACATTATTACAAACATCAGAGCTAACTTCCCTGACTTCGGACCTTACCATGTTGTCCTAAATGTTGACGAAGTTTCCCAAGACCCAGAAAATTCAATGGGTGACGCACTGGACGATTTGGCAGACATTATCTATGATATCCTTGAGATTAAGTGGAGATACGAGAATAATAGCGAAAGTGACGCTTTGTGGTATTTCGAGCTGATATTTTACAGCCACACCCAACGGCACCTCTTAGATTTACTGCTTTTCCTAAAATCCAAAAACGGGTGAGAAAAGTGCTACAACACAAACCTATCATGCATGGGGGGCTCGGCAGTAAGCAAGCGGCAGCTGGCTTGGATTGTCCGCCACAAAGTATAAATTTATCAGTTGAGTGGCTAAGTGCTAGAGGGAGCTGAACTGCATTAAAAACCCCCACGCACGATAGCTAGTCGTTAAGTTCGATTGCTTCTTTCTGAGCGTAAAATCAGCAGTATTTCAAGGTTTCGGGGGTAAGGTCTGTCCTGGTCAGATTAGCAGCCATTTGTGGCATGAAATGAAACTTCAAGTCTTAGCGGTGAGACCGTGCAAGTA
>NZ_JAVKDF010000030.1:0-23814 GCF_040222385.1 Imperialibacter sp.
TTATTTAGTCAGTTCAAAGGTTCAAAAGAAATGGTCCAGACCGGTATCATGGACCAAGGTGATAAGTATACTAACTATGACATATCCCGAAAGACTTGAACCCAACTTTTAAAAAATGACACACTTAACTGAACATAACCGACGGCCCCAACGCAAATGCCTCTCGCCGTACCGACGCCTTCCTTCGGTCTTCGATCTCCAGCCTCCCGTCTCCCGTCTCCCGACTCCCGACTCCCGTCTCCGGTCTCCCGTCTTCCTACTCCGGTCTCCCGACTCCCGACTCCCGTCTTCCTACTCCGGTCTTCGGTCTTCGGTCTCCCGACTCCCGTCTTCTGACTCCTGTCTCCCAACTTCGGACTCCGGTCTCCCGTCTTCGGTCTCCTGACTCCCGTCTCCAACCTTCTCAATTCCTAATCCCCCGAAGCATTCTTCCCCGGAGGCCGTTAATCCCTCTGCTCCCTCTGCGGTCAACTTACTTTCGACCAGCCCCGCATGTGTTGCCACCAGCTACCGCTGTGTGCACCACGCCCTACTGCAATCCTTTCTTAAGTCCAACTTCGGCCGAGCCACAACTTCATGGCATAGGAGGTGAGAGGCCAAAATGGAGTAAGATGATGAGGTCGTTAACTTGACACAGATGCCCGGCTTAGGGGTGTGGTTCGTAGGTACTGCTATTTTTTACAAACTTTCTTTGAACACAACAAGAAATTCTGCGATATCATGCCTGGGTATTCTGTTGACTTCCTTAGCAATAACGCCCCGGAGGAGAGGTAGCACGCTGATACCGGTTGTAAGGTGTGGACGTAATTAAATTCCAACGAATGCAATTAGGAAGACCACTTCATGCTTTTTCTTCTACTTTTTGGCTGATGTATCCTGTTTTCTTTCTTCCTCCTTTCAAAACAATTACTAACTTTGAGTAATTTTTTGAAATAATCCATTTTCCAACCCGCATGTCGAATCCCTCTGAAAAAATCTGGTTATCCTCTCCTCATATGGGAACCAAAGAATTGGACTATATCAAGGAAGCTTTTGATTCTAACTGGATTGCACCCGTAGGCCCTTGTGTGAATGCCTTTGAGGGAGCATTGCAGCGGTTGGTGGGCGTGCCGGCGGCCGCTATTAGCTCCGGTACGGCTGGTGTCCATCTGGCATTGATTATCGCTGGCGTGGAGCGTGGCGACGAAGTGATTTGCCAGTCTTTTACTTTTTGCGGCTCTTCTAACCCTATTCTCTATCAGGGTGCCATGCCCGTTTTTGTGGATAGTGAGCCGGACACCTGGAACATGGATCCTGCTCTATTGGAGGAAGCAATAGTGGACAGACTCAAGAAGGGGAAGAAGCCCAAGGCCATCATTTATGTGCATTTGTATGGCATGCCTGCCAAAGGAGATGAAATCAGGCAAGTGGCAGACAAATACGACATTTTCCTTATAGAGGATGCGGCCGAAGCGCTGGGGGCTACCTATAAAGGCCGACCTGCCGGCAGCCTGGGTGACGTCAGTGTTTTGTCCTTCAATGGCAACAAAATCATCACCACATCTGGCGGTGGAGCATTGCTGTCGCCTCAAAAGAAGTGGGTGGAGAAAGCCACCTACCTGGCCACTCAGGCACGTCAGCAAGCCGCCCATTATGAGCACACCGAGGTAGGGTACAATTATCGCATGAGCAATATCTGCGCCAGTATTGGACGAGGCCAATTGGAGGTGTTGGAACAAAGGGTACAGCAACGGAGGGCCAACTACGACTTTTACAGACAGGAACTGTCAGGGTACACGGGCGTCTCATTTCTTTCTGAGCTCCCGGGGCATTTTTCAAACCGGTGGTTGACTACGATATTGGTTAATCCTGAAAAAGCAGGTAAAGTCACCAGGGAAGACATTAGATTGGCGCTTGAAAAACAGAATATAGAATGCCGCCCGACCTGGAAGCCCATGCACATGCAGCCGGTGTATAACGAGGCGCCGAAATACCTGAATGGGGTTTCGGAGCGGATATTCAAAGAAGGACTTTGTCTTCCTTCTGGCTCCAATCTTACCCTACAGCAAAAACAAAAAGTGATAGGTGCGATCCATGGCGTGTTGAAGCAAACGAGCAACGGCTAACTTAACTTGCCTATTGTGATACATCCCGACGCTCATGTCGGCACTGTCGTACCTGCGTTATCTCCGGTGTGCTGTTTGACCATCTGAGCGTGTCACGATCTGACTGTCCGAATATCAACTAAACCGGCTTGTCCGATAGAGATAAGTTAGACAAATTGGTCAACCGTATTTGGGGATGGTCAATAACAGCTATCTGACTCAAAACATATTACCATTAACTATTCTCTGATTCCTCCCATGAAAGGCCCCATCATCAAAGACATCATCATCACCCCCATTGCCACAGTCGACCCGCCGCTACTTAACGCCGCTGGTTTGCACGCACCGTATGCCTTGCGAACCATTGTAGAGATTGTCACCAACGACAACATTGTTGGCATCAGCGAGATTCCAGGCACTACCGACACCAACGAGGCGCTTGAGAAAGCAAGAGAGCTTATTGTTGGAAAAGACGCCTTTCAACTCAATCAGATAAGAGACGCCATAGAAAGCCACTTTGATGAGGAAACTACCTCAGAGCGTGGCGACGCTCCGTGGGATCAGCGCAAGATTGTGCATGTGTTCAGTGCCATTGAGGTGGCTTGCCTTGATATTCAAGGCAAGGTGCTCGGCAGACCAGTTGTTGATCTTTTGGGAGGAAAAAGAAGAGATCGGGTGCCATTTGCGGCCTACCTTTTTTATAAATATGAGGGAGCTGGCGGTGAACTAGCGTTTGGTACTGACCCCAAAGCTACAGGTTGGGATGCTGCCCGGCAGGCCGAGGCAATTACTCCTCAGGGCATCGTTGAACAGGCCATAGCCATGGTGAAAGAATTCGGAAATAAGTCAATCAAACTCAAGGGAGGCGCTTTTCCGCCTGCGGAAGAGGTGGCGGCAATGTTGGCGCTTTACGATCACTTTGGCCCGGATGTGCCCCTGCGTCTCGACCCTAACGCCATTTGGAAGCTCGAAACGGCCATCGAATATGGTAAAAAGATGGAGGGTATTCTGGAGTACTTCGAAGACCCAGTTCGTGGACAGGAAGATATGGCCAAAGCCCGAAAGGCGTTGAAAATGCCGCTGGCCACCAATATGTGCACGACCAGCTTTGAGGACATTCCTGGCAGCATTGCTATGGGGTCTGAAGACATCATTCTTAGCGACCACCATTTTTGGGGAGGGCTGCGCAGTTCGATGGAGCTGGCTAAACTCTGCCAGACATTCGGGCGCAAGTTGTCCATGCATTCCAATAGCCACTTGGGTATTTCCCTGGCGGCCATGGTACATCTGGGTGCTGCACTGCCGGAGGTTCCTTACGCATTGGACACCCACTATCCGTGGCAGTCGGAGGAGGTAATCGCAGGTGGGCGAATGAAGTTCGAAGGGGGTGCTGTGCAGGTGCCCACCGGCCCTGGACTAGGTGTAGAAATAGACCAGGAGGCGCTGAAAAAGCTTCATCAAAACTATTTGAAATGCGGTCTCACCAAACGTGACGACCTGGTGGAAATGAGAAAGGTGGTTCCTGACTGGGAATTTAAGAAGGTAAGGTGGTAGACACCATTTATTCCTTCATCACTTCTGCCGAAAAGCTCTCCGCCCAGTTGACGAGCAAATCCCTTTGCTCTTTGGTCAACTGCGCATCTCCATGCATGATTGTGTACGATTCCAGTGGCATTTTACCTTCGCCTACCTCTTCGGCCAGGTCTTTTAGAATCCTCACTTTTTTGCTCTTTCTGAGGCTCGCCCATTCTGAGAAATTCACCTCTTCTCTACCATGACTGATATGGTCAAAGACGAACCATGAAACTGGCGTGATATAAGAGTACCACGGGTACCGGGTCTCGTTAGAATGGCAGTCGTAACACGCAGTCCTGAAAAGTGAACTCACTTCCGACGAAATTTGCGAAGTAGCAAGCAGGTCATCTGGATTTTCGGCAGTCACCTCAGGTGGCGTACCTCTGAAAAACTGGAGTCCTACAAAGAGGACTCCAATGCCTAAGACTATTTTCTTAATCAATGTTTATTCCAATTTAGCGAGCGAAGCTTCCGCCCATTTGTGCAACTTCGCTGACTCTTCTTCAGTCAGTTTCATATTTGGATACTTCTCCACCATTTTGGCAGGAGGCATTTCTCCTTTGTCGAGCACTTCTAAAATTTCATCGAGCATCGCCATGGCATCAGCGCCACTCAGGGTTTGTAGTTTTTCCCATTGTAGCTTCTCTTTGGCCTTATCGCTTTTTCCTGAAGGAGAATGGCAGCCCAAACATTTTGCTTCAATCACCGACATCGCTTCAAGAGTGAAGGCCAATGTTTTTCCAGCATCAGCCTCGGGCACCAGCAGGATTTTTGTAGGTTCTTTTTCCTGAGCCATTCCTGAAGCTGCAAACAGCAGGAGAACTCCGGCAAGTAGGGTAAATCTTTTCATATGACGTAGGTTTTTTACCCTAATATATTAAATATCGGTCTGTATGAACATCCGTACATCAAAAAATTGCAGATGCCCGACTTTCCACTTTGATTTGAACCTCCATTCTATCATTGCTACTTCATTTTAGCCAGAAAAGCAAGATACCGATCCATGGGATGACGTTTTCAGCGTGACGACTACACCTTCCATTTAGCATCTTCTTCCTCACATTCTTTTACTCTCAGCCTGGTCATTTTGCTGATCAGGTCAAGTGGCAACTCCTGACCGTGTGGAAATTGCACGGAGCCTTCAGCAGTCTTGTAAGGCTTCAGCTCGTTGGCGAAAGCGGCGACCACGGAGGGTGTTGGATAGAACCCAATATGTTTTTTGAAAGCAGCCCAGGTGACTAGAATCCTCTTGGTGGTATACGCTGGCATGCGCCATTTGATGCCTTGCTCGGCAGCAGGAGCTACGGCCACTATGCAATCGTGTAGTTGGAACAGTCGTTCCCGAAGCGCTTCCGGGGCGTTTGAAATGTACTCGTCGATGTTTTGTGCTTTAGGTGGTGCCATCGGGTGTCGGTTTTGTCAACGACAAACGAAAGATAATGAATTGGACATCAATGGTTTTGTTTTTGGAAACAGGAAGTAAATCGGTTCAATTGGGTATTACCGGGAATTTAATATTGATTTCTATTTTTTTATTGAGAGATTTAAGAGCATTATTTTATTTCTAACCATTTCAATACAGCTAATCTTATGTCAACTATTCATGTTACGTTGGTGATAGACACTGACGCTCTGCCGTCAGACCCATCTCAATCACCAGCGGCTGCCTGCCTGCTTTACGACTCATGCCTTGATGCTGACGCCGGGTCGAGTACCGATTTTACCGTGCATGCAAATCCAGGCGATACCGTCATATTTCATATTTCTTCGAAAAACAACACTTCAGCAGTAGCGATCAGCTCATTTGCCTACCTGGGGGGCGCTGTTGGTGTATTCAAGTCGCTTCCTTCAAGTCCAAATTGGGCGGGTATCGTTGGAGATGAGCCTGGAAAATCTGAAAGTTATACCATCGGCTTTAAGGCGAATGGAAATACCTATACCCTGGATCCCGATATTAAGGTGAATACCTGAAAAATGTGGAAACAGTTTGCAATTTGGAGGGCCTGCTTATGTGCTGCGGGTCTCCACCTCTTTTTTTGTGCCGCCACTTCTGCCCAGGATCAACACGAAGCCGATAGTCTTATACAGGTGTTGGAAACCACCACTGTGCCCGACTCAGCCAAATTTGAAATCTTGCGACGCATTGCCTTCCAGTCAACCAGGCCAGGCGAGATGCTTGAGTACGCAGAACGGCTGATTGAGCTTGCCACAAGGCACTCCAGCTACGTTTGGTTGCATAGAGGGCATTTACAAAAGGGCAATGCGCTGAAGTTTCAGGGCGACTTTGATCTGGCTATTGCCGAGTATTTCAAAAGTGTCGAAATGGCCCAGAAGGGCGATTATCAGACTGGAGTAGGTGGGGCTTTTTTGTCCATTGCGGGTGTTTATGGTGATATGGGCGACCATGTAAAAGGAATCAAATACAAAAGGAAAGCTATTGGTATACTTAGAGATTCTGGCGACTCGCTTACTCTGGCGGCTTCCTTGCTCAATACCGGCTATGAATACTACCGGATAGCCAACTACGACAGTGCGCTGTTCTTCTTCGACGAGTCTGGTCAGATTTATGAACGAAAGAATTTTCTGGTAGGGAAGGCTTACAATCTGGGAAATTCCGGCCTTGTTTATGCCAGGACAGGCGCTGCTGAAAAGGCTGAACAGTTCCTGTCTGAAGCCATTCAAATACTGATAGGACTGAGTGATTCATATGCCATTACGGAGTTTCAAACGGAAATGGCGGATATTTATCTGCAAAAGAAGGACTTCAAAAGTGCAGAGAAATTGTTGCAAGAAGCCCTGCAGTATGCTGAAGCTGACGGTCTTCAGGAAAGAGTTCGTGATGCCAGCCTCAGGCTCTCCGGGCTCTATCGTGAGACGAGTGACCACGAAAAGGCCTACACTTATTTGCATCAATACATCACCTACCGGGATAGCATAAAAAACGAAGATGTGATTCAGGAAATGGCCGATCTTCGAACCGAGTTCGAGGTAGGGCAGAAGCAAATTGAAGTGGATCTATTGCAAGCTCAGGCCCGAAACCAGCGGATCGTTCTGATAGCGGTCGGTACTGTGCTGGTGCTGGTTGTGATTCTGGTGTATGTGCTATTCAGGCTGTACAAGCTTCGGAACCGGGCCATTATAATTTCAAGAGAAAGAAGGAGAATTATTGCCTCTCAGCGGGATCGCCTTGAAGAGCTGAACAATACGAAAGACAAATTCTTCTCGATTATTTCGCACGACATCCGAGGGCCGGTCGGTAATTTCCATGGCTTTGTGCGACTCATTGAGCTTAGTCTCGAAAGTGGTGACACCAGTGACCTTGTTGAGATCAGCCAAATGCTTGATAAGTCCGCCATCGAGTTATCTGCGCTGCTCGATAATCTGCTGCACTGGGCCATGAGCCAGCAGGGGAAATTTCCCAACAAGCCGGAAGAGCTTGATCTTACCAGGCTGTGTAAGGATAATTTAAGCATGATCGAAAATATGGCTGCTTCTAAGCAAATCACCCTCACCGGCGACTTACCCGACACTGTCAATGTGTTTGCCGACAAAAACAGCGTGTCCACCATCATCCGAAACCTGCTCAACAATGCGCTGAAGTTCACCAAAAAAGGAGGCACGGTGGGACTGTCACTGGGCTTAGAAGGCAACGAGTGTGTTATTACAGTTTCGGACTCCGGCATTGGTATCCCGGTTGAGAAAATGGAGACGCTTTTTGGCTTCGACGCAGGTCGCAGCCATTGGGGCACCGGCGGTGAAAAAGGAGTAGGGCTTGGCCTCAACCTTGTCAAAGAGTTTGTGGACATGAACAAAGGCCGCATTGAAGTGGAAAGCGAAGAGGGAGTGGGCACTACGTTTAGGGTGTATTTGCCGGTGGCGGGGGGTGCAGCGGAATAAAAAGTGGGTGAGTCAGTCAGGCAAGTGAAGATTCCATACTGCCCACCAAGCCCTCTATTTGCCCCATATGCTAGTATCATTATTTCAGACGTTGGGCTCACCTGGCATAATTGTAAACATGACCAAACAAGTGTGCCTTTTCCTTCTGGCAGTCAGGAAATCCTAAGAAAGAAAAAGGCACAGATATGTTTGATCGACCCCTCGGGTAATTTGATTAAGCGGGTTGAGTTTTTTTAATTATAATAGCGAGATTTTTCCTCTTTATTACGAGGAAACCATTCTCGTTAGCACTGAACCAACCCATCCAGTTTATTAATGATTTTCAATTCCTGGACTTTTTTATTTTTGTTTTTGCCAATCACGTTTCTCTTCTATTGGCTTGTTTTAGGTAAGAAAAGAAAATACCAGAATTTATTCCTTCTTGTTGCCAGCTATTTTTTCTATGGCTTTTGGGACTGGAGATTCTTGTCTTTAATAATAATAAGTTCGGGTGCCGATTTTGCAATTTCACAGTTAATTCACGACTCCACGAATGCCCAGAATAGAAAAAAATTACTATTGCTAAGCGTTTTTATTAACATCGGGGTTCTTTGTGCTTTCAAGTATTATAATTTTTTCGTGGAAAACTTAAGCGCAATGGTGTCTGCTTTTGGTTTTAACTTAAGTTTAGTGACGGCCAATATTGTGTTGCCAGTCGGGATTAGTTTTTACACTTTTCAAACATTGGGGTACACACTCGATGTTTATAAACGCAGAATTGAGCCGGAAAGAAACTGGATTTCTTTTTTCGGCTTTGTTTCTTTTTTTCCGCAGTTAGTGGCAGGCCCAATAGAGAAAGCTAAATCTCTGATACCTCAATTCAACCAAGGCAGAGTGTTTGACTACCAGAGTGGTAAAGAGGGCTTGGAAATGGTGCTGTGGGGACTTTTCATGAAAGTTGTTATTTCAGGGACATGTGCTGTTGAAGCTGACTATGCATATGAAGAATATATGACACTCTCCTCTCCTCAGCTTGTTTTGGGGCAGTTCTTTTTTATGATTCAGCTTTACTGTGATTTTGCGGGGTATTCTTTGGTGGCGATAGGAGTAGCTAAACTATTCGGGTTCCACTTGAGTGCAAATTTCGACTATCCATATTTCAGCAGATCTATGCAGGAATTTTGGACTCGCTGGCACATCACATTGAATAGGTGGTTTGGTGACTATGTTTTTACTCCAATGATTAAGAAGTATGGCGAGACACCTTTCAGGGTTTGGCTAGTATATCTATTTACTTTCTTCCTCATTGGCTTGTGGCATGGTCCAAGCTGGACTTACGTCATTGCCTTCGCAGGCCTGGCCGTATATTTTATCCCCAGAGTTTTTCTTAATTCAAAAAAGAGGTATTCGCCGGTTCCAAAATTGGGTGACTTACTTGATATCTTTTTACTTAACCTAATCTTGTTTTTTCATTTGATTTTCTTTCGATCCGACTCAGTCTCCGGAGCTCTTTTATTTATAAAGCAGATGTTCTCAGAAGGAGGATGGGATTGGTTGGCTACTATGCCAAATGAGCAGTTCGCCCGCTTAGCTTTCGTTGTTATTTTTCTTTTAGTTGAATGGATGACCAGAACGATTCCGCACCCATTTGCAGGTAGTAGGTGGCCTTCAGCCTTCAGGTGGCCTGCCTATTTGCTGCTATTTACGTGGATTGCCAACTATATGGATAAAACGCAGCCTTATATATATTTTCAGTTCTGATGAGAAGGTTTTTAAAAAAGGTTTCCATAGGTGTTTTGATAGTCATTCTGGCCGCTTTTGGTATGGATTTGCTGATCAGTACTGATTCTCCCGAAATGGCTGATTTACTTTTTGCTAAACGGGAATATTTTGAAAAGAACAAGAGCAAATATGATGTAGTGACGTTTGGTTCCAGTCTGGTGCAAATGCACCATTCACCTGCTGTTTTTGATGAGATTACCGGCCTTAAGTCATTCAACTTTGGTGTTGGGGGCATGTTTGGCAACGAAAAGTTCAACATTTTCAACAGCATGTTGCGGGAGGGGTATTTCGACGATACTAAATACGTGATTTACGAAATGGGTAGGCTCGTCGATTTTGAACAGATGGATCGGAAGATTGAGTCTATGAGGGGCAGGTTTTATTTTACGTTTAGTGACTTTGTATTGTTGACCAGATTAATTGTTACTGCCGATGGAAACAGAGAGGGCAAAATTGACCACTTTAAGAAGGCTGTTTCCTATTTCTTTAAGAGCAGACTAAAAGTATCTCCTATCGAAAGCTACTTTATTTCTAGAAGTTTGGATGAGGTAGAAAACAATGGTTTTAATGCATTGGCGTTAGATACGGCGTCTATGAAGGATGTTGGTATGTGGGCTCTGGCGCAGGAGAAGAGATTGGCTGAGAAACGAATTGAACAGAGTCGTAGTATTCGAAAAAAATTTGAAGCTGAAGATTTTCTGATCGATGCCTACGCCGAGTTGGCAAATCGATGTAGCGAAAGGGGCATTACTATTGTGTTTTTGATTTCGCCAAAGTCGCTTTCGGTTAGCCGTTATGAGGAAAACTCATACTTGATATCTATTAAGGAGCACCTTTCGGAAAGATTTCATTTCATTGATTTGTCAAACCCAGCTGAGTACCCAGGTTTCTTTGATGTGCAAAATTCCGTAAGCACAAATCACATGAACCTCAATGGAGCAATACTTTTTTCTGAGAAGCTGGGAGAGAAGTTTAATGAAGTCGTATTGGGCAATTGAGGCTATTTATTTCCTCGTCCTGTAAGGGTCTCCCTGGTAGGGTTGCTTATTTCGGCGTCTCGCCGCTTGGATAATGATCAAAGGGCTATAACCATGGCATTTATTCGTTAAGCTTTCAGCTTCCTTTACAATCGTTGTTTGGGGACTTCTTCCTTGGTTTCAAGAGACTGGTACGATATTTTAGCTATACATTTAAACGGTATGAGCCGAAACTATAAAATCAGGGATCAGTCAAAGCTTTATTTTGTCAGTTATGCTACGGTAAATTGGATTGATGTTTTAATCAGACCTGTTTACAAAGATATTGTTGTCGAAAGCCTTAAGTACTGCATAGAGAATAAGGGACTTGAAATATATACTTGGTGCATCATGACAAGTCATGTGCATTTGATCATTGGTTCACGGCAGGATAAGATTGAATACATCTTGAGGGATCACAAACGACATACTTCTAAAGAAATAACCAAGGCCATTTCAGATAATCCTCAAGAGAGTAGGCGTGAATGGATACTATGGATGCTAGAGGGGGCCGGGAAGAAAAACTCTAATAATGAGACTTATCAGTTCTGGCAGCAAAACAATAATCCTATTGAATTATCAACGAATAAAATGATGGATCAAAAGCTGGACTATATCCATCAAAATCCGGTAAAGGAGGGCTTTTGCTGGGAACCACAGGAATACAAATACAGCAGCGCTATTGACTATGCGGGAGGGAAAGGGCTATTACCAATTTTGTTTATTGAGTGATGGTTGAAAAGCAAGCTGAAAGCTTGATTTGGGGAACCCACAAGTTACGCTGTCGCTAAACTTGCGGGAGAGTTCAGTATAGGTTTCATATTGCTGCTCCACCACCCTATATTTACCCTCGTGACCCAACTACCCGAATCCCCCAAATCCTTCATCATCTACCGCTCCTCCGCCGGGTCGGGCAAAACGTATACGTTGGCCCGGGAGTACATCCTGCTGGCGCTGCAGTTTCCCAGCTACTTCCGCCATATCCTGGCTGTGACCTTCACCAACAAGGCCACTGCTGAAATGAAGGCCCGCATCATTCAAAACCTCGACATGCTGCGCAAAGGAGAGGGCAAAGGGCTGCGGGCAGAGATCAGGGATGCGCTGGGCATCACCGACCAGCTGCTGAGCAAAAAAGCCGACGAATGCCTCACAGCTATTCTTCACGACTACAGCCATTTCAATGTCAGCACTATCGACAAGTTCTTCCAGCGGGTGCTGCGGGCTTTTGCCCGGGAGGTGGGCATTCAGGGAGGCGTTACCCTGGAGCTCGACCAGGAAAAGGTGCTTGATGAGATTATCGACCGCATGCTGCTGGAGGTGGGCGACAATCCCCAGCTTACCCGCTGGCTCACACAGTTTGCGGAAGACAAACTGCAGCAGGGCAAGTCGTGGGACATCCGCAAAGACATCCGCAGCCTGGGCCGGGAGCTGTTCAAAGAACGATTCAAGGTGGTAGCGCCCATGCTGGCCGAAGTCGCCAAAGACGACAACCGGGTACAACTGTTCATGAAAGGCATGCAGGAGCTGCAGGCTGTTTTCGAAAACACGGTGAAGGGCTTTATTGCCAAATTTGATAAGATACTGGAGGAGCACAAGCTAACCGTTGCCGACTTTAGCAGAGGTGGCAGTGGCCCAGCGGGCTTGTTTGCCAAGTTTGCCAAAAACGAATACGAAATTTCTGACACCCGCCGGGCCGCTACCGACAACCTCGATGCCTGGATCACAAAGACCAGCAACATCAGGCCTCAGCTAGAGCAAGCCCTTGAGGGCGGTATTCTGGCTGCCTACAATGGCATGATCGACTACCACGACCGCAATATCCTGGCCTACAACAGCGCCAGCCAGGTCATGCGCTACCTCTATACGCTGGGCATCATTTCCGACCTGAGCCGCAACCTCGGCGACTACCGGGATGACGAAGAGGTTATGCTCATCTCCGATGCGCCCGACTTTCTTAACCGCATCATTGGCGACAACGAAACGCCCTATATCTACGAAAAGGCAGGCACGTTTTACCGGCACTACCTCATCGATGAGTTTCAGGACACCTCTGGCTTTCAGTGGCGCAACTTCCGACCTTTGGTAGAAAACAGCCTGGCGCAAGGCTACAAAAACCTGGTGGTGGGCGACGTGAAGCAGTCCATCTACCGCTGGCGGGGCGGCGACTCCCAACTCCTGCTCGACCAGGTAGCCAACGACATTGGTGACGTTTATACTCAGGCCGAACAGCTTCAGAATAACTGGCGCAGCTATGCCAACATCATCAACTTCAACAATAAGCTCTTTGAACTGGCTCCCAACTTTCTGGCCGATTTGCTGCTGGAGGGATCTTCGTCTATTCCTGATGACGCCATGAAGGTACGGGTAGAAAAGGAGCTGGAGCGCTTTCGCCTGTCGTACCACGAAGCCGCCCAGGGGCAGGGCAACGAAAATAAAATCGGGGGATTGATAAAGTTGCAGTGGTTTGAAAGTGACAATCCCGATGATGACGAGGAAGCGGAAGAGGAAACAGGGAGTTGGGATGAAAAAGCGATTCAGGAGGCGATTACAACCATCGAAGACCTGCAACCCAAATACGCACTGAGGGACATTTGCATCCTGGTGAGACGGGCAGAGGAAGGCCGGAAGGTGGCGAAAGCGCTACTGGAGAAAAAGGAAACGGCCACAGGCAAGAAACGCTACGACGTGATTTCACCTGAGTCGCTATACCTCGGTGCTTCGCCGGTGGTGCGGTTGCTTTTGTCTGCCTTCAGCCATTTGTACAATCCAAAGAACAACTTGGCCCTGGCACAGCTAGTCTACGAATACCATCATTTTCTTACTAAAAAGGCAGTGCCCGGACTGTCTGAGTTGTTCATTTGGGCTGGCAACAAAGACAAGCTGGCGGAGTTTGAGCAGTTGCTGCCAGCTGACTTTATTAAGCAGTTGCCCGCCTTGTTGAAGGTGCCTTTGCTCGAGCTTACCGAAAGGCTGATTGGCTTATTTGGTTTAACGGCCTACCACAGAGAGTTTCCTTACCTCCAGGGTTTTCAGGATGCCCTGCTGGAGTACAGCAAAAACAACCGTGGCGATGTGGGCTCCTTCCTGCAGTGGTGGGCCGATACCGGCTCCCGACGGAGCGTGCAGGTGCCGGAAGAGCAGGATGCTATCCGCATCATGACCATCCACAAAGCCAAGGGACTGGAGTTCAAAGCGGTGCTGGTGCCCTTCTGCAGCTGGGACTTTGACCACAAGCTGGAAGAGGTGCTGTGGTGTGAGGCCCCGGCCGTTCCGCCCTTCGACAGACTGCCCTATTATCCGGTGCGTTACTCCAGCAAGCTGACTGCCACGTATTTTGCCGAGGCTTACTACGAGGAAAAGAAGCAGATTTACCTCGACAACCTCAACCTGCTCTATGTAGCCCTCACCCGGCCTGAAGAGGCGCTTTATATTTATGCACCCTTGCCCAAATTCAATAAAAGTGGAGGCTATAGCATCAGCAAAGTATCGGACTTGCTGTACAAGCTTTTCCTCGACGAGACTACAGAGGACTTCGCTATCACACCTGCGCCGGAAGTAGATGTGGCAGGCTACTCAGTGCAAATTGGTGGACTACCATTGTACGACGACGAGCAAATAGGAGACAGGCAACCGACAGTTGGCTTAAAAAACTACCTTTCCACCAATTGGCGCAACCGGCTTAGCATCCGCTTGCAAGGAGGCACGCTCGATGAAGGTGTCAGGGAGAAAAGCCTCATCTCCACCCAACGAGGCACGGTCTATCACCGGCTGCTTTCACATATCCGCCATCAGGACGATCTCCAAAAAGTATTGACCGACCTCTTGCCATTGGAGCCAATGGACGAGGATGAGCAAGCATCTATTCGGGGACAGCTTGAAAAGCTGTTCGACCTGCCTGAAATGAAAGGCTGGTATGGCGGAGAATGGGAAGTGCGAACTGAAAGCCCTGTGCTTCCCATGAGTGGAGACATCCGACGTTTCGACAGAGTACTACTGAAAGACAATGAAGCCGTGCTGATAGAATTCAAGACCGGGATGCCTTCCAACAACCATATCCGGCAGGCAACGGAATATGTGAGTTTGCTCTCTGGCATGGGCTATGCAAGAGTAACTGGCTTCCTGGTGTATATCGACGAACTAAGAATCAATCAGGTAGCATGAGCCAGCAGCCAACATTTCTGGAAGAGATTGCCGATGCGCTCATCGCCGAAGGAGGAGAGGACCTGGGCAAGGTAAAACTTATTTTCCCCAACCGCCGGGCGGGCTTGTTCCTGCGTCGTGCGCTGGCTCGCAAGATCAAAAACCCCGTGTGGGCGCCGGAAATCTACAGCCTCGAGGACTTTCTGTTTCAGTACACAGATTTACAGATCGCCGATAAGCTCACACTAGTGTATGAGATGTACAGTGCCTATCGCAAGGTCAACCCTGAAGCTGAATCGCTGGAGAAGTTTTTCTTCTGGGGCGAAGTATTGGTGGGCGATTTTGAGGACATCGACCAGTACCTCGTGGAGCCGGGTCACCTCTTTCAAAGCATCCAAACACAGAAGGAGCTGGATGAAGCCTTTGCCTACCTGGGCGACGAGGAGCGGCAAGTGATTCAGTCGTTCTGGAAAAGCTTTATGCCTCAGGCGAAAGGCGATCAGCTTCATTTTCTGAAAACGTGGAAGCTGCTGGTGCCTATTTATCAGGATTACCGCAAGCGACTCCAGGACAAAAAGCTGGCTTACAAAGGGATGGTATACCGCAGTATTGCTGAAGCCTGCAAGGGAGATACCTTCGACCCAAAACAGGGCGACTCGCAGTTTTGGTTCGCCGGGTTCAACGCATTAACGTCGGCTGAGGAGGAGGTGCTCAAATATTTTGTACGGGAGACTAGCGCCCGCATTTTCTGGGACATGGACGATTACTACGTCCGTTCGGAACAGCAGGAGTCAGGGCAGTTTTTCAGACAATACAAAGAGGATACGCTGTTGGGCAAAACCTTCCCGGAGGAGATTCCGGCTAATTTCGAAAAACCAAAACAGATTGATGCTATTGGGGTGTCGCTGGAAATAGGCCAAGCCAAATACGTGGGTGAAAGGCTGGAAGAATTGGCGAATGATCCTGCCTGGGTGCCGGAGGAAACCGTAGTGGTGATGCCCATGGAGCATTTCCTGTTCCCGGTACTCAATTCGCTACCGGAAGGAGTGAAGCAAGTGAACATCACCATGGGCTATCCGCTGAAGGATACACCACTTTTTGGCTTGCTGGATGCCGTGCTAGACTTGCGAAAGAATACAAGGACAAAGAGAGACGGAGACATTGCCTTCGAAGCCTATTCATACAGGGATGTTCTGGCGATTTTAAGGCATCCTTATGTTTTCTCCACCGCAACCAGGGAAGCAGGCAATCTCATCTACCGAATAGAAAAGGACAATATCATTTCACTCGATAAGGCTGATTTTGGTGAAAGTGGTAGCTTGATCACAACATTGTTTCTCTCGTCCGCCAGCCCTCTCGACCACCTGCTGGAGCTGCTGAACCTGCTTTATGGGGTGCTTCAGTCTGAAGAATCAGCAAGCGATGACCCGGAACAGGCTAACCTGGAACAAGAATATATCATCAAGTTTCATGAGCAGCTGATGCGATTGAAAACGCTACTTGTGGGCAACGACACACCCGAGGTAACCCTTTTCCAGAAGCTGTTCCGAAAGGTGGCGCAGTCAGTGCGTATTCCCTTCAGCGGCGAACCACTCAAAGGCCTACAGGTGATGGGCGTGCTCGAAACGAGGAATCTCGACTTCAAACAGGTGTTTGTGCTGGGCATGAACGAGGGCAACTGGCCGGCTGAAGCAGCTACACAGTCGTTTGTGCCCTATAACCTGCGCAAAGGGTTTGGCTTGCCGACTTTCGATCAACAGGATGCTTTCTATAGCTATCTGTTTTACCGGTTGCTCCAAAGGGCGGAGAAGATCACCTTCTTGCACAACACCAGTAATGAGACCAACCTGAAAGGAGAACAGAGCCGCCTGCTTTATCAGCTCAGGTACGAAACGGTGCATGGAGAGCACATTACATACAAATCGCTCAGCAGTGATGTGGCCATCAGCGTACCTCAACCGATCCTTATTCAAAAGACGAATGAGGTGCTGGCAAGGCTTGGCGAGTTTTTGGTGACCGACGACGAATCGTCAGATCATCAAAGGCTGTCTCCTTCTGCCCTCAACACCTACCTTGACTGCCGTTTGCGTTTTTACTTCCGCCACGTGGCCAGGCTCTACGAGCCCGAAGAAGTGCAGGCAGAGATTGATCCGGCCGTTTTCGGCAACATCCTTCACCATGCCCTGGAGTTTTTGTACGCCGACTTTATAGAAAAGAAAGGGTCTTCGGAAATTGAAAAGAGCGATTTCGATGGCATAAGAAAAGGCGTTCCGGAAGCATTGCAAAAGGCTTTTGAAATGCACTACAGCCTCGGGAATGGCAAGCAATTCAAAGCCGAGGGCAGGAACCTGATCGCTCAGTCAATTGCGAGAAAGCTGACAATGGAGATACTAACGAACGATGAGAACTATGCGCCATTTGAAATTCTGGGACTTGAGTTGGATGAGCTTCCGCTTGACTTTCAGCTAACGGGCGGACGTAAGGCAAAGCTCAAAGGCATCATCGACAGAGTCGACCGCAAAGAAGGCCTGGTGCGGGTGATGGATTACAAAAGTGGTGCAGACAATAAGGTTTTTTATGGTATCGAGACCCTTTTTGATCGGGAGCACCCTAAACGAAACAAGGCTGCCATGCAAACCTTCTACTACGGCATGCTCTATCTCGACAAAAATGCCGTTGCCGAAGACATCAAAGTGCTTGCCGGACTGTACAATAGCCGGGAGCTTTTCAACGACAATTTCCAGGTAGAGCTGGAGTTGAAAGCCGATGGTGCCCGGGGAAAAGGAACCCTTGTGCAGGACATCAAGCCATTTATGCCCGAATTTGTGGCTGGATTAAATGGCTTGCTTGAGGAAATATTTGATCAAACCACGCCTTTCAATCAAACAGAAGACATGAAAAAGTGTAAGAACTGCCCTTACAATTCAATCTGTCACAGGGATTAAGAGACAAAAAAGCAAAAACCCTTCTCCATTGGAGAAGGGCTTTAAGCAACTAATACTAATCAACCTAACCTTTATCTTTAAATGCCGTCGGCGATAATGTTAAGGGTAATCTCCACCCCAGCCTGTACTTCTACATTATCCAACAGATCGGCATTTGTCTCACTTTCGGCGTCTATCAGCCCATAAAGCTCCATCTCACCGGCATTGTTTTCTTTGTATGAAGCAAAGTGGAACTCATAATCTCCCTCTTCGAGGAAGTAGAAGCTGAAAGATTTTGTCAATCCTCCATTGACCTCAGTAGATGAAACTGCTTTTTTGAATTGGATGTCAGCGTCTTCATCTGCTTCCTGGCTTTCGTTAAAGCTGCCTTTTTTATAAGCATAGACAATGACTTTTTCGTCAGTATCAATCTGTCCGCTATAATTCCCTTTCACACGTCCCGAATTGTCCTCGTCGGCAAACATCAGGTAGCCTTCCAAATCTGACTTACTAACGAAACTGAAGCTCGAGGCACTTCCTGTGTCAGACTCTCTGATGAACTTTCGCAAGTCAAAATCAAGCACAACTGTAGACTTTGCATCGGCCATCACACGGCTTCTACCTTTGAATGTATATTCAGCCTTTTCTCCGTCACTGCTCATTAACTTATTCTTCGTGCCATCAGCCATCTCAACGTACGATCCGGGAGAATTTCCATCTTCATCCATCTCAGAATCAATCTCCAATGTGATGTTCTCATACGATTTCGCAGTAAACTTATCAGTGGCCAGCATTTCAGTCTTTCCGTTTTGAAGTGCCATTACATTAATCGTCTTTGGTCCCTCAAACCCATCCACCACCTGGCCGTCAACTTTAACACTTGTTACTGTCACAAAGACAGCATCTATGTTGTCATTGTCCGCTGGCGCATCGGTCATTTGTATTTCCATAGTACCTTCACCCAGGTCTTCTTCACCGTCATCATTGTTACAGCCTGTAAATGCTAAAACACTTAACGAAAGAAGGCCGGTGGCCCACATTGACATAACTGAATTCTTTCTTTTCCACATAGCTTTTAATTTTTGGTTTACCCTCTTACCAACGGGCTTAAGTTACTGTTGTTGAGGAAAAGTATTAAAAAATATAAAAATAGTTATATTTTTATAACAAATGCCTTGAAGTAATTGTTACTTAAGTTGTTGATTTATAGATTTTTATGACTGGTCAAGTCAATTTTGCAGCTGACGACTATCTTTTAGCGACTTCAGATAAAGAATCAAAGAAGTGGAATTCAAACAGGGTAAATAAAAAAAGTCCTCCCCAAAGGGGAAGACTTTTTATGACAACTAATACTAATCAACCTAACCTTAACTTTTATACTCCATAGCTGGGACGTTCACCTTGGTGAACAAATGGATTCATATATACTGTTTAACAGTTAGTTTCTTTTGATTGCCTACCTATTTCCAATTTCAGTAACAACCTACATGACTCTAACGGAGTTGAGTCATTTATGTTATACGAAAAGTATAAAAAAAAATTAAATTATTCATATTTGAGTCTAAATATTTTCTTTTATCAGACGAGCGGAGGGTTAGCTGTTATAAAAGGGCAAAAAACTATTTGAAGGTTTATTGGCGGCTGATGCCAAAAGCAGTGATAAGCCAGCCTGCAATAAAGAATAAGCCACCAAAGGGTGTAATAATGCCCAAATAAGCCAGATTGGGGGCCAGACATAGTATGTAAAGAGAGCCACTAAAGAGCAGGATGCCAGCCAGAAAAGAATTGGCAGACCAACGGAGGTATTTGTTATTGAAGCGCAATTGGAGCAAGCCAACCACCAGCAAGGCGAATGTGTGGTAAAAATGATACCGAACGGCAGTTTCAAAGGTATCGAACCGGCCAATTTCTAATAAATGTTGTTTGAGCGAGTGTGCGCCGAAGGCTCCGATGCCCACAGCAAGCGCCCCGAAGACCGAAGCTACGATAAGGGTTCTTTTGGCTTCCTTGTTCACTGAATCTGACATGATTGATCTGCTGCTGGGTGGTGTTGTGACAAACTACGATTTAGGCTGAATAATTCCTTTGACCAAAAATGGCACTTCCCACACGCACCATGGTGCTGCCTTCTTCAATGGCAAGCTGGTAATCCCCACTCATGCCCATGGATAATTCAGCCATGGTAACTCTTGCGTGATTAACTGTCGATTTCAATTCTTCGAAAAGCGCCTTCAAATGACGAAACTCTTTTTTAACCTGTTCCTCGCTTTCCGTGTTGGTCGCCATGCCCATCAGACCCACAATGCGGATGTTAGGCAGGCCGTCTACTACCTCCTGGCTTACCAGCAGCTTCACTTCTTCATCCGACAGCCCAAACTTGGTTTCTTCCTCTGCAATATGCACCTGAAGCAGGCAGTCGATCACACGATTGGCTTTTTTCGCTTCCTTGTCGATGGTTCTCAGTAGTTTTTCGCTGTCCACACTGTGAATCAAATGGACAAATGGAGCAATATATTTTACCTTGTTGGTTTGCAAGTGCCCAATCAAATGCCAGTGAATGTCTTTTGGCATCTCTTCATGCTTTTCTACCATCTCCTGCACCTTATTTTCACCAAACTCCCTTTGGCCGGCCTCGTATGCCTTCATCACCAGACTCACCGGTTTTGTTTTGCTAACAGCAACGAGCTTTGCTTTACTTTGATCGATGGTGCGTAAAAAAGTTTGAAGATTTCTGCCAATATCAATATCCATTTTCTAGCGATTTTCGTAATCCAAAATTAATCAAGGGAGTTACTGATTCCATGTTTTGTTGTGTAACTTTCTAATTAAATTCAATTGCTGCCGGTTTATGGAGATAATAGGAAAGCTATTAAAGAAGGGAATTAGACTGAGGGAGAGTTTGGAGCAGGACTACTCGTTTCCGGCCGACCTTCAGAAGATGGAGCTGAGGAAATTATTGATACAGGCCCGAGGCACGGAATTTGGCCAGGCTTACCATTTCAATGAACTGCTTACCAGCTTCAAGCACAAACACAGCGATCACTTTTACGACGAGTTCAAAAGAAACATTCCCGTTCATAATTATAGCAGCATGTATGCCAATTGGTGGCATAAACTGATGCAGGGAAAGCCGGATGTGTGCTGGCCGGGAAAGGTAAAGTACTTTGCACTTAGCTCGGGTACTTCTGAGTCGGCGTCGAAGCACATTCCTGTCACTAAGGACATGATCAAGTCCATCCAGAGAACCAGCATCAGGCAAATTCTCACGCTGTCCAAGTACAATGTATCTGACGAGGTGTTTTCTGCCGGCATATTGATGCTTGGTGGCAGCACGCAGCTTCAGCGAAATGGGTCTTATTTTGAGGGTGACTTAAGCGGCATCACTGCCGGGCAGATTCCTTTCTGGTTTCAGCATTTTTATAAGCCAGGTAAGCGAATTGCCAAAACAAGAGACTGGAACGAAAAAATTGAGGAGATTACTTTAAAGGCAAAGGATTGGGATATAGGCATCATTTCAGGAGTGCCTGCGTGGCTTCAAATCCTTATGGAAAGGATTATTGACCATTACAAAGTCAAAACCATTCACGATATCTGGCCTAACCTTACCATTTTCGTTCATGGGGGTGTTTCAATGGATCCCTATCGGAAAAGCTTTGAAAAGTTGCTGGCAAAACCCCTTATTTACATGGAAACCTACCTGGCCTCTGAGGGTTTCTTTGGCTTCCAGTACATCCCTTTCTCAAAGTCAATGCGACTGGTACTGAACAACGGCATCTTCTATGAATTTATCCCTTTCAACGAAACCAACTTCACAGCCGATGGGGAGATGGTGGACAACCCGCATACCTACAAAATTGACGAGGTAGAGGAAGGCAAGGAGTATGCACTGCTTATTTCGACCAATTCGGGTTCCTGGCGATACCTGATTGGCGACACGATCAAGTTTGTATCTAAAGACGACTGCGAGATCATGATCACCGGCCGGACGAAGCATTTCCTCAGCCTTTGCGGCGAGCATTTGTCGATGGACAATATGAACAAGGCCGTGGAGCTGGTGTCGGATGAGCTGAATATAAGGGTGAAGGAGTTTACTGTCACCGGCGAAAAGTACGGGTCGCTTTTTGCACATCGGTGGTACATCGGTATTGAAGACGAAACCGACCCAAAGCTGTTCAAAGAAAGGCTTGATGCCAAACTGAAGGAGATTAACGACGACTACAAGGTGGAACGTACAGCTGCGCTTAAAGAGATTTTTGTGGAGCTGATTCCATCGCAGCTCTTCTACAAATGGATGAAAGCACAGGGTAAAGAGGGTGGTCAACACAAGTTTCCACGGGTACTGAAAAAGGAAAAGCTGGAAAGCTGGAAGACCTTTTTGCTGGAGGAGAATGTGGAATTGAAAGGTGGCTGAAAAGAAATCACCCTTCAACCCAACCTTTGAGCTTTCCTGGTGTTGTCAAAGCATGAAATAGCCATAATGAATACCCTACCCAACGGACCGGCGTGGAACGATGAATAACCTGTCAGCAGACTAAGATCTATTTCGTAATGGTACAGGCTATTCCCGCTTCGGCGGCGGTTCGCCGAGCGACCGATCTGGCCGTTAAAAAGTGAATTTTATACAGATGAAATAGCCATAGGGAATACCATACCCAACGGAACCGGCGTGGAACGATGAATAAGTGGATCGAAAAGCTAAATATTCATTCTCATTGGTAAAAGCTATTCCATCGCACCGGCGAACCGGTGGCCGCTGAGAAATAAATTATATACACATGAAATCTCCATGAGCGACTTTAGCACACCCGAACGAAAATGAATATTTAGTAACTTTCAAGGGTTATCGAAACCCTTGAAAGTTAAATGAAAACAGAAGAAGTAGCTTTTGAGCAAATAGTAAAGGTCGGATGTGGCCTTGACGTACATCAGGCGGTGATCGTAGCGACGATCAGCAAAGGGCAGAATGACTACCAAACCAGGGAGTTTGAAGCCTACACAAGTTCTTTGACAGAGTTAAGAGATTGGTGCAAGAGCCAGGGAGTTACCCATGTAGCAATGGAAAGCACAGGCGTTTATTGGAAGCCGGTATTTAACATACTGGAAGAGGACTTTGAAATCATTCTGGTCAACGCCCGCCACGTGAAGAATGTGCCGGGACACAAAACAGACAAACGTGACAGCAGATGGATCAGCAAGCTATTGTTGGCTGGCTTGTTAAGAGGAAGTTTTATTCCTCCAAGAGACATTAGGGAGTTGCGGGATCTTGTCAGGTACAAAAAGCGCCAGGTAGAACACGTAGCCAGTGAGAAGAACAGATTGATAAGGATACTGGAAGATGCCAATATCAAACTCAGCACTGTACTTACCGAAGTTCATGGTGCCACTGGTAGTAAAATCATCAATGATATCATTGATGGCAAGACCAATGTGGATGATTTAATGAAGCACATTCACGGGAAGGTAAAGGCCAACCGAGAAGACATCCGTAAAGCCCTTGAGGGAAAATTAACAGCCCATCATCGTTTTATGCTCAATATTATCAGGAAGAGCATTGAGGAAAAAGAAGGGATCATTGGAGAACTGGAGCAACATATCGACCAAGCCACTGCTCAGTATGCTGTAGAAATAGACTTGCTGCAAACCATCGATGGGGTGGGAAAAGACAGCGCCATCAGCATTGTAAGTGAAATAGGAGTAGATATGGATCAGTTCCCTAATGAGCACCACTTGAGCAGTTGGGCAGGGCTGAGCCCGGGGAACAACGAGAGTGCGGGTAAAAAAAAAGTACAAGAACAGTGAAAGGAAACCGGTACCTGAAGTCTCTTTTGGTGGAATGTGGTTGGGGAGCGACAAGAAAGAAAGACGGCTACCTGAAGCGCAAATATCAAAGTTTAATTGCACGCAGAGGCAAAAAGAAAGCGCTCGTAGCAGTCGGTCACAAAATCATTATCGCTGCCTACCATGTCCTGAAAAACAAGGAGGAGTACCAGGAGCCTCAATTGCACGACAGCGCTGAACGAAACAAGAAGCAGATCAAAAGACACTTAGCCAAACTAAAAGAGCTAGGCTACGATTTGGTTTCTGCAGCTTAAAGAATTTTAAAAGGCCGGTCTGTTACTGGAGCGTCTTCAATGACAGCCTGTACATGAAATTGGTCTAACAAACAGGTTAAGCACCCAACGATGTAGCCAATCCCGATTCATCGGGAGGGAGCACGAAGATGAAAATTTACTCTCTTAACCTTGTTATGGATACTTTACTACTTGATCGAAACGAAATTATATACAGATGAAATAGCCATAAGGAGAGCCATACCCAGCGAAATGAATGAAGGCATTTAGATAAGTGACTTTCATTCTCAAAGGGTTTGGGCTATTCCATCTGGCCGCTAAAAATTAAATTTTATAAAGATGAAAT
>NZ_JAVKDF010000031.1:0-864 GCF_040222385.1 Imperialibacter sp.
TACGACCAAGAATGCAGGAAGCTATCAGCTGACTTGGAATGCAACAGGCGTGGCAAGTGGAATGTACTACTACCGCTTAACGGCACCGGGCCAGGTACTAACCAGACAAATGACATTAATTAAATAACAGCTATTAGCTGACAGCTGTTAGCGTTTAGCTTTGAACAAAGCCTCTAAACGCTAACGGCTAAACGCTGAGAGCTAAAAGCTTTTATTACTATGAAAAATTTATTACTCGTTTTACTTACACTCACAATCGCATTAATACTAACTTCTCTTGCTATGGCGCAACCGGGCTTGCCGAGCGATCCTGCTCAGGCTCCCATTGACGGCGGTCTAGGCTTGCTTGCTGCTGCAGGCGGAGCGTATGCTTACAAGAAGCTTAAGGGCCGTAACAGCGAAAGCGAAGACGTATAAATAAGATCATGCTCATTCACGAGCGTAGCGAAGTGATCTCCGAATCACTGCCCACTTTTTAGCAGGGCAGATATTTACTGATTTATAAAAGGTTCCGATGCTCTGTGTCGGAACCTTTTTTTGTTTGGATCTCCCCGTTTCATTACTAAATTTTCTGTACGGAACAGTTCGCCCCTCCTAAGAACAGGAGGGGAGTTACGTTGTAGCTCGTAAGGATTTTAATCCGCAGCGGTTTAAGCATTGATCGAACCATACGTCGCAGAACCTGAAGGATCTGCTTGTTTAAAATCATGCAACAAAATGTATGCTAGAAGGGCGTTCACGCCCGGCGGAGGTTCTGGCAGTCCAGATCATGCTACCAGACCCCACAAAGATCCTGAAACAAGCCTGCCTGTCGGCAGACTGGTTCGATGATAGTTTTGACATGATGTAAAGGCTGTCACCCTG
>NZ_JAVKDF010000032.1:0-1121 GCF_040222385.1 Imperialibacter sp.
CCGGGGTTGAGCCCCGGGATTTCACCCCCAACTTTCTGATCCGCCTACGTGCGCTTTACGCCCAGTAATTCCGAACAACGCTAACCCCCTCCGTATTACCGCGGCTGCTGGCACGGAGTTAGCCGGGGTTTCTTTACCAGATACTGTCATTATCATCTCTGGCGAAAGAGCTTTACGACCCTAAGGCCTTCATCACTCACGCGGCATGGCTGGATCAGGCTTGCGCCCATTGTCCAAGATTCCCCACTGCTGCCTCCCGTAGGAGTCTGGGCCGTGTCTCAGTCCCAGTGTTGCTGATCATCCTCTAAAACCAGCTATAGATCGTAGACTTGGTAGGCCGTTACCCCACCAACTATCTAATCTAACGCGGGCCGATCCTTCACCGATAAATCTTTCCCCCGAAGGGCGTATGCGGTATTACTCACCGTTTCCAGTGGCTATTCCGCAGTGAAGGGCACGTTCCCACGCGTTACTAACCCGTCCGCCGCTAGCTCCGAAGAGCTCGCTCGACTTGCATGTGTTAGGCCTGCCGCCAGCGTTCGTTCTGAGCCAGGATCAAACTCTCAAGTTGAAACGCTGTCACCAGCGTATCCTTGACGTTCGAACCTCTGCACATCTTCAATACTTCAGGTCCGCTTTGGGGGCAGAACCCTATGTCCACCCGGCTAAGGATTGGACACGTATTGAAAGTCATCTGTTTGATTGTGCTTCTGGTTTCCTAAAGAAACCGAAAGCCGCTCAAACAGTGAAGCTGACACTGGATCATCGGGTCGAAACCCTACCAGCGTTGATATACAGACGTCGTTCGTCGAAACGAACCAAACCGCCCACATATCTCTTCAGATACCATCAATTTCAAACAGCGTAGAGACAAAAACCAACCGGATGCGCCCTAACTTCTTGGCGCGCCCGCCCGTCATTCCCTCAAAATCTTCCGCCTCGTCTGCGTCAGCGTCTCGTTGCCTCGTCGCCGCCGCCCCGTCTGGCGTCCCGTTGTGCGCCTCAGCGCCGCCGGTGAGGGGGCTTTTACGTATACCCACACAAACCCGCAAGCGCTTTTTCACTCAAATCCAAAACTTTCTAACACAAATACAAAAAATGACACAAAATCATAAGGTTAC
>NZ_JAVKDF010000033.1:0-125339 GCF_040222385.1 Imperialibacter sp.
TTGCCCGACTTAAGTGTCTGTAATGCTTCCTCGAAAAGTTGCTCCAACTCACTCCGAGGTGGTCTCTTTGATTCCATTTCTGTCATAAGTTCTCATTTTATTTTTACTTATACTTATGACACACTTTTCTGAACAGTCTCTGGGAGCATTGAGCAAAGCGCTGTTCAAAACTATACCGTCCTTTCAGGGCTTTGATGTATGCGAGCCCTGAAATGGCGTAATAAACCCAGGATGGTGGTGAAGCCACATCTTGATGAAGGAGGCAAAAGCCAGCCGCCGGGAATAAAGAGAAGTCCGAGAGGGAAGACTACAAAAGTTTTGCAGTGGCACAGGCATCCGAGCCCAGGCGAGACTAATTTAACACTCAGCTGTCTCCGTTCTTCCAAACTTTTGTAGTCTGTTGGAGCCCAAACTTACTTTTTGCTGACTATGTAGTTCGTTGCATATAACCTGGCACCAATTGAGTGCGTGTCGGCGTGATTGCTCAGCTCTTTCACAAGCAAAACAAATGGCTCGGAACTAGAATACCTTTCAGCAAAATATTCATAAAAGCTTCTTGCCGACAACAGCAAATGCCCAAGCTCCTCAGTGCTCACCGTAAGCTGGTAGTCACTGACAAAAGAGTTGGTTTCCCTCAGACCATTCATTTCGAGGCCGGAAAAATTGGCCCGGTGATCATAGTCAACCGCTTCCACGGGCAGATGAAACCCAAAAGGGAGCTGCTGAAAGAGCAACTCAAAGTCGTAAGCTATTATCGTCGCTTTTGGTTGGCACACCCTCACCACCTCGTTGAGCATTCTCTGCGACCTGGCATAAAACAACGAGCCCGCAAAGGTGATGATGTCGAACGAGCTATCGGTAAAAGGCAACTTTTTGCCATCATAATGTACATAACTCACTCCGGGGTAGGCGATAGCCTGCATCAACATCTCCTGGTTGGGTTCAACTCCCGTTACTTTTTCACAAAAGCCAGCCAAGGCAATGCTCGACTGCCCGGTGCCGCTCCCGATGTCTAGCCCATTGCTATAAGCCCCTCCTGGCTTCAGGCACTTTGCAAGGATCAGCTGATGCAGAGGTGGGCGGTAGGCATTGTAATGGTGGGCGATGTCGGCGTTGTAATCCTCAGTCATTTTGATCGCTGCTATCTGTTACTTGATGAGGCCAAGCGCTACCTCCATCTCCAGGTCTTTTTCGTTCATCAAATCTTCGATTGTATAACGTAATTCATGGTCTGGCAGTAGCCCCCTGTTGGTGGTATTTTGGTTGGAAGACGACGGGAAGGCCAAATGATATCTCGGAATGCCGATTCTGATGCCTGAATTTGGGAGAACGATGCTTTGGGTGGAGCCCGCTGCAAACCCCTCGTACCGGGTGCCCGTTTCCTCTCCAATAACCGTTGCATTTCCGTACTCTTTCAAATACCTGGCAATTTCCGCTCCGGCAGAGTAGGTTCGACCGTTGACCAGCGCATAGATAGCTCCGTCGAAGGCCAGCTTATCCATTTTTGGCAAAGAGTAGTCCTTCTTTTTGCCCTTCCACGATTCAGTGGTTTTGAAATGCCCTTTTCTTGGCTCTTTCATGATGAAGGGGATCAGGTTGTCAGCGAATTCATTTCTGCCGCCTGTGTTGTCCCGGAGGTCTACGATCAGGCTGGAGACCTGGGAAGTCTTTAGTTGCTCAAATATTTCCTCGTATAGCTTACCTGCCTCAAGGTCATATTTTTCAACAAGGGATCGGGTAAAGTCCTTTAGCGTCAAAACTGCCACATTGCCTTTTATGTCAAACTCATAAACCTGTTTTACTCCAGTCGCTTCTTCTGGCGTAGCAGACTTTCGCTGCTGGTAGTTGGCCGTCCACCCCTCCCTGGTCAATGCCTCGATGGTTGCAGTGCTGCGTTGTCCTTGCCTTTTATACTCGACAGCAAAGCTTTCGGGCTGCTCTACATAGAGGTAATACATCCACGGAAAGCCGATGGTTAGGTTTTTTAGCTGATAAGTCTCTATGTGGCCGTCGGAGGGGATGCAGGGCAGTATGCTTGCGATGATATCGGCAGAAGACCGTCCGTTGATTGACAGTATCTCATCTCCTCGCTGGAGTTCTTCGCTGTTGGCGCTGTTGATCCAAACAAAAATACGGTCACCAATGATTTTGACGGACAGCGGCATGTACTTGTAGGTGTTGTCCACAAATCCTTTGTGTGCTACGTCGTTCCAGTCGCCAAGGTTAAAGTGCCCTTCGTTTGCCAGAGATGCGATTTTGGAAACCAGACTGAAATAAGCCAGGACAGACATGTCGTTTACTACCGAACTTACAATGGCATCCGCCTTTTCCTTAAAGTCCGGGTTGTAGAGATAAAGCGCCGGTTCAAATTCTTCGGTTTTGCCGATAAGAAATTGCAAGTCTTCTTTCACCTGACTATCCGTGTATGTCTGGGCGACGCTGACTGAAGTCAACAATGTCAGTATGAAAATGGGCACTATTTTTTGCATGCGTAAATTGTTTAAAGTGGATAACCCTTAGGCCATGAAATGCCACAGTTTGCGACAACTCCGAATAGCTTTACGATGTATACAATTGGTTAGACAGAGGAACAAGTTCTTAGGTTACAACCACTAATAGGAGAGTTGAATAAACAACTTATTTCTCAAAAGTTGCTAGTTTCACATCACTAGTTCCTGGCATTACCTTCTTTAGTATGCAATCAACCAAACAAAAACTCCACAGGATCATATTCGGGGTAGACACACCCGCTGGCAGGGGTTTCGACATAGCGCTCCTTATCCTCATTGTGGCCAGCATCACCATACTGATGCTGGAGAGTGTAAGTGAGATCAATCGGGAGTGGGCTGCATTTTTTTACCAACTTGATTGGATCATTACTGGCCTGTTTACTATTGAATACGGCCTTCGGCTGTGGACGTCGGAAAAGAAGACTCAATATATATTTAGCTTTTTTGGCATCATCGATTTGCTCTCTATTCTACCCACCTACCTGAGCATCTTTTTCGTAGGTAGTCATGCACTTGCTATTATCAGGGTGCTGAGATTGCTTCGGGTATTCCGGGTGTTGAAGCTGGTGCAGTTTATGGGTGAGGCCAGCAAGCTGGGTGAAGCAGTGAAATCAAGCTCCAGAAAGATTGTCGTCTTTCTTTTTTTCGTCATTATCGTCAGTGTTTTTGTTGGTACGTTGATGTATATTATCGAAGGGCGAGAGCATGGGTTCACCAGCATTCCCCGAAGTATCTACTGGGCCATTGTAACGCTCTCCACCGTTGGCTATGGCGATATAGCCCCGCAAACTACCCTGGGGCAGTTTCTAGCCACCATACTAATGGTAACTGGTTATGGCCTGATTGCAGTGCCTACCGGACTAGTGACCGTGGAGCTTGCCAAGGGGAGCGCCAATGCCCTGAATACTTCTGGGCATACCAGCAGGCAGTGCCAGCATTGCGGCAATACTGATCACATCAGGAAAGCGAAGTACTGCTGTGTTTGCGGAAACGAACTAGAAAAGTGATCGGCTACGGCAGCGGTACCCCATTCCGGTCTGTAGTCAGCACTTCACTCATATAATCGAGCCAGGGCCTGATGGTTTTGAAAACCAAGCTCACTTCCTGTGGAAAGTCTTTTGAAAACACCTCCTGGTCGGTGAAGGTGTGCCGGAAAATGAAGGACTTGTGTCGTAGCAATTCAATGGCAGGGTGGTCGACTGTGTAGCCTCTTGGCGCAGTGGCGACGGTATTTCCCTGCATGCCGCCATAAGCGCTTTTTATGGTTTTTGATTCCAGTATCTTCTGCCAGTCCTCGTAGTTGTCATCGATGTCGAATCGAATGCGCTTCAGGTCTTCAGGATTGGGGTTAAAGAACCCGCAGGCGAGGAAACAGTTGCCCGGTTTGAGGTTAAAATAGTAACCGCCCCGCCGTTCTTTGGTCGCCCGCCGGAACGACATGGCAAAGCGGGCGTTGTAAGGCGACTTATCCTTACTGAACCGCACATCATTGTAGATCCGAAATAGTGCTTTCTTGCCTGATGGCGTCTCAATTAGGTCGTGCTTGTTCATTTCAGCCAGCAGCGCATCGGCAAAGCCCACCATATTCTCAAGCGATGCCTGATACCGGTCTTTGTGCTGGGCAAACCAGTCCCGGTTGTTGTTGGCAGAGAGATCAGTGAGAAACTGGAAGGTAGACGGTTGGATGATTGATTGGCTCATTGTGGTTTAAAAAAGAACAAAACAGGTAGGTGCGGGGAATAGTTCTCGCTCGCTCTTTTCTTTGTCTCTCCGGCTTCGCCGGGTGGTTTATTTCACGCAAAGACGCTAAGGCGCAAAGAATCTCTACAAGACAAGCCTTTGCGAGCTTTGCGGCTTTGCGTGACACCCACTTTAACGAAGCCAAAGAGACAGTTCCTGCGTGACCCTACCTTTCCAGCACCACCGTTTTCCCCTCCTTCGCCGAGCGGATAGCAGCGTCCAGTATTTCTACCACCACCATGTTGTTTTCCAGTGACGATAGCCGACCCTGCACGGTGTCGTTGAGCTTAGTCTCACCCCTGATGACAGCCGTAAGAAAGTCGAACGGATCATTAAACGGTGTTTTCATGGGCTCCAGTGTCATGGACTGCTCGGGGTCTGATTGCTTTGCACGCAGGCTCATGCGGGTGCCATCTACCGTTTTGATATAGGCGTTGGTACCAAACACCTCCATGTCTTTGCGGCTAAACGTCCAGTTCCACGACGCCTGAATGACGCCCTGGGTGCCGGGGTATTTCACCAGTATGGTGGCCTCGTCGTCTACTTTGGGGTAAATATCCGGCTTGTTGGTTTGGGTCACTGCCGTCACCGACAACGGCCGTTCGTTGCTCATCAGGTGGGTGAGGAGGTTAGCGCCGTAGCAGCCAAAGTCGATCAGAGCACCGGCGCCGTTGAGTTTAGGGTCAGTGAGCCAGTCGAGGAACTCCTTGCCAACGCCAATTTCCTTAGGGCCCTGGTGGCCGTCGTTCACCATCACTTTGCGAAGCGTGCCCAGGTCGCCGGCTGCGGCCTTGGTGAGGGTTTCCTGCGTGGTGGCGTACCAGGTGGTTTCGTAGTTGGTCACCAGAAAAATCTTGTGTTTGTCTGCCAGCGCTTTCATGCGCTTCGCATGGTCGTAGCTCATAGCCAGCGGCTTTTCTACCATTACGTGAATTCCCTTGGGAGCGCACTTCTCCACCACCTCCATGTGGCCATAAATGTCGTTGAAGGCAGTGACTGCCTCGGGCTTGGTATTGGCCAGCATTTCGTCGAGGGTAGGGTACACCAGCGACATGGAGAAGCCATATTGTTTTGAAAGCTTTTCTGCCAATGCCTTATTGGATTCCGCAATGCCCACGATTTCCACGTCGCCCGCTTTGGCCTTATTAAGCACCCAGCCTACGTGGCCATGGATGAGGCCGGCCACCCCGATTTTGAGAGGTTTTTTGGCTGATTGGGAAAACGAAGCTATTGATGAAAGTAGGAAAATGATAATGAGCAGTATTTTCATTTGCTGGATGTTTAGGTGTCCAGCAAAATAGGAAGTTTTAGGGACAAATTACCCCAAAATCTGCTCGGCATGCTCCTTCGACTTCACGTCGTCGATGATGCGTTCAATGATGCCCTTCTCGTCAATGATGAAAGTAGTTCTTAGGACGCCCATGTAGGTTCGGCCAAAGGTGGTCTTCTCCGCCCACAGACCGTAGCTTTCAATGATTTTGTTGTCGGTGTCGGCCAGCAGCGTGAAAGGCAGACTGAATTTCTTGATGAAGTTAGTGTGCTTCTTGGCGGAGTCGGGGCTTACGCCAAGCACCTCGTAGCCTTTGGCTTTCAGAACGCTATAGTTGTCACGCAGATTGCAGGCCTCCACGGTGCAAGTAGGTGTATTGTCCTGCGGGTAGAAGTAGAGCACTACCTTTTTGCCCTGGAAGTCGGACAGTTTTACTGTTTTTCCGTTTTGGTCACTTACCTCGAAGTCTGGTGCTTTGTCGCCTGCTTTTAATGCCATTGGTTGTCAGAGTTTTGTTTTGTACACAGTTTCATTACCGGCGTTGTCGGTCACTACCAAAACAAACTCTCCGTCGAAAGGTTTGCTTGCCTCCAGCTTTTCTGTCCACAATAGGTTTTTCTTGTATTCGTAATTTAGCAGCACCCATTCGCCATCAATGGTGCCTTTCCAGCTTTTGATGCCAGAAAGGTCATCCTGAATGATCAGGCGGCACTCACTTTTGTTGATCACCGCCGGTTTAATGGTAGGGGGCACGGAGTCGGTGGCGATGGTCCAGGTGCCCAGCGAGGTGGTGAGAAAGCTGATGCCATCTTTGTCCCAGGCACCGCCCACATAGCCAAGGTTGCCTTTGGCGCTGTAGGAGTAAACAGCTGACTTCTCTTTGTCGTAAAGCTGCACAGGCTTCAGCGTCACCTTCGCCGAGCGACGAAGCGGATCCAGCACATTGTCGACAGCAAACACTTCCCGGCCGTTTTCTATTTGCTTGTCCTTTACCGCCAGGTACAGCGTGTCAAACAGACTGTACCTGTTGAAGGCCACGTCCAAGTCCTTGTCAAAATAGCTGTATTCATGATGAGGCGATACTGTTGCCTTAAAGTCAAATTTTTGCATTGTGCCACACAAATCGACAGAGTCGGGTAAGCCATTTCTCAAATCCCAGAGGTAGAAGTCGTTGGCGCCCACGTGGTAGACCGGCGGAAGTTCATACGCCTGCCCCGCTGAATACAAAAGAACGTTCTGGCGAGCCACACCATTGGGGTTCATCAATTCCATTACGTTGCCGGTTATTTCGTAGCCCTCCCGCCTTAGCTTGCTGAGACTTTTGATGGTGGCATTGCTGCGCTTCCCTTTGTCGCTGAGGGTAGTTTTAAAATACGAGTAGTTGTTATAGCTGTCCCAGGTCCTTACTTCAAGCTCGTGGTTGCTGGAGTCTTTGATCTTCAACATACCCTGCCAGTCCTTGGCTTCATAAACCTTCAGCCAGTTGCCGTCGTCTACCCACAGCTTCGTGAACTTCTGCCCGCTAGTCAAATACTCTCCGTAGTTCATATGCACAGCCACATTGCGCATTTCGTCGAAGCTCAGCTTGGTAATGCTTTGGCTGAACATCTTCTTGTCGTCAAGCATCACCTCAATGCACGGGATGCCGTTTTTGCTCCATGTGCCATCAAAACGGTCGTAAGCGTATATTTCCACGCCAATGGTTCCTTCAAAAGTGATGGGCGTACGCATCACAAAACTTTCACCTTCCTTTGTTACATCAAATTCAAATCTACCAAACTGGCCATTTACTCTCGACTTGATGTCCATGGTAGTAAAGGCCACTTTGCGGATCAGCGGCGGTGCTTCATCAATCAACTCTTTGAAATGGAAACGCATCGGATCAAGGATTTTCTGCTCCTGATCCCTCACCTCGAAGTGCAGGTGCGGGCCAGAGCTGCCGCCTGTATTGCCCGAGGCGGCAAACACTTCTCCTTTCTTGAAGCTGAATTGGTTGCGAGCCGGGAAAAGCTCCACGTCAAAGCTTTCTTTGGCATACTGCTGTGCCCGCACCCATTCGGCCAGCGGCTTACTGAACGACTTCAGGTGACCGTACACGGTGGTCAGGCCATTGGGGTGCGTCAAGTACAGGGCATTGCCATAGCCGCCAGTGCTTATTTTTACCCTGCTGATATAGCCATCGGCAGGTGCATACACTGGCAAGCCTTCTATGCCACTGGTGCGTATGTCAATTCCAGCGTGAAAATGGGTGCCCCTGATTTCACCCATAGTACCGGCCAGGTAGTTGCGCTCTCCCGGCCGGATGGGAAACATCAGGTAGGCAGAGTCATATCCATATTGGGCTATGGCTGTGTTTGCTGTTAGTAAAAATAGAAGTGCTAGTTTATTTAATTTCAAAATCGAGTAGTGCGTCACTTTCCAGGTATCCTTTCAGGTGATCTCCTATTTTAACAGGCCCAACTCCTTTCGGTGTTCCTGTGAAAATAATATCTCCTTTTTTAAGTGTAATGAATTTTGAGATGTAGGCTATAATGGCTTCTATAGTGTTGATCATAAGGCCGGTGTTCCCGACCTGAACAGGTTGACCATTGAGTTCCAGTTTGAAATTAATGTTCTTCATGTCCGCAAACTTCTCCTTCGGAACAAATTTGGAAATCGGAGCAGATCCATTGAATCCCTTGGCAAGCGCCCATGGTAACCCTTTGGCTTTAGCTTTCTGCTGCAAATCCCGTGCCGTGAAGTCGATACCAAGGCCAATGGCGTCGTAGTAGGTCGAAGCGAATTTCTCCTCAACACTTTTCCCTTCCTTACAAATCCTGATAATAATCTCCAACTCATGGTGGATCTCCTTTGTGTAATCGGGAAAGTAGAACGGCTTGTTGTTCAGCAACAGCGCAGTGTCAGGTTTGGTGAAGATAACCGGCTCATCGGGAGTCTCGTTATTGAGTTCTTTGATGTGCTCTACGTAGTTGCGGCCGATGCAAAGGATTTTCATAGTAGTGATGTTTGATGCCAAAATATCTGATAGTCAGCGATTCCGCAACCTATCTTTGATCTGCGTCATTATTATTTGAACAAAGGATCATAATTTTCAGAAATTCCATTCGTTTTCAAACATATTCCGTTAAAGCTAAAAGTAACTCACCTAACACGCACAAGGCGTGGCATGATAGCCCGCCCAACGTGCAAAGAAATAGCTTCAATACCATTATTTTTGTTTGCCACGGTGCTGGAAAATTCCACAGTTGTCTTGGGTTTTCACCAACGATTGAATTTCCAGCGACTGAAGGACTGGCAAACTTGCTTTGGCAAGATGCTTGTTAAATCTTATATCAAAACCGAGAATATATGAAGAGGATAGTATCGTTTTTAGGCATTGCTGTTACAGTGCTTATCTATAGCTGCTCAACGGTAGCCATTACCGGAAGAAAGCAGTTCGCCCCCTTGCCCGATTCGGAGCTCAATTCCATGAGTTTCACACAGTATGATCAGGTACTCAAGGAGTCCAAACTGTCCACCAACAAGGCCCAGGTGAACCAAGTCAAATCGGTTGGCCAGAAAATTCAGAAGGCTGTTGAGTCGTACATGGCCACCAATGGTCTCAGCGACCAACTGAAGGGTTATAAGTGGGAGTTTAACCTGATTCAGGATGACGAAACCGTCAATGCCTGGTGTATGCCTGGCGGGAAAGTGGCTTTCTACACGGCCATTATGCCAATATGCAAAACAGATGAGGGTGTAGCCGTGGTAATGGGGCATGAAATAGCTCACGCCATTGCCCGCCATGGCAATGAGCGGATGACGCAGGGGCTTATCCAGCAGTTTGGTGGCGTAGCACTTTCCTATGCGTTACAGGAGAAACCTGCAGCCACCCAACAGCTGTTAATGACTTCGTATGGTGCTCTCTCTAATGTTGGTGCCATCCTTCCGTTTTCCCGACTGCAGGAGTCTGAGGCTGACAAAATGGGCCTGATCTTTATGGCCATGGCTGGGTACAACCCCAATGAGGCACCAGCTTTCTGGGAAAGAATGTCTGCCAACAGTGGTGGTGGAGCGCCTCCGGAGTTTTTGTCTACCCACCCTTCTCATGCCACCCGCATTGCCGATCTGAAAGCACAAATACCCGAGGCGATGAAGTATTATAAGAAGTAGAAAGAATTACAGAGCTTCTTGCGCTGAATTAAAGAGGTTACTATCTGCGGTACCGCAGATAGTAACCTCTTTAACTACTCATACCTCAGTGCATCCACCGGATTAGTCCTTGCAGCCCTGATGGAGTGGAAGCCGACCGTTACGATAGCGATAACCAGGGCAAGCAGCATAGCCGCCAGCGGTACCAGCACACTGATGTCGACATGAAAGGCAAAGTCGGTCAGCCACTGATCCATCAGGTACCAGGCAAGGGGAGAGCCGATGACCGCCGCTATGATGACCAGCAGAGCAAAATCTTTCACCGTGAGCGTGATGATAGACGATGTGGAAGCACCCAGCACTTTTCGTACCCCAATCTCTTTAGTCCGCTGCTGAATGGCAAAAGCTGCCAAACCAAAAAGCCCCAGACAAGAAATGAATATCGACAGCCAGGCAAACCCCTGGAAAAGCTGGCCTGTTCTCTCTTCATTTTCGTAGAATTCCTCCCAGTCAACATCGAGGAAGCGGTATTCGAACGGGTAGGCAGGGGCGTAGGTAGTGTAAACGCTGTTCAGGGCATCGATGGCAGCCGTATACTGCTGTGGCTTGGCCCGCACGATGATATAGCTGCACCAGTCTTTTTCAAACATCATGAACATAGGCCGGATGACGGAGTGAGACGAGCTGTAGTTGTAGTCCTTCACTACTCCAATAATATGCCCTTTTCTTTCTCCCCAAACGGTGATGGGTTGATCTACAGCTTCCAAGGGCTCGAAACCCATTTTGCGTGCCGCCGATTCATTGATAATGATGTTGGCTGTATCGGTGGCCATGGTTTTGTCAAAAGTGCGACCGCCGACAAGGGTCAGCCCCATGGTTTCAATGTAAGAGCCGTCGATGGCAAAGTTGCTGAACAGAATACGCTCCTGCGGATCTTTGCCTGGCCAGTCGAGCCCCCAGGTGGAGTTGCCAATAGAAAGGGGCGAGAAGCTGCTTTCACTAACCGACAGAATGGAGGGGTCTTTTAGAAGCTGATCTTGTATCAGGTCATACTTTTCAGCCATGTTTTCCTGCATTTCCATGTAAATGATCCCTTCCTTGTTGAAGCCGGTGTCCTGGTTTTGGACATACCAAAGCTGTTGGTACACTACAACCGTGCAGAAGATCATGATGATGGAGAGAACGAACTGCGTTGTGACCAGCACTTTTCTGAATCTCACAGCGGCCTTGCCACTCTTCAGCTGGCCTTTCAACACTTTGGCCGGTTCGAAGCGGGCGATGTAAAATGCTGGGTAGCTGCCGCCTACAAAACCTGTGAAAAGGATGGTGCCGGCAAAAAGCAAAACGGTGGCTGTGTTGAATTCAAAAACAAGGCTTTTGTCTGAGATCTCATTGAAGAGCGGCATAAGCACAATGACAAGCACTGCCGCTGCCAGACCGCCCAACGCCGAAAACACAATAGACTCGGTTAGGAATTGGTAAACCAGGTGTTTTCTGAAGGCACCGACTACCTTTCGCAATGCCACTTCCTTGCTTCGCTTTACCGCCAGGGCAGTAGACAGGTTCATAAAGTTGATGCAGGCGATGAGCAAGAGAAAAATAGCGATGATGGCGAATATCTTCACGTACCGGATGCGGCCGCCATCCTGCACACCGTTTTCAAAGCTGCCATACAAGTGCATTTTGGTCGCTGGGTAAAGGAAAAGCTCGATGTTGTTTTCGTCATTTTTTTCATCAAGTAGCCTGTTTATTTTGGCGGAATAAGCTTCCCAGTCCTGCCCGCTTTGGAGCTGCACAAATGTGGAAACATTGTTGTTGCCCCATTGGTCAAGCCATTGCTTGTTTTCGTCCATGAACTTGTCAAAGTTAAGCAGGTAAGCAAACCCACCAAAGTCACTGTTTTTTGGCCAGTCTTCTACCACGCCCGTCACTTTCATGCTTTCCTTGTTGTTCATGCGAAACACCTGATCCATGGCAGGCGCATTGCCGAAGTATTTTTTCGCCATGGTTTCGGTCAGCACCACGGCATTTTTATCATTAAAGGCTGTTGAAGCAGATCCCTCAATGAATTTGAAAGTAAACATCTCCATGAAGTCGGCATCTACATAGCGGCCCGACTCGTAGTAGGAAGCTTCCTCGACATTGAAAAGGTTTTCGGTCGGCCAGGTGAGCCTGGAGGCATATTTCACTTCCGGGTAGGTCGCTTTGAGATAGGGAGACAGCGGCCCCGGCGTGGAAGATGTGGTGCCAATTCTATCCGAATAGTGTTGGTTTTCCATCACCCTGAAAATGGAGGACAGATTCTCGTGTGAACTGTTGTAACTCAACTCGTCGTTGACCCACATCAGAATAAGGATGCTGGAGGCGATGCCCAACGAGAGTCCGAAAATATTGATGGTGCTATAGATTTTGTTGCGCTTGATGGTTCGGAGCGCCACGAGGAAGTAGTTTTTGAACATAGCCTTGGGGTTCTTTTGCCTAGAGTACCTCGTTGAAGGTGAAAGGTTGCAGGTGGGTGTGGGTTTTTCCTGTTCCTGAAGGGAGAGTGTTTCCTGAAATCGGATATTTTATTAACTTGAAGTTTGCCGTAATTCAGCTATATGAAAAGGAAGTTATCACTTTGTATTCTTTCTGCTCTTGGTATTTTATGTTTTTCCTGTGAAAAAGAGTCTGATGGCTTTTCGTTGCTTACTATAATAGTAGAGGAAAATGCCATAAATGAAGGGCAGGAGCAGTGGGTGTATATTTCAGAACCTTTAGGAAAGGTGTTGGATAGCCACAAATGCAAAAAAGGTGAGGTGTTTGAATTGAAGGGGCCCGTGGCCCTTGAAGCGATTGATGTAACGGTTTTTATACCCCATTCAAGTGGATCAGGAGTCGCTTTAGCTGTTACCTATCTTGGAGTTTTATCAGGAAAAACCTGGACGTTGAAAGCTCAGTCCCGATCCGAAGCACCAGAGGTTATTGGAACTGCTACAATTGAAATAGTTAACTACCATGAATCGATGCCTCCCGATGAGTCCATCATTTTCAGCAATGGTACCAGCCCCTTTGCGCTGAGTGATCGTTCCGTTACTGATGCAGGTCTTTTGGCCACAGTTAACATCTATGACGATACGCAAGAGCTACTGATGACAGGGTTTAGAGGTGGCCACAGAGTTTATTTTAAGGTGGAGGCAATCTTACCGAATGAGAACGTTGTGGTTGATTTTGCCTCTTTTCAGGAGTATGATCAAATAATAAAGATTCCTGCTGAGTTTCACGAGGAAGGCATGACGATAGGGTACTATGATGACAGGAGAAGTTATCTCCTTAGTAATTCCTATAATTCGTTTTTGTACGGTGCCGAAACGTCGCTGGGCTACATACAAGGGTATGATTCCTACTCTACCAAGTTCAATGAATTTTACGGCCCTTCCTTTATCACCTACTATAAACTTGGGGAACCTGCGCTCAACGTAGAATTTCCGTCATTTACCCTTTCTATAGTTGACAGGACGACTAACGGATTCAGTTTCGACGCCTCTTTCGATTACACCTATAAAAGTGCTCAGTGGCTATACTCTTCGGCCGACGGACAGACTGGCATGTCGTGGACTGTTTACGGCGATGCAGCAGCTAACGTTAGAATACCAGCTGTTGCCAATATTGTTTACGAGAAAGAATCTGGAATGAAGATTGACGATTTTTCCATCTATGAGCTCAATTGCATCCAACGTTTGGACGGACTAAGTTATACTGGCTTTGTCTCCAATACGTTTGAAAATAAGTCATCCGCCGAGTATGAATACTTTATTTTTGGAAGCCATTAGTTATTTGAGCAAGTTGGGGAACGAGCGACATCTTTTTTGATCCGGCCTTCAGAAAGCCTTCATAAATTGCATGCTGCAATTCTTATTTATTTTTTCGTGTGATGAAGGAAGTTCAAATTGAAGTTTCCGGAGTTGTTAAGCACTTCAAAGAAGTGAAAGCTGCCAACGGCATCGGTCTCACTATTTACAAAGGCGAGTTTGTGGCCTTGCTTGGCCCGAATGGTGCCGGCTAATCTTATTCAAAAAAATGCCTTTGCACGATATCTACAACACCGTCGGGTGTAAGTGGTTTGGTAAAGAAATCTTTTACTTCTTTAATTGAACGGGCCTTTTGTTCATCGTCGGGGTTGATGGAAGTGGTGAGCATGATAAGTTTTATTCTATTTATCAGTTCATGAGGAAGTTTTTTGTATTCCTCCAGAAATTCCCAACCATTCATCTTGGGCATATTGATATCAAGAAGAATGAGATCCGGCGTTGGGTATTCCTCAGATTGAGGAATGTAGCCATTTTTGTGGGTAAGGTATCGAAGCGCTTCCTCACCCCATTGAAAGGCCATCACCTGATTGCTAATGTCCGCATTGCGAAGAATAATAGTATTGATAAAGTTGGTAGGCTCGTCATCGTCGACCAGGAGTATACAGTTTAATTTCTTTTTCATGATAGGGTTGTTTTATGTTTTCGCAGCGTAAAATGGAAAGTACTGCCTAATCCTTCTGTCGATGTAATCCATATTCTGCCGCCATGTAATTCAACGATTTTCTTACAGTGCGACAGTCCTATTCCCGACCCCTTGAATTCACTTTGCGTGTGTAGTCGCTGAAATATGATAAAGATCTTTTTAAAGTATTTGGGGTCAATACCTATTCCATTGTCGGTTACGCTAAATTCATATTCATCCTTCTTTTCTTTAACGACAATAGTCACCTCGGGGGTTCTTTGTCGCACCCTGAATTTCAATGCATTGCTTATCATGTTCTGGAACAGCACCTTGAGTTCCTGCTCGCTCCCTTTCAGTTTGGGAAGTTTGTCTGTGGTTATCCTGGCTCCGCTTTCTTTGATCATTGCATTCAGATCCTGAATAATATCACCCACCAGTTGATGGCAGTCCACTATTTTTTTTGATTTGATTCTGCCGATTCTGGAGTAGATCAGGAGCCCTTTGATCAGGTCAGACATTCTCTGCGAGGCGTCGGTGGTGTATTTTAGGTATTGATCTGCCTGGGCATCCAGCTTCCCTGTGTATTCCCTCGCAAGAAGGTCCGTCATACTGGAAATGGTTCTCAGAGGCTCCTGTAAGTCATGCGAAGCGATGTAGGCAAATTGTTCGAGCTCTTTATTTTGTCGCTCCAGCTGACTCGTTCTCTGTTTTACCTTGGCTTCCAGATCGAAATTGGCTTCTTTTAATTTTTTTTCCATCCTTTTCTTGTCGGAAATGTCTCTTATAGCAGCCGAAACGAGCAAGCCTTCCTGGGTTTCCAACGGGCTGAGGCTTATTTCAATCGGAAATTCCTTGCCCCTTTTTGTGATACCGAACAGCTCCAGACCTGATCCCATTTCGCGGGTCTTGGGGTTGCTGAAATAGTGTTGCATCAAGCCAGGGTGGCCTTTCTGAAAACGATCAGGCATGAGTATTTCAATCCGTCGTCCAATCAATTCCTGCCTTTTGTAGCCAAAAAGTTTGTCGGTTTGCAGGTTGGCGACTTTGATGACTCCGCCATTGTCCACAATAATCATAGCATCCGGTGCCGATTCCAGCAAATCCCTGAACCGCTTCTCTGCTTTCTTGCTTTCCGTGGTGTCTCTGATAGCCGCCGATACAAACAGCCCCTCCTCTGTTTTTAGAGGGCTAAGGCTTATCTCAACCGGAAATTCATCTCCATTCTTTTTCCTTCCATAGAGGTCAAAACCGTGGCCCATGCTGCGGGTCTTCGGAGCATTGAAAAAGCCGTCTCTGTGTGGTTTGTGTTTTTTGATAAAACGTGAAGGAATCAGGGTCTCTATTTCTTTACCCAGCAATTCATTGCGGGTGTATTTAAAAAGGTATTCAGTTTGTGCATTAACGAGAATGATCTGGCCGAAATTGTTGACAATCACCATTGCGTCGGGTGCGGTTTCCAGCAGCGCCTGGCTCTTGCTCTCGGCCATGCTAAACTCTCGTATTTCCCGTTCCATGCTGGAGATGCCAATGATTTTCCCTTTGTCGTCTTTGATAGGCGACACCAGCGAGGCCACCTTTAGCAACTTGCCATTTTTGCCAAGCCTAACCGACTCAAATGGACTGACTTTTTCCAGAAAAAGAACGCTGCTTCTAATAGTGTCAAATTCTATCTCCCGTTCTCGTGGAAATAAGGACATATAATTTTTTCCGATCAGCTCTGCTTTCGTGTAGCCATAAGCTTCCCAGGCAGCCGGGTTGCAGTAGGTTATCTTTCCTGCCAGATCGATACCGAGGATCATTTCCTGAGAGGAATTTAAGATATGGGAATGCTTTTCTTTGGGTATTTTTTTATTAGCAGATACCATTATATTTCTGTAGTACGGAAATTTTCATGAAGTAAAAATGTAGTTTACAGAAAAATACATTAATAATATGCGACTATCCCAAAAAATTAGCCCAACACAATTAGTTAGGAGAAGTCAGCTATTCCAGTCGATGGCGGCGGACGCCATGTTATGTAATGTACAGATTTTCTGGCACAAAAGGACAGCGAAACAGATATTTCCTTGCCGGAGAGGGAGATAGCCTCTATTTTGAAAGATCTTCGCTATTAATAAAAACACTTTTCCATTTAACTTGTTGGGAAAATCAAAAAGCATGAAGGACGTACAGATTGCGGCCAGGCAGGTGACCAAGCATTTTAAAGATGTGAAGGCCGTGAACGGCATTGACCTCAACATCTACAAGGGAGAGTTTGTGGCGTTGCTTGGCCCGAATGGTGCTGGTAAAACCACCCTGGTTGAGATGATCGAAGGCATTCAAAAGCCCGATGCCGGAGATATCAAGCTAAAAGGGATGACCTGGGCTGAACATCCCAAGGAATTACATCAGATCATAGGATTGTCTCTACAAGAAACCCGCTTTATCGAAAAACTGCGGGTGAGAGAGACGCTTGAGCTATTTGCCAGCTTTTATGGGCTGGGCAACGAAAGAGTAGAGGAGGTGCTGGAACTGGTGAACCTTACGGAAAAGCAGAAAGCATTTACTGACAAACTTTCGGGCGGACAAAGGCAGCGCATGGCTTTGGGCATCTCGCTATTAAATGAACCAGAGATTTTGCTTCTGGATGAGCCTACCACCGGGCTCGACCCCAATGCGAGGAGAGAGCTGTGGGACATTCTGCTTGATCTCAGAAAAAGAAAAGGCACCACGCTGATACTGACTACCCACTACATGGAAGAGGCCGCCTATTTGTGCGACCGAATTGTGATCATGGACCAGGGGAGTATTTTGGCCGAGGGCACGTTGAAGCAGCTACTTTCAAAACACGTGAAGGGCGAGATCATCGACTTTACTGTTGACAGACCAATGGAGAGAGATGTTTTGCCCGGGCAACAAGCCATTTTAAACTACACATTCGATAAGGATACATTGAGCGGAGAGCTTTTGGTTACCGACATTGTGAAGTTCTTGCCAGACTTTCTTCTCTATGTCCAGAAGGAGAAGATCCGGATCGATTCGCTGGAGTGCCGCAAGATGACGCTCGACGATTTGTTCACTTCTATGACGGGTCGCCACATCAACCAATAAACCAATGAAACATCCTATCGTACTTCTGATACTCACCAATTTTCGGGAATTTCTTCGTCAGCCCGGTGCTGTTTTTTGGGCCGTCTTTTTTCCGGTGCTGATGGCAGGCGGGTTGGGACTTGCATTTACGCAGAAAGGCGAACTGAATCAAAAGATCGCTTTTGTGGGGAATGAGCAAACTGAGGAAAAAAGCTGGAGCAAGAAAGTGGGAAATGAAACCACCGGTTTTACCAATTATGAGTTCCTGAATGTAGGTTTTGATGAAGGACTGGTATTGCTGAAAAGGGGAACGGTCGATCTGATCGTGAAAAAGGAAGGGGAGAAGTACAAGTACCATTTTGACCCGCTGAACCCCGAAGCACAGCTGGCTTACATCAACCTGACTGCCGCACTGAACGGAAACCAAACACTGTCAAACGGCGAAGATGTGGTGCCACTGAAGGAGATCGGCAGTAGATACATCGATTTTCTGGTGCCGGGTCTCATGGCCATGGGAGTGATGATGTCGTGCATGTGGGGCATCAGCTATGGCCTGATTGAGAAAAGGTCGAAGATGCTGCTGAGGCGCATGGTGGCCACCCCCATGCGAAAAGCCCACTTCATGACCGCCCTTCTGATTTCACGAACTGTCATGAGCGCTATTGAAGCATCGATACTGGTTGTTTTTTCGTGGCTGTTTTTCGACATCCGCATCGAAGGCAGCTTTCTCGCCCTGGTGGTGCTATTTCTCTCTGGCACTTTAGCTTTTGCCGGTATAGCCGTGCTAACTGCCTCAAGAACGGATAATACGTATGTTGGCAATGGCATCCTCAACGCTGTGGTCATGCCAATGACGATCCTTTCCGGTGTATTCTTCAGCTACCATGGCTTTCCGGACTGGGCGGTCAGCATTATCAGGCTATTTCCACTCACCATTTTTGCAGATACGGCCAGGGCTATCTTTATTGAAGGCGCAGGTTGGAGCCAGATTGTGTTGCCTGTGGGCGTGCTTGCCGGGCTTGGGCTTGTGTGCATGTCGATAGGCATGAAGGTGTTTAAATGGTACTGAGCAAAATGATTGATGCCGTTTTGAAACTGGTCATTTCATGCAAACCGGCAACTGAACATAGAACAGGCTACTAAATAATACTATTGAATAACCCACATCAGCCCGGCGTAGATAGTCCGGCGGTTGAAAAGCTCATTTTCGAAGGAAGAATAGTCGGCGCTGTAGGCCCGGTCTCGCACGTTCTTGAAGTCGGCCATATTGCTCACCGATGCAAACAATACCAGTCCATCGTCCTTCGGCAGTGGCAGCAGTTTTGAAAAGCTCAGGTCAATAAGGTTGTAGGCCGGTTGGCGGCTTTGCAAGGGTGATGTGAGCGGTTCAAATACGTCGAACCGGTTGTTGTAAGTGGAGCCCACTACAGGATAAAACCAGGTGCCTTGTCTGAAAATATACCTACAGCCCACCGTCCACCCACGGTTGCTCCATTGGGCGCCACCTCTGATAAAAAAATCGAGATCATATATCGCCTTTTTTGTGTTTCCGTTTTCTTTTTCGGTGGCTTCAATACCTGTGTAAGAAATATCGGCCAGCCATTTTTCAGCCAGTTTATAGGACCAATACGATTCTATCCCCAGCACCCTGGCGGCAGTTTCATTTTTTTCAATTTTTTTGAAAAACACCGCATTGGCTGCTGAAAGCCTGCCTGCTGAGAGCGAATGATCAACAGCCACCTGTTGCGATTTGATTTTGGAAACGCCTTCGCCCTGAAGTAATGCAAGCTGATGAAACGTGCCGCTGCCAACGGTGAATCTGTTTTTCTTGTTAACCTGAATGCTTACCGACGACTGATGAGAAAGCGTGTGAGACTGCCCTGCCAATGGGATGTTTTTTCGCAGTGCCCATCCAAAAGCAAGCAGCTTCGAAGGCGTGTATTTGTAGCTGGCAAAGGCATCCAAAATTTTTCGTCCGGTAACCGATGCGACGTTCATTGCAGGGGCAGTTTCCCCAACAGCGTATTGAAACTCCGGAACCAGCCCGGAAAACTTCTGTAGTCGGTCGTCATAAGCCACACCGGCCTTCCATCCCGCTCTTTTTTTCGCTACAGTATAGGTGACCGACCCATAGCTGTCGGTGTTGCCGATTCTGTATGTAAAGCGGCTGTAGCCAAGTTCGGTTTGGCTTGCGTTGAAACCGCCGTTAATTCCAATCGCTCCTTTTTTTGTACGTTTCATGAGATTCACCACGTGAAAGGTGCGTTTTTTTTTCTGGAGGAAGTCTCCGCTAAAAGTGGGCGCCCTGAAGTCGAAGGTATAGCGTTCGCTGAGTACATAGTGAAACGATTTTAGCGACAGCCCCGGAGCAAGCTGATTGATATAGTGGACACCTGTTTCACGGGTTTCGAAGCGTTTGATCCTTTCGAGCGACACTCGGTTAAGGGCACGAAGCGGGCCTGAAGGCTGGTAGTTACCATACACCATAATGCTCTGTTTGTCGTTGATGCGTTGCTGATGGTTGACGCCCAGGTTGGCGAGAGAAAGTGAGAGGCTTGTCCGGTTTTTTTCCACAATGGTATTGGAGGTCTCAATGGCTATCAGGCCCGATGAGGTATTGCCGTATTCGAGGGGTGGATTGCCAGGAAAAACGTAAAGTGAGCCAATCATTTCAGTGTTGAAGAAGCTGAAAGTTCCAATGCCGGTGAGTTGTGCAAACCGCACCGCATCGTAGGTTGGCACATGGTTAAAGAAAACACCTGTTTCTGCCGGGCTGCTTCCCCGAAAGCTGACAGATGCCGTTTCGTCCACTGTTGTGCTTGATGGCATCGCATTCACAGCCAGCAGTGGGTCGGCCTTGGCACTCGGGTTTTTGTAGATATCCAGCTTTGATATCTTTTTTACTACAAATTCTTCGGCGATGATTCGCTCCGCATTTATGGTGACCTGCTCCATGCTTTGGGTTTTCGGCTCCAGCTTAACCGTAGCGTTTTTCTGAAGCTGGCTTAAGGTCACGAGCTTCTCGCCATAGCCCACATACTGTACAATGAGCGTATCGGCTGATCCAAATTGCCCCATGTCAATAGTGAAGATACCTTCGGCGTTGGTAGTGGTGCCAGTTCGCCAATTGCTAAAGCTAATGATGTGAACTCCAATGAGCGGCGTGCCGTCACGTGCATCAATCACTTTGCCGGAAGCAGAAGACGGCTGTGCCACGACTGGGCCAGAAAGCCAAGCTCCCAGGACAATGGTCACAAAAATTGATGGTGACGACACGTTACTTCGCATTGGGAAGCAATTCGAATTTTACCCAGTTGAAGTCGGGAGCAATGGCCAATGCCTTTTGGTAGACCTCTCTGGCTTGTTGTTTTTCTCCCTGATTATTTAATGCTATTCCTAACCAGGCAAGGGCATCGAGGTACAGCCAGTTGTTTGACACGTCTCCCTTTTCAAACAACTCCACCGCCTTCGTGAATTCCGAGGTGGCCAGGGCCTTGTCGCCTCCAAACATCTCCGGAGTGAAATACAAATAACTGGCATGAAGCTTCCGCACAACAGGAGAGCCAGGCGCTTCGTCCATAGCTTCATCAATCAAATTGGCGCTCTTAGCCCCCAGGAACATCCCTTTCCAGCTTGAGTAGGCAATTTTTAGGCCGGTAACAGCCGATTGAATGGCTTTCGCTTCGGCTGACTTGTAGTTTAGTTCAATGAGCTTGTCGAGATTTTTGTCAGCGGCATCAATGTACTTATCGAATAGGGTCTCGTCGGAGTCAGCCATGGTATTGTTGAGAAGGCCGTACTGCGTAAGGGCCAGCATAAATAGGTCTTGGGGACTTTTCGATTGATTGTAAGCTGTTTGTTGCCTGCTAACGCTTGTTTCCCACAGCGTGGTTAGTGAGCTTAAGTATGCCTGATATGTGTCTCTGCTGTTTTGGGCCAAAGCAATCGACCCTGTTAGCCAAATGGTGATTGTAAAAATCGTCAGCTTTTTCATGATGTAGCTAAATTTGTGTAGAAGAATGGATTGAGAAAATGCTGCCTTTCAGTAAGGCGGTAAGGCTTGCGCTAAGCAAGTCGGTTTATTGTTTATCAAGCGTCATTTCAAAAAACTGAAACCATGAAGTGCCCATGTTGATCTCCCCCTTCTCATACCATTGGCCTTTGTCGTTAATGGAGATAATGTATCTCATATTTTCAGCGGGGTACCAGTAGAATTCCTCTCCAATTAATTCGCCTTTGAATTCACCTTTCCGCCCCGTGGATAGATAGGAGTAAAATGAGTAGTTGTTATCCGTTTTGTTCCAGGAAATGATTGCCATGGCGTTGTGGATGACTTTGCCCTCAGCTATGCCTTTTCCCTCGATCAGTATGGCCGTACTGTCGAGTTTGAATTTGATGTCTTCCACCTGATCAAACTCCCGCTTGACTCTATCCTGTCCGTACATCCATCCTTTGCCTTGCCACCTTCCGGTGATAAAGCCAAGCCTGGTGACTTCCGTTTTAGCGATGACGTCTGTTTCAGGGGCCTGCGCCCAACCTATGAAGGGAGCGAGTAATATGACGAGTATTAAATGAATGATAGTTTTCATGATTATAAATAAGTTTATTTTATGAACTAAATTGATAAAAAAAATTATGGGAGGTACTTCTTCAAAGCCGTAACATACGCTTCGAAAGCCTTAATACCTGTTGTGGTAATCTTACAAGTCGTTAAGGGTCTTTTGCCTTTGAAAGACTTGGAGATGCTGATGTACCCGGCCTGCTCCAACTTGTCGAGCTGCACACTGAGGTTGCCGGCAGTCGCCTGTGTTTTTTCCTTGATGAAGGTAAATTCGGCGTCCTCGAGGCTTATCAGTAGCGACATCACCGCCAAACGCAGTTGCGAATGCAATAGGGGATCTAATGGCTCAAAATTATCCACGTTCGGCTCTTTTTAGTAAGTATCCGGGAATCAGGTAACCCAATAAGATAGCAACTCCTGAGAGTGGGTACTGCTGTATTTCGGGCAAATTAAAGGAAATTAAGGCGGCTATCCATAAAACAAAACTCCCCGCTACAATTGGTGTGAACTTTAACAAGCTTCCAGTGATGAACATACCCATTCCAGCGATGAGTAGGATAACACCATTGTGGTTGAAATTAATGGTGTGCATCATAGCGAGGCAGATCACCATGCTGATTCCAGCTGCCATCCACACCCTGCCATAGACCCGATCAATGTGCCCAACAGCACCCTTTTGTCCCATCTTCATTCCCATAACGACAGAAATAATGGCCGCCGGAATTGTAATAAGCCAGATCATATAGGGATGGGGAATACCTGACAAGGCAAGTGCGTAGTGCCCAAAGTTAGCAAAGGCAACTGTCCAGCCCCAGAGGAGTATCTGATTACTTCCGCCCTTGGCCACGTTGCGTTTCGCTTGTGTAATCATCTCTGTGATTAGCGACAAGCTTTCCTGGTGTGTGAGTTCGTCTTTCATGATTTCGTTTTTGTAACGTTATACGAATATAGTGTAAATTAGTTTATATTGTAAACTTATTTATACCTTTTTTCCTCAGAAGATACTCGGAGTAAGCTAGAGACTAGTGAGTCAGGACCTCTTCTCCAACCTCCATTACCTCAACAAGGCCACGGTTGTTGATTTCACGTAACTCGACTTTTTTCGTTTCGTTGATTAGGATGGGGTCGTATTTGGCAGCTACACGGATGTAATTCTCGGTGAAGCCATGCATCATGCCTTCTTCAATGTCTTCCTCAAAAAGCACTGTGAACTGGCCGCCCAGGTTGTCTTCGTAGAATTTGCGGCGCTTCTTTTCAGAAAGAGAGCGAAGCATTTTTGAGCGTTTGTTACGATCCTTCATGGGCACCACGCCGTCCATTTCGATGGCATCGGTGTTGGCTCTTTCGGAATAGGTGAACACGTGCAGGTAGGAGATGTCTAGCTCGTTCAGGAACTGATACGTTTCAAGAAAGTCTTCTTCCGTTTCACCAGGGAAGCCCACGATGACGTCTACTCCGATGCAACAATGAGGCATCAACCTTTTAATAGTAGCTACCCGTTCGGCATACAACTCCCGAAGGTAACGGCGGTTCATGCGCTGCAAAATCTTGTTGCTTCCCGACTGTAGGGGAATATGAAAGTGCGGCACGAACCTTTTCGATTTTGATACGAAATTGATGATCTCTTTGGTAAGCAAATTAGGCTCAATGGAGGAAATACGGAAACGGTTAATGCCTTCCACTTCATCCAAAGCCTTTACCAGATCCAGGAATTTTTCCTTTCGGCGACCCTCCTGAACACCAAAGTCGCCGATGTTGACCCCGGTGAGCACCACCTCTTTTACGTCGGTAGCTGCTATTTCTCGTGCTGCCGCCACTATGTTGGCTATGCTGTCGCTGCGACTTTTGCCACGGGCCAGTGGTATGGTGCAAAATGCGCAGCCGTAGTTGCAGCCGTCCTGCACCTTAAGGAAAGTACGGGTGCGGTCGCCGTAAGAATAGGAGTGATTGAAACGTTTCGCTTCTTTGATTTCAGAAGCAAACACCTGTGGTTTTTCTTTCTTCTCAAAACCATCCAGGTAGTCGATCAGCTGAAATTTTTCGGCTGCCCCGAGCACGGCATCTACCCCAGGAATCTCCGATATTTCCACGGGCTTCAGCTGGGCATAGCAACCAACAATGGTTACGTACGAATCCGGAGAAATCTTTTTGGCCTCCTGCACCACTTTGCGGCACTTCTTATCGGCGTTTTCCGTCACCGAGCAGGTATTGATTACGAAAATGTCTGGGGAATCAGAGAAATCGACCTTCAGATAGCCACGGTTTTCGAACATGCGTGCGATCGTAGAGGTCTCAGAATAGTTGAGCTTGCAGCCCAGGGTATAGAATGCCACTTTTTTCATTGGAGGGCAAAGGTAAGGAGATTAGACCAAAATCGGTATTGGCAGCGGAAAGATGATACGTGGGTCTTGGTGAATCCATCGTATCCTGCGAAAAGGGATGGGCTAATGAGGTGATAAGAATCAGAAATTGAGGTGATTAAAGTTTTTAGGAGATATAATTTGATTGGCTAGCTTGACAAAGTACCAATTCTCACGCAAAACCCATTCAGTCATGAAAACGATACTCATTCCCACCGATTTTTCATCCAGTGCCAATAATGCGCTTAGAGTAGCAGCACTCATAGCCAGGCAGGCCAAGGCAGAGATACATCTGCTTCACTCAGTAAGAACCAACATCGATTGGGCGCATTTGCCGATAGAAAAAAGAGGGTCGTATCCGGAAACACTTGCCAATATAGAAAAAGCGGAAAGTCAACTGGAGAAAGAGTCGTGGAAGCCATTACTCAAGGGACTGAAGATCCACACTCACCTTGTCACCGGAAACACGTATGAGCAGATTATTCACTTTGCGAACAAAAAAGTTAAGGCAGACCTTGTGGTGATGGGATCGCATGGGCCGGATGAACCAAAGGAGTTGTTTATTGGCTCCAATGCACAGAAGACCATGAGAATGGCGCAGTGTCCTGTGCTCACAGTCAAGAAAAACTTCAAAGGAAAGACGTTCAAGAAAATTATGTTTGCTTCTGATTTTGCTGAGAATGTAAATGCTTCCTTTGAGAAGATTTTGGACGTGGCCAAAGCGGTGAAGGCAAAGATTGAGATGGTGTTTATCAACACGCCGACAGACTTTAAGAATGACGACACTATCAATCAGATAATGGACAAATTTATAGCGAAGTATCCTGGGGTGAAATTCAGCAAGGCTGTTTACAATCATCAGTTACCTGACAGGGGAATACTTAACTACAGTCTTACTTCTAAGCCAGACATGATTTCATTGGTCACTCACGGCAACAGGCATATTCCGCATTATCTGCTTGGCGTGACGGAAACCCTCGTTTACCATTCCGATTTTCCGGTGTTGAGTATGAACATAAAGTAGGCTAGCTGGTTTCTTTGAATGGCCAGCCCTTCCATCTGCGAGTTATTTGGAAGGGCTGGCTTTTTGTTTCATAAAAGCTGGCTTGGCTTCTGTGTTGCTTTGACTGGTTGGGCACAAGAAAAATTGTTTGCACGATTAGTTATTTGAATCAAAAGTGTTTCTGCTTAGTTTGAATCATTAATTGTAAACTGAAAGTCAACTGATGAAGCCATCAACCCAACGTTTGCTTGAAGGAAACGAATTGTATCACAAAGGCAAGACAAGAAAAGACTCCGAGTTTTTTCTTCGTACTTCTCAAGGCCAGCAGCCCAAATTTGAAAGAAGGCTTGCTGACAGACCGTTTTACTTAGCCAAACCCGACGTACTATGATAGTATATGAATCGAATCGCTTCTGGGTAAAGGACATGGTGAACTTCACCAGGAGCTATACAATGAAGAAAATTGTTTTCGGTGTGGGGCTGATTGGTTCCTATACGGCTTTGGTTTGCTTTGTCTATCAGTTTTATGGGCTGGAATCCAATTTGCATTCGGGCATCTACTCTCTGCTGGGCGTTATTTTGAGTATTCTCCTCGTTTTCCGAACCAACACCGCCTACGACCGGTGGTGGGAAGGACGCAAACAATGGGGTGCGCTGGTGAACAACTGCCGCAATTATGCTATCATGGTGGAGAGTCTGTTGCCGGCGGATGACAAGGATACCCGCAAATTCTTTGCGAAGCATATCGCCAACTTTTGTATTGCTTTGAGGGATCATCTCAGAGACGGAGTGCGGACAGACGCCCTTTTGATGCTTTCAAGTGAAGAATTGAATGAGTTGGAACCTAAGAAGCACAAGCCTAATCACATCTCCCTATGGCTGAACAAGAAAATGGTTGTGCTGCAAAAATCCGGCGTTTTGTCGGAGGCTGATGCGATAAATATGAAAATTCATCACAACGCTCTGCTCGATATACTGGGTGCCTGTGAACGAATCAAGAAAACGCCTATTCCTTTTTCCTATGCGGTGCATATCAAACTCTTTATAACGATTTATGGAGTAATGCTTCCCTATGGCATGATCGCCGATTTTGGCTACCACACAATAGGGCTTGTCATGGTGATTTTCTTCGCTTTGCTCGGCCTTGAGCTAATGGCGGAGGAGGTGGAGGAGCCCTTTGGTATAGACTGTAATGACTTACCCACCGGCGACATCGCTCATAACATAAAGAACAATGTGTTTGAGATATTATTGGATGAACGCCCACTTAAAGAGGACGTGAAAAGAGAGCTTTACGAGAAGGTGCATTGATCAGTCTTCGTAGAACTCTATGGGAAGATCATCCGGATCACTGAAAAACGTAAACCTTTTGCCGGTGTGCGGATCAACCCGAAGGTCTTGGCAATCAACGCCCCTAGATTCAAGATAGCTTTTGGCCAACTCTATATTGCTTACCTTTAAAGCCAGGTGCCTTAGGCCGCAAGCTTCAGGTCTTGAAGGCCGTTCGGGTGTGTTCGGGAAGGAAAACAGCTCTATTTGATAAACTCCGTTTATTTTTAGATCAAGCTTCCAGGAATCTCTTTCTTTTCTGTAAACCTCTCTAAGCGTTTCAAACCCCAGAATTTCGGTATAGAATCTCTTTGAGGCCGGGTAGTCAGAGCAAATAATGGCGATGTGGTGAACCCCGGAAACAAAGAAAGGTGAATCTTTTTGCATAGAACAAAGATTCACCGTCCTGAAATAGAAGTCAACTTTGTCGTTGCTTTATTTTTTCTTGGTAAAAATCTGAATCACACCATTGGATCCCCGCATGCCATACATCTGCTGGCCTTCAGCACCTTTGATAACATTGACAGTTTTGATGTCATTCACATCAACAGCACTCACAGCGTCGGCATAGCTGTTGCCTATGGCTGTGTTATTGATAACATACAATGGGCTGTTGTTTCCTCCAACAGAGGACATTCCTCTCACCATTACATTTACGCTGCTGCCTCGCTGGTCAATTTGCAAACCCGGAATTCTGCGCAAGTAATCCACCAGTTGCATGCTGTTATTGTTCATCGACGAGACACTGCCGGCTTTTGTGTCAGACGAGTCGTCCATTTTGATAGATATTGTATCGCTGTCATCACTACTTTCTGTGGTGGAGGCCGTTTTGTTGGCAGCGCAAGACGAAAGAAGCACGATCACTATTGATGTGGCGATAAAGCGGTTGAAAGTAAAAAATGTTTTCATAGGTATGATACGTTTTATGGTGGTAAGCTATTTTCAATGAAATTACGAAAAATGGCCGTCAATGAGCTGGCGAAAAACAATTTTTGACAATTAAAAAGCCTCGTCTGTATAAATTATTGAGTAATGTGGACTTCAAGTGATTACTTTTGAACGAAACCTCTTACAAACAGTAGATAAATTTAAAACTGATAAAAGTGAAACAACTATATCTGGCTTTTCTCTTACTTCCGGGAGTAGTATGTGCTCGTCAACAGGTACAGGAGTCGACGGTTTTTGTGATAGACGCTGAAACTAACCTGCCGATAGAGGGAGCTGTAGTGACTCTGAAGTCTGGCCAGGCGGTCGCAGCACAAAATGGTGAGGCTGTACTCACAACTGAACTACCTGTGGAAGTGCTGCTTTCCCATGTCAGTTATATATCCACTAAAATGGTGATAAGCAAGGCAGGCCAAACGGTCTACATGCAGCCGTTGGAAAAGATGCTGCAAGCTGTAGAAGTAACAGGCTTTGATTTTGAAAGGGAGCTGATCGATCAGGCAGCGCCAATAGCCTACTTACAGCCTGCCGATCTGGCCAAATTCAACGAAACCTCCCTTGTGCCTTCGCTCAACACCCTACCGGGTGTGCGGATGGAAGAGCGGGCACCGTCAAGTTACCGGATTTCCATAAGGGGGAGCTCCATCAGGTCACCTTTCGGGGTGAGAAATGTGAAAGTATACTGGAACGACCTGCCTTTTACAGAGGCCAACGGAACCACGCCACTGAACATCTTAGACTTGTCGAACACAGAACGAGTAGAGGTGCTAAAAGGGCCTTCGGGAAGTGTGTATGGCGCTGGAACAGGTGGGACGCTTTTGCTTAGCAGTGCTAATCCGAGAGACATCAAAGGCAATGGCCTGACCTGGCAAAGCATGGCTGGCAGCTACGGCCTGTGGAAGCACCAGTTTTCCGGAACCGCTCGCCGTGATAAGAGCCTGATAGAGGTAAAAGGTGTTTCTCTTAAGTCGGACGGGTACCGGGAGCAGTCTTTTACCGACAGAAAAGTGGCACAGGTGTCGGCGCATTTGTTCCCGTCGGCCAACCACACAGTTTCCGTTCATTCATTTTTCAGCGACCTTAATTACGGCATTCCGGGTGGCCTTACGCTGGATCAACTCAACGAAGACAGACGCCAGGCCAGACCGGGCAGTGTGGACAGGAACGCATCTATTGACCAGAAGTCAGTTTATGTGGGAGTGGTGAATGACATTGTCATTTCCGACAATTTTGAAAATAAAACGAGCCTACTTTATTCCTATGTCGATTTCCAGAATCCATTCAACCTCGACTATAAAAGGGAATTTAACTCAGGACTGGGAGGCAGGACGAAATTTGTCTGGCACAAGAGTGCAGGCGAAGCACAGGCCCACTTGTCGTTTGGTGGCGAGTGGCAGCAGGGGTGGAGCAACGCTTACAACTTTGGCAACGTGATGGGGAAGGCCGACACACTGCGCTTTCACGACGACTTGTTGATCAAACAATACTTTGCCTTTGCCCAGCTGGATGTAGACCTGCCAGGCGAATGGGTGGTGACAGGTGGCTTGAGCAGAAACTACCAGGTATTTGATATTGACAGAGATCAGTCGAAAGTTGGCCCTGCGTTTACCTACAGCAACTCGTTTGACCCGATTTGGGTGCCCAGGCTGGCAGTACTTAAAAAGCTATCTGATCGCCAGTCAATCTACGCTTCTTTGAGTAACGGTTTTTCGCCGCCGACTATCGACGAGGTCCGAACGAACGAAGGGAGTATTAACAAGAATTTGACAGCCGAAAAAGGTACTAACTATGAACTGGGCTACCGTGCATCGATTATTGCCGACAGATGGTTTGTGGATGCTACTGCTTTCTATTTTAAGCTCAAAGGAACCATCGTGACCCGTACAAATCAGGACGGAGTGGTGCTGTTTGACAATGCCGGGAATACCAACCAAAAAGGTATAGAGTTGAAGGTGAATGGCGTTTTGTCAGAAAATCCGACGGCATTTATAGCCTCCTCCAAGCTTCAGGTGGCCTACACAGGCTATCATTTTCGATTTGAAGATTATCAAAAAGGAGAAGACGACTTCTCAGGCAACAAGCTGACCGGCGTGGCACCAAATACGATGGCCACAGTATTGGATATTGCTTTTAAGGGCAACTTCTATTCGAATATAAGCTGGTTTTGGAGCGATAAAATACCGCTGAGGGACGATAACACCGTTTACGCCGATGCTTACAGCAATGTAACTTGCCGAGTGGGTTGGAAGAAGCAACTCGCTTCAGGCAAATGGAGTCTGGAATTGTTTGCAGGGGTGGACAACCTGTTGGATCAGGAGTTTAGCTGGGGAAATGATCTCAACGCTTTTGGAGGAAGGAATTACCAGCCAGCACCAGTCAGAAATTACTATGGTGGATTGAAGATTCATTTGTAGGCAAAAAGAAAAGGGTGGAAATCGACCAGTGCTTTGTCAATTCCACCCCTTTTGGTTCCTAAAATCGTTTCTTCCTCTATAAGAAAGAGAATCCCAATGCTACCACCCACATGCTTTGACGCTGGTCGGTGTTGTAGCCGCCAACTGCATCGCCAAGTTTGCTGAGACTGCCCTCATACTTTACGTCAAGTATAAGAGGGCCAAGATCAAGACCAGCACCAGCCTGGAAGCCAACGGTGGCGTTGCTGTAGTTATTTTTCACGTCAGTCGTAATGTCACCTACTTTTGATTCAGCTTTTAGCAGGTAGCTAAACGACGGGCCAACGTTGACACGAACAATTTTGGCAAACTTCTTTCCAAACATGATTGGTACATCCAATTTTTTAAAGGAAAGCTCTCTTGTTTCGTCCAAAGATGCAGAAACGTCTTTCACATGTATTTCGCCACCTGTTGCAGAAAACAGGAGTTCTGGCTGCAGATAAAAGCCTGCTATACCCAGCCGGGCAAATGCGCCACCCTGGAAGCCTATTTTGGCATCGCCGCTTTCAAATTGAGCACCCAATGATGCTCCGGTTGATTCCTTGTCCACTTTTATGGACGATGAAGTAAGCCCTATTCTTGGCCCAATCTTAATGTCTTGCGCATTGGCGGATGCCGCCATGGCAACAATAGCTAGTAGGAAAAGTGTCTTTTTGATCATTTTCGTAAATTTTTTGTCCTGAATGCAAATAACGACAAAAGCAGCTGCATTATTAGAAGCGGAAGAATAAATCAAGCGTGATGTATTGATGGAACGTCGCTTCGGGGGTTTCTTTTGATGTCACATTGTGGGCCATCAAGAGATCGAATGTATTGAAAGCCATCCCTAGTCCGACCTGGTGGTGGACAAGAAGAGGTTCCAGGGTTTCGGTATATTGGCTTGGCTGGCCTATAAAATTGCCTTCCACGGTAGCATCGTAAAATCTGTATCGAAAGCTTTCTTTTATGAAGATGAAAAACTCTTCCATCCCTTGACGACGATTTGCCGAATTGCTCAATCTATTGCCTCCCCAAACCGACTCCTTTACTGGCTTCAGCTCCCCAATTCGGAGGGCAACGCCCTGGATAGATTGGGTAAGGACGGTGCCCAGTCTGTTGGTTGTTTCCCAGTATATCTCGGCGTTTTCATGGTGTACGAGTCGCTGGAGATAGTACAACGAAGCGTGAAGCGACGGTGAGTTATTGATTTGATGATTCCAACCCCTTGGTTTTCTGAAGCCGAGCACGTCGTGCCACCATGACTGCAACGGTTGGACTTTGGTGGCTGGTCCTACCATGCCCAGGTCCGCTGATAGCCTGAGTACAGATTTTTTTCCTGTGCCCTGCCATCCGGTTTGAAGGTAGATCCAACCAGCATAGGGCCTGTCAAATTGATCGGGATTCGTCCATTTGGGGTTATAGGGAGTGAAAAATACATGAGCAAACTGGTAGTAGAAGTGCTCCCGGGAGGTACTGTCCTTTTTAAATAACCTGGCGGCTAATGCTGACCTTCGGTTCGCTTTTCGTTTGAGCGTGGCAAATATTCCGGAACTATAGTACCTGTCTACAGCAGAAAACAGGAACGCATCGTTGTCAATGGTGAGGTTTACCTCGCTTCTGAGCGACTGTGATTGGGCTTTGGTGAGCAGGCAAACAAAGCCAATGAGCAGCAGACATATTCGGGTTTTCATTGGTGGCTAATATAGCCATTGCCAAACATGAAACCAGAAACCTCTTATTACCAAATGAAAAGTCGATTTTATTAAGGATATTACACTATGCGACTTGATAGATATTTGCGAGTAATGTTGTTACTGCATACTACGCTCACCGGTTGTTCATCAGCAAGTGATCAACAAACTGAGGGTGAAAAAACAGCAGTTGTTCTGAGAATAGCCTTCAACGTGCTTGTCGATGAACCCAACGATAACTATGAGGTATTTACCATGGACCTCAATGGAGAAAATAGGGTGAACGTAACAAATCAACCTGGAGTTGAATGGACTTACGACGCCTGGGGCGACCGGCTTTTTTACATTTCTGATAAGGACACGACGCACCGCTATTATTTCTTATATGAAACCGACGCCTATGGTAAAAACCATCGAAAAATTACTGATTATAGACTAAAGGATAGCTGGATGAGCACCAGAAACGACGGGAAAGAAATTATCATCAACCCCAGAGTAGAAGGAGATAGTGCTTTCTATATATTAAGTACTCAAACAGGCGAGCTCATTAGTAAAATTTACACCGATAAACGCTCTTACAATGACCCCTGTTTCTCGCCTGACGGCGGCCGTGTTGTATTTAGAGGAGCAGATATGGCCTTTAAAAAAGACAATGGTTATGTCGACGAACTATATATCATCAATGTAGACGGAAGCGGAGTTCGGCAGCTGACTCATTATCCACCCGACGATACACTGTCGATGTGGTACCAATACAACGCAGCGCCACCTATATGGGAGCCCAACAGGGATATTATTACCTACGCCTCTGTGCAAAAAGGTAATAGCAGCATTTTTGAAATCAAACCTGACGGAACGAACCAGAGGAAAATTACTCCAGACAGTTTACATGCTACCTGGCATAGTTGGTCACCCGACGGCAGGTGGCTGGTTTTTGACGGGTATATCAGGACAGACACAATAGTGAACTATGATATTTTCCTAATGAACTACGACGAGAAAACAATTGAAAGACTAACATTCGATACGCTGTATCAGCAGGCGCCGGTGTTTGTGGAAACAGGAGTGAACGAATAACAATTCTGTCAATCTCTTGCGCATGCCGCCTTTAGCATCCACTTTTGTGATGGCTATGAAGAGCATCACCCCTCAAATGCAGCAAAGGTTGGACGAGCGTAAGGCCAAAGGCAATTTACGTGCTCTGCCCGGCATCCATTTGCCACACGACTTTACTTCAAACGATTATCTGGGGCTGGCCAGATCAACGGAGCTTGGACAAATGATAGCCCGAAGGCTTGGAGAGCTGGGAGCTCCGGCCCACGGAGGCACAGGATCCAGGTTGCTTTCCGGCAATAGTGACTTTGCCATGGAGTTAGAGCAAAAGCTGGCCCGCATTTTTAAAGGTGAAGCTGCCCTGGTTTTTAACTCGGGCTACCAGGCCAATCTTTGTTTGATATCTGCTGTAGCACAAAAAGGCGATACCATTCTCTACGACCAGCTTTCCCATGTTTGCCTCAAGGAGGGAGCGTGGCTGAGCAAAGCGAAGACTTTTGCCTTTCTCCACAACGACCTTGCTGACCTTGAACGAAGGCTGAAAACTGTTGAAGGAAACACTTTTGTAGTGATTGAGTCGGTGTATTCTATGGATGGAGATGTTGCCCCCTTGAAGGAGATAGCGACGCTTTGTAAAAAATATGAAGCTAGGTTAATCATAGATGAAGCGCATGGTACCGGCGTTTTTGGAGAAGGTGGCAGCGGCTTGGCTTGCTCTCTTGGTTTGGAAGAAGCCTTCTTTGCCCGAGTTTACACGTTTGGTAAGGCGATGGGGGTTCACGGCGCAGCGGTGGTGGGCAGCCAGGTGCTGATCGATTACCTGGTGAATTTTGGCAGGCCATTCATTTATACAACTGCGATGCCGCTGCATAGTCTTGTGGCTATTGAGCAGGCCTTCGACTATTTATCGCAAAACGAGCATTTGCAGGCGCTGCTGGAGCGGAGAATAGTTTCTTTTGTGCGTCAGTTTCCGGTAAGCACCAAGCTAACGAGGCTACCAAGCGACACAGCCATTCAGCCGATAGTTGTGCCCGGTAACGAGAAGGCAAAAGCCATGGCAAAAGCCTTACAGAATAATGGGATTGACGTCCGCCCGATTTTAGCACCTACGGTGAAAGAAGGAGAGGAGAGGCTGCGAATTTGTTTGCATACCTACAACACAGAAGAAGAAATAAACGCACTATGTCAGACTTTAAGCCAGCCATTTTAAGCAGGTATTTTGTGACGGCTATCGGTACCGATAGCGGAAAAACGCTGGTGAGTGCCATTGTTTGTGAAGCGCTTCACGCCGACTACTGGAAGCCGATTCAGGCCGGACTACCCAGGGACACTGATACGGTACAGTCGCTGGTGAGCAATGAAAAGACACAATTCCATCCAGAGGCATACCTGCTGAACACACCAGCTTCACCCCATGCGGCGGCCAAAGCGGATGGCGTGGAAATTAGCCTGACAAAAGTTAAGCTCCCCAAAACTGACAACTGCCTGATCATCGAGGGAGCCGGAGGTCTTATGGTGCCTCTCAATGATTACGATTTTATAGGCGATTTGATTATCGAGTTAAAAGCAGAGGTTATCCTTGTCGCCAACCTTTATTTGGGAAGCATCAATCACACCTTGCTATCAGCAGAATACCTCAAGGCTCACAAGGTACCCGTAGCGGGTATTATTTTCAATGGCCCCACTAATCCTGAGAGTGAGCACATCATTAAAGCTAAAACAGGATGGCCAGTGCTACTTCATATCCATCAGGAAGAGGAAATAGACACGGAGGTGGTGAAGAAGTATGCAGCACAATTGAATAAGAACTGGAAATGAGTAAATCGCTTCAGGAAATAGACAAATCCCTCATTTGGCACCCCTTCACGCCGCTGGAGGGAGCTATTGCACCACTTGTTGTTACGAAAGGGGAGGGCGCCTACCTGTACACCGAAGATGGCCGAAAAATCCTTGATGCTGTGTCGTCGTGGTGGGTAAACATCCATGGCCATGCACAGCCAGATATAGCCCAGGCCATAGCCGACCAGGCCATGAAGCTGGAGCAGGTGATCTTTGCCGGTTTCACACACGAACCTGCCGTTCGAGTGGCTGAAAGCCTTCTTTCCCTATTACCCGACAAGTTTTCTAAGGTTTTCTATTCTGACGACGGCAGCACGTCGGTAGAAGTGGCTATTAAGCTGGCACTTCAATACTGGCATAACCTGGGTACACCTAAGAAGCGACTAGTCGCCGTAGAAGGCGCTTACCATGGTGACACCTTTGGGGCCATGGCAGTGGGAGACAGAGGAGGGTTTACAGCCCCGTTTGGTTCCCTTCTGTTTGATGTCGACTTTATTCCGTTTCCGACTGAACAGAATAAGCTTCAGGTGTTTGAACGTCTGAATGAGCTTACCGCTACAGGCGAGGTCGCCGCCTTTATTTTTGAGCCCCTGGTGCAGGGGGCCGGAGGCATGAATATGTATTCTCCCGCAATTTTGAATGAGCTAATGTCCATTGCTCAGCGCAACAAAGTGATCTGTATTGCAGATGAGGTGATGACGGGATTTGGCCGGACTGGCACTATCTTCGCTACCGATCAAACCACCCATAAGCCCGACCTGATGTGCATGTCGAAAGGCATCACTGGCGGCTTTCTGCCGTTGGGCGTCACTGCAGTGGCTGATTTTATCGTTGAAGCCTTTGCGACCTCCGAGCTTTCGAAGACCTTCTTTCATGGGCATTCTTTCACCGCCAATCCGCTGGCCTGTGCCGCTGCCATAGCCAGCATGAAGCTATTGCTGGATGAGTCGTGTCATAGGCAGCGTGAAATGATTGAAAGAAGTCATCGGGCTTTTACCGAAAGGATCAGCAGCAATTTGAGAGTGAAAAATGTAAGAGTTACAGGAACAATTCTGGCGCTTGATATCAATACCGGTGATACGTCCTATTTCAATAATATACGTACCAAAGTGATGCCCTTTTTTCTGGAAAGAAACATTTTGCTAAGACCGCTGGGGAATGTGATTTATGTATTGCCACCATATGTGGTAAAGGAAGATGAGTTGGCAAAAGTGTATGAAGCTATTGAGGAGTTTTTATTACAAACTGACCCAGCTTAAGCCAGCTCGGGTCTTCTTACGTGCTTGAACCAGTAGAAGATTTCTCCTGCCAAGCCAGTAATGATGAGTGTCAATATCCACTGCGACTTTCCTTGTAGGTTCAAATTTTCATTTCTCCGCACGTGAATTACGTAAAACACTAAAGCAACCAGCCTGACAGCCAACACAGAAGATAATACGCTTACTCCCCAATCGGTAATAAAGCGTGGCTCAAGCCAACCTGTAAGGATAATCGCAAACTGAAAAATGGCAGGAATCAGGTAGGCATCTGGTGGTATTTTATTCATGATAATCTTCCAGTTGATTTTGTAAATACAATGTATGATTAAAATATCAATTGTATACAGCTCTAAGTAGACTTTATTATTTGACAAAACATTTTGAAAACCCCTTGAAAGTGCGTTAAATCGCCCTTCTGCTTTTCAGCTCCAAGTACTTATTCACTACGTCTGCTGTCAGACTTTGTGGGGTGGTGTAAAGACTCAGGATGCCATGCTGACGAAGCAATTGCAGGATGGCAAACTTTTCGTTGAGCATGTTTTGGGCGATGGCCTGATGGTAAACTTCCCGCAGGTCACCGGCATCTTTGGCGATCAATCCGTCGAGTTCTGTATTTCTGAAAATGATGACCAGCACGAGGTGTTTGCGGTTGAGTAGCTTCAGGTATTTCAATTGTCGCTCCAGCGAATACAACGACTCAAAGTTAGTGTACAGCAGCAGCAGACTTCTTGAAGCAATCTTCGCAGTTATCTGGGCATAGAGCATCCCGAAGTTGTGCTCGTTGAAGGCTGTTTTCTCATGGTACAGGCTTTCCATCAGCACATACATTTGCTTAGTACCCTTTTGTGCGGACACGATGGTGTCGGGTTTGTGCTGAAAAGTAACAAGACCGGCCCTATCTCCCTTTTTTAGGGCAATATCGCTGATGGCCAGCGAGGCGTTGATGGCATAGTCGAGCAGTGTCATGCCTTCAAAAGGCATTTTCATTGGCCTGCTCTTATCAATCACATTGTAAATAGGCTGCGACTTTTCGTCGATGTAATGATTGATCATCAGGTGGCCTCTTCTGGCGCTTGCCTGCCAGTTGAGGTGGCGTGGGTCGTCGCCCGGTGTGTATTCCTTGATGTGGTCAAACTCGATGCTGTGGCCAATCTTCCGAAGCTTGCGTTGACCTTCTATCGACTGTTGCTGTGAAAAGGCCATCAACTCGTATTTGCGCAAGTGCAGAAAGGACGGGTACACCTTCACGGTTTGTTGGTGGTTCACAATGAAGCGCCGGTTGATCAGGCCGATTTTTGAGGCAGCCAGCAGGTTGGTATTGCCGAAGTCGTACTCTCCTCGTTCCGTCGGGCGCACGGAGTAGGATGCCATACGACTTCCGCCTTTGCTAGCCGTAAGCCTGATAGCCAGGTCCCTGATCTGAAATTGAGGGGGTAGCTCGTCCAGTGCGGTCACCTGCAAGTTGAAAGAGTAACTATTGTTGATTTTCAGCACTACGGCATTGTCGTCGCCATTCGAGAACCGTTCCGGCAATTCTCTGTCGCAAGTTAACTCGCCTCGTGTGATGAAAAGGAGCATGAAATCGGCAAAGAACAGCACCAAAAACGTAAAGAAGGCAAGCTTAACCGGGACAAAAAGGGCGGGAAAGAAGTAACTCGCCACAAACCCAATGGTGAGGATAATTATGCTGTAATAGAACCGTTTGGTGGCGAATAGCTTCATCTTATTTGGGCACAGTGACCTGCTCAATAATTTGCTGACATACCTCCGTGGTCGTGAGCCCTTGCATTTCTGCCTCAGGATTCAGAATAATTCGATGGTCAACCACTGGTTTGAACAGGTACTGAATGTCCTCCGGTGTGACGAAATCACGGCCTTGCATCGCAGCGTAAGCTTTAGAGGAGCGCAGGAGGTCGATCGAAGCTCTCGGCGACGCACCGAGGTAGAGGGAAGGGTGGCTTCTCGTTTTGCCCACCAGATGAGCAATGTATTCCACCAGCGAGTTTTTGGTCAATATTTGCCGCAGGTTTTCTCTTATTTCTATTACCTCCTGCCGGTTGATCACCGGCTCAATAAAGCTCAGCTGCTTGAATCCAAAGTTGCCGTTGACCAGGTGCAATACCTGAAACTCTTCCTCCAGCTTTGGGTAGTCTACCTTGATTTTGAAAATGAATCGGTCTAGTTGGGCTTCCGGCAATCTGTAAGTTCCTTCCTGCTCAATGGGGTTTTGGGTAGCCAGCACCATGAAAAGGGGATCCAGCGGATAGGTGATGCCGTCGTTGGTGACCTGCTTTTCTTCCATCACCTCGAAAAGTGAGGCTTGGGTTTTGGCGGGTGCCCGGTTGATCTCGTCGATGAGCACCAGGTTGGAGAAAATAGGCCCTTTTTTGTAGTCAAACTCTGCCTTTTTGGGATTGAAAATAGAGGTGCCCAACACATCTGCCGGCATCAGGTCGGGAGTGAACTGAATGCGCTTGAACTCAGCGTCAATCATTCGGGCTGTCAGCCTGGCTGTCAGCGTTTTGGCCACGCCGGGCACGCCCTCAATCAACACATGTCCTTCCGCCAAAAGAGCTACCAGTATCAGGTCTAGCATTTTGTCCTGACCAACCAGGGCTTTTCTCGCTTCGGTTTTTATTTTATCTACTTTCTCGTTGAGAAGCTTCAGATCAATTCTGTTTTCAAATTCACTCATGCTATTTGTATATCAACTTCTGATTCCTTTTTAAAATTGTTCAACTCACTATCCTGTTAAGTTTTTCAGCTAGCATCACCAGCTCGTTGCCTTTTATCTGTTCCTTTTGCCTGATAGCGATCAAGGCTGCCAACGTAGCTTTGATCTCTTCAATAGGTACTTCGCTTCGCACCGACAGCATGTGGTTAAAATGCTCAGTCGGCTCAAAGGTTAAATAATATTTTTCCTTTACCCTGTGTATGAAGTGCCTGATCATCTTTTCTGCGAGGTTTTTATGGTTGCCTTCCTGAAAGTAGAGATTACCCAGCGTTTTCACATAAGTCAATGTGGTGTTTTCTGGTGGTGTCATCACTGGAATAGCTCGTTGTCTCCTTCGTGTTTCGATGATCAGAAAGACCAGCAACGCTACCAATCCCAGGTAAAGCGCCCACTTAAGTGCCTCCTGCGAAAGTATATACCGTAGCGGGGTTTGAACTTCGGGTCGGCCCAGCTGGTAGAAGTAGCTGAGCTGGGTGCGCTGTTCAGGGAGCAGGTTCAATATGCTCGCTGCAAACCGGTAATTGTCCTGATAGAGCAACCCGAAATTGGTGAAGATTAAAGGTGAACTGCACAAAATCAATTCGCCCTCACCAATTGTCTTTTTTATCACCACGGGCTGGCTGTTTTCATCGGTGGCGATGATTTCCCATTTGTCGGCTTCAACTTCCTCAAACACCGCCTGTATCATCTGTCGGGGGTAGCTTGCTGAAGAGGAATCTGTGCGGCTGATTAATTGAATCTGATCTTCACCGAATATCTCCTCATTGACGAAGCTGTAGTTGAATGCCACCTTCAGACCCAGGGAATCGAGCCATGCCTGGGGAAATTGATGGGCTGCCAAAAAAACGGAGCTACCTGCGTGCAGTATCTCATTGATGCTTTCTTCATCGGTCGGGCTTAGCGCCATTTCCTGCGCCAAAACGACAACATTTTCATTGTCCGTGTAAAGCTGTGTAAAGTTGTAGTAGCTGGTTTCCAGTTCGGGAAAAATGTCAGGCAGCCTTTTTCCCAGCACAAAACCTCCAAATGGATTCTTGTCATCTTCATGAAAGGTGATTGTCCAATCGAGCGGCTTGGGTGCTGTGTATTGCACGATCACATAGCCAACAAAAAGGCCGATAAAAACCCAAAGAAAGATTTTGTCCTTTTTGTTCATGCCTTTTTCTTTTCCAGGTCAGCCACCGTTGCTTTGCACAGTTGAACGTCGGTCTCGTCCGGCTCAAATTCTCCGTACCAGGTATACTCAAACACCTGCTTAAGCTGAATAAACTTTGATTTTTGGTCTCCACTCAACTCACTGGCATAGTCGGCGCCAGTTTTCCAGGAGCGAATCTTCAGCAGGCTTTGATCACTCAGGTTTGTCAGGCCTTTCATATACAAATACCGAATGGCCATTTTAAGGTCGCCAGCTTCCAGTGCCTCATTGATGAGTTTATTGTAATCAACCTGCTGGCTGCCGCCGTACACGGTAAAGGCTGAACTGCCAGCCTCATTCGATTTAGAAAAAACAGAGCCATATTGCATTTTAATGATCAAATAGGCCGCTCCTACAACCACAGCCACAAGAAAAAGTAACCAGAGGATTTGGCCTATGTTTTGCCCGTTGGGCCCACCAAACAACCTGCCGATCAGGCTAAAAATCCAAAGCCATAATTGATCCCACAGCGAAATGCCTTCCGGTCGAAGATTGACGTAGTCAAAAGCTGGATCGGCCTTGTAACCTTCCATAGCCACCTGGTCAAAGGCTCTCTCTCCCGCTAACCATCTGGCTTCGGCGTACAGCGTGCTACCGAACGCTATGCAGCTTGAGACAACAGCAAACGCCGCTTTACTGAATATTTTCAAAGTCCTCAATTTTGTTGATCAAGCCAGGGGCGCTGTTTCGTTCTGCCAAATTGAAATACTGAAAGCCGAGTGCAATCAGGGGGATGGAGTAGGACAAGTAGCCTCCAACTCCCAGGATTACCATGCTGATGGCCATGTACCAACTTGAAAAAATATTGGTAAAGGCAGTAGGGTCGGTGTTGATTTTGTCCACCACGCCCACCAACTCAAACATGTATACGGCGTAAAACGGCACCGAGAAAATCATCGATACCACATATGAGATCATTACAGAAATGAAAAGCAGGCCAAATGTGCTCCACCATTTGTCCTTGATAAGAGTGAAAGCTCTTTTGTAGGCTTCCCCCGGACTCACTTTCTCGAAATAGAGAATAGGAATAGCCAACGACAGTACCACGCCGAAATAGAGGGCTGGTAGAAAGAAGAAGAAGACTGAAATGAAAAGAGTTATGCCCACGAGAATGCTCAGTAGGAACGTGGAGCCAAACCTGCTGAGGGCATTGCGCAGCACGTCCATGGCACTAAACTCCGACGCTTCTTTTTGACTATAAAGCTCCATGAAGGCATATGTTGTAAGCGATAACATAATGCTGGCAAAAATGGACACCAGAAACATGACAAAGTAATTGGTGAAAAGTGTGGGGAGATCATCCAGTATAGCGGGGTTCTCTGGGTTGGCGGACATGCCCATGAAAAACCCCATAAACTGTTTCATCACTATGCCCATGATGAGGGCAGTGGGGCCAGCAACAAAAAGCAACGTGGTAAAAAGCTTTTTGAAGTTTGCTCTTATGAATTCGATGGTCGCATTCAGCTTCTGACCGAAGTCACGCATTTTGTACAACTCAATTTTTGGCGTGGTCATGAGGGTTGGTTTTTAGAGGCAAATAGAAAAAGTAGAATAGAATGAGCAGCAGCGACAGGCTGATGATCAAAAGCTTCAGGTAAAGTGGCCATTCGGTATGCCGTGTAACAAAGGACTCAATAAACCCCGCAACGATAAAGAAAGGAAACAAGCCAAGCACTACTTTAATCGCCTGCTTTGCGCCTCGCTGAAAAGAATGAATTCGGGGATAAGTGCCGGGAAACAAAAAGCCATTGCCGAGGACAATGCCTGCGGCACCAGCCACGATAATGGACCAAATTTCGATAGTGCCGTGGAGCCAGATGGTGAGGATGGTATCGTCGAAAAGCCCTTCTTTGAAAAAGAGGTAGTGAAAAGCTCCGAGCATCACGCCATTTTGGAACAGCACCCAGCCAGCTCCAACACTAAAGAAAAGACCGAGGGCGAAAGCCACAAATGACACCCGGATATTGTTGGAGGTAATGGCCATGAACATGTAGTTGCCGTCCATCGAACTGTAAACGCCCATGGGGTCGCCTTCTTTGATATTGTTCAATGTCATGTCCACATAGGCATCGCCCATAATCAGGCGCACGAAGGTTTCGTCGTTGGCAGATGACAGGGCTCCTATAGAAACACCCAGCGCCGTGATGAGGAAGGCAATGAGGATGTATTTGTATGACCTCCGGATCTCTAAAGGCACCTCATATGCCCAGAATTTACCAAAACGCCCTTTCTCCTCCTTCTTGTTTTTATACACGATGGTATGCACCTTCAGTGCCAGGGCATTGAGATAAGTGAAAAGTTTGGTGTTGGGGTAATTCGCCTTGGCAAAGGCAAGGTCTTCGGTGAGGTGGATGTAGATAAGCGAAAGTTCGTCGGAAGAAAGTGTACCAGTATTTGTCAGCTTTGACTCAAATTCATTCCATTTAGCCTGATTATTTTTTACAAATATTGACTGCTTCATTATCTTCCGCCCAAATATGCGTTAACATAATCACTAGAAGGGAAATGCCCAAATTTGTCACCAGTCAGAATATAGAAATCGACCTTGAGCTGGCCAGCCTTGGCGAACGCATACTGGCTTTTCTGATCGACATGTTTGTGATTTTTGTATTCATGGTGCTGTGCTTGTGGATCATTTCCTCTGGCTTTGACCGACCGGAGTTCTATTTCATTCCATGGGTGCTGGTCATGTTTTACTCCCTGCTTTTCGAGTCGCTTTTTCAGGGGCAAAGTATTGGCAAAAAGGCCATGAACATCAAAGTGGTGAAGGCCGACGGCAGCCCGGCAGGCATTGTAAACTACTTACTCAGGTGGGTACTCCGACTCGTAGATATTTACTTCATGAGTGGAGGCGTAGCTGTTATCACAATCATCGCCACCAAAAACGGGCAAAGGCTCGGCGATCTGGCGGCTGGCACGGTGGTGATCAGACTGCAGAAGGAGGTTTCTAATGCAGATTTGATAGCGAAAGTGGATGAGAATCATCAGGTGACTTTTCCAACCGCCAGGGTGCTGAATGATAGTCAGATTGAAATCATAAGAAATGCGCTGAACCTGCGAAAGGAGGGCCTCAACGATCAGGCGGTGATATTGGTGTCACAAAAAATCAAAGGGCTGTTGTCCATAGAAACCCCGATGCCTGATGTGAAGTTTTTGTACACGGTAATTGCCGACTACGAGTACATGGCGGCTAAGGAGATGTAGAACGAAAGTAAAGAGGTTACTATCTGCGGGAGCGCAAGTAGTAACCTCTTTACTTTATTCCCCTTGGAGTAATTTTCAGGAAGCACTGAATTAAAATACTCTTTCGGCAATACTCTCTTTAGAAACTTTGAAGTGGCTGGCGATGTCCTTTAAGATCGCAGATAGGGTTCCTATTTTAATCGGATTGTGATAAGGGATAGTAATATGGTGCTGTCCGTTCTCTTGTGTAGTTAGCCGAACATGGCTCCCCACCTGGCGAGTGGGGGTGTAGCCTAATATTTCAAGCTTTTTGATTAGATCCTTCCCAGTAATATCTCGGGGAATTTTCACGCTGCAAAGACTTCTTCTCTAACAAAGTGCAGGCGCACAATTTTGGGAGCATCAACTTCGAAATGACATTGGATGGCCTCACGGATGTTGGACTTTAATTCATCCATGTCACTGCCGTCTGTAAAGATAGAATGATCCAAGGCTTTTGCCTCAAATCCTCCTTCAGGAGATTCTTCGACTATGAAAATAATCTCGGTCATATAAGATTTTTGTATGAAGGTAACGATTTCAACACAATTTCAGTTTCTCTGAGCGGTCAAAACATTGCATTAACTTGAGATTCAATCAACAAGCTAGCCGTTTTATAAAGGTAGCGCCTCAAAAATACTTACACTAAGAAGACCCAGAAGACTTCTTAATCGCCGAAAGGAATAACATCCCCCTCACTGGCCACACCAAATCCCTTTGCTCTCACACTCTGCCTCACTTCTTCATCCCAAATCAGCGGGTTAGTATGATTGAAATGAATAAAATGCACCTTGCTTCTTTCATTTTCGGGCAAGTCTTCAAATAGCACCATCGATTCTTCTAAAAAAGGGTGGGGCACCTCGCTCATGTCCCGGTCGATTTCTCCATTGCGAAAGAAGGAGGCGTCTAAAAAAGCTACATCGGCTGACGCCACCACCTTTCGGATGTCTCTGTCCCACTTACTCCATTTGTCAATATCAGGAATGAAGATAATGCTCTTACTTCCGCTCTCAATGCGGTAGCCCACGGTTTCCGAAAACTCATCCCTGTGCGGGACAAGAAAAGGAGTAATGGAAATCTCAGGTGACAATTGAACCGTAGAGTCTGCCACCAACTTTTGCAGACCAATATTACCGAGGCTTACGAGTTGGCTCCAGGGGCCATTCTCTGTCAAGTAAGACCGCATGACAGGCATGCCGTAGACTGGCACATTCGAAGTACCCATGATCTCTCTACCCAGTTCCATCAAGCCGGTGTAGTGGCCCACGTGGGCATGGGTGAGAAAAATGCCATCGGGAGCGGTTTTGTTCAGACCAGACTTTTCATTCAAATCGTGCCATTGGCTTTTGAAGTCTGGCGTGGCTTCGATCATCCAGATCTTGCGGACCGCTCGGTCAACTATGCCGAGGCTAACTACCCGCTCGGCCTCATGTTCGCCGTTGTAGTATCGCATGCAGCATTGCTTGGTGCAGCCAGCTTGAGGATAGCCAGCGTCTTGCGCAACTCCAAGCACCATAATGAATTGATCGGGTAAACCGGCTGTGGTTTGCCCTGCTGGTTTTTCTTTGCAGGAGGAGATGACTGTGCTGATCAGCAGAAGGAGCACTACCTTGAAAACTTTCGGGCGTATCATGCTTCAATCTAGTGAAACATTCTAAATGTAGGGTTGATCGTTCAGCAATGAAACCTCCCTTCCATCACATTCCCTTTCAACGGCTCATATGGCGTCGGTATCTTATTGCATCAATCAAACCGAAAGCCATGTTTAAAAAGTTGCTCCTCATTACCATCCTCGTAGCCAGCGCTCAGTTCACCCAGGCACAGAAGGAAGATCCTAAAAACCCTAATTGGGCGAAGTATCACACCACTGCCGATGCTTACTATTTGCTCCAGGAGTGGACCAAAGCCTATCCGAATCTGACCAACCTCTATTCGATAGGTGAAACCTTGAAAGGCACCCAGCTCATGGTCCTGGAAATCACCAACAAAAGCACCGGTACTGCTGAAGACAAGCCAGCTTATTATTACGATGGCAATATCCACGCAGGGGAGCTTACGGGGGCCGAAGTAGCGCTGCACTACACCTGGCTGCTGCTCAGCAGCTATGGCAAAGACCCACGCATCACCAACCTGGTTGATACCCGCACCATTTACATCCGGCCCAAATTCAACCCCGATGGAGCGGACATTGCCCTGACAACGCCTCAGGCGCTGCGCAGCACACCCCGACCCTACGATCAAGATGGCGACGGGCTGCTCGACGAAGATCCGGGCAACGACCTGAACAATGACAATTTCATCACCGATATGCGGGTGAAGAACCCGACAGGCAAATGGAAAATCAGCCTGGAAGATTCCCGTATTATGGTGGAAAGAGAGCCCAACGACCTGAGTGGCGACTTCTATGACATGTATGACGAAGGTATTGACGATGACAACGACGGATTGTACAACGAAGACGGCATTGGCGGCATTGACATGAACCGCAACTTCCCCCGCAACTGGGGACTGGAGTCGGAGCAAAAGGGAGCCGGGCCCTATCCGCTGTCGGAGCCTGAAACCCGAGCTACCATCGAGTTTCTCACTTCGCACAGCAACATCACTGGTATTTTTCATGGTCACACAGCGGCTGGCTTCCTTTACCGATTGCCTTCAACTACTAATTGGGATAATTTCAATATGGAAGACCAGCGACTTATTTTGGAGCTCTCCGACAAATATGCTACTACCACCAGCCAGAAGGTGGTGCCCAGCTACAGCAACCCTCGCCTGCACCGCCATGGCACACTTATTAGCTGGGGCTACTGGGATTATGGTGTGGTGGGCTTTGTGCCGGAGTTTTGGGGCGCCTTCCAGGCCGACGCTAATAAAGACGGCCGGGTATCTGACCTGGAGCGCATGCAATGGAACGACGCCGAACTGGGCGGCAAGGGCTTTGTGAACTGGCAGACTTACGATCACCCGCAACTGGGTAAAGTTGAAATAGGCGGCTGGGACTATAAGTTTACCCGCCAGAACCCACCCACGAAATACCTGAAGGGAGAAATAGAAAAGTATGTGGAGTGGATGCTATGGCTGGCAGAAACCAGTCCTAAGATTGCCGTTTCGCAACCGAAAGTAGAAGTGCTGGAAAAAGGCAAGCTGGTGAAGGTGAGCCTCACTGTAGAAAATGATGGTTACCTACCGACCAACATCACCGAACGGGCCATAGAGCTGGAGATAGCCAAGCCGGTAAGGGCGATTGTTGAGTTAAGCGGCGCTGAGCTTGTCAGTGGCAAGATGAGAACAGACCTGGGAAACCTTGCGGGCCGCAGAGATGGTGAAAGTGCAGACCGTACTAGAACGATTGAGTATGTATTCAAAGTGACCGGCAGCGCTGCCAAAGCCACCATTACGATTGATTCAGAAAAAGGAGGGAAAGTGAAGAGGGAGATTAGTCTTAAATAAACGAAAAGAGCTCGCCATTTCCGGCGAGCTCTTTCTTTAACTTTAGTTATCTTCAAATAGAACGAGTCGTATCAAACTGTTCCAAATAATCTGCTACCTTTCTCACAAACATGCCGCCTAGTGCGCCATCTACCACCCGGTGGTCGTAGCTGTGGCTGAGGAACATCATGTGGCGGATACCGATAAAGTCGCCCTGTGGGGTTTCGATTACCGCTGGCTTTTTCTTCACTGCACCCACGGCCATGATGGCCACCTGCGGCTGCATGATAATAGGCGTGCCCATGATATTACCGAAACCGCCCACATTGGAGATGGTATAAGTGCCGCCCGATAACTCATCCGGCTTCAGACTGTTGGTGCGGGCACGTTCAGCCAGGTCGTTCACAGCATGGGTGATGCCGAGGAGGCTCAGCTTGTCTGCATTTTTGATCACAGGCACGATCAGGTTGCCTGAAGGCAGGGCTACGGCCATGCCAATGTGTACCGCCTGGTGTCTGATAATTTTTGTGCCATCCACTGAGATATTGATCATCGGAAAGTCCTTAATGGCCTTCACAATGGCTTCAATGAAAATGGGGGTGTAGGTAAGGGCAGCCTTTTCTTTTTCCAGGAAAGGGCGCTTCCATTTGTTTCTCCAATTCACCACGTTGGTCACGTCTACTTCCACAAACGAGGTCACGTGGGCACTGATCTGCCTGCTGCTTAGCATGCGTTCTGCAATCATCTTGCGCATGCGATCCATTTCGATGATTTCATCGTCGCCGCTGTAGGTGATTTTTACAGGTTCGGCTACTTTAGGAGCAGCACCTTTTCCTCTGGTTTGAATGTAGGCGAGGATGTCATTTTTGGTTACACGGCCTTCCTTGCCAGTGCCGGGAATTCCTTCTAATTCTGAAGTGCTGATCTTTTCCTCTTTGGCAATACTCATCACGAGGGGAGAGTAGAACCTGTCGGAGCTAGGCTTTGCCACGGGGGCGTGGCTCACTGCTGCTACAGCGGCATCGACCATTTCCGTAGCGAGCGCCACAGCGTCTTTCCCATTCTCCGAAGCGTCGGTAGCATGGCCGTTCTCGCCACTCCCTTCTATTTCTATGATAGCAATGGCTTTGCCCACCTGCACTACTTCACCCTCTTTGGCCAAAATCTCTTTCAACACGCCAGCGTGGGTGGCGGGCACCTCCGTATCCACTTTGTCAGTAGCCACTTCCAGCACTGACTCATCCTGTTCAATGGTCTCTCCTGGCTTTTTCAACCATGAAAGGATGGTTCCTTCCATTATACTTTCACCCATTTTGGGCATCACCATTTCAACTACTGCCATCTCACTAAGTATTTCGTATCCTTTTGGGTAATAGGTTATTTGTATTGTTGTTTGTTGCTTTTCAAAACATTCTTCTAATTCATCGTCTTTTAATAGACGAAAACCTAAGAATCATTTGTTTACAAAATAGCGTTCACGGCCTCTAAGTTAACATTTTAATGGGAATGATGTGCAATTTTTCCTTGTAGTGTCGCAAGCTTTGCCAAACTACCGCTATCTCACTTGTTTCTATTAGGCCAGTGCTTCCATTTCCATCAGCGACGTCCTCAAAAGATTGAGTGTGTGCAACGCACTGGCGTGGATATTGATTTGCCTGTCGGTGGTTAGTTGCAGTTTTCTGGTAAAAGTTTGGCCTTCGAAAGCACAGGCAATCCACACAATGCCTACCGGTTTTTCAGGTGTGCCTCCGTCAGGCCCCGCCACGCCCGAGGTAGCCAGGCCAATATCCGTTTTTAGCCTTTTTCTCACTCCCTCGGCCATTTGTCGCACCGTTTCTTCGCTCACTGCGCCAACTGTGTCGAGTGTTTGCTGCTTCACACCCAACTCATCGGTTTTGATACGGTTGTCGTAGGAGATAATGCTGCCTATATAATAAGAGGAGCTTCCAGGCACACTTGTGATCTGATGGGCAAGGTAGCCGCCTGTGCAGCTCTCGGCCGTAGACACGGTCAGCTTGCGCTCCAGCAGCAGCTTGCCAATGGCTGATTCAATTGTTTCCTGGTCGTAACCATACGCATACTTCTGGATGTCGGGTAGCACCCGGTCTATTTCAGCCTGTACTTCTTTTATTAGAGACTTCAGGTTGGGGCCAGCGCCTGTCAAACGCAGCTTAACTTCTCCGGGGCTCGGGAGATAGGCAAGCCTGATATGAGGAGGCAGGCTGGTTTCCCACCACTCAATTTTGTCCGACAACCACGATTCGCCAATGCCGATGGTACGAATCATTTTGTGATAGATGACCGGTAGGGTATATTTCTCCCTAAGCCTGGGTATGACCTGTTCGCTGATCAGCACCTTCATTTCATAAGGCACGCCCGGTAGCGACACAAAGGTTTTATTGCCTCTTTCGAACCACATCCCAGGCGCTGTGCCCATGCGGTTGGTCAGCTTTGTGCTTCCAACTGGCAACCACGCTTGCTGGCGATTGGTGTCAGTCATTTGAAAGCCTCGTTTCTCGAAAAGCATAGTGATTTCTGCCAATGCTTCTTCATGCAATGCCAGCTCCATACCAAAATACCTTGCCAATAGTGGTTTGGTGAGATCATCCTTTGTTGGGCCCAGGCCGCCAGTGATGATGATAATATCAGCTCTTCTTTCTGCTTCTGCAAAGGCCGTCATCATTTCGCTTTCCACATCACCTACCGTGGTTTTGCGGATGACCTTGATGCCACGCTCCGAGAGCTGCTGCCCGATCCAGGTGGAGTTGGTGTCGTTGATTTGTCCGTAGAGGATTTCGTCGCCGATGGTGAGTATTTCTGCGTTGATATGCATGAATAGAATGTTGTTCGTTGTCAGGTCGAAAGTTAATAGATAGCAGTATTATCAAACCGGGTTCAGCTACTTTAAATTCCTGCCAAATTTGTCACCTCGATTTTTAGCTATAAACACATAAAGTGGTTTTATTTGAAAAAGTTTAAAACAGCTACATAATGAGATTCTTGTCTGCGACAATATTGGCTTTTATCATCCTTGCAATTTCAGCTTGCTCGGTTCAGCAAATACAGAAAACTGTAGATGGTTACCTGAAAGATGCAAAGCCAACCACTGAAGAAGTGGCATCTGGCCTGAAAGAGGCGCTGGAAAAAGGAATCACTAATGGGGCAAAAAAAGCTTCCGCTGTTGATGGCTATTTCAAAAATCCAGCGATAAAGATTCCTTTTCCTCCAGATGTGAGAAAAGTGGAAACCAAGCTTCGTCAGTTGGGAATGGACAAACAAGTGGATCAATTCATCGAAACACTGAACAGAGGAGCTGAAGAAGCGGCCAAGCAGGCTGCTCCTATCTTTGTGAGCGCTATTAAGCAAATGACAATCAATGATGCCTGGAATATACTGAAAGGCGACAAAGATGCTGCTACTCAATACTTGCAAAAAACTACCACCAGCCAATTGGAAGCCAAATTCAAGCCGGTGATTCAGAAGGCGCTCGATAAAGTAAACGCCACCAAATATTATGGCGACCTGGTCAATACTTATAATAAGATTCCTTTGGTTGACAAGGTCAACCCCGATTTGAATGACTATGCGACAACCTTAGCCATAGATGGCCTGTTCAAGCTGGTGGCTCAGGAAGAAGCAAACATCAGAAACAACCCAGGTGCCAGAACTACGGAGTTGCTGAAAAAGGTGTTCAAAGAGCAGGATAATTGATGGTGAACATTTCGATTTTGGCTCAATAAAAAAGCAAAACTGGTTCAATGCGTCCGCTTGGACCTTTTGCTTTTTTATGATCAATCATTTCTGGTAGCATCCGTTTATTAAAGGAGTCGGTCGGGGATGAAAATCTTTGTAATTTCTACTATAGATGTTTTTAAATTGATTCTTTATTGGTTCGCATGATTTTCTATTCAAAAAGAGACTTCTGCACCTCTAATATAAAAAGTCAAAAATAATCAATTACCCTGCTTGGCTTTTATACCACCCCAACTTCTTAGCTATCGCAGTAGTCCCCCAAATCAGTAAAAACATCTCCAGGGCTCGTTTGGCCAGAAGGACTATGTCGTTGCCTTTTAACCCAACGGCCCTGATCAACTGATCAAGGAGCACGCTGCTGCCCACCAGCACGGCAATGGCCAATACCACCCTTGAAACCCTAATCAACCACTTGCCCTCATCCGAAGGGAAGCCCTGTAAACCAATTAACAGAAAGGCCAGGTTGAGCCCCAGGAATTGAGCGGCTATGCTGTTGCCCAGGAAAATAAAAACGATGGGAAGTATAACGCAGGAAGAAATGAAAATGAGGGTAGGCATATTCATTTGAAGTCGCAGCCCGCTGAGGGAGAGATAGGCCGAAAGTTTGTCCTTTTTGATCAGGAAGAACCATGCCAGCCAAACGGTGATACCACCGAGAACAAGGCCACCCAGCACATCGGCCAGGAAGTGCCTGCCGAGGTACATGCGTGAGAACGGCATCAGTGCAATGATAATGATGGCTGCTACCTTCAGCCAGGTTCGGTTAAACAACAACGCAATACCTCCCCAGTATGCCACCGAGCCACTCACATGGCCTGAAGGAAACCCATGAGAGTCAAGCTTGTTCTCTCTGTAGTATTCAATGGCTTCTAGTGCAGGCAGACCGAAAAAGCTTTGCGCTCCTTGCCTAAAAAAAGGAGAGGGTGCATTGAACTCATTTACAAGGTGCTTTAATGACGAATCGACGTTTTCAGGCCGGGGCAGGGCAAAGAAATCTTTCAAAAGTGCACCTGCAAAACCTGTCCAGATGAGCATATGTGTGGCGAGGAAGGCCTTCTTCATGTGCACACCAAAAATCAACACAACAGCCACGGCAATGAAGGCGGAGTTGTACCCGAGCCTGGTGGTAGCGTCCATAAGCCAGTAAACGGCAGGGTTGTCGAAACTTTGAAGGTAGTGGTTGAGCTCGGTTTGAAACATCGGAAGGCTTTTTTTCGAAACTACGGATTAACCTGTCAGACAAAAAGACAATTTGACCGATTCTGTGAATTTTTATTAAGAAAGCATGACATAAATGCCTGAATAATGCGTTGGTACATTGATTGATGACTAATGTGGGAATTTAGGATATATGAAAATGAAGTTATCTGACTCTTTAGTAAAAAACATGGTTGTGACGGCCGATTTGCTGAATACGATCAATGGAGGTATGAGTCTTCCTTCCACAAAAATGAGGAAGCTGGAAGATTGCTACGAATTGGATGTGGTTGCTCCGGGACTCTCGGTGGAAAATCTCAAAATTGAAATTCACAACAGGCACTTGAGTGTGTTCCATTACCTCAACTATATGGCACCCAACCACACGAATGAACAGGAGGGAGCACCAAATATTGTACATTTGATGCCTATCCCATTCGACGTGGAGCTGGATAGCATCACTGCCCTGTGTGAAGGAAAGCTCTTGAAAGTCATTATGCCTTTTAACGAGCTGGCTGAGGGATATTTCAGGAGTATAGATATAGATACTGTGTAAAAGAGAATAACTATTAAGCATAGTTTTGATTAGTCCTTTTTGAAGACCCTGCGAGCGTTTGCCCGTGGGGTCTTGTGTTTTTAACGGTATTGTATTCCATTTTTCTACTCCTATTTTTGCTGCTCATCTTTACGTTTCAGCGGGGCTAATGCTTGGAGTTTTTGTAGTGATATATCTGTTGTTGACTGTGGCTGTAGGTATAGCCGCTTCCAGGTATATCAAAACGTCCACAGACTTCATGCTTGCGGGCCGCAAGCTGCCCATGTTTCTCTCTGCTTCGGCTCTTTTTGCCCTATGGTTTGGCTCAGAGACAATTTTCGGGGCTTCGTCCGAGTTTGTGAAGCACGGCGTGCAGGGGGTGATAGAAGACCCGTTCGGAGGCGTGCTCTGTCTTGTTTTATTCGCTCTCATCTTCGTCAAACCGTTGTACAGGTTAAATCTGCTTACTCTTGGTGACCTATACCGCAATCATTACGGAAAAAGCGTGGAGCTGATTGCCAGCGCTTGCATGCTGCTTACCTTTTTTGGTTACATCGCTGCCCAACTGGTGGCGCTTGGCATAATCATCCAGATCATCTCCGGACTGCCCACCATTTACGGCATCCTAATCAGTGCAAGTGTGGTGACAATTTATACACTGATGGGAGGGATGTGGGCCATTACTATCACCGATTTTATGCAAAGTATCATCATTGTCGTGGGGTTGGTGATTGTGGCGGTTACTATTGTTAGCAAAGCAGGAGGAATGTCACCGGTATTGGATGGTGCGCCGGAGGGCTTCTTTTCCTTTGTACCGACCGATGGAGACGCTATGACCTGGGTTCATTACATGGCGGCATGGCTCACACTGGGCCTCGGTTCGCTCGCTTCTCAGGATATTTTTCAACGGGCTAACTCGGCAGAAAGTGAGAAGACTGCAGTAAGATCTACCTTGCTCGGAGCTGGCATGTATGGCCTGATTGCCATTTTACCCTTGTTCATTGGCCTGGCAGGGAAGGTGCTTTACCCGGAACTGATTGATGGAGATACACAACAGGTGCTGCCCACGATGGTGATGGCACATACTGACATGTGGGTACAGGTGATGTTTTTCGGGGCCCTGTTGTCGGCGATTTTCAGTACATGCAGTGGAGCGGTGCTGGCACCCGCCAGTATTTTATCGGAGAATATCATCCGGCCCTTGGTGGATCAAAACATGCCAGACAGGCGCTTCCTGATTATCCTGAGAGTATCGGTTGTGGCAATGGCCATCCTGGCCGCCTGGCTAGCCGCTTTCCGAACCAATATTTACGAGCTGGTATCAGAATCATCAATTTTGGGGCTGGTTACGCTGTTTGTGCCGATGGTAACAGCACTGTTTTGGAAGAAGTCGTCCCGGGGCGGGGCGGTATTGTCTATGATATTGGGTTTGGTAAGTTGGTTCCTAGCCGAACATGTGTTTCATTTCGAATTCCCCGCTATGTTCATTGGGTTTGGGGCCAGTGCTTTGGGGATGGTGGCGGGTACTTTTTTGTTTCCCAGGGATAGATGATTTCCAATTTTTGTGACAGACTAAATGTGATAATCACTGGATTAGGCTCTAGTTAATCTCTGGCCTAAATTGGTTGAATGATCGCCAGTATTTGTCTTTGTAAATCACATAGTCAAAATTCAATCTGCCTCTAAAATCATATTGAAATCTATCCAGAACCGTCGAAGGCAGTCTAAAATCTTTGCAGGCCATATAAACTTCTCTTGCGCCATCTGCGGTTTGTCTACCAATATTCAAATACCCTGCTGAGTCTTTTAATTCAAGCATTAGCTGATCTTCAAACGTATTCATTAGATCGTAAATTTGTTTGTCAGGCATTCCGTTTTCATTGCCTTTATATATAATCTCTACCTTTACAACCCAAGGGTGAGATGCTTTGCTATCCCAGCTAAGTAAAGCAGAATTTATAATAGCTATTAGAGGTTTCCCGTTACTTAACGTTGCCTCAAGCGAGTTATAGCTATCACTAACAGTATCATATCTCGTTCCTTCATATTTTTCTACAAATTCTTTTTCTCTCCAAACAAGGTAATCTTTAAGTTTCTCTATAGGGATTAACTCCTTGTTAGCATTTTCTGTACCTACAATCTGCATATTATCGATAGCAGTCAACGAGTTGAGTTCACCTAAATAATTATCCATGAAGATGTACACCCCATTTGTAATTGGCTCCTTCAATGCTTCTTGGTAGTCCGAATGGACAACCGTAATGTCGACTTCATCGGGATATTCAGAACGTTCATTCGAATAGAAGAATAAATTCTCCTTATTAAATTTCAGGTCACCCATGCTGATGTAAACGTCATTAATATTCAGTGCAGGTTTCAATGCAGTGAATTTCCAGTGATCAAGTACAGGGGCGCCGCTCACCAATTCTTCAACAAAGACGATGTTTTTACAAACCCCGTCAGCTGTTAGTATCAATTCCGCAGTGTTATCATCACACATTCCAACCAGGAACCAGTATCCATCCCTTAGTTGATTGAGTTGTGTAGATAATTTATTAAACACATCTCGCTCAATATTGCCCTGGCTCTTTATGACTTTGAAGAAATCTTTTTCATTATTCTGAAACCAACTCCAAAAATCCTTGTTCGACTTGATCGGTGTTTCCTTCGCTCTTAGTAAATTTCTAAATAATCCCATTTTTTCTCTTTGACATGGCAAATAACTCCAATAATATCCTGACGTTTCTGCTGCTTCAGGTCGCAAAAGCCTTGCTATTCTTCATAATCCCTATCATGAAGATCAGCCGCCTGACCAACTGATTCACTGCCTACTCCTTACTACTTACATTCTCCTCATTATTCCCCTCCCTACACTCCAACAACTCCACCATCAACTGTTCACTCACCTCTTTCTCTTGCAACATCATTTCCTGGTATTTGTTGGCCATTAGCGAGTTAAGCTCAGCTTTGGAAGCCTGCATTTTGGCATAGATGATTAAAAGAATCAGGGCGGCGGATAAGATGACAATAATGATCAGCGGGAAGTTTTTCATGAGAAAGTCCTTTGACGGCAAGTTACTTCTTTTTGCTTTCGCATGCCTCAAGCGTCTGCATTGCGATTGCAGCTTGTTGTTCGGCCATCATTCGTTGTTGTTCGGCCTCGGCTTGAGCACTTACTGCTATTTCAGTTTGCCTCTCGGCTTCCAGCTCAGCCCGAACGAGCAGGGCCTCTTGCTCCCTCAATAGGTTCAGGAACGTGGATGCTTCATTCGCTTTAAGAGAAGAGTAAATAGCAAAAAAGATAATAATGAGCACTTGGATGCCGATGGTGATTTTTGCCCAAAGTTTCATTGTGTTAATGGTTTAGTGGTGATGTTTCTACTTGCTTTTCTCGCAAGCTTCAATTGCTTGCCTGGCAAGTTCAGCTTGTCTTTGAGCTACAGCAGCATTCTTCAGGGCCAATTCTGCTTGTATCTCAGCCTCCTGCTGTGCCTGGATAACCAGAGCCTCCTGTTCTATCAGAAGGACTGAAGAGCGTTCGGCTTCATTTGCTTTAATACTAGAAAAGACATAGAAAAATACGATAATGAGGGTTTGTACACCTATGACAATTTTAGCCCAGAGTTTCATAATGGTTTGATTTTAGTTTTTCTTCTGACAAGCTTCAAGTTGTTTTTTATAGTCATTGGCTAAGGCTTTTTGCCGGGTGGCTTCAGTGGCCGCCTCTACTGCTCTTTCTGCCTGAATGATTGCTTCTTCCTGAGACCGGTCTGCAATCGTTCTTTGCGTTTCGGCTATTAGAGTTTGTTGCTTCGCTTCATGTCTCCTGGCCTCGGCAATAGCCTGGGCCTTTTGAACTTCTGCCCTCAATGAGTCATTTGCCACCATGAGCTTCTTTACTTCATCCTTACAGGAATATACTTCTGGTGTAGAATTAGAGGTAAGCATCATGTACAAGGCACCTGCAATAAAAAACAGCAAACTTTTCATGCTTAAATATAGAATTTTATAATAAAAGGGAGATTTTTGTTTGCCTTGTGCAGGTAGCACTATGACCGATGGCTCCTCAGTAAGAACCTTCAGCCACCGGTTCAGTCTCTAAAACGGGGGCTGACCGCCCCAGCGCCGATCCCACTAGCGGTACCGACGCCGTCTCCCGTCTCCAGACTTCCCACTTCCCACTTCCATTTTCCTCCCGACTTTCCCACTCAAAAACTAGTTTAAACTAACCCCCCGTATTATTTTTGCGGATGGCTGAAATGATTCTGATCCTCGACTTCGGATCTCAATACACACAACTCATCGCTCGCCGGGTTCGGGAGCTCAATGTTTACTGCGAAATACACCCTTACAACCACCTTCCCGAGTGGAGCGACGACATCAAAGGTGTCATTCTTTCCGGTAGTCCGTGCTCTGTAAGAGACGAAGGCTCGCCCGACATAGATATTGATTTTTATTCTTCAAAAGTGCCATTGTTAGGCGTTTGCTATGGTGCACAGCTCATGGCAAAAAAGAGTGGAGGCAATGTTCTTCCCTCAGAAATCAGAGAATATGGCAGGGCCAAGCTTAGTAAGGTGGATTCGCACCACGACCTGCTGAAAGAAATTACGCTTAACTCGCAAGTGTGGATGTCGCATGCCGATACGATAGCAAGCATACCTGAGAAGTATGAGGTGATTGCCAGTACCCCGTCGGTGAATGTGGCGGCTTTCAAGTTGAGGAATGAGCCAGTTTACGGTATTCAGTTCCACCCGGAAGTGACGCATACAACCGAGGGAAAGACGCTGCTGCGCAATTTTGTGGTGCACATCTGCGGCTGTAGCCAGGACTGGACACCAGACATCTTCGTCGAAACCACAGTGGCTGAATTGAAAGCCAAACTGGGCAACGATAAGGTGGTCATGGGGCTTTCCGGCGGAGTGGACTCCTCAGTGGCTGCCATGCTTATTCACAAGGCCATCGGCAAAAACCTGCATTGTATCTTCGTTGATAACGGCCTGCTTCGCAAAAATGAATTTATTAGTGTGCTTGAGTCTTACAAGCACATGGGCTTGAATGTGAAGGGTGTGGACGCTTCACAGCGTTTTTATGCAGCGCTTAAAGGACTGACGGAGCCCGAGCAAAAGCGAAAAGCGATTGGCCGGGCGTTTATTGAGGTATTTGATGAAGAGGCGCACAAAATTCAGGATGTGAAATGGCTTGGCCAGGGCACGATATACCCCGATGTGATCGAGTCCGTTTCGGTAAAAGGGCCATCTGCCACCATCAAGTCGCACCACAATGTGGGCGGACTGCCTGACAAAATGAAAATGAAGGTCGTGGAGCCACTTAACACGCTTTTCAAAGATGAGGTGAGAAATGTTGGCCGCACGCTGGAGATTGATCCTAATATTTTAGGCCGTCACCCGTTTCCTGGCCCTGGTTTGGGAATCAGGATTTTGAGTGAGATCACCGCCGAAAAAGTCAGGGTGCTGCAGGAAGTGGATCATATCTTTGTACAGGGCCTGAAAGACCATGGTTTGTACGACCAGGTGTGGCAGGCAGGCGCTATGCTTACGCCGATTCAGGCAGTGGGTGTGATGGGCGACGAAAGAACTTATGAAAATGTAGTAGCTTTAAGAGCAGTAACTAGTGTCGACGGCATGACTGCCGATTTTTGTCACCTGCCTTATGAATTCCTGGGAGAAATATCGAGTGAAATTATCAATAAAGTAAAGGGGGTCAACAGAGTGGTGTATGACATCAGCTCTAAGCCACCTGCAACCATTGAATGGGAATAATCAACATGCGATATCCAGCTATTCTTAGAAGCCTGAGCGTTATTTGTTTGCTTTTCTGGGCAGCTTCTACGCAAGCACAGGACCACCAAACTAATTTTACCTTCGGCAAAGAGCTCTTCCGGGAGGGGCGCTACGAGTTGGCCATGCAGTCCTTTAAGAAGGTGATGATGCCTGCTCCAGATAACCCGTACGCTCCCTATGCTTCATTTTACAACGCACTGTCGGCGTACAAGCTAGGTCAGTCGGAGAACAGCCGCAGCCTGTTTCTTGAGCTGACACAACGATTCCCGGACTGGGGAAAGCTGGACGAAGCCTACTACTGGGTGGCCACTGGCTATTTTGAGCAAAATCAGCCTGCGGCTGCACTTGATTATCTGAAGAGGGTGAAAAGCCCTTCTATGTCCAGCGAAATCAATCTACTGAAGACAAAATACATTTCTAAAATCGATAGTCTGAACCAGCTAAAGGCATTGTATAACATCTACGACCGGGATACCGTAGTAGCTTCCAGGTTGGCAAGGAAAATCGTGAGTGATCCGGGCAATACGCTTGACCAGGCCATGGTGAGGGAAATAGTAGAGAAGTTTGATCTGCCCGTGGAATCATTCGGGCTGGTTGATCTTAGCAGGTCTGTTAAAAAGAGCGAGTACCACGTGGCAGTAATGCTGCCTTTTATGTTCTCCTCACTGGATGAAAGCAAAGCTAATCCACGGGCTGATTTTGTCACCGAACTCTATACAGGTATTCTTCTGGCTGCCGAAAAGTTTAATGCTGAGAACAAGAAGGTGATTATCCATGCCTATGATACCAGGAGGAGCGGAGCTGTCACAACCAAACTTCTGCAAAAAGCGGAGCTGAAGCGGATGGATTTGATTATTGGGCCGCTTTACCCTGAGCCAAGTAAGCTGGTGTCGGACTTTTCCTTTGCCAATAAGATCAATATGATCAATCCGGTGTCGGCCAATCCCGACGTCATGGCAGGTAATCCGTTTTCGTTCCTTCTCCGACCCACCTACCTGACCCAGTCTTTAAAGGCTGCGGAATACGCCAAGGAGAAGTTTCAGGAGAATAAGAATGCATTGGTGTTTTATGAGTATAAACCCAACGATAACAGAGACTCACTTGCAGCAGTGCTTTATGCGCAGCAGTTGCGAGATAATGAGTTCAATGTGTTGAAAGTGAAGCCTTTGAGGTCGAATGAAGCACACTACCTTATCGATACCCTGAGCTTCAAAAAGGAAGTTGAGATAAAGACGCAGGAGAGACTGGATACGATGCTGCTTCATCCTGAAAAATACATTGTAAAGTCCAAGCAGAAAACATATGGGAAGGACTCATTGGTTTATCACCACGAGGTATGGGGCATCAAAAGAGACAGTATAGGTCATATTATGATTGCGTCGTCTAATCCGCTTTTTGCCACTAATACAATAAGTGCCGTAGAAATTCGCCCTGATAAAATCCCCGTGATTGGCAGGGAAGACTGGCTGGATATTCCTCAGGTAAATTATGATCAGGTGGAAAGGATCAATGCGGTATTCATATCACCTGTTTTCATAGACAAGAGCCGGACGACCTACCAGTCGTTTAGCGGAAACTATATGAGAAAATACAAAGCACCACCATCGGTATATGCTTCCTTAGGTTATGAAATGACGATTGTTTTTGGAGGCTTGATGCATGCCAATGGCAATTACTTTCAGGCGGGCTTGCCGGAAGGAGAGATAGTGGAAGGGGTATTTACTTCTGGTTTTGAATATGGATTCCACAACGATAATCAAGTGGTGACTTTTCTAAAGTTAGAGAATAACCAATTAGTGAAGGAAGTTAAGTAGCAGTATGACGTTGAACAGATCTAGCAGTGCAGCGCTCTTTGACAGGGCACAAAAAGTAATTCCAGGTGGCGTAAATTCTCCGGTGAGGGCTTTTAAAGCAGTAGGGGGCAACCCGTTGTTTATCAAGTCAGCTAAGGGGGCCTACCTTTTTGATGAAGATGGCAATAAGTACATTGAAATGATCAACTCATGGGGGCCAATGATTTTGGGCCATGCCAATGAGATGATTGAAGAAGCTGTAAGAAATGCCATAGGCAAATCATTTTCATTTGGAGCCCCTACAAGGGCTGAGGTGGAAATTGCGGAGCTGATTTCACATATGGTGCCTTCTATTGAGAAGGTGCGCATGGTCAACTCCGGTACCGAGGCCACCATGTCGGCTGTGAGGGTCGCTCGTGGATTCACAGGGAGAGACAAAATCGTCAAGTTTGAAGGCTGCTACCATGGTCATGGCGATTCGTTTTTGATTGCGGCGGGAAGTGGTGCGGTAACCATGGGAACGCCCGATAGTCCTGGCGTAACTGAAGGGACTGCCAAAGATACGTTAACCGCACCGTTCAATGATTTGGCGGCTGTGGAAATGCTTGCTGCTAAGAATAAGGGAACAATTGCGGCCATTATTTTAGAGCCCGTAGTTGGTAACATGGGCTGTGTACTGCCCGCACAGGGGTTTCTTGAAGGTCTGCGTAAGCTTTGCGATCAGGAAGGCATTCTATTGATATTTGATGAAGTAATGACCGGCTTCCGCCTGGCAAAGGGCGGTGCGCAAGAGATATTCGGCATCACGCCCGACCTCACCACCCTGGGTAAAATTATCGGCGGCGGTATGCCTGTTGGTGCCTATGGCGGTCGTGCTGAAATCATGAACTATGTGAGTCCGGCCGGACCAGTATATCAGGCAGGCACCTTATCGGGCAACCCAATAGCCATGGCAGCCGGCAAGGCAATGCTTACCTACCTGAACGAGCACCCAGAGACATACACCTACCTGAACAAGATTACGCAACGAATTGTGGACGGATTCAGGCACAATCTGGAGTCACTTGGCTTGCTGCATACCATCAACCATGTTGGCAGCATGTTCAGCCTGTTTTTTACCAACTCTGACGTGGTAAACTTCGACTCAGCCAAGACCAGCGATACGGTTATGTTTGGCAAGTACTTTCAGAAGATGCTTGAGAAAGGAATCTATCTGGCACCCTCGCAGTATGAAACGCTGTTTATCTCTACTGCCATTACTGAAGAACTGGCAGACAAGATTATTGCCGCCAACAAAGAGTCCTTGAAAGAAATCCATTCCTGAAAAATTTGGTGCCCACAGCGTAACTGGTGGCATCAAATCCCTATTTCATTCCTTTGCCCGAACATCCAGCTGCTGCACTTTTGGTGTTTTTTCAGGAGACATGGTGAAGAAAACTTCTGCATTACCGTTTTCGCCTGTGAGGGTAAAAACTCCCCTGAGTTGGTTGATGGCTTTCATTTCACCCACTTTGGTAACATTACCAATAGGAGCCAGGGCCTGATTGTATTCTTTGATGCGTCTGTCTCTGGAAAAATCCAGGAAGAAATTTTCGGCAAAAAGTTCTTCCTCGATAGAACTGTCGTTCGTTTGCAGCCAGGCGGCTACTTCGCTCTGTGCTTTCACTAAAACGTCCGAAGCAGGGAGAACCCTGGGCTGAAGACCAGCTTTTTTGAAAATCAGGTTAGCGATCTCATTATTGATCGAACCTGTGCCTGCATAGGTGCGATTGGCAAAGGAAATAATGCCCAGGTCATATTCAGGATAAAAGCGATAGTCGCTGCCGAAGCCAGGGAGTCCACCGCTGTGCCGGATATACACCACGCCGTTACAGTCTTTTCTGGCGCTCAATCCGTATCCATAACCGCTGATCATCGGACAGGCATTTCCATCAGCATCTTTGGCGTTAGCCATCAGGCTTGGTTCCTTGGGTTTGTGCATGTTTCTCAGAGAACTTCTCTTTACCGGGCCATACTCGTCATCGTTGTTTGGGGGATAGGCGGAAAGGTGATAGGCCACATACTTGCTGAAATCGTCCAGCGATGTGATGAGCCCTCCCATGCAGCCAAAGGCACCATCGTGCAGCAGAGGCTCCGGCTTCCATTGTTCATCTTCCCACCGGTAGCCCAGCGCCAGCAGGTCTTCCGGCAGGCCCTCAAACTCCCAATGAGTGTTGTTCATGCCAAGCGGCTTAAAGATGTTCTCGTTGATGAACTCTTGATAGGGCTGCCCTGATACATTGCTGATGATTTGTCCGAGAATTGCAAAGCCGGTGTTGCTGTACTCGTAGCCAAAAGACGGAATATTGGAGAAGCTTAGGCCTTGTGCCACCAAAGCTTGCAACTCTTCTGGTGTGTCTTCCAACTGCCTGTCTCCCCAGGGATTGTCTTCTGGAAAGCCGGCAGTCATCGTGAGCAGGTTTTCGATGGTGATGGGTGTGGCGTCTTTGGTGAGGTATACCAGGCTTTTCATTTCTGGCATATAAATGGCCGCTTGGTCGTTTAGTTTGAGCTTTCCCATTTCCACCAGTTTCATAATCCCCATGGCGGTAAAACTTTTGCTCATCGAGGCTATTTTGAAAAGAGACTTGTTCGAAACAGGCACCTTGTTCTCAGTATTAACAATGCCGTAAGAGCTTGACCAAACTAATTTCCCTTCCATGACGATACCATACACCATGCCGGGGTAGTGATTGTCTTTGGCGGCTTGTTGCAGCATTGCTTCGATCTCGGGCCCCAGGGCAACTACTTTTTGCACCCTGTCGGTTTCGGTGAACGCTGCCGCCTTGAAGGTGGGATCAAAACTAACGACGTTTAGCGAGGTAGTTTCCTGATTAGCCGGAGGTGATGTCGTTTCGCATGAAGCCACGAAAAACAGACAAGCGAAAAAAACGAATGGTTTCATTGAAGATTGGTTTAGGTTGGAGACAATTTAACCTAAACCGTGGAGGTTTTTGAAATGGAACGGCTAAAAAAGCAAAAACGAAATCACCAACTCTGCCATGATTCCGATAAATAGAAACCAGGAATAGATCCAGCCTAGAAGGATGAACTTGGTGATGGTTTTAAACCAACCTTGTCCGTACACCCGCTTGAAAGAATAGTAGCCGTAGGTGGTGACCAATGTGAAGCCAATTCCACCAGCCCAATCACCAAGGCTGCTCTCTCCATCACTTAACATTATCACAATTAGAGACAGTCCATAAATGATATAAGCGAAGCTGTGCAAATGAACGGCATGCATAATATGATTCACGTAAAGGATGTTGCGCCGGATATAAAGTAGTTTGAGAATCAAAGCGAATATCGGCAGCATGATGAACATGAGTATGGGCAGGTTTTTGGTGACCAACTCTACCAGTGCCTGTTTGTCTGCTCTATTTATCCGAATTATTTGTCGAGCCAAAAATTGTTCTGTGGTGGTATTCGCCGTCAGGTCCAAACTGTCATAAAGCATCTCGTCGGTTAGCTTTCTGTCGTCTTTCAGGCGATTGTAAGTATTCCAGTTCTCAGCATTTATTCCCAAGAAACTACCATCAGTTTCTCCACTGGTATTTACTTTTATCGGGTCGAGCGATCTTTTTGCCCCCAGTGACTCTACGGCCGCACTGGTGTTTGAGTCAAGTTCTTCCTGGTTTAGCTGGGCAAGCTCAGCTTTCAGGCTATCCATCACGTGCAGGCTGTCGGCACCAGTTAACAAGGTAGGGCCAAAAGAGAAATTCAGATCCGGGTTTGCTGCTTCCTGCTGAGCCATCTTTGTCTCAATATCCCGTGTTATCTTTTTGCCCACCATGTTGAGGACAAAGAAGTAGAAAAGGCTGATGACAAGATAAAGCCTGACCGGATTAGCATAGGAGGCTCTTTTTCCTTCGTTAAACCGCAGTGTAAGCCAGCCTGGTTTAAAGAAAAAAGGAATCAGGGAGTTGGTGAACCGGCTATCGAAGGAAAAGGCATTATTGAAAAAGTCGTACAACAACTGACCAAAAGAGATATTGGTATTGGTGTTTTCTTGTCCGCACGACGGGCAATAATTGTATATCTCAGTGTCCAGCGGATAACCGCAGTTCAAACAGGCGTTTTGCTTACGTCTGCGTCTCATTTTGGTTGGGTTAGTCGATGCCTAAAATAGGGACTGGGTGTTTAACCTGCAAATACCATTGCTCCTGTCGAAGGCTTGATGTGCTTAAACATCATAATGTTTCATTGCTTTCTCCACATCCTCTGGCGCATCTATTCCCATCGTTTCAAGGTCGGTTTCCACCACCTTTATTTTGTAACCGTTTTCCAGCCAGCGCAACTGCTCCAGCGATTCGGCTTTTTCGAGAGGGGAGGGCTGCAGGTGCGTGATGGCCGCAAGAGCATCGACCCGGTAGGCATAAATGCCAATGTGCTTGTAAAAAGTGAATTGTGAGAGCCGGTCTTCGTTACTAACTCCCCGCAGGTGCGGAATACATGATCTGCTGAAAATCAGCGCCTCCATTTTTCTATTAAACACCACCTTAACAACATTAGGAGAATCGAGAACGGCTGGATCAGTTATTCTTTTGATGAGGGTTCCCAGCTGCACTTTCCCATTCAGAATACCTGCCAACGTATCAATCTGATTCGGGTCGATAAAAGGCTCATCGCCCTGAATGTTGATCACGTACTCAAAGTCACCTTCAGTTAGTTGCAACGCTTCCAGGCACCTTTCCGTGCCGTTGGTGTGGTTAGTCGAGGTCATTACCACTTCAAGCCCCATGTTTTGCAGGTGCAGCAGAATTCTTTCGTCATCCGTGGCCACTACCACTTTATTCAGAAGCTTGGCTTTGGAAGCTTGCTCGTATACCCGTTGAATCATCGACTTACCGGCCAGGTCAATCAAAGGCTTGCCTGGAAACCGGGTGGAAGCATAACGGGCTGGAATGACGCCGAGGATGTTAGGCATAGAGCAGGTTTTTGAAGTTATCGGGTAAACTATTCAACCTCTTTAACTTTGAGTGAAGTTCCTTCGTCAGATATTACAATAATTTTCGCACCCTTGTCGATGTAGTTGCCCCGGGTAAAGGCGTCGAATACATCGCCGTCGATTAATACCTTGCCGCTCGGTCTTAGAATGGTGTGGGCCTCCCCGGTCTTCCCCACCATCGGCTCTTTCATAAAGCTCGAGGTGTAGCCAGCACTTCTGTCCATGCTGGTTCCCAGGGCCACTCTGTTGAATACTTTTGACTGACTGAGCCGGGCTCCGCCAAAAAACATGAGGACAATACTCCCCATGATGCCAATAATGGCTGTGACGGAAGCAATAAGGAGGCTATCTAATTCAACGAAAGAAAAATCAAGGTTGTCGTTGTTGACCATCACCAAAATAAGGGCACCCAGGGTGAAGATAATGCCAGCCACACCTGCCACCCCGAAGCCCGGGATGACGAAGATTTCGGCGGCTATAAGCAGCACGCCTATGAAAAACATAATAATTTCCCAGTTTTCCGCCAGGCCATTGAGGTAGTAGGGCACAAAGTAGAGCGTAGCCGCAATAATGGCTGCTACAATAGGAAAGCCCACACCAGGTGTTTGTAGCTCGAAATAGATTCCCCCGATAATGATCAGTATAAGTATGCCCGAAATAAAGGGATTGAGAAAAAGGGCGATGATCTTATCAGTAGCATCCAGCTTGAAATCGATGAGTTCGTAATCGGTTACGCCCGAGCGTTCCATTATTTCATCAATACTGCTTACCTGGGCTTCGCAGTAGCCATTTTTAATGGCCTCGCTGGTTGAAAATGTCAACACTTTGCCTGCTTGTGTGATGCTGTCAAACTCCAGTGTTTCGTCTACCATTGCCTCTGCAATCCGTGGGTCACGGCCGTTGGCTTCAGCGGTAGACCGCATGATGGAGCGCATATAACTTTGGTACTTATCGGGGGCGGCGGCACCATCCGAAGTCACAACCGTTGCCGCACCAATACTGGCGGCTTTGGCCATATAGATACTGTCGCAGGCGATAGAAATCAATGCACCTGCCGAAGCCGCATCTTTGTTGATGTAAACATAAACAGGCTTCTCGAAATCAAGCACCCGTGTCCTGATCTCATCAGCATCGGTAAGCGCACCTCCGTAGGTGTCCATTTCAATCACCACATAGTCAACTGAGTCTTCGGTGGCCTGATTGAGCGCAAGCTCCATCAGCCGGTTGGTGCGTGGGTCAATTTCTGCCGCCAATAGCACTCTCAATACCTTGGTTTGCTTTTGTTGGGCAAGCCCCAAAAAAGGCAAAGCCATCAGGAGGATAAATACGCTTTTTTTGTTCATCAATTTCAATAGGTTCATATTACCTATAGTTTTACGTAAAGTTAATCAAATAGAAGTGTCGCAAAGCTTATCACCCATTTTTATCCATGATTTTGAACAGCCCATTTGGCAAATGGCGCTGGAACCGGAAAAAGGATTGCTGGCCCTGGAGCTACGTGACCTGAAGGAGGCGTTTGTGAGTTTTTCTTTGCTGGACCTTCATACACAAACATTGGTGTTTGATCGTTATGCATTCGAGGAAGAATGGTGGATGAGCATTGTAACGATAAAAGACAACTTGTTGTTGATAAAACAGTACCATGATAGCCAGCAACCGGAGAAGCAGGGGCTTTTAGCGATCAACATAGAATCTATGGAGGTACAATGGTGGCTGCAAAATTTTCAGCTGCTGCAATTGAATAGCCTGTCAGTGTCTGGTAAACAGCATGGTGAAAGTGAAAGTATTGTCAAGCACTACGAAATTAATTCCGGGCAGGAACTTGCGGCCGATTTGGTTGATAAGTCTAATGTGCAGGAGCAGTCGATAAAAGCCAAATACCCAACGCACTACGATAGTGAATCATCGCATCTGGAAACTGTTAAGTCATTCATTTCCAATTATTTCAACATGAAATCGGTTGGTCCTTGCGACTATCTGGAAGTAGGTAACTTGATTGTTATTTCATGGTTTTATTCAGAGGGAGGCTCTTATGCCAATGTGCTATCCGTGATTGATTCTGAAGGGAATATTGTGATCGAAGAAAAAATTGGCACTGGATTGGATGCATTTGCGGCTGATACTTTCTTTGTACTGAAGAATAGATTGATATTTGTGTCAAACAAAACGCAACTTATTGTTTATGAATTATTTGAGGGTGCTTAAGGCCGTCTTTTTATTGACCATGATCACCAACCTCTCATTTGGAGCGGAGATGGACTCCGTGCGGCTGGAAAAGAGAGAGGGTAAACAGTTTGTTATTCATAGGGTGGGGCAGGGCGAAACACTATATGCTATTTCGAGGCGATACCAATCGAGCGTGGAGGAAATTTCCAAAACCAACAACCTTAGCGACAATAGTGTAGCTATAGGCCAGGAAATCGCTATCCCCTGGAAGGGAGACGTCCCCAAAAGTATGAACCAAAGCTCAGTTTCTGCACTGCTTTATCACACCGTTGAAGCGGGTCAGACACTGTATGCTATTTCGAAGCAATATGATGTGAGTGTGGATGAAATCAAACGGCTGAATAACCTGACAAGCAACGAGCTAAGTACCGGACAGCAGCTGGTCGTAAAGAAAGGCCAAAAGCCGGTGGAGCAGACAGCCCCTGTTAAGCCTGAGTCTGCCACCCCGAAAAATCCTCAGCTGACTTATCATACCGTAGCACCTTCCGAAACGCTTTTTAGTATTTCGCAGAAATACGACGTGTCTGTAGACGATATCAAAAAGTGGAACGACCTCAAAGGCAACAGCCTGTCGGTAGGGCAGGAGCTGGCCATTGGGAAGCCGGCAACCGTTAAGGCACCTGTGGCGGTTGCGGAAGAAACACCGGCGAGAGAGAAGAAAAAGGAACTTGTGGTAAGCGAGGCCAGCAATGGTTCGCTGAAGCAAATCAACAAGCAAGGCTACACCAGAGATACGGCCTCGGTGGCAGGCTACGAAAAAGTGGTGGAAGAGGGCTTTGCTATGGTGATTGAAAACTCACCTGAAACAAGGAAGTTTCTGGCGCTACACCGTACTGCTCCCATCGGTGCCATTCTGGAAGTGAAGAACAGAATGAACGGCAGATCAATTTATGTCCGTGTGGTGGGCAAGCTTCCTGATACTGGAACCAACAACAAGGTGCTAATCAGGCTTTCAGAAAAAGCTTTTCAAAGGCTTGAGTCAGTTGACCCTAAAGTGCCGGTCGAAGTGTCTTATGTTCCGTAACTGAAAGATTGATAGTGAGAATAAGGCTGAAGTCTGGTAGTTCTCGTCTTTAATTCTCTTATCTTAATAAATATTTGGAGATATGGTCATTGAAAAAACAAAAGACGAATTAATTATCAGGCTACCTTCAACCGTCAATGTGGAAGAGGTAGAAGATTTTTTACGCTATTTGCGCTATCAGGAAATTACTTCAAAGTTCAAAGTTAAGCAGGTTGACGTTAATAAATTGGCAAAGTCGATTAACAAAAGCTGGTTTGAAAGTAATAAGTCAAAATTTCTAAATGAAGATAATAGTTGATACTAATATTGTCTTTAGTGGCATCTTAAACTCATCAGGAAATATTGGCCGCCTTCTCATTCACTCAAAAGGAATCCTTGAATTCTACTCTTCTGAATACTTGCTTGTCGAAATTGAGAGCCACTTCCCGAAGCTATTAAAATTGACGGATCTTGGTAGCGATGAATTGTCCGAACTGATTGCTACCGTGACCAGAGACAAGAAGTTATACGGAGGACTACTGAAGAAGGGTGTTTCCAATGTAATGACCACAGCGAACCTCTTGACTTATCTAAATAAGCGGAGCGTCGAATGATCGACATTAAAGAACTTAAAACGCTACTCGATCAAAAGGTGGATGAGTACAACCGCCCCTTTTTCATTGAAAAGGATCCGGTTTGCATTCCCCATAGCTTCACTACTAAGCAGGACATTGAGATTGCAGGCTTCTTTGCTGCAACCTTGGCCTGGGGCCAGCGGGTCACCATCATCAACAAGTGCAGAGAGCTTTTCACGCTGATGGATGATGCCCCTCATCAGTTCGTGTTGAATCATTCCGAGAATGATTTAAAAACACTACTAAAGTTCAAACACCGCACGTTCAATACCACCGACTTGCTCTACTTTATTCAGTTCTTTCGTGAGCACTATACCAACCACGACAGCCTTGAGAGCGCTTTCTCAAATTCTATGAAGCCAGGTGACGAGACGATTGAAAATGGTCTGATCGGCTTTCACGACTTATTCTTCAGCCTTCCCGAATTCCCAGCCCGTACCAGAAAGCATATCGCTACGCCGAAAAGGAAAAGCGCCTGCAAGCGCATCAACATGTTTCTGCGCTGGATGGTGAGAAAGGATGATCGGGGTGTCGATTTTGGCCTTTGGGAAACCATCAGCCCATCGCAGCTTGTTTGTCCTTGCGACTTGCACGTGGACAGAGTGGCCAGAAGTTTCGGGTTGATCACCCGCAAGCAAACCGATTGGCAAACAGCTTTGGAGCTCACTCACAACCTGCGGCAAATGGATCCAAGCGATCCAGTCAAATACGATTTTGCTTTGTTTGGTATGGGAGTGATTGAGCATGCGTAAGCTCTTTTAACGCTCGAACCGTCCCAAATTGCGTAACTACAGGGGGCTGAACTCAGAAAATATGCCGTTGAATTCTGCTATGTTCACAGGTATTTCATAGTCACAAGCCTCCTGAAATTCTTTCCACATCTCCTGCACAACCGGATTGGAATGGGCTGCCTCTATGGCCTCAGCCGACTTCCAGCCAAAGACTTCAATAACAGTTCCATCTTTTGATTTCATAGTCACTGGGAGCCTGTCGCTCACCAGGCCTTCTCGCTTCAAAGCGGGCACATGGTTTTTCACCAGCTTTTCAAGGATTTTGTCCTTGCCAGGCTTAGGCCGATAGCAAACTACCACTATTCTTTCCATGACAACATCATTGGTTTATGCCAAATTAGGGAATTGGTGGCGGTAAACCTTGCGGAAGACCAAGTTGATTCCGCTGCTAGACTGGTTGCATTTGCCTTTTTACCTTGTCCTTCACGATCTTGTTGATCACGCTCATCATCAAAATTGTAACAAGCATAGTGCCGGTAACCACATAGCCAAGCAGATCGTATCGCTCAAGCGGCCCGGCTGGCGTTTGTATAACGATAATGCCAGCCAGTGCAGAGGCAAATCCTCCCGAAATCTGTTGAATGGATGAATTTACTCCCATGAAAGCGCCACGCTCCCTTGGTTCAGGAATGGCTGTCATCAAAGCAGATGCAGAAATCATTCTGGCAGTGATGCCTATGAAAATGGCGATATTGATAATGATCACAATCCAAAGAGGAGTGATGCCAAGGTTGCAATAGATCAGGATCGTAGCAATGCCGATGAAAGTACCGATAGTAAATATTTTGTACTTACCGTAGAGGTCGCTCAGTTTCCCGGCCAGTGGCCCTACCATAATGGTGCTGATGCCCGTGAGCATGTATACCAACGGAAGCTGGTCGAGTGTGATGCCCAGGTTGTTGACGCCAAATGTGCTACCGAATGGCATCAGCATAAACCCACCCGTTGCCAAAAGGGCGGTGGCACCGAATGCCTTCAGGTAAACGGGCTGGGAAACTGTTTTATAAAGTTTTTTGAATGGGTTTCCAGGCGTTTGAAGCTTCAAATGCTCATCAACAGGCTTCATGAAAAGGATAATGACGGTGGCCGTACCGACGGCCAAACCGACGATCAGGATGAAAGGCGAGTGCCATCCCCAAAGGTTGGCTACATACAGCCCTATCGGCAATCCAAGTACCTGGCTGCTGGCAAACGCCATTTGCACAAAGCCCATAACCCGGCCTCTTACTTCTAACTTGAAAAGGTCAGTGATAATGGCAAAAACCACTGAGCCGAGCACACCCCCGAAAATGCCTGTGACGATTCTGGCAGCAAGGAGAAAATGATAGTTGGGAGCAACTCCACAGAGCAATGTGCCGATAATGAAGCCCGAGTAAAAGAAAAGCAGCAACTTTTTTCTGTCGAACTTGTCGGCAAAACCAGCTGCCAGCAAACCTGAAATGCCGGCGCTGAAAGCATAGGCTGACACCACTAGCCCAAACTGCGAAGTGGTAATGTCAAGCTCAACCAACAGCATCGCACCCAATGGCGATAGCACCATGAAGTCAAGAATAACTGTGAATTGGATGATAGCCAATATGGCGATCACAAAGGTTTCGTATTGCGTGAACACCCTTTTTTTGGGAGATAAGTCTTTTGTCATTCAATATTGGAGTTTGGGTCAGTCGGGTAGCTCCTCGCAAAAGTACCCTGCTGTTTGGATCATGGTTATTACCTCTGTTGGATGAAGTCCACCCGAAGCAATTCTTAACACATTGTCTACATCCATTTGATCCACATTCCACTCCATCACTCTATTGTCCGACTCCAAAAGCGGCATGATCTTGCTCACATCCTTTTTGTAGCGGATGTTGGTTTTGAAAACAAGAACCTCGTTGGTAACAGTAGAATTCATAGAAAAAAATTAGTCCTCTGAATGATAGACGATTGTTGTTAATAATTACTTTAAATCAGTTTCATTTTATGGTTTAAGCGCTTTCAGCACCAGAGACAAAGTCATCTCCAGTTTTGATTCATCTAGAACGAACGGGCCTCTATTGCCCAATCCTTTTCCGGACAGATGAAATTTGATGAGCTGGTACAGGGGAGCAAAAGCAACCGACCAATAGACTTCAGCTGGCAGCGGAATCACTTCTTTTTTGGCGATGGCATTCGCCATAAAATGCCCCATTAGCCTCGGAAACACCTTGTCCTGACCAAAAAATGCTTCGTAAGGCGGAGAATGCTTCACTTGCTCCAGAAACTGCCCACTCATTGGGTTTTCGAGCCAGTAGCGGCACCTGTTCTTCCACTGAATGCTCAGTCCTTCTTCAAAATGCATCTCAGGGTCAAAACCATCGAAGGTGGCTTCTATCATTTTTGTGCCTTCTTCCTTACAAAGTTGAAGGATGAGGTCATCCCTGTCTTTGAAGTAGATATAGATTGTAGCCGGAGATACGCCCGCCTCTTTGGCCAACTTTTGCATGCTTAAACCCTCAAATCCCTGCTTAGCGACCATTTCAAGAGCTTTTTCCCGTATCAACTTTTCCTTTGTCTCGTCTCTTGTTCGCATACGTTACAAATATAAATGAATGTTCATTCATTTAATATATTCATTGAAATAAATATTCTTGTGACGACAAAATTATCGGGCATTTCCAAGTACATTTGGTTCACTATTTTGATTGTATGAAGACCATTCTTCGGGTTACTTCAGTAGTTGTCTTTCTTTTTTTCTTCCTGCAGGTTATAATATTCCCTGTATTTCTCAGTCATTCTTATTATGCAAGCCGAAGTGCGGGGGAGCACTATAAGGTAGCGGTGGATTATAATTTTGTGGCTTACTCTACAGGCCAGCATGCCATTCAAAAGTCCTCATTTCCCGTGGGAACGTGGTCAAAGGAAGATGAAGCGGCGAAGCTTTCTCTCGACGGGTACTTTACTGCATTGTTTCAAGTAGAGGCCTCACGTGTCTATGTCGATAAGGGTGTCTTTATTTCCTCACTGACCAAGGCACCATAGCTCAGTAGACGGAGTTGCCTGTCCGCTACTCCATCCACCCGTTTGTCAGTTTTCTTAACTACGCTGCATTTGCAGTGCTAAACAATCATATCATGGTTTTAAATTTCACGTTGCTGATCATTGGCTTCGTTGTGCTGATCAAGGGTGCCGACTATCTTGTTAATGGCGCTTCGTCTCTTGCCAGGGGCTTTAAAATTTCAAATCTGGTCATCGGTCTTACGGTTGTTGCTTTCGGCACTTCGACTCCTGAGTTGACCGTCAATCTTTTCTCCTCTGTCAGGGGCATGAACGATGCCATCTACGGTAATATTATCGGGAGCAATTTGTTTAATTTATTGTTCATTTTGGGGATAGCAGGGCTCATTTACCCGCTTTCTGTTCAACGGACAACAGTCAGATACGAAATTCCATTTTCCCTCTTCTGCGCACTAATCCTTTATTTTCTGGTAAATGATGAAATTTTTTTTGGCTCCCCGGAGAACAGCTTGAGCCGTATGGAGGCGTTAGTTCTATTGCTTTTATTTGGCCTTTTTATGTTTTACATTCTCAAAACGGCCAAACTTGAGCAAGATGTTGAAAGCGACAAAACGGGAGCAAAAACATTGTCGACATGGCTGTCGGTGGTTTATGTAGTCTCAGGTATTGTGGCGCTCGTGCTAGGAGGGAAATTGGTGACCGACAGTGCCGTCTATATTGCCCGGGCATTTTCAATGAGCGAAAAGTTAATCGGCCTTACAGTGCTCGCAGCAGGCACTTCTTTGCCGGAATTGGCGACGTCAGCTATGGCGGCTTACCGGCGAAATACCGACATCGCTATTGGGAATGTGGTTGGCTCAAACATCTTCAACATCATTTTCATTTTAGGGATCAACGGAACTGTGAGGCCGGTACCGTACAATGCCACAATGAATGCCGACATGTTTGTTTTGATGCTTGGAACGGTGGCTCTCCTTCTGGCCATGTTTACTTTCAAAAGGAACAAACTGGACAGGGTTGAAGCAGGGGTTTTTCTGGCCGCCTATGTCCTATACTCGGTTTACCTTTTCTGGAGAAACTGATTGGTTATTAAGATTGGCAGATGCGGCCCTCCATTAGCGCTGGTGCAGGAATATTGGCCGGAAGGTCGCTCTGCTATCTTATTTTCGAACTATTTGATTCTCATGTTTTGCCCTTGTCAGGAAATATTGCCCTTTTCTGACACAGTTTACTTCGATACAAACCGGTTCCATGGGCAGGATTACCAAAATTAAATGCTTATGCCGTCGGGCAAGTACCACCTATGCCGCAATCAGGTGGTCTCTATACACCAGATACATGTTGTAAAAAACGAAGAACATCAGCAGTATAAGTGCTTCCCAGCGATCCAGGATTTTCTTCTCGCCGGTGAACATGGCAATAAACAAAATGACGGTGCCAGCCATGAAGGTGATCATGTCCACATTGAAAATGGTCGGGTAGGGAATTGGGTTGATCATTGAACTGATGGACAGCACAAAAAACATATTAAAGATGTTGGATCCAACAATGTTACCCACTGCCAGATCGCTTTTCTTTTGAGTAGCTGCCACTACTGAGGTAGCCAGCTCCGGCAGCGATGTTCCCGCAGCCATAATGGTGAGGCCGATGAGCTGTTCGCTTACCTGAAGGTACCTGGCGATGTCGATCGCATTGCTTACTACCAGCTTACCGCCAACGGTGAGCCCAAAAAGCCCCAGAAGCATAAAAAGAATGGTTTTAGGCATGGCAATCACCTTTGTTTCTTCATCGCTTTGGGAATCCTGGCTTTTCTTCATTGAGAAAAACACATAGCCCAAAAACAGTAGAAAAAAAGCGAACAAAATGATTCCTTCTACTACACTGATAATATTCTCCTCTCCCAGGTTCAAGAGCACATCATTGGCGAAAAACAAGATGAGCAAACCTCCAAAAAGAGAGTAGGGTATTTCCTTAAAAACCGTACTTTTTTGTACCGAGAGAGGATAAACCACACCCGCTATACCCAGGATAAAAAAAGTATTGAAGATGTTGCTGCCAACTACGTTACCCAACACCACGTCGGTGTGGCCTTCGTAAGAGGCGACTCCGTTGACCACCATTTCAGGAGCAGAGGTGCCAAAAGCGACTATAGTGAGTCCAATGGCCAGCTCCGGAACATTGTATCTTTTGGCTAGTGATGAGGCACCCGTTACCAGTAAATCAGCTCCTTTTATTAAGACAAAAAATCCGACAATGAGGAGGAAAAAACTCAGTATCATAGTTAGGTTCGATCAGTAAGCTTAGAAATATGTATTTTTCAAGAGCAATGAAAAATAAACATTCTTTCTCTTTTCTCTCTTTTATGTAAAGAGAAAATCAGTTATACCCGAAAATATAATTTGCTAGACTGGAATCAAAATATCGTCCAGGCGTTCATCATCAATGGGTTTTACAATATAGTCCGTTACACCGTACATGCTTCTTGCACGGTCAATGTCGGAGTCTTGTATTGAACTTGAAACGATGTAAAGTAGAATTTTCTTCTTTACAAGAGGCCTAAGTCGAGCATACTCGTTTAAAAAATCCCATCCATCCATAATGGGCATGTTCAGGTCAAGGAAGATGACGTCTGGCAAAGGGCCGCCGGTCTTCACTACCTCACCTAAATGCAGGATGGCGTCCTTCCCGTTCTTGAAAGTATTTACCTCAGCAGAAAGTTTACGCTTCAGGATTTTCTTTTTGACGGCATATTGATAAATATCGTCGTCGTCAACAACATAGATAATCTCTATTCTGCGGTTCATGATGTAAAGCTAGAGGCCATAGGACAACTTTTGGTAAGACATTCTCTATTCCCATCCATAGCTTTTTCGAAAATACGACCGGGATACTGGAGCCATCTCCATTGATCATGTACAATCTTAAGGAATTAGGGTTTTGTGTGCGGCTTATTTCGACGACCACTGCTATTTTGTAGAGGAAAAAGTGAGAGTCATGCCTTTACACCTTTTTCGCCTAAATAATATTCTAAAAAATCAATGATTAATGATAGTAGGCCAGTTTTTCTCTGCCGTTTTAAAAAATGTGTTTTCGTCTTTGTTCCAAAGTGTGAGTGTATTGGTGAAAAGCCTGTTATAGAAAAGCAACAGCTTACCCTGGTAGATTTTGTAGGTGAGCGGATCCACCTGTATCTTTTCGCCTGAAGTGCCTAATGCATAGGCGCACCATCCACCATATGAAGGCTCGTATTTGGTTGGTGAATTGATAAACTCGGTGCGGTTGCTGGCCGAGCTAAACCAATAAGTAATTCCCTGGTAGGTATGTGACCATTTCGCTTCGCCTTTTTTTGGCTCAGGACTTTTGAAGTAGCTCACGGGATCATAGCCAGATAGGGCGACACCATCTTTACTCAGGTTGTAGTTGTTTTTTCTTTGTGTAACATCTTGAGCTATGCCAGTGTGAAAAACAAATAGGAGGAGAGTGAGTGTTAAGAGTTTCATCTTTTTTTGTATAGAAACTCAAACGTGTCTCTCTTTCTGGAGTTTGTTTCTGGTTCGCTTTAGTGTTTGGTTAGTCAGTCGGCAGACATTTTACCCCATGATTTCCACGGAAAAGTTAAACGTCTCTGACGCTCCACCATTCAAACGTCGAATGCCCTCTTTTTTTACCAAAAGCTGATTGTGGTTGACACTGTCAGCAATGCCGTTCCAAGGCTCAAGACAAACGAATTCAGACGTGCCTGACTTAGACCAGATGCCAAAGTAGGGGGCGTCGAAATAGAAATTTAAGAACGGTGCTTCGCCCGCTTTTACCAATGATAATTTTTTTGAAGCAAGCCCCTTAAATACGAGCGCATCTTTGTCGAAGAGAGAGTCGCTTATGACCAGCCTGTTTTGCTTAAGAGAAAGCCGCTCCGTTTTGCCAGAAAGCAGTCCTCCATCGATCAAGTGGACAACCACGGACTCTCCTTTTTCAAAAAGGATTTCGTAATCCGACCTTTTTGCTTCGGGATGGATAGGAATACGAAAGGCAGGATGGGCACCAACGGAATAGAGGAGGGGATCAGTGCCTGGGTTTTTTACAGCGTAGGAAATTTGGAGCGAGTTTCCTGAGAGCTCATACGTTACTGACAATGAAAAGTCGAAGGGATACACGAGCTTTAGATCGTCATTTGACGTAAGCCCAAACACCAGCTTTGACTCGGTTGATTCTATCAGACTGAATTCCTGATCTCTGGCAAAGCCATGCTGTGGTAAGTGGTATGTTTTCTCTTTGTACTGATAGCTGTCTCCTTTGAGCTTGCCCACTATGGGAAACAAAATAGGGGCGTGTCTGCCCCAGTCAGCTGGGTTAGCCTGCCAGATGTACTCCACACCATTGTTCACACCTTTGATGCTACAGAGTTCTGCGCCAAGTGTTTTGACGCCGACGACGAGGTCGGAGGAAGTAAGGCTATAATCCATTGAGTTAGACTTTCCAGTTGGCAGGGTCTGTTCTCCATGCTCCGAGTGAAGCCACATGGGAGGCATTGATATAGCCATTATCGCTGGCTACTTTAATCAGCGACTCATAGTCGCACAGGCAAGCCAGATTTACGCCGGCCTTGACGAAGTTTTGTTCCGCCTGTGGGAAACCATAGGTAAAAATGGCTGCCATGCCCAGCACTTGCGCTTTGGCTCCTCTAAGGGCGTCTACGGCTTTCAGTGAGCTGCCGCCAGTCGAGACTAAATCCTCGACAACAACTACCTTCTGGCCAGTTTCTATCCTTCCTTCAATGAGATTTTCCATGCCATGGTCTTTCGGCTTGGAGCGCACGTAGCAAAAAGGCAAGTCAAGGCTATCAGCCAAAAGTGCCCCTTGTGGAATACCTGCGGTGGCCACACCAGCAATGCCCCCGACGCCGGGAAATTCCTTCTTAATGAGACTCACTAGCTGCTCCTTCATGAAGCTTCTTGTTTCAGGATAAGAGAGCGTCATCCTGTTGTCACAGTAAATAGGCGACTTCCAACCAGAAGCCCAGGTAAATGGCTTGTCGGGGCTGAGCTTTACCGCCCCAATGCTGAGCAGGTGTTTGGCAGTTGCGGCGGCAACGGAAGGGTCTGCAATTTTAATGTTCATGCTTCAAAAGTAACCATACTCGATAAAATTGCCATTTCTGGTCTAAGTTAAATATTGACCCTTGTAGGAAATAGCTGAAAGGCACCTTGCAGTATTGATTCAATGTGTCCGGGTTCGCAGATTTTTTTAATGAATTCGTAGAAAAAACTTTTTCATATTGGAGAGAATTTACATTATTGGCTCTTCTAAGATCGCAACATGAAGATTTTCATCAACGATATTCCTGTCTCCATAAAAAAACTCGATGAAGTTCAAAACTTCGAGCAATACAACCATATCGTTGACGGAAAACGAGACGGCATCGATACTAAAAAGCTGCAAGACGATGTGCTTGTGGTCAATGCTTCGAAGGAAGACATTGACAAGCTTCTTCAGTTGATGACAAAAAAGAAGTTGAAAGACCTCGATGCGGTTACATTTGCTGTAAGCAAGCGTAAGGCGACCATCAACCACCTTAAGGAAAAATTCAATATTGTTGAGGCTGCTGGTGGTGTGGTAGAAAAGGGAGATCAGATTTTACTCATTCACCGCCTTGGTAAATGGGATTTTCCAAAAGGGAAACTGGAGAAGAAGGAAACCCCTGAAATGGCTGCCGTGAGGGAGGTAGAAGAAGAGTGCAGAGTGAAGGTGCTTTTGGGTGAGAAGATTTGCGCTACCTACCACACTTATATCATGAACGAGAAGTACATCTTGAAAAAGACCCATTGGTACCGCATGGATCTTATAGATGATAGCCAAATGACTCCTCAAAAAGAGGAGAACATTGATGAGCTTAGGTGGATGGAAATAAGAGATGTAAGGGCCTCACTTTACAACTCCTACCGATCGATCAGGCACGTGGCCCGGGAATTCTACAAGGTAAAAAGAGAAGCTTACAACTCGTAGGGCAGAAAGGCCTTTACATCGCCGCCATACTTATGAACTTCCCTGATAATGGTGGAACTAATGGGGGCGTACTTGGGGGAAGTAATCAAAAACATGGTTTCTATTTCGTCGTTCAGGTACCTGTTTACCTGCGAAATACTATTCTCATATTCAAAGTCCGTCGTATTTCGGAGTCCTCTGAGTAGTACTTTAGCGCCCAGTCTTTTGGCGAGGTCTGCTGTTAGCTCGTCGTAGGTCACTATTTTTACCTGAGGGTATTCTACAAAGGCACTTTCTATTTTGCTGAGCATAGTCTCAAGCGGGAAATACCTTTTTTTCTGACTATTATGGCCAATAGCGATGATTACCTCGTCGAACAGCTTCAGGCTCCTCACCACAATGTCGAAATGCCCCAGTGTGAAGGGGTCGAAGGAACCAGGAAAGACAGCGGTTTTGTTTGACATATAAAGATCCTCGCTAAAAGTTAGCCAAGATTAGTCGCAAAGAAAAATGTTGAACACGTCGAAACCCTTATGATCGGGAATCTCGTCAAACACAAAGCTGAAAGCGAGATAGGAAGGCCGACTTCCAAACGAAATGTCACGGATATACTTTTTGAGCTCCTGAATATGCGGAGACTGTGGGGTTAAACCACCCCAGAATAGTACTTTACTCTTCTTTTGCGACAGCTTCATTTCCTTAAACACAAGCATGATGTATTTTAGGTAATCAGCAGTTTTTCTTACTGCGAACTGGTTGTAGTAGTGAAGCTTTTTGTCAGAAGTGATCACCACATGGAGGATGCCTTTGTCAACCAGACAAAACATTGATTTTTCGCCTGAGTGGTCGTTGTATTTGAGGATCCCCTCAATGAATGCGCTTCCCTGATGAACCACAATCACATCTTTTTGGCTATACAACTCCCTGATCCAATCTATCAGCTTCTTGTCAGCCGAAAATACATTAACAGCATCGGTGCCAATGTGCTTATAGAAATATACTTCTTCGTATCTGGGATTAAAAGGGGTGTTAAACGACAGGTAGTCCACAAGCCCCTCCTTTGAGAAGACCGGCTGAGGTACAAGGGCAAACTTGTGACTTTTAATCGAAAGCTTGATAGTACTCCAAAAGCCTGCCATGAGCAGGTGATGATTCTCGAAGAGGTCTTGAACGACTTGAAGACGGGCATTGACCGTCTTCACGTTTTCAAAAGCAAAGTCTTCATAAAGAAGACACCGATTGTCTCTGTTGTCGATTACACAAAACTGGAAGTCACGAATGCCAATCTGAAGACACAAGCCATAGTGATGAAGGTCATCGACATCGAACTTGGCGTCTTTGACTTTTTTTAAAAGCTTGTAGTTGGCTACGAGAGTCTCCAAAGGCAATTATTCCCAGTTTCCCGATGTAGTAATATTCGTTCTGGAACCGAAACGTAGTGGTTTACGGTTAGTGATTTCGTTTGATTCTTTCCTTGCCGGATCAACGGGGGCGATGTCTCTTACTTCAACTACATCAACCATCACGCCTGCTTTGTCAATCTTGTCAGCCCACATATCGAACCTTTTACCGTCTGTTCCGGGAATAAGAGGAAGCGTAGCAAGGTCGAAATTAGGAAACTTGCTTGGGCTAAAAATCGAATCTCTCACCAAAACTGTTCCTATTGTGTCAATTTCCACATAAATACTATCAGCACCATAGTCAAGGGGGATAATAATCTCCGTTTTGTTTGTGATGTAGAAACTACCGGTATCCACAAATGCAAGTAATTCATCCCAGTTGCCAGAATATTTCCCATTCACTTTCTGGAAAGCTACCTGAGCCTCACGGATCATCTTAAGCTTGTTAATAACTCTCGCCTCAGTTTTGGCAATTCTCTCAGTGGTATCAATATCAGTTTTGATACTGCTGAAAAGATAATATCCTAAAGCTAGAGCAATAACTAGAATTACAATGGATAGAATTTTGGTGGTATTCATCTTTTGACTATTTGAGTGCTTAAGTTATTAGTTTACGAAACTATATGATTTTAATAGAAAACGCTATTTTATTAATTCTTTTCAAATTTAAAAAATCCTGTTTTACGAAGTAGGTCTTCCTTGTTGTGAACACCCTTTAACATATGATGGAGACTTTCCGGTGCAAAATCGTTCAGCTCCTTCAAAGATACAAAACGAACCTCATCTATTATCTGCTGTGAATCAGACATTTCGGGATCGAGGCCTCTGCACAGGTCTCCGCCTGTGGGCTGAACTTCGAAGAATAGTTCTATTGTTTGCAGGGGCGGGCCCACATATTCATAGACAAAAAGAAATCTAGCCACGTTTACAGAAAGGCCAGTTTCCTCTTTGAATTCTCTGATGAGGTTGCTTTCCAGACTGGTGCCATATTGCACACCACCGCCAGGTGGTGCCCACAAAAAGCCAACCGAAGTAAGACCCATGTGCTTGACTAACAGCAGCTTGTCTGCACTGAAGCAAATGCCACACACCCTCGCTCTTACTTCGTGCCCATACAGGCGCTCTACTTCCTGACTAACATCCATCTTCAAATTTAGGGAAAATTCCACACCCACCTGCCGGGTTTTGTGTAAGCAATTCATTTCAATGTTTGATTTAAGTTGGCTATTGAGGAAATTCGGCTTTTACAGCTAACCACCCACTCATTTGCCCTTACCCTCCGAAGTACTTGAACGCCGGTTTCCATTTGCACCCACAAATGGACAAAGAGCGTTTATGGGCCTCCTCGATGAGTTGCTGAACGATGAAAAGCCGGGCCCGCAGATCCTGCTGCTGAGAGGCTATGCGGGAACGGGCAAGACTACCCTGGTTAGCCAACTAGTTAATGTTCTTCCACTTTTCAACCGGAAATATTCTCTGCTTGCACCTACCGGCCGGGCCGCAAAAGTGATGAGCGGCTATGCTAAACGCTCGGCATTCACGATCCACAAAGTGATTTACAAACAAACCTCGGAGCCAGGCAGCCAAAACCTGAAGTTCAGTCGACAGAAAAACTATCAAAAGGATACCATCTTCATCGTGGATGAAGCGTCAATGCTCTCCAACGAAAGCGACTTTGGGCAAAATGGGCTGCTGGCAGATCTCATGGAGTATGTTTTTGAAAAGGAGACCAACAGGCTTATTTTGGTAGGAGATGTGGCACAGCTACCACCTGTTGGCCAAATTGAGTCGCCGGCCATGAGTAGCGCTTACCTGCGCAGTCAATTTCACGTGGATGTGAAGGAAGTGGAGCTCACCGAAGTGCTTCGGCAGGAAAAGGCGTCCGGTATTTTGGAAAACGCCACCGCTCTTCGAGAGCTGATAAAGGCTGAGAATTACACTCCCAGGTTCATAACCAGGCCGTTCAAAGACATCTTCCGGATGACCTCCGAGAAACTGGAGGAGGGGTTGAGGTATGCATATGACAAGTTCGGCCAGGAAAATACTATCATCATTTGTCGATCAAATAAGTCAGCAGTGATGTACAATCAATACATCAGACGGCAAATCCACTTTATGGAAGACGAGATCAATGCCGGCGACATACTTCTTGCTACCAGAAACAATTATTTCTATTTCCCTGAGGATGCTCCAGGCGGATTTTTGGCCAATGGAGACTTCGTGGAAATCATGAAAATCATCAGTTTTCAGGAGGCGTATGGCTTTCGGTTTGCCGACCTGGAATTAAGGATGATCGACTATGATGCAGGCAAATTTGAAGCGAAGGTGTTGCTGGAGTCGTTGCATGCGCCAACGCCCTCCATTGGCCCGGAGGATCATAAGAAATTGTACGAGGAGGTGCTGAAGGACTATGAGGATCTGGCCAACAAAAAAGAAAGGGCAGAAGCTTTGAAGAAGGATCCCTTCCTGAATGCGCTTCAGGTTAAGTTTGCATATGCTCTCACTTGCCACAAGTCGCAGGGCGGCCAATGGAAGGCAGTGTTTGTCGATCAGGGATACGTAAAAGACGATATGATAAACCAGGATTTTGTCAGGTGGTTGTATACGGCTGTCACACGGGCCACCGATGAAGTTTTTCTTGTTAACTTTGACGCTAAATTTTTTGGTGGCTAAGAACCATAAGCCTTTTTGAGGTGCCTGATGTGTGTTATTATAGTATCTTTTCGGTATATTAGTTAGCAATCAACCTGGGCCATTGTGTGAAAACTGATAACAAAGTCAGCCAAAGTCAGCTGAGAAATATATTGCCCTGGTGGACGTGGGTAGCTCCTCTTATTATCTTTTTTGCTGCAAGCTACCTGTCGTCGATATACAGAATTTCTTCCACGGCTGCTCTGATCTACCTGCCAACTGCTATCGGAATAATACTTGTCAACTGGTGGGGGCCAGTCAGGGTACTTCCAATGGTGTACATCAATGCGGTCATTTGCGGGTACCTGTGGGGTGTAGATCCCTGGTATTTCCGCCCCTTGTTTGCTCTGCCTGAAACATCATTTGTCTTCCTTTCATGGTACCTCTTTTCTGTAAAAAACCATGGGAAGTATTGGATACCGGATACACACAACCTCAATCTGTTTTTGCTGTGGGGAATAATTATTCCCCTGTTCATTTCCTTCCTTTTTCTGAAGGTGTTATTCTATTTGACGTTCCATTTCCCGATTGTGATGTTTTCCAGCACTGCTGTACTTGGCTGGCTCAGGGAGTTTATGTGTAATTTTGGACTAACCCTGCCAATTTTATATTTTTTGACACCTGTGATGGGGAGGCATGGCCTGCTCGCTATTCATTTCGACTTCAACGACTACAGCCCTAAAATCCCTGGTAAGGATAGACTTCTGGTAATTGCTATCTACTTTTTAATCTTCATGATGTCATTTTTTGTCGGTCTGGATCAATACTGGTTTGTGTATGGTGTTTTTTCACTCTGGTTTGCTTTGCGTTTTGGGTTTGGCATGGCGGTGCTCACCAACTCCTTCATCTTTATACTTGCCTATATTATTCCGGTCGTCAGGGAGATTGAGGCGATGGGGGAGTACACGATTGATCCGGTTTTGATCAATATTTACCTCGGCACCAGTTTGCTTTACGTGTTTTCAGCGATAACTGGCAGAGTGATTGATGACATAAATTTCGCCAGGGAGCAAATCACCGATCAGGTTATTCGGCTGGAAAGGGCCAACAGTGAACTAAAAACAACCAATAAGGAGCTGGACCACTTTGTTTACAGTGTTTCTCATGACCTTACGGCACCTCTTAAATCAATAAAAGGGCTGGTTAACCTCAGTACCCTCACTCGGGACCAGGCGGAACATAGAACCTATTTCAATAAGATTGAGGACAGTGTCAGGAAACTCGAACAATTCATTGTGGAGGTGCTCGATTTTTCGCACGTTAAGCGAGTGGAGGCTAACTACCAACGCATAGACATGCAGGAACTCATTGCTGATATCATTGAAGACGTTCGCTATATGGATGGATTCGATGCTGTTGAGATTGACTTCTCGTCGCTTACCGTGGGTGAGATTATCAATGATAAAACAAGCGTTCGGGTGATTTTGGCCAACCTGATTGGAAATGCCATTGCGTATAGAAAAAAAAATGAGAACCATCCGGCTAAAATTACCATCACCTCCCGAAAGAAAGGCAGCGAGGTATCTATCATGGTGAGTGACAACGGTGAGGGAATAAAGCCAGAGATTCTAAAAAGAATTTTTGAGATGTTTTATCGAGGCACTACCAGCTCTAAAGGATCGGGGCTTGGGCTTTATATCGCCAGCGAAGCGGCACAAAAGATCAAAGGGAAGATTACTGTTCAATCTGAATTTGGTATGGGTTCTGTTTTCACGCTTCACCTGCGAACCGTTCATAAGTAGTTAACCTTTCTAAGTTTCTTCTTTTTCTTATCTTTCCTAACAGCTTAAGCCAAGCTGGCAGCTAATAGTTTTACAAACATGGAAAAGTCGAGAAGACAGTTTATAAAGGGTACAGCCTCGCTGGCAGCCCTCTCCGGTCTGGGAGGCAGTCATGCATTTGCTGAAGTAGGCCGTAGGGACCCGGAAGTGAAAGACGAACTGCAAATTTGCATGTCTTACTTCTACGGGATGCAACCTCAGAAACTGGCTTTACAGCGCCAAATGGGCGTGGATGGAGCGGTTTGCTCTGTGAGTCCCAGCATGGCTGGCGTGCCTGGCAAAAAGCCCTGGGACTATGAGACTATTCAGGGGCTGAAAGACGTATTTGCGAAGGAAGGATTGGTGCTGCGGGTATTGGAAGGGCCACCAACACTTGAGAAAACCAAACTGGGACTGCCGGGGCGAGACGAGGAGCTTGATAATTTTATCACATTCTTAAAAAGCAGTGCCAGGGCGGGCATCGATACTGTTTGTTATAACTGGATGCCGGTGATTAGCTGGCACCGGAGTCAGGTCGACAAGAGAGGTAGGGGAGATGCATTCGTTACCGCTTTTAACTACGAAGACGTAAAAGACCAGCCTCTTACGGAGTACGGCGAAATTTCTGCGGAGAAAATGTGGAGTAACCTCGACTACTTCTTAAAGGCCGTTATGCCGGAAGCGGAAAAAGCAGGTATTAAAATGGCCATGCACCCTGATGACCCGCCAATACCCAATATTCGGGGCATTGCCAGGATCATGACGTCGGTGGAGGCCTTCAAACGTATGCTGGATATGCATTCCAGCCCAAGCAATGGGCTCACTTTCTGCCAGGGCACCTTTGCCACTATGGGGGAAGATATTCCGTCGGCCATCAGGTACTTTGGCAACAGAAACCGCATCTACTTTGTGCACTTCAGGGACATCATTGGCGACAAATGGAAATTTGAAGAAAGCTTCCATGATAATGGCAAAACTGACATGTACGAAGCCATGAAGGCATATTATGATATTGGCTTCAAGGGGCCTATCAGGCCGGATCATGTGCCGACGATGGAGGGAGAGGAAAACAATCACCCTGGTTATGGTATTCTTGGCAACCTTTATGCTATAGGGTATATGCGGGGGTTAATGGAGGCTGTGTCGAAGAGCAACTAAGTTTCTTTGCTCTGAGAAATTTATTTACTTTTGTTGAAGAGGGTGAATAAAAACGCTTCTCTGGTGTTAGTAAGGGAACTATTGGTTACCTACGCCGTTGTTTGTGTATTAAAAATGAGTTTTACAAAATATAATTGGATATGAGAAAGTTTGCTTGGTTAGTAGTTTTCATGCTGGCATCGGCAGTAGCTGTACAAGCGCAGGATGCGGCTGCAGAAAAGAAAGGTCCTGAAATTAAGTTTGAAGAGTCCACCCACGATTTTGGTGACATTACACAAGGCGACAAGGTGGAGTATGTATTTGCCTTTGCAAATAAGGGCACTGAGCCCCTAATTCTATCGAGGGTGCTCACAACATGCGGATGCACAGCCCCTAGCTGGCCAAAAGAGCCTATTGCTCCCGGGGAAAAAGGAGAAGTGAAGGTATCGTTCAATAGCACTGGAAAAATGGGAATGCAAAACAAGGTAATTACCATTATTTCTAACGCTACCAATAGCAGCGAGAGGATCAGCATTACCACAAATGTGTTGCCTAAGAAAGAAGCAGGCGAGTAAAAAAAGAGATTCTTTTTGAAAGGACGAGGCCAGCTCAAGTTTTATTGGGCTGGCCTCTTTTTCTTTATGTCATTCGCTTCTGAGGGAGTTTACCGGGTTGGCACGTGCTGCTCTCCATGTTTGAAAGCTCATGGTAAGCCAGGCCACTACCAACGAAAGTAAACCGGCGATGAATATCGTAACCAGGCTGAGCTCGGTGCGGTAGGCAAAGTTGTCGAGCCATTTGCCGACAGCAAAGTAGGCTGTAGGTGCAGCTATGACAAAGGAAATACCAATCAACTTCACAAACTCCCTGGACAGCAGGCTCATGATACTGGAAACACTGGCACCAAGCACCTTGCGTACGCCAATTTCTTTGTTGCGTTGTTCGGCTGTGAAAGCCGCCAACCCAAATAGTCCCAGGCAGGCAATAAATACGGCTAACGAGGCAAATACCATAAAGATGGAGCCTATCCGCATTTCCGACTTGTGCACCTCCTCAAATTGCTGGTCGATGAAATTGTAGCTGAAAGGCTGCCCGGGGCCAAACTGCTCCCAGGTGCTCTTCAGGGTGGCGATGGTTTGATCAATATTGTCGCCAGCCACTTTGAAAGTGATATTTCCCCTGCTGCTAGCCAGCTTCATCATCAGAGGATAAATACTTTCTCTCAGAGAGGCATAATGAAAATCCCCCATAACCCCAATGATTTTGTAGGAAACAATGCTGGCTCCATCTTCGTCATCACCATGAGTGGAGATGAATTCGCCAATGGGGTTTTCAAGGCCAAACTGCTTTACAAATGCTTCATTGACTACTATGGCAGAAGAATCACTTGGAAACTCCCGAGAGAAGTTTCGCCCCTCTTTTATTTCAATACCAAATGTGGGCACGTAGTCCTGATCGACTCGCCAGTCACTGACTATGTGGGATTCGTTTTGAGGATTTTTCCCTTTGAAGTAAAGGTTGTTATTGGTGTTCCCATTCACAGGCAGAAAGCTACTGAGAGTGCCGCTGACGACAGCCGAATTTCGCAGTGCTTCAGTTTTGAAGGCATTGAGGTTGTCTTTCAAAAGCCAGGGATCGTTGATAATGATCAAGTGATCTTTCTGGTAGCCAAGCTTTTTGTTTCGTATGAAATTCAATTGATCATAAATAACCATGGTGCCCACTATCATGATAATGGAGAGCGTGAACTGGAAGACAACAAGAAAGCTACGAATGGCCCCACTCTTCATGCCGAGGTTGAGCTTGCCTTTAAGTACCTCTACAGGCTTGAAGCCAGAAAGGTAGAAGGCGGGGTAGCTACCAGCCAATAAACCGACCGCAATGATCAATCCCAAAATGGTGATAATAAACACTGGTGTAAGCAAGGCACTGATGGCTAGTTGCTTTTCGGCCAGTGTATTGAACGAGGGCAGGAGTAGAAAGCATAATCCGTAGGCCAGCATAAATGAAAAGAAGCTCAGGATAAGTGCCTCTGCCAGAAACTGACGAATGATGAGGGGCCGCTGAGCGCCCAACACTTTTCGAACGCCAACCTCTTTGGCCCGGTTTGCAGAGCGGGCGGTTGACAGGTTCATGAAATTGATGCAGGCAATAAGAAGAATGAAGAAAGCAATGACCGAAAACAGGTACACATAGGTGATGTCGCCATTGGCCTCGAGTTCTCCGAGTTTGCTTGAGTTGAGGTGGATATCCTTTACAGGATATAAGGCGTAACCCAGCTGGCCACCAGCTTCCTTGAACTCCTCCATGTTCTGTCCCATGAACTTCTGAATTTCAGGCCCAATGTATTTGGCGATCATGTCGGGGAATTTCGCTTCAAGGGTAGAAGCAGCGTTCTCTGATTTTATTTTGAGGTAAGTGACAAAATTGAACCCCATCCATTGCGTATTGAAAGCTTCGCTTGTGCTGGTAATTGAGAGTAGCACGTCGGCATGAAAGTGCTGATTGCTGGGCATTTCTTTGTACACGGCTGTAACCTCAAAGTTGTCCCAGCCCTGCACTTCTATTGTTTTGCCAACGGCTGGCTCATCACCAAAATACTTTTTTGCTATGGCTTCGCTTATGGCTGCCTTTTTAGGAGCTGCCAGCGCTGTTGCAGGGTCTCCTTCGAGCAGAGGTAGCTGAAAAAACTCAAAGAAATTCGAATCAGCCAAAAGTATTTTCTCCTCGTTGAAGATTTGCATCTGGCCCTCTGGCTTGATCATTTCGTTGCCTCTATCCCGCATCCGCACTGCCGACTCCACTTCCGGGTAGTCGTTCATGAGCGCTTGTGCTGCGGGCACGCTCGAAAGGGAAGTGATGAACGTGTTGCCACCAATAGTACCCGTGAAATCGAGCCGGTAGAGCCTTTCAATGGCTGGCAGGTGTTTGTCGTAGCTCAGCTCATCCTGCACGTAGAGCGTGATCATCAAAAAACATGTGATGCCGATGGAGAGCCCTAGAATGTTGATGAAGGAGTAGAATTTGTGCTTCAGAATGCTCCTGAAGGTGACATTAAAAAAGTTTTTAAGCATAGTAAGTTAGTTTTGAACTTGCTGGTTAGATGCGACAAACTGCGGTCAGGTTGCGTGGAAGTGGTAAATTTTTAATTGATATGAGGTGGGGTTTGTGTAGGCGGCCCTTGGTAGCAATGCTGCGTAGAGTAAGGCACAGGCTCGAGCTCTACTTGTTTTTGCTTTTAGTGAATGAATAAAAAGCGAGGTTGCCTTCAAAAAGCAGATAGCAGTGAATGATATTCCTTTCTTATTATCAAAAAAGCTGAAGAAGTTGTATTTTTTGGATTAATCCATGGATCATCACAAACCTCTGGTAGCTGGAATGGGCGAATTGGAAGACTTAAGGAAGCAATTGGAGAGAGAAATAGCTTTGCGGAAGCAGGCGGAGGCTGTGCTTGTGTCGAGAACTACGGAACTTGATAGTGCCAACAAGGAGCTTATTGCGCTAAACGAGAGTCTGGAGGTGAAGATAGAGGAGAGAACCAAACAGGCAGAGGAAAGTGAGCTGAGGTATCGGCAAATTATTGATTCAGCCAGCGACTTTATCTACGAAACAACAGGAAAAGGTATCATCACCCTTGTGAACCCGGTGGCTGTCAGTAGTTTAGGTTTTAAGAATAAATCGGAAATTATCGGTCGGAAGTTTGTCGACTTTGTGCCCGAAAAATACAAAAAACAAGTATTGTTTTTCTACCAGCAGCAAAGAATTGAGAAGGAGAAACGCAGTTTCAGTGTGGTGCCAGTTGTCGGCATTAATGGCCAATGGATTTGGATTGAACAAAATGTACAGTATTTCTACAATCCTTCTGGCAAGCTGCTCAAGGTAAGTGCCGTTGGAAGGGATGTCACGAAGCGAATAGACTCGGAGCAGGAATTGCTGAAGGCAAGTTTAAGGCTCACCTCGTTAATTGGCAGCCTCAATGCAGGCATTTTGGTGGAAGATGAGCACCGTAAAATTGTGCTGGTGAATGAGAAATTTTGCTCCATTTTCAATATTTCTGCAGTGCCCAATGACCTGATTGGTGCCGACTGCAGTAATTCTGCAGAAGAGACTAAACATTTGTTTGCCAATCCTGCAGCTTTTACCAAACGCATAGAACAACTACTGAACAAGCAACAGCCAGTGAGCCGGGAAGAGCTGCTGATGAATGACGGAACTGTGCTACTCCGTGACTACACCCCTATTTTTGAGGACGAAACCTACCTGGGCCACTTGTGGCACTATTTGGATATTACAGAAGAGAAAAACCAGGAGAAGCGATTAAAGCTCAGCGAAGAAAAGTACAGAGGCCTCATTGAAAACATGGAGCTGGGCTTGCTTGAAGTAGACAGAGCTGGGCGAATAGTAAAAGCGTACCACAGATTCTGTGAAATGACTGGCTACACTTCGGCGGAGCTCGTCGGCAAGAAAGCCAATGACCTGCTTGTTCCTCCTGAGTCTTTGGCTACTATCGAAAAGCAAGACGCAGAAAGGCTTGAGGGTAAGGCCAATATTTACGAAATAGAAATACTGAATAAAAGTGGAGAGAGAATATGGGTGCTTATTAGCGGAGCGCCTTTCTATGATGAAAAAGGCGTTATTCAGGGATCGCTGGGCATTCACTACGACATCACCGATAGGAAGCGACTGGAAGAAGAGCTGCGAATCGCCCGTAATAAAGCAGAAAAGGCCATGCTGGCAGAAAAGCAGTTTTTGGCCAACATGAGCCACGAAATCCGCAACCCAATCAATGCGATCGTTGGGATGTCGAACCTGCTGGGAGATACGATGCTGGATCAGCAGCAAAGCGACTACCTCAAAACAATCAAGTTCTCTACTGAAATACTGCTCGGGTTGATATCCGGTATCCTTGACCTGTCTAAAATAGAAGCGGGGCTGTATGAGCTGGCCGAGGAGCCTGTTAACATCCGGGAGGTGGCAGAATCGGTCATGAAGACATTTGAGGTGAAGGCGGGCAAGGGCGATATCAATTTCTTCACCGACATATCTCCTGAGGTTCCCGAGATCCTTTTGGCCGACCCTACCGCCGTGAATCAGATTTTTATCAACCTGGTGGGTAATGCTGCCAAGTTCACTGAAAAAGGCTTCATTGTAATCGCTGCTAAGGTGCTGGAGAAAATAGAAGACTCGGTTAGAGTGGAATTTTCTGTGTGGGACACTGGCATAGGCATATCGGCCGACAAGCAAGCGATGGTTTTTGAGTCTTTTAAACAGGCCGACAAGGAAACCAAACTTAAGTATGGTGGCACCGGCCTTGGGCTTTCGATAGTGAAACATCTGGTGGAGATGATGGATGGCACCATACAGCTCGAAAGTGAAGAAGGCCAGGGAACTACTTTTCGGGTCATTCTTGAGGTAAGGGTGGGCGAAGCCCAACCAGCTGTGGAGCCAAGCCATGATAGTAGTACTCCTCCCCAGCTTGGCAGGGTGCTGATAGTGGAAGACAATGAAATGAATCAGCAATACCTTTCGGGGTTGTTTTTTAAATGGAAAATTCCCTGTGATATGGCTAATAATGGGGTTGAAGCACTCGAATTCGTTGAAAATTATGTTTATAATTATATTTTAATGGATATTCGGATGCCTAAAATGGATGGTTATGAAACAACCATACGGATTAGGAGTATGGAAAATAACCCAAATAGCAACGTTCCGATAATAGCATTGACTGCCTCGGCTTTGGTAGATGAGCGCAACCGAGCCCTTGAAGTAGGCATGAACTACCATTTGACTAAACCGTTTACTCCTGAGCAATTGCTCAAGGCCCTAAAGGATCAGAAAATGCAGGAGAAAGAAAAAAAATCGGCTGATTTTGAGTTTTCAGCCTCCCTGGATAGCGAGCATCTCTACTTGATGTATGAGGATGATGTAGAAAGGGCTTCCATCATTTTTCAGATTTTTGTTGATGGTATTGCCAGCGAGATTGAGCTTTTAAAACAGCTGGAAAAAGAAGGGAACGAGGCTGAATTCATTCGGAAAGTGCACAAAATATCTCCCAACTTTGCTATGGTGGGACTTACCAAAGTTTCAGAGCTCCTTGTTGAAATAGAAACCGAAGGAAAAGCATCGGGAATGACTGATTTGCTCAAACAGAAGTTCGCAAAATTTATTGGGGATATTGATCCTAAGTTGCAAATTGTACAAAACGAGTTGGCCAGAATCAAAAAACACTTAATACAATGAGGTGTCTGATAGTTGATGATGATGAAATGGCGAGAAAGTCGCTGGAGCTCATGTGCGAAAAGATTGAAGATCTCACCGTGGTGGGAATGTGTGTTAATGGTTTGGAGGCACTCAATTTTTTGAACAAGGAAGAAGTCGATTTGATTCTGCTTGACATTGAAATGCCCGAACTGAACGGCATGGAGCTGGTTCGAATGAAGCCCGACATTCCGCAGGTGATTTTCACCACCACCCTCAAAGAGTACGCTCTTGAAGCATTTGAATACAAGGTGACCGATTACCTTCACAAGCCCATTGTTTTGAGTCGGCTTTTAAAGGCCATTGATAAGGCAAGAGAGGTGCATGGTAAAAAGACATCCAAAGAGATCAACGAACTCTACGTAAAAGTAGATGGGAGGCATGTAAGGCTTAGCCTGGATGATATTTTGTACATCGAATCTATTGGCGACTACGTCGTTTTTCACACCGAGAAAAAAGAAAAGTTCATTGTTCATTCCACTTTAAAAAACATTGATGCAAAAATAGACAACAGCAAGTTTTTGAAAGTGCACAGGTCTTATATAGTGAACCTCTCCAAGATTGTGGATATCGAGGAAACTAACCTGGTGATTAAAGACAAAGTAATACCTATCAGCAGGGCACATAAGCCTGTTTTGATGAACCATATCAAAACTCTCTGATTCCCTCTTCCACCGATTCAATCCAAAAATCGACAGTTCGTCCCCAACTATCGAATACTTAGGCCCCAAGCACTGGTCACCCGCTAATTTGGTGGAAAAGATCAGAAATGGAAATCCTCATTGTAATCAGTATTGTTGCGCTAAGTATTCTTTTCTACAGCTACCTGGGCTATGGTATTGTGCTGTTTGCCCTGGTGAAGATTAAGAGATTTTTTGCGCCTAGAAAGCCGGTCGAGATGACAGAATGGCCTGAAGTTACGATGCTGGTGGCCGCCTATAACGAACAGGACTGTGTAGAAGACAAAATCAGGAATTCCCTGAGCCTTAGCTACCCGTCAGATAAGATCAAGTTTCTGTTTGTCACTGACGGCAGTACAGATAAGACCAATGAGATTATTACGAAATACCCAGCCATTACCCTGGAGCACAGACCCGAACGCAAAGGAAAGCTGGCTGCTGTTGAAAGGGTAATGAAAGGCATTGTGTCGCCCATCACTATTTTCACTGACGCCAACACGCTGCTCAACAAAGAGGCGATCACCAACATGGTTCGCCATTTTGCTGACCCATCGGTGGGTGCCGTGGCTGGAGAGAAAAGGATCGAGCAAACCAATGCCGACGATGCTTCAGCCGCTGGTGAAGGTATCTACTGGAAATATGAATCAAAGCTTAAGCAATGGGACTCAGAGCTACACTCAGTGGTGGGCGCTGCCGGTGAGCTTTTTGCCGTGAGAACATCCCTTTATGAGCCCGTGCCGACCGACACCCTGATCGAAGATTTTGTGCTCACAATGGGAATAGCCGCTAAAGGGCATCGGGTAGTATATGAGGCACAGTCATATGCCCTTGAAACGGCTTCCCTTTCTATTACAGAAGAAATAAAGCGGAAGGTGAGAATTGCCGCCGGAGGACTTCAGGCAGTAGTGCGCATGAGCGGGTTACTTAATCCGTTCCCAAACCCTGTACTGACCTTTCAATATGTATCGCACCGGGCACTCCGCTGGACGCTCACACCGCTGATGTTGCCGCTTCTTCTCGTCACCAGCTTTATGCTGGCTCTCCAGGGCTACTTGCCAGGCACGGTTCTCTTCATTGCCCAGATAGTATTTTATGTAATGGCGGCGCTGGGTTACATACTTGAAAAGCGCAAAACAAGACTGAAGATTCTGTACATCCCCTTGTATTTCACCATCATGAATGTTTCTGTTTTCCGGGGCCTATGGCGACTAATAAATGGTAAGCAATCGGCCGTGTGGGAAAAGGCACAAAGAAAATTAGCAGTATAAGCATGGTATCGATCATCACAGTTAATTATAACAATACAAAAGTCACCCTGGAACTGCTTAGGAGCATTGAGAAGCAGGGGATAAAAAATATTCAGATGGTGGTGGTAGACAATGGGTCCCGGGAGAACCCCGGCCCGTTGTTGAAGGCTCAGCACCCGTGGATCACGTTTGTAAGAAGCGACATCAACCTCGGCTTTGCAGGTGGCAACAATCTGGGTATCAGAAAAGCAAAAGGAGACTACTACTTCTTTATCAACAACGACACTGAATTCAAAGAAGATATTTTGCCCAGGCTCGTCTCTCTGATGGAGAGCCACCCCGCTATTGGCGTCCTGTGTCCATTGCTCTACTATTTCGATACGCCTGACGTAATGCAGTATGCAGGCTTCACACCGTTCAATAAAGTGACCTGCCGCAATGAATGCCTGACGGCAACGGCTCCAGCTGATGAAGAGGGATTAAGCTACACAAGTTTTCCACACGGAGCTGCAATGATGATTCCAAAGCGGGTCGTCGAAGAAGTTGGCATGATGCCGGAGACATATTTCCTCTACTATGAGGAACACGACTGGGCCGAGATGATCAAGAAAGAAGGATTTAAGGTCGCAGTAGACACGCAATCGACACTGTTTCACAAAGAATCACAAACTGTAGGCCCTATCAGTGAGCTGAAGAGTTATTTCATGAGCAGAAACCGGATTTTGTTCATGCGTCGAAACTCAAGGTCTTTCTATCTGACTTTGTTCTGGATATACTTTCTTTTTGTGGCTACACCGAAGAGCCTGGTTTCTTACGCTTTGAAGAATCAGTGGGGCAATATTAAGGCTCATTTAGCGGGCATTGGCTGGAATTTTCAGTCGCCCACTTACTCCCAAAAAATTGGTTACAAATTTAATAATCTAAGGTACTCATGAGCTCACGATTCAAAGTGCCCGGCTGGGTGAGAAAACATAATTTTAGTGATGGTGACTGGACGCAGGCTTCGGCCGCTAAGCTTGATGCCATCAAACAGGGACTTTCAAAGTTCAATAGCAAAAACCCGATAGTTTCGGTGGTGATACCAGTGTGGAATGAGGAGAAAAACCTGCTAAGAACACTTTCTTCCTTTTCAGCCATGGAGCTGAAATACCCAACTGAATTGATCATCGTTAACAATAACTCAACTGATAGCACCCAGGCATTATTGGATAGGCTGGGAGTGAGGTCACTGCTCGAAACTAAGCAAGGTATTGCCCATGCCAGGTTGGCGGGATTGAAAGCGTCCAAAGGCAAGTACCAGCTTTGTGGGGACGGCGATTCGTTGTACCCTCCGCATTGGGTTGAAACCCTTGTAAAGCCACTCATGGACAATGAGAAAATCACCTGTGTGTATGCGAACTACAGCTTTCTGCCCTTTGGCAAGGCTGGCCGCATTCAGCTCGGTTTCTATGAACTTTTAGCAGAGGTTCTTTTCGAATACAGACGCATTAGAAGAGAGTTTTTGAATGTGCGTGGAGCCAACTTTGGGTTCCGCATAGAGCAGGGACTGGCTGCGAAAGGCTTTGAAATGCCTGTGACCCGGGTGTTTGACAACGATGAGTCGAGTGCCAACTTCGTTGTTTTTGGAGAAGATGGCAGGATGGGCCGGAAGCTTGGGGAGATTGGCAAGCTGAAGCTGGTGCGCAACAGCAAAGCCAGGATGTGGACCAGTTCAAGAAGGCTGTTGAAGGATGGCACGCTGTTCAATGCGTTTATAAAAAGAATTCAGAAAGAGTCAGGAAAGCTAATTGAATATGCTTTCGGACCTAAAAAATTAAAGCATACTACCGATGATTTCGTCACCAAATCGTAAGATGATGAGAAAGGCAATAATCACTTTTGGGGTGGGCTATGGCTTTGAGCATATCAAACACTTTGTTTTGAGCTGCAAAAAGTTCATACCAGACACGGATATTTACATGTTTGCAGGCAAAAATATCCCTCAGCTTGAGGCAGACTACAGCCATATTCAAGGTGTTCATTTTATCCCCTTCAGGGAGAATTTTACAGGCAAGGTTATAGCCAAGGTACTCAGCAAGATGCCCTCGCTACAGCAGAAATATGCGCAGTACCTGTCAACAAAATGGGAACGGGATCCGCTAAGAAGAACGAGAATTGAGGCATTGACCTCTCCGCTGACACAGTTTATGGTCAAAAGATTTTTCCTGATCAAGCAGCTCTTGTCGCAGCTTCCTCATGAGCAAGTGATGATTGCCGATGTGCGGGATATTATTTTTCAATACGATCCATTTGCAACCCTTCAAAGCGATGCGATAGTTACAGGTATTGAGCCAGTGGCTAACAGTGAAAGTGAGATGAACGAGAAGTGGATCAGGAGGACATACTCTGATGCTGTTTTCGAACAAATGGCCGACAAAAATGTGGCTTGCGCTGGGGTAACCTATGGCTCACGCCGGGCCATCAATCAGTATATTGAAGAAATGCTGGAAGAGACCTACGCAAACCTTCCGAAGATCATCGATATGCTTGGTGCCGATCAGGCCATTCATATCCGCTTGTTCTACTACCGCTTGCGTGGACTTACCAGACACCTGGAAGCCAACGGATCAGGCTCAATCGCAACTCTTCACTTTTCGGATTTAACAGAATTTTCGGTATCCAATGGAAGAATAGAGAACCTTGCCGGGCAGCCGCTGGCCGTAGTGCATCAGTACGATCGTCACCCGGATTTAGCGGTGGAGCTTCGGAAAGGCCTGGAGGCGAAACAGCCGGTTAACCAAATGGCATCCTGATGACCAGACTTGCAAATACTAATATACTGGTGCTTTCCCTTCCCCGGCACGACGAACGATATACTTCGACTACCTGGCAGATTTCGAGAGAGTTGGCATTGGACAATAATGTGATCCTGGTCGATCACCCTTTTACATTTACTGAGTTGCTCAAGGGGTTCCACAAACCGGAGGTTCGCAAAAGGATTTTGGCTTACTTCAAAAGACCTGTGATTGAAAAGGAAGGAGTGAAAGTGCTCCTTCCTCCCTTTGTTTGGCCCGTTAACTCACTTCCAAAAGGAGGGTTGTACAATTTCTTCTCTGGGCTGAATCATCAAATGCTGGCCAGAAGAATCAATAGGTTTTTAAAGAAAAACGATATTGAGTCACTGGTGTATGTCAACTCCTTCGACTTCTATTTCCCCAGCCTTGCAAAAAAATTGGTGGTAAAACCTGGCCTGAACGTGTACCACTGTATCGATCCAATGGTGAAGCCATTTACACTGCGCCATGGCCCTTACTTGGAACAAAAAGCTGTCGAACAGTCGGATATGGTGATTTCAACAGCGCCAGCCCTTCAAAAGAAATTTACCGACGAGGGAATTGAGAACAGCTTCCTGGTGCCCAATGCAGCCAATTATAAGCTTTTCAACAAAGCATTGGCCATCAAAGGAGCGTATCACAAGAGTCTCTCTGGTATAGAGGGCAAGGTGATGGGCTACCTGGGGAACATAGAGCGGAGAACAGATTTTGATTTGTTGCATGATGCGCTGGAGTTATTGAGCGACTGGCATCTCGTGATGGCAGGTCCGGTAGAGGCGGCGTACGTGCCAGAACAAGTTTTTGATCATCCCAGAATACACTTTACAGGTTCTTGCAATCATGAAGAGGCACCCTCGGTGATGGCTCGGTTTGACGTGGCCATTATTCCATTCAAATGTGACGAAGTAAGCCAGGGGATTTATCCGTTGAAGCTTTATGAGTATCTGGCAGCAGGTAAGCCAGTAGTAAGTACCAATTTTAATCCTGAAGTGCTGGACAGTCTCAGTGAAGTGGTTGAGATTGGTTTGACACCCGAAGACTTTGCTGATAAAGTGTTAAAAGCTTACGCCTCTGACGATGATGAAAAGCAAAAGCAGAGAGCACTCGTCGCATCAAAAAATACATGGACACACAGGGCAAAGCAGTTTGGAGCACTTATCCGCTCTGCTCTGGAAAAACAACCAAAAGGAAATGTCGCTCAAAGAAAAGATCAAAAGCAGCCCGAAGCTTAAGCATTTGGTTCTTACGCTGATCTTCCAGCGCAAGCCCTACAGTGCCAGGGTTCGGTGGTATATCTGGCTGTGGCTGATCTTTCCCCGCTACTTTAAACGGGGCATCAGCTGGGGCTCCCGCCTCGACCTGGTGCCTTTCAATAAGTTCAGCATGGGCAAGTACTCCCGTATTGAAAAAGGGGTGCTGATCAACAATGGCATGGGCGATGTAATTATTGGAGACGAGGTTCACACCGGCCTTGGCTGTGTGATCATTGGCCCGGTAACACTACACAAGCATGTGGGGCTTTCGCAGTACGTGCGAATTCTCGGCATGCATCATGGCATTGATCCTGATCTGCCCCACCACCACCAGCCTTCCCAGAAAGCACCAGTGATTCTCGAAGAGGATGCTTTCGTAGGCACAGGCACTGTGATCATGGGTAAAAAGAACGGAGAACCGCTGGTGCTTGGCAAATACTGTCGCATTGGTGCTAACTCGGTGGTAATGACCGATATTCCTCCCTACTCTGTGGCAGTGGGCAATCCGGCCAAAGTGGTCAGGGTATGGGATTTTGAGAAGAAGGAGTGGGTGAAGCCATTGGCTACGACCAAATAGTTTGACAAGCCTTCAAAGCGGTAACAACCTAATCAAGGTCAGAATTGCAATGAAAAACACTATGGAAGTGTAGATCAGTTTGGTGTGCCTGGCCAGCCAATTTGGCAAGAAAATATCAAAATTGTCGGCTGTGGAGGAGGAGTACTTTCGGGCGGCAATGGTCAGTGGGCAAACCCACTTAAATGTTAATAAGGTGATTCCCTCCAACGCCACTAGTGCAAAACCGATCCATAGCCATTTGTCAATTCTATTGGTGATGACTGCGTAGAGCATGTAGAAAATCACAACATTGAAAAAACCCCAAATGAAGGTGTGAATTGCTCTGATAATGGTAAGGGGCGTCCTGTTGCTCATGCGCAGACAATTTTATCAAAAATCGCAAAAGCGATGCTGAGAAAACAGGACATCCGTCATGTTTGAAGGGGTAATACGTCAGTTGTCCGTTGGTGATCCCGGCCAACTAAATTTTTCATTCAACTTTTGCCTTTATTGTTGCTTTTTCGCAAAGTCTCGTGTTTTACAACCCCGTCGCTTTCTCCATCGCTTCTGTATAGCGGCTGCCAACTACTTCAATCTTAGCCGATGCTGCTTCCATTTCCTGCAACTCATCAGTTGTTAGCTTAATAGTGGCGGCGCCAATGTTTTCAGTCAAGCGGTGGAGTTTAGTGGTGCCTGGAATCGGCACGATCCATGGTTTTTGTGCAAGCCCCCAGGCCAGAGCAATTTGGGCATTGGTGGCATTTTTTCTTTCGGCAAACGCTGCAATCATGTCCAACAGTGCTTTGTTAGCCATCCGTGCTTCTTCGGCGTACCTTGGCAGCATATTGCGGATGTCGCCTTCGCCAAACTTCGTGTTTTCATCAATTTTGCCTGCCAAAAAACCTTTTCCCAGGGGGCTGAATGCCACCAGTCCTATCCCTAATTCTTCAATGGCAGGAATGATTTCCTTTTCGTGTTGTCTTGTCCACAAAGAGTACTCGCTTTGCAAGGCAGCAACTGGTTGCACGGCATGTGCTTTCCTGATCGTGGTGGCTCCGGCTTCTGAGAGGCCGAAGTGTTTGGCCTTTCCCTCCCGGATGAGATCCTTCACGGTGCCGGCTACATCTTCAATGGGCACATTGGGGTCTACCCTGTGCTGGTAAAGCAAATCTATTGAGTCTACCCGCAGTCGCTTGAGCGATGCTTCAACCGCCTTCCTTATATTTTCCGGCTGGCTATTGACACCAGCCATTTTTCTGTCGACGATATTGAAGCCAAACTTGGTGGCAATAGTTACCTGGTTTCTAAAAGGCTGAAGGGCTTCCCCCACAAGACTTTCATTTGTGTAGGGCCCGTAGACCTCCGCAGTATCAAAGAAAGTGACGCCCTGCTCTATAGCAGATCGTATCACTTTGATCATTTCGCTTTTCTCTCCGGCAGGACCAAGGCCAAAACTCATACCCATGCAGCCAAGGCCAAGGGCAGATACTTCCAGCCCGTTTTTTCCTAGGGTGCGTGTTGGCAAAGTAATACTCATGATTGTTTACGTTTATTACGTTTAACAAATCAAAGGTAGGGTTATGGAGGCTGTTTGAGTAATGAAAAACAAATAAAGAGCTACGAAAATCAAACAACTTTAAATCCTTGACCTCGACAACTCCTCCAGCGCCGGCGCAAATGGCTGATCGTACAGTCGTTTGCCAGTAGCCTGATATAAAGCATTGGCCAGGGCGGCAAAAACAGGGGGGTAAGCCGGTTCTCCCATGCCAGTTGGGTCAATGTCATTCTTGACGAAATGGACATCGATAGTCTTGGGTGCTTCTTTTGTACGGATCATCCGGTACTTGTCGAAGTTGGACTTTTCAGGCACACCATCTTTGAAAGTATAAGCGCCAAACATGGCAGTGCCGATGCCATCCACTGTGGCACCCTCCGCCAGGTTAGAGGCTGCATCAGGATTCACGACTATGCCACAGTCGATGGCGCAAGTGACTTTTTCTACCCTAGCATTGCCATTCTCCAATACAAGGTCTAACACATTGGCAGCGTAACTGTTGTGGCAGAAATAAGCAGAAACACCCCGGTGCACGCCCGCTTTCTTCTCACCCCAGTTTGATTTTTCTTTCACCAGTTGGAGCACACCAGCATACCGGTCAGCATCATAGTCATTGTTGTCGCCGACCGGGGTGTTCTTTGCTCGTTCCAACAGCTCCAGTCTGAAATCAATAGGATCCTTACCTGCCGTTTCCGCCACTTCGTCGAGGAATGATTGTTCGGCTGCGGCGATAAAATTGGACCGTGGTGCTCTGAAAGAACCGGTGGTGATGTTGGAGTCAAGCACCCAGTCTTCGGCGAGGTAGTTGTCGACCGCACCAGCCGGAAAACGGTTGGCATAAATGCAGCTTTCGGGAATGCCACCGCCATTCACATGGAAGGCAATCAGGTTGTTCTCAGCATCCAGGGCTGCCCGATAGGTTGCCTGATAGGTAGGGCGGTAGATGCCCGACGTCATGTCATCTTCCCGGCTGTAGACCAGCTTCACCGGTGCTTTGACCTGATCAGAAATCACAGCAGCCTCCACCAGCCAGTGCGCATAAGACCTGCGACCGAAGCCACCGCCCAGGCGGGTCATTTGTATGTCGATTTTTTCGAGCGGAATGCCCAAGCGGGCCGACACTGTTTTTTCTGTAAACTCCGGTTTTTGGAGTGGCCCAACCAACACTGCGCCATCAGCGGTTACATCAGCAAAGAAGTTCATCGGTTCCATGCAGTTGTGTGCCAAAAAGGGAGCGGTGTAGGTGCGCTCGATTACTTTTGCAGCAGTCTTAAATGCCTTTTCCGGATCTCCATCTTTGCGAAGCACGCTAACCTTTTTTCCTGTTTTATTTGCCATTTGTTCTCTGTGACCTTCCGTGCTTTCCAGTCCGGCCGGGAAAAGTCTTGTGCCATTGTCCCTGGTTTCGGAATAATCGGAGAATGGCTCCCATTCCACTCTGAGGGCCTTTCTGGCATTCATCACCTCCCAGGTAGACTTGCCCACTACTGCCACCAGCTCGGTAAAAGCGCAGGTATCAAAAAACTGTCGTTGGTAGTCGTCCTGCATGTTTTTGATGGGGAACACGTCGACGATGCCCGGCATGGCTTTAGTAGCACTATCATCTACTGATTTTAGTTTCAAACCAAATGCTGGTGGGTGTACCACCATGGCGATGAGCATGCCTTCTTTTTTGTGGTCGATGCCGAAGAGTGGCTGGCCGGTGACGATCTTTTTGGCATCCACATTTTTGCGGGAGGTGCCAATAATGCTAAAGTCTTTGATGGGTTTGAGTGGCACTTCTTCAGGAACTGGAATGGACACTGCAGCGGCTGCCATCTCTCCATAGCCAGCTTGTTTGCCGCTGGCTTTATGGTAAATCACCCCTGCTTCAGTGGTGATTTCTCCTGAAGGAACTTCCCAGGCTTTGGCTGCGGCTTCTTTCAGTATGTACCTTGCCGTTGCACCGGCCATGCGAAGGCTTTTCCAACCCTGGCGGATGGCCTGGCTGCCACCAATAAATTGGCGGGTGTACTTTTCCGTATCCAGCGGCGCCTGCTCCACTATTACTTTTTCCCAATCTACATCCAGCTCATCGGCTACGATCATGGGGAAGGCAGTTTTGATGTTCTGGCCGCCTTCTGGGTTGGGCGACATGATGGTGATGAGTCCGTTGTTAGCGATTTTGATGAAGCCGTTCAGGTCGAACCACTCTTCGGGAATGCCTAGGGCTGCTTTGGAGCCCGACTCACAGGAAGAAGCCAGCCAACTGAAGCTGAGCATGAGGCCGCCGCCTGCCAGGGCGGAGGTTTTGAGGAAGGAACGTCTGTTGAGGGATGTCCGTATTTTAGCCATTTGATGGGGGTTTGGAATAGACTTTAAGATACCCAATAATGGCCGGATCGGCAACCTTTTGTTGGTGGACTGATGATACGTTAGAAACGCATCTGTTGTTTGCCCCGTTGCGAACCAGGGAGGTCGGGTGAAATTAATAAATCTGTTCCTGAGACACGAACCGGGGCGTTGGTCAGGCCCTGATTTTGTTATCAATATCCATACACCAGCACCTTGGTTTTGTCGATACTATCTTTCAGGCAGGGATTCTTAATCGCTTTGCTTTCGAGTAAGTCAACTGGTCGGTTGAAGATTTTCTCAAGTTCGAATTTCAAGTCGAAGTAGTTGTCCGTGTATTCGAGTGGGTCATCAGTTTTCAAATCTACCACCAGATCGACGTCGCTTTCTTGTGTAAACCTTGCCGTGTTCACCGACCCAAAAGAATAGAGCGTCCTGACTTTGTGATCCTGACAAAGCTGCTGAATCTGGTTTTTGTGAATATCAATAAGTCCCATTATTCAAATATACATATTTCCGGGTTTTAAAGTGTTTCGGTAGTTTTCTGATGAAGCCTTGTTTTTCGATGCGTTGCAAACGCATTTCTCAGGCACCCTCGTTGCAAACGAGGGAGATTGGGGGAGCTCCATTTCCCAATTTGCTCATCACTGTTTACTTGAACCTGTACCCCAGCATGACCTGCCCAAAAACATCGCTTTCCAGATGGTCAAAGAACAATGCGCCGTTAATGCCTAGTCTAATATTGAGCCCGTTGGAGAATATTTTGGAAACCCCCACCGGGATTAATGCCATCGGAGAGCCATAGTCGCTGTAGTCATACCCGCCAAGCAGACCCACGTACGGAAATACACTTCCATCTTTATTGGGTTTGTGGAAATAGTAATTGATGCCAGTAGCCGCCCAGGATACACCGGCATGTATTTCATAGTTTATCCTGGGGGTGATGAAGTAGTCAAATTTCGCATAGAGATTTCCATACTTATTTTTACTTGTCACGTCTAACCCGGCGGATACGCCGTAGGGCCTCAAAATTCTTATATCGTCGGCATTGCCAAATTTTCTTGCATACCCGTTTTGATATTGAATGCTGTCGATTTCGCTCTTTCTGAGTCGAAGGTTCGACTGATCGGCATACTGGGAATTACCCAGGTAAATGAAATTAACGCCTTCCTTAAGTATGTAGGCACTGATGGTTTGACCGTCCACCGTTGTAATAGTGTCTTGCGCATGCAAGAGAGGAACGCCCAATAACAGCAGGGTTAATAGTGAGGTTAGTCTTTTCATAGTTAGTTGGTTGCGAGGTGTTTAAGAATGGAAAAATACCTGATTGTGAATTTATTTTATTTTTATTGCGCCTATTTCAATAGTGATATTTTGAAGTTATGCAATGGATTAATAATTCCAAGCATAAAATGTGCCAGATTCATTTGTTTAGGGGTGAATTTTCGCTTGTTTTTCCACTACAAAAAAAGGCTTCAGAGAATACTCCCTGAAGCCTTTAAACTTTCACACTATTCTTATTAAATCCTCGACCTTGACACCTCCAGTTCCTTCATATAAGGTTGGTTGTAAAACCGTTGCCCTGTTGCCTTGTACATGGCATTGGCCACAGCAGCGAAGGTTGGCGGAAAGAGTGGCTCACCCAGCCCTGTTGGATCAATGTCGTTTTTCACGAAATGTACTTCTACTTGTCTCGGAGCTTCTTTCTGGCGAATCATGCGGTACTGGTGGAAGTTGTTCTTCTGAGGCACACCATCGACTAAATCCATTTCCCCAAACAAGGCATTACCGATACCATCCACAATGGCACCTTCACCCATATTGGCCGCTGCATCTGGGTTAATAACAATGCCGCAGTCTACAGCTGCAAACACTTTTTGGAACACAGGCATATTGTTCTGCATATCCACTTCTATAACTTCTGCTACATAAGAGTTGTGGCAGAAATAGGCCGACACCCCTTTGTTGGGGGCGGTAGACTCATCCCAGTTCGATTTCTCTCTGACCAGTTTCAACACGCCAGCATACCGGTCAGCTTCGTAGTCGTTGCGCTCACCTACAGGATTGGTCTTGGCCCGCTCCAGCAACTCGAGACGAAAATCGATGGGGTCTTTGCCTGCGAGCTCTGCCAATTCATCAAGAAACGACTGCTCGGCACCGGCAATGAAGTTAGAACGGGGCGCCCGGAAAGCGCCGATGGTAATGTTAGAAGCCAGCGACCAGCCTTCGGCCAGGTAATTGTCCACTGCACCTGCCGGGAAACGGTTGGCTGCTACCGGATGCTCAGGGATACCACCACCACGCACGTGGAAGGCGATGAGGTTGTTGTCTTCATCCAGACCAGCTTTGTAGGTGGCAGTATAGGTAGGGCGATAAATGCCGTAGGTCATGTCATCCTCCCGGGTATAGACCATCTTAATAGGGGCTTTCGCTATCTGCGAAATCACAGCCGCCTCCACCAGGTGGTGCCCATAGGCCCTTTGGCCGAAGCCACCACCCATTCTGGCCAAATTTATCTGCACTTTTTCTTTGGGAATGCCCAGGGTAGAGGCGATGGTGGTCTGGATTACCTCAGGGCCCTGGATTGGCCCGTATATCTCCACGCCGTCGGCCGTTACGTTGGCAAAGCAGTTCATGGGTTCCATGCAGTTGTGCGCCAGGTAAGGGGCATTGTAAGTGCGTTCGAGCACCTTGGCGGCCTTTTTGAAGGCAGCTTCAGGATCGCCGTCTTTTCGTAGCACATCCACCTTTTTGCCGGTCATTTCAGCCATCCGTGCCTTGTGGCCTTCTGTGCTTTCTAGTCCGGCTGGTATGGTTACATTTTGCGTGCCACCGCCCCAGTTCTGCACCACGACTGTCTTATCAGTGGCTTCCTCCCAATCCACCTTGATGGCTTTTTTGGCCTGAAGCACCTCCCAGGTAGAGTTGCCAACGATGGCCACTAGCTCTGTGAAGGTGGTGACGTCAAAGGCGCCCCGTTCGTAGTCGTCCTTCAGGGTCTCAAACTTAAATACCTGCTGAATACCGGGCATTGACTTCACTGAGGCCTCGTCCACCGACTTCACCCTCATACCAAAGGCAGGTGGATGCACAATCATGGCATACAGCATGCCGTCCACCTTATGGTCAATCCCGAACATGGGCTTGCCGGTGACAATCTTATTGCCATCTACATTCTTTTTGGAGTGGCCTATGATCTTGAAGTCGTTTACTTTCTTCATTTCCACTTCGCCGGGTACCTCCAGCGTGGCGGCCAGGGAGGCCATTTCGCCATAGCCGGCTTTTTTGCCTGTGGAGGTGTGAACAAGCAAACCTGCTTCAGTAGTAATTTCCGAGGCTGGAACCTGCCAGCTTTTCGCCGCCGCCTCTATCAGCATTTTTCTGGCTGTGGCACCGGCCGTTCTCAGCGGCTTCCAGCCCATGCGTATGCCCTGGCTGCCACCACTAAACTGCCTGTCGTATCGACCTATGACAAAGTTGGCCTGCTCCACCATGACGTTTTTCCAGTTCACATCCAGCTCCTCAGCCAGGATCATCGGCATAGAGGTTTTGACATTGGAACCAAATTCGGGATTAGGTGACATGAGGGTCACTAGTCCGTTGTCGCCGATCTTGATATAAGCGTTCATTTCAAACCACTCTTCGGGTAGGGCCATGGCTTCGGCCTGGGTTTCAGGCTTGCACCCAGCCAGCCAGCTAAAGCTCAGCATCATGCCACCACCCGCAAGGGCGGAAACTTTCATGAAGGAACGTCTATCTATATTTTTCTTGATAAGTGTCATTTTGATGATGGTTTAGGTTCCTTAAGCGTTAGCGGCGGCCGTCTTAACTGCTGCTTTTATCCTCAGATAGGTGCCACAACGGCAGATGTTGCCGTTCATAGCTGCTTCTATCTCGTCGTCGCTGGGCTGGGGATTACTGGCAAGCAGCGCCGATGCCGTCATAATTTGCCCAGCCTGGCAGTAGCCGCACTGAGGCACGTCGTGCTCCAGCCAGGCTTTTTGCACAGGGTGGTCGCCGTTTTCAGACAGACCTTCTATGGTGGTAATTGCTTTGTCACCCACCGCTGATATCGGCATTTGGCAAGAGCGAATCGCCGTGCCGTCGAGGTGAATGGTGCAGGCGCCACACTGGGCAATACCGCAGCCGAATTTCGTGCCTACCAGGTCGAGGTGATCCCTCAGCACCCACAGCATGGGAGTAGCCGGATCAACATCTACCTGCTGTTTCTTTCCATTTACGCTTAAATTGAATACTGCCATGATTTTGAAGTTTTTTTACAATTTCGGGTTTTCCTCTATCTTAAAGTTACGAAATCCAAGCAATTGGTTACAAGCTTCAAACAATATAACATTTTGATAATCAGTAGTTATTTACCCGGTGCTACTTGCGCCAAATTACCCTGATTGGGTCTGCTGTGTTGCCAGAGGGGATCAACGGCCCCCCGGTGTCAGCAATTTAGTAAATGATAGCGAGCCCAATTTCCAGTCGCTATTTTGCTTCACATACACCTCAGTCACAATGAAGGGGTTGGTCACTTCATTGCCTCCTACCGCAGCTATCAGGGTGATCCTGTTAAGCAGGATAGCGGTATTGTCGATGATCTTCACGGATACCTCATGAATATCGGCTTGCTTGTACCAAATGCCACCACTTTTGATGATGTTAAGCTCCTGCTCCGTTCCCCAGCTTCCACCCATATGAACGAAAACTGCCTTTTCATCAAACAGGGCTGCCAGCTTGTCCGCATTTTTGTCGGTCATCCACTGCCATTTGTCTTTCGATAGGTCAATGACTTCCTGTTCGGCAGGAGTGTTTTGAGCCAAGGAGCTTTGCGCACCTATAAGAAGCATTATCAGTCCAAGAAGTGTCTTTTTCATATTATTGATAAGTAAGATTTTACGTTCCAGTCAATATACCTATGCTTCCTACTTCTCAATTTCATGCGTATCCCGCACGCTGCTGAAGGTCAGGTCGAGGAGTTTCCAGTCGCTACTTTGTTTCTGAAAAATTTCGGTCACGGTAAATTCAGTCGATACCTCGTTGGTTCGCACCACGGCATCAAGCGTAATTCTGCTCCACACGATGGCTGTATTCCCAAAAACCTCTACCGCCACATCATGCACTTTGGCATTCTTGTACCAGATACTTCCGGTTTCAATGATTTCCAATTCCCTTGCTTTCTTCCAGCTTCCGCTCATGTGGACAAATTTTGCCCTGTCGTCGAAAAGCCCGGCCAGCTTGTCCACGCTTTTGTCTGCCATCCACTGCCATTTCAACTGTGATAGTTCCTTGAGTTCCTTTTCAGTTGCCGCATTTTGTGCAAAGGAGATTTGTGCGGTAAACAGGGTGATAAACAGGGCAATAATTAATCTTTTCATTTTAGAAATTGTTTAGTCATACTTTCTTGTGATTGTCGGCGAAGCCGGCAGCAATGTGGATCCAGAGTTCAAATTGACTTTTCGCTTTGGGCTTGCGATACAAAGATGATCCTGCGTTTTTGAGTTTAGCTTATACAGATTACTGTTTCACCTACCAAATTCAACGATTTGGCTTTTCGGATAAGGAACCGATGATGTAACACTGTACTTTTAACTGGAAATGAAAAATGTCATGGAAGAGATATCGAGATTTGAGACCATTAGCCAATACAATGCTTTCAACAACCACGAGACATTGCATCCGCTGGTGAGCGTGATAGATTTTTCAAAGGCCTCCCCCAGACGATTGAGAAGAACTTATTTTGGGTTCTATCTGGTGTTGCTGAAGGATGTGGAATGTGGAGACATGCGTTACGGCAAAAACACCTACGATTATCAGGAAGGAACGCTTGTGTTCATCGGTCCAGGTCAGGTGTTTGGCAGCGATGCTGGTGACGAACTTTACCAACCGAAAGGGTACGGCGTTGTTTTTCACCCGGATTTGATCAGGGGAACCTCGTTGGGTCGCCATATTGACGAGTATACCTTTTTTAGCTATCATGTGAATGAAGCCCTCCATATTTCGGAGCGGGAGCGGCAACTCGTGATGGACAGCCTGTCGAAAATTAAATACGAGCTGGAGCACGCCGTCGACAAGCACAGCAAATCATTGATCGCTACCAACATCGAATTACTTCTTAACTATTGCCTGCGATTCTACGACCGGCAGTTCATTACACGTGACAATGTTCACAAGGGGATTTTGGAAAGGTTTGAAAAGCTCCTTGGTGACTTCTTTTCGTCAGGTAAACCGGCAGAGCTGGGCTTACCTTCGGTAGCGTACTGTGCCGATGAACTAAACCTGTCTCCTAACTATTTTGGTGACCTGATCAAAAAGGAGACTGGCAAATCGGCACACGAATTCATCCAGTTGAAATTGATCGATGTGGCCAAGGGGAAAATATTCGACCCCAGTAAGTCAGTGAGCGAAATCGCCTATGAACTGGGATTCAAGTATCCTCAGCACTTTACCCGTGTATTCAAACAGCAGGTAGGGGTGACGCCGCAGGAGTATCGGGCGTCGGTGAATTAGCCGTATACATCCGTCATTCAAAAATTCCGATAATTCAATTGGCTGGTTTGCGTGTGTTAACCACCGATCCGTTGATGTTTCCTCAAGTAGATAGAATTCATTGGTAGGATAGGGGTGTTGGGAATTGTCTGATGCAAAGGTACTTCGAACCAGGAACACCGGATAATACAAATTAAAGCAATAGTTACGAAAATCAAACAACAAAGCTAAGATGGCAGACGGTTTCTTACCGGGAGGCTGATCAAGATATTGCTGGCCAATGCTCCCTCGTTAGCTGATATACCTTACAGTGGCTGGTGTCAAAGACTCGTTCTTCCACAAACTGAAAGCCGAGGCGTTCATAAAAGCGAATGGCGGCAACATTGGACGCCAGAGGGTCTATTAGAATAGCCGTTACCTCCGGATCATTGAAACAGCGATCAATAGCCTGCTTCATCATTTCGGTGCCGTGTCCTTTTCCCAAATCGTCTTGCTCACCGATCCAAATGTCAATGGCTCGAAGGTTGGGTGGCACATCGCCCCAATAGTGTGATTCTTCCTTCTCAGGATCGATGATTTGAACAAAGCCAATGGGTCTGCCATCCAGTTCGGCAACGAGCTGTTCCCGCCAGGAAGGGTAGTTCTGCAACTCGTTTTCCCACGCCCAGTCATCGTCGGGGTCGGAGGCTATTACGTGCGGTTGTTCATCCCAGTGGAGCAGGAGAGGGAGGTCTTGTATGGTGGCGATTCTGAGCTTTAGGTGGCCTCTTTCAGTCATTCGATAGTGATTTTTCTGTATTCTTGCGGACATCTATACTTTTGGTTGAAGAATGGGTTGATCCGGCGGGGCTTCATGTGGTGTTCACTCAATGTGCCCAGGGCAGGCAACTTTGAGCATATTATCTGTAAGCAACTTTATTGATGTAAAACACCTGCCGGTAGTAGCCTGCTTCTTCGCTATGCAGGTTTTCAATGTCCCGAATCCCATAAGTGTAAAAGGTCGTGCCAAACCACCTGCTCAGGTTTCCTACTTGATTCCTGCCGCCCCACGATTCATCATCTTCGAAGGTCAGGGAGATGTCGTTGAAGGTTTTGCCCTCAATGATTTTGTCTTCTTTTAGCACTTTTGAGCGGATGGTATTGTCGTAAAGGTACAAGAGCACTGTTTCGTCGCCCTTGATGCCTACGTGCACCAGGTCTCTGGCTCCAAAGGTGGTGACATCGTTGATCTCGAACGAGCTGTCCCAGAGGAAATTGCCCAGGCGATCAAATGTCATCACCACAGCATGGGTGTAGTGGTATCCGAAGGAGTAGCTGGGGTAGTAGGCTTCACCAAAGACGGTGTAGTAGTTGCCATTTGGGATAATATCATGCAAGAGTAGTCGATAGTGGAATCGTGGTTGCTGGCCCAGGGCTTTTTTCTGGTTGGCCCTCTGTCTGATGCGCCTTTCTCTTCCAGCCGACAAATAGGAAAAAAAGTGATCAAGCTCGCTGTAATCGAAATAGTCGATGTGCTGCTGGCTGCTGTTGCTCAACCTGGCGATGTAAAGGCCGCTCGAATAGGTTAGTCGTTGATGTGCATAGGTGCCGGCCACAAACTGGCGATCCAGCTCTGGGTTGGTGGGTGCTCCGTTTAGCAAGCTCTTCGATTCATCTGGTTCCAGGTGAATATTGCGCATCATGTCGCCGCCCTCGGAAAAAGACCTGACAGAGACCGTCGTTCGAAAATCTGGCATGCGCTCGCTCATGGTCACCGTGAAAATCCTTAGCCTGTCGTCGGTAGTAATTCTTAGAATCTCGCCGTAGTCGTTATAAAGGCCCGGAATGATCTGTGGTAACTTATCAATAAGGTTATACCTGAAAATAAATGGTTTGTAGTCAGTGTACACACCCATTAACAGTGTGTTGCCTACCACATGAAATTGCGTGGGAACCATTGGTATCAAAGTATTGATGTAGAACCGGGACGTGTCGCCATTTTCCAGGTTGATTCTCAACAACACCAGCTCCTCCTGCTTGTATTCTTTTTCTCTGATCAGGTAATTGATAAATCCCGGCTGGTAGTCGTAGTCGGTAATGCGGCTACCGAAGGGCAAATGCATGTCTTTTTGCCAAACAGTACCTAGTGTGGTGTCGAGCCGTATGAACTCCCAATTGTAACCGTCCTTGTCTTTATGCTCTGTTTTGTGACAAATGAAAAGCCCTTCTTTTTCGCATCCTGTTACGATGTAGTTCTGGTAGTTGGCGTTGGTAATTTCGAATTCAATTCTTCCGGGCTGTTCAATTCGGGTGCTGGTTCGTTTTTCTTTTTTTAGGGGAAAAAGCTGCGCCATTGCGCCGCTGAGCGGGAGCAGGCAAAACAAAACAAGCGGTGCTAGTTTATTCATCTACTGCGGACTTTTGTTGGCCGGTTGGAGGGACTGTTCCATTTAATAAGTTCACTCAAAATGTAATAAAAGTCAAGCTTTGTTTTGAAGCTTTCTTGGAAGGTGGTGAAGCTGACATTACCTGTTCATATTTCGTTAGCGCATGCGTGTTCACAACTCCCAAATTAATAAACTAACCAACCTTATTTGGACAGCGTGTAGGAGTACAACTCCTTTTCAAGCTTCGTGTAGTTCTCATGCCCAAACTGCTCCCCGATATAGTCGCCGAAGCCCTTGCCGTCGAGCCTTTTGGTGAAGGTTCCGCTCAGGAACTCCGCCTCGAAAATACGGCCAAGGTCAACGTACATTTCGGTGATTGTCTCTGGCAGCTCTATCACGCCGACAAATTCAGCGTCGGCCGGGCCATAGTTTCTGACAATAAATTCATGGCTAATTCCCGGCTTTGCCAACGATAACGCCCATGTAATGCCATAATACTGAAATTCAGTGAGCAAGGAAGCCTGAAAATTGTCGATTGAGAAATTGGAAATGGCCACCTTTGAGTCGGGAATTTGAAAGTCTTCAAAGGTTGGTTTTGCCCCCATTTTTTCATAGTGAAAGCTTTGGTTGAAGGGAGTAGAGTTTTTGGTGCCGAGAAGTAGAGAGTAGTAGTAATTATAGCCATCCAAGTAGCCAAGGGTCACAAAATTGTCTGCGCCGCCTCCGCTGGTAGTGACAAATGAGTTGCCGGAAAAGGCCTCTATAACCTCATCGTTCAGATCGTCGACGCCTCTTATGGAGGCCAGGTAGGAATTGTTGCCTGGCAGGGGAACGTTGAATGCATTGTCGAAGCTTTTGAAGTCTGCAGCAAAGTCCAAATCAATAGTCTCGCCCGAGGGGGAGTCTATTTTATAGAAAAGTGGTTCCGAACCCGGTTGTGTTAAACTTATGATAAGGTCTTTACTACTTTTGAACAAATGGAAATCCAATGAAAGTACCTCCTGGTCTCGCTGAGTGGTAAATGAGGTTATTTCCCCACCTCTTTGTGAAATGGATATATTATGAGAAGCCGTTTTTGGATAGTGGCTAATATTTACCTTGAAGGGAAGTTCAGGGTCTGTTGCCGGCATCTGACTAGCCACAAAATTCCACGAACTGTTGACGCCAATATGATTGTAGGACCTCAAATAATATTGATAGGTGTCTGTGCCTTCAACGATTCTAAGAAAAGAGATTCTGATTTTTTCTTCATCGAATGATTCAGGAGCTGCCAGATTGAACTTGCCAGTTGTTTCCAGTTTCTCGTAGTCTAGTAATTTGCCGCTTACATCCGATGCTATTATCCATTCTGTCGCCCCTGCAGGAAGGGATATGCCTCCGTTTTTGATAGTTAATGTAAAAATGCTTTTCAGAGGAGTGATATTTTCCGGGCCCGGATCATCACTTGAGCAGCTCGACATTGTAAGCTGAAATAAAAAAACGATACTGAAGACCGTCGAAAGTGGATTGGTTTTTATCGCCATTCTCTGTTAAAGTTAGTCGGTAGAGGATTCTCTAATAAGTAGTGATCGCAAATGCTATTTTTGGGAGAAAAATTAGTTATTTGCATTCCATCAAAGGTTGAATTAAAAGAAGTAGGTTAGTAGCAAACAAGCGAGAAGGTTTTTTACCCTTATTAGTTTTCGCTATTTGGCATAGGCAGTGGATTTCGCATGGATTGCCAAAGTTGTTCGATCATGGTGCGACTGCCGATTAGCTTTCACTTACCTTTTGCCGACAGTGTTCATCCGCTAAGAGCCTTGTCTACCCCAACAGCTCCAGCACAGTTTGCCAAACTTCGTCGCTGACGGGTATCCCATCTTTGGAATTGCTGGCTCGGGTTTGTAAGGCCCGTTCCCCTGGGTAGTAGATCTTATCTCCGGTATGCATAGGCTCCACATCATGGGTGTAATCAATGATCTCGTTGAGGAGCTTTTCCTGTAGGCTTTTGTCATTGAACACTTCAGGGTAGATGCACAGAAACACCTGCGAAATTCCGGTTTCATAGTCCCTCTGGCTTACCCTGCAGGTAGAATCTCCTGCCGATAGCAGCGTGGCCAGCATATCTAAAACCATGGAGAGCGCCGACCCCTTCCAGTAGCCTATGGGCAGTCCACGTTCCTTTGCCAGGATTTTTTCCGGGTCGTTCGATAGCTCGTCGTTGTCGTCCCAGCCTCCGGGAAAAGGAAGCTTTTCGCCTTTGAGTTTGTAGTCGTTGATCTTACCAAAGGCAAACTGAGACAGCGCCATGTCCAGCACCACGTGCCCCTGCTGTCTTGGTATGGATACAACGAAGGGATTGTTACCGGTTCGGCTGTCTTTACCGCCCCAGGGTGGCATATTGGGCTGGGTATTGGTAAAGAGAATAGAAATGCAGCCGGCTTCCGCAGCCTGCCAGCCGTACGTGCCGCCTCGCATCCAGTGATTGGTGTTGCGCAACGCCACCAGCCCCATGCCATGAAGTTTGGCCAACTCAATGGCCCGGTTGGTGCACCTTGCCGCATTAATGACGCCGGAGCCAAAGTGGCCATCCCACCTTTCGATGCTGCCAAAAGTTTCTGCTTTTTCGGCTTCGGTGCCCACTTTTACCAATCCTTTTTCAACGTAGCTAATGAACAGCGGCACCCGGTTGATGCCATGTGAATTGACGCCGCAGAGTGTGCTGTCGGTATGGGCTTTTGCCAAGATGTGGGCTTTTTCTTCTGAAAATTGGTATTTGATGAACAGCTTGTGGAGCACTTCCTGCATTTGCCCTGATGGTATTCGCATAGCTTTTTCTGACTTTTGTTAGCGGTGAATCCAGGGCTTTGAGACATCTGAAAACACTGAGAAAACACTGAGATTGCAGTCCCCAAGATACAACTCCTGGCCCCTTTTAGTAAAATATAGTAGCGACAAAAAGACTTTTGTCGCTATCTTCCCCTCTTCAAAATAAGACTAATCTAATTAACCCAAAATGAAACGATTACTCCCGCTCATGCTGGCAGCTGTGCTTGCCATAGGCTTTGGCACCGCCAACGCTCAGAAATCCAAGAAAAAAAACAAGGGCAAAGACACAGAAAAGGTGACGCCTGCCAAAAAGGACGATGACAAAGACAAGGGCCCTAAGCCTTATGCAAAGTTCATCGACAGCACTTTTACGACAAGTAAAGGTTTGATGACGGTGCATCAGAAGAAAGACAAGTATTACTTCGAAATTCCTGAGGCACTTTTCGGTAAGGAGCTGATGGCGATTACCCGCTACACAAAGACTGCCGCTGGTGGCGATGTGTTCGGCGGCGAAGAGGTAAACGAGCAGGTAGTGAGGTGGGAGAAAGGCCCCGACGACAACATTCTGCTGCGCTCCATTACTTATGTGATGATGAGCCCCGACAGCTTAAGTCCGATGTTTCGGGCGGTTGACAACTCCAATGCAGCACCCATCATTGGGGCATTCAAGATAGAAGCGCTGAAGAAAGACTCGGTTTACGTGATTGACGTGACCTCGACTTTCGATGGCGACAATCAAGCCTTTTCGGTCGACCCGAGAACGAAGCAGGAATACAATATTTCCAGCATCAAAAAGGAAGCCTCGTTCATTGAAAGAATATCGACTTACCCGACTAATACAGAAATTCGCACGATAAAGACCTTTGGCGTTAATCCACCCAAGCGGGAGTCAGGGCCGTCGACAGGGCCACGCACCACCTATTTCCCGGCCTCGGTAGGGGTAGGAGTGGTCACGCTTGAATTGAACACCTCGTTTGTACTGCTTCCTTCCAATCCTATGCGTAAGCGACCATTCGATTACAGGGTGGGTTATTTCTACAACCAGTACTCGCTGTTTGAAGAGGAGTCGCAAAAGGCCGATGAGGATATTTTCGCAGTTCGCTGGAGATTGGAACCAAAAAATGCTGCCGATGCCGCCAAACAGAAGAACGGTGAGTTGATTGAGCCAAAAAAGCCCATTGTCTACTACATTGATCCGGCCACGCCTGAGAAATGGCGTCCTTTTCTTAAGCGGGGTGTCGACGACTGGAATGTGGCTTTTGAGGCTGCCGGATGGAAAAATGCCATCAGGGGAGAATACTGGCCGGAAGACGATACCACGATGAGCCTTGAGGATGCCAGGTACTCTGTGATCAGGTATTTTGCCGCCGATATCCAGAATGCTTATGGCCCCAATGTGCACGACCCACGGACGGGCGAAATCATCGAAAGCCATATTGGGTGGTACCACAACGTGATGCGCCTGCTGCGCAACTGGTACATGATACAGGCAGCAGCAGTCGATCCAAACGCACGCTCCAAAGAGTTTTCCGACGAGCTGATGGGGCAGCTGGTTCGTTTCGTGTCGTCGCATGAAGTAGGGCATACGCTGGGCCTCCGCCACAACATGGGAGCCAGCTCAGCCACGCCGGTGGAGAAGCTCAGAGACAAAGACTGGGTAGCGCAAAACGGCCATACCTCTTCCATCATGGATTACGCTCGGTTCAACTACGTGGCGCAGCCCGGCGATGGAGTTACCGACCTTTTCCCAAGAATAGGGGACTACGACGTTTGGGCGATCAAGTGGGGTTATAGTTACTTCGGTGATGACGTAACTGAAGAACAGGCAAAAGCCACCCTGAACGAATGGACGAAAGAAGCCTACAAAAACCGGAGGCTGTGGTTTGGCACAGAAATAAGCCCCTATGACCCTCGCTACCAAACGGAAGACCTGGGCGACAATGCGATGAAAGCGTCGGACTATGGCATTGAAAACCTGAAAAGGCTAATGCCCTCGCTCATTGAATGGAGCGCCGAGGATGGAGAAGCGTATAAGGAACTGGAAGAAATTTACAGGAATGTGCTGAGTCAGTACCGTCGCTATATGGGCCATGTGATCAAGAATGTTGGTGGTATATACGATTCACCGAAAACCTACGACATGGAGGGCCCCGTGTACGAAGTGGTGCCAAAGGCGCTGCAAAAAGACGCCATCAATTTCCTGAGCAAACAACTGTTTACTACGCCTACCTGGCTAATGGATCAGTCGGTGTTGAATAAGATCAAGCCGGAGTCTGGTGTGGAGTCTGTATCAGCCCTTCAGGCGTATGGCGTTACACGACTGCTGGAAGGTGACCGGTTGGTGCGATTGATTGAAACCAGTGCCCAGAGCCCCAATAACTATTCGGTTGATGACCTGTTCACCGACTTGTCTGCCAGCATTTTGTCTGAAGTGCGTTCCCGCAACAACATCACGGTCAATCGTCGAAACCTGCAGAAGATTTACGTTGACGAGCTGATCAAGCTGCTGGAGCCTGGTGAGGTGACTGTTCGTTCTATCCCCAATGGTGCTGGCTACGCTTTCGACAGTCGCAAGGTTGACCTTGGTCAGACCGACGTTCCGTCGCTGGCAAGAGGGCATTTGGAGCGTATCAAAGTATGGCTAAGCTCAGCCGCCACCGGTTCAGCGGATCAGGTAAGCAAATACCACATCGCTGACTTGAGGAAACGCATCGAGCAGGCGCTGGATCCGAAGTAAACAATAAGTAGGAAGAGAAGCATTTCAATCACTGGGCTGTCGGGGGACAGCCCAGTGATCATCTTATGTCTCTCTGGTTTGCCCTTCGACAGACCGGGGCCTGGTTCCAGATGCGCCTTTTTGTTTTTATTTGCTTATTGGGGCACTCAATTGGCCTATCCTTTATCTTTTCTCCGCATGGCTAATCCCTGCGCTTTTCAACTCTGCTGAGCCGGCCTTTTCAAATTTCAGTACTTTGATAGCTCTCCTGATGGCCTCACTGAACCTCAGGTGCAGGGTAGGTTTGATGATGTTGTGCACGGTGACGGCAGCAGGATCATCTTCACCGGTGCTGCGCACGGTTAGGTCGATGAAGCCCAGCTCACCCAGGTCGATGTGGTTGTGATTTTGCAGCAGCTCTACAATGGTTTCCTGTAGGGCTATGCTCAACCGTTTGTAGTCGGACCGGTGGATACCGTATTTACTTTGGAGGTGTTCCATCACGTCGGCTTCGGTAGCTTTTCTGCGGGGCAGCAGAGTTGGGTGGTAAGTGGGTTTGCCGCCGCCGACTTTACCGGGCTCGCCTTTCACGGTCACATAGAAGGGGATGGTTGACATAGGTTTTTGGTTTGTGATTTAAAGTGGGGTTCCGGTTAGAAGTTAACAGCCGCAACCCAGGAATACGGTATCCTGTCCTTGAAGGCCGTAGTTAGAGCCTTGCCAACTAATAAATGAAAGTGGGTCCCGGCTAAAATCTGCGTTATACAAAATATCAAGGTCACCATCTTTATCCAGATCGAGAATCATGACAGGTAAGTCGGGTAATGAGCGGACAAACAGTCGATTTTTGCCCATCACATTCCAAAGAGATATGTTCTGATAATAATCATCTCCGCACTCCACGCCATGATAATACGAGACCAGAAATTTCTCAGAGTCTGTCGTAAACAAAACAAGGTCATTGCCATCGATACTATCCAATTCACTATAGTACTTAGCCACAAGCGCTTCATCGGTTATTTTTTTTCTTTGAAACACGATCGGGTCGGTGTCCGAAACATAAGCCCATTGGCCTATAGTCGGGCTTTCTTCTGGCCTTTCGTCAAAGAAAAGAGTCGAATGAAATTCGCTAAACCTTTCGCCGCCAGACCAATAGAATGTGCTTTCAAACTTTGTTGCCTCTCGGTGAATCCCTGGTAACGTATCTAAAAGCTCTTCTCTGATTGATCTGAACTCTTTTGTTTTGCTATAGGAATACTTATCAGAGTCGATACTTCCGAAGATCACTTGTTGGCCAAGAAGATTTACCAGGGAGGTATCCAAGCTGCTTGGCTTCACGGTGTGTTGATGGATATTGAGGCACAGGTCATAGCCGCTTCGATTTTCAGGACAGTATTTGGTCGTTTTAATCAAATCATACGATTCTAGCTCCTGTTCAATGGTAATGTGATTGCCTTCTCTGACGAAAAAGTTGGCGTGAGCAAGCGCATTGTAAGAGTCGTTACTGGTGGCTAGTACCCTTGAGGCAAGCATTTCCTCGCTCACGATTAAAAGCTTTCCATCCACACTATCGATTTTAACCATTTTAGGTCCATAGTCGCTAAAGTTTCCACTTTGCCAAAGCTGCTCGAAACTGATTCTGTAGGGAACGTGGTGATAATTAATGAGCAAATGGCGAGCTTCTACATTCATTTCCTTCTGAAACATCCGTTCCCTGTCTTTCAGCCATTCCTGCATGTTGTAAGAGTATTCGTTTTTGCCAGCTCTCTTGATGCCCGAAAAGGTGGAGGCATAGAACGACTTATACTTCTCAAAATCACCCTCATTTTGTGACTTTACCCAATCCTGGATCACAATGAAAAGTTCCTCTTCGATAGTAGTTGCTGCGGCTGCGGCAACTTCTGCGACGGCCGCTTCGGTTTTTTTTGTATCTGTCGTCCCGGGAGTAGTGCCACAGGACAACATGGTGAGGGTTATAAACCCCGCAGCAACAAGACTGGTCAATCTTCTCATTTCAGTATATATAATAGTGATAGCGGTAATGTTTGGTAATAAATATATGAAGGGATTTATATTATGTATGCAGTTTTTTTGCAATCTGTTTACTCAATGTGGCCAAAAGGCGGGCGCAAATCGACTATAGTTCAATTCCGGATAGCTGTTATGCCCTTAACCCGGTAGGGGTTAAGCGCTTATGCGAGTAGGTGATAAGCCTTTATGACATATATAGTAAAGGCGTTAAAAGAGTCGAGACAAAGGCTTAAAAGACCTGAGTAAAGGGCTTAACAGGAGGCTGCGGTGCACACCATAGGTAGTCGGTGGTAGGCAGCACAGGTGGTGAGTGGTGCGCAGCAAGTGAGGTTTTGATGGGCTGCGGGGGGAATGAGGGGGACAGTGCAGTGAAATGCCCGTCTCTTGTATTAATATACGAAAAATGGGTGAGAAAGGTGGGGTAAATTCACTTCCGGTGCGAGAACTAAAACTACTCAGTTACCTCAATGCTCAGCTTGGTGATGATGACGTCTCTGTTTTTGCTGGCACCGTCAGAGCCTCTGGCTGAGCGAAGCTCGACATAGTCGGAACCTATATAGTCAGAGTCGGGCAAGTACAAGTAGATGTACTCACCCGAATCGTTGATAACCTTCATATCGCTGAACAGTGCATGCTTCGGCTGTTTTTCTATGGTGGCACCCTCTTCATCACCAAATCCACCAAGGCTGTATTTCAGTGTGTCGCCATGGGCAATGGTTACGCTGTCGATGTCTTTGTCGATTTTGGTACAGCTGGTGCTGAAGGCGATCGTGGCTCCGAGGGAACACAAGTAGACGAGCGTGTGAATTTTCATTCTTCAAAATCGTTTAATGTTTAACACGCTAGTAAGACTCAGAAGTTGCCCTTTCGGTGGGTGAGGCTCATTGGCATATGTCGAAATGCAGGCTTATTTGCCACTTGTTTTTGGCATTGTATTGGGGAGCTCTTAGTCGAGCATCTTGATTTCGGTTATGACGTTCTGTTCTATGCCGACAGTGGTTATGTGTTTGTTAATGGAAACCGACCGAAGGGAATTGGATTTGGTGTCGTATCGGATTTCTGAAGCAGTTGACATGTTGAAAGCCGGTATTTCCGCTTCATCGAATAATTTTCCCATACCCTGGGCTATCTTTTTAAAAGTAGCCACCATTATCCTACGCAAATCTTCTTGATTGATCTTTTCTTCACCCTTGATGATGGCTGTTGTTCCAATAAGATCATTATAAACGACACTGGCACTCATTGGAAATGCCTCTCCTCCAAAAGGGTTAGTTGTTTCGTATGTCAGTTCTTGTGGTTTGTCTCTGATGTAGGAGTTGCCAAATGCGTTGAAGTATAAAGAAAGCTCAGGGAAGTATGTGTCTAGTAGTTTTTCCTCGGTATCAAAAGTAACGGCAAGTTGCTGACGAACTTGGTTGAATACCGCTTCCTCCATTTTGTTCCCTTTGCGTTCGTACATTTTTATCATTGCATTCCCAATTTGCTGCTTTGCTTCATCATAGTTGGATAAGCCTAGAAAGTTGCCTTGTGAATCAACTTTTAGAGATATCTCAATGCCATAGTACAATTCCTGATTCTTAACCTGTTCAGCAACTTCAGGAGGCACGACAACTCCTACAATACGAGATTCGCCATACTTAAAAGTAACTATACGTTCGTCTTTTTTGGCTCCAGAAACCGTTGCGGTTGCAGACGTGACCGTAAAAACTCCCTTACTTGCGGGATTGCGAGAATCCTCTTTACCTCTCTTAACTTCAAATTGATACGTATCCCCAATCGCAAAGCTTTGAGTAAGAGAAACTTCATTCTGAGAGGGTGCGGCTGTGCACGAAAAGAAGATGACAATTAATAGAAAGTTGTATTTCATTGGCGTATTGGTTACTCTGGCGATGCTGACAAATATATCTATTGGTAGTTGTTCTATAGGGTGTCAGTGTCTGGATCACAGACCTTATTATTGAGCTCCTGGTTTGTAGTTTTGAAAGAGTCAAGTTTTATTTTGCTCCTTCATTCTTTTTATGGGACGAGTTCACAGTGTTCCAGCTTTGTTTAGTGCCTTTGAACTCCAACTCAGCTTGCTCAATGGCTGATTCCATAGATTCATGGTATGTGTCGTTAAGCACATTCCACTTTATGTCACAGTAGAAAAGGTAAAATCCCGGGTCTTTTTCATATTTGCAGATAGCGAGCCTATCCAGGGACTTAAAGCCTTCTGCGTAATGAGTTGTGAAGCCAGTCGGCTGATGTTGATCGGTCAATTTGATTGACATGATCACGGTGGCGCCATCTATTTCTTTTGGCTGGGTCAATGTATGGTTGTTTTTAGTATTTGGTAGTCAGGTCAGTAGCTCTGCGATATGCATTTAGGGTTTAAAATTTCATATCGAGGATGTCAATTCAACTTTTCTGCCCATTCTAGTTCGCCGGGTAGTTCACAGTTTGAAAACTCAAGGTGTATTACCCGTCTTTTTTTGTTGTTTACTGTCCTGCCTGAACTGTGTAATAGCAGTGGTTTCATGACCATAATTCCGCCTTTTTTTACGCAACAGGTTACTTCTGTTTCCGAAGACCAGTCAATCGTTTGAGGACGATATATTTTTTTCATGTGTGACTTGGGAATAACCTTTAGCGCTCCGTTATTCTCATCTGTGTCATCGAGGTGAACTCTTACCGTGAAAATATTTTCCAATACTTCGAGAGGTGGTTGAACTGCGTATTGGTTCTGTTTTGTGGTCCAGGAAGTAAACCCAGGAAGGTTCCTTTTCCGGTCAACTGAAATGGTCAAATCCTGATGATAGGAGACATACCAATTTGATGCTTCAGGCTTATCAAAGTAAATACTCTTTACTACAAAATAATTTTCACCCAAGAACTGGCTAATTACTTTAGTCAATCTTTTATTAAATACAAGAGAGATGGCTTCTGGAACCTCCTTTAGAAACTGTCTAATTGCAAACAGGTCTGCTGACTTCCTGAAGGTCGGTTTGGCCTTGTCGACGGCGTCAATAACCTCCAAGATTTCATTTGTGTCTTCTTGCGAATAAATATCTTCTACTATAGTAAAGCCATTTTCGACCAGCCCACTAATGTCTCTCGCTCGCTCCATTTTTTCTTCGGGTACTTTTTCGTGATCAATATAGAGAAATTCAGGAGATGGGGCTACAGACTTGCCTTTGAAAACAAAGATTCAAACACTTCCGAAAACTGTGAATCTTCGTGTCAGCCAAACAGCTTTTAAGTCGCTTTATAGTAGCTTTCACGAATAATTTCAACATTACATCGGCAAAACCGAAACTAATCATTACCCTTGTTCGTAAACCAAGTTTGTGGAGTAACCATGAGAAAGCCATATCGAGTGGACCGATCTAGCCGCTATCTAAAAATATATACTGATGAAAGGAACATCCATAGGAGAATTTGAAGAGCTCTGCCTGCTGGCGGTAGGGGTGCTTTACCCTGAAGCTTATGGTCTGTCGATCAAAGATGAAATAGAAAGCCGCACTGGTCGCTCAGCTACCATTAGCACAGTGCACTCCACGCTGATCAGGTTGGAGGAGAAAGGTTTTCTGCAATCTGAAATGGGTGGGGCCACCGAAGCCCGGGGCGGGCGCACCAAGCGCCTATTTGAGCTTACCGCCTTTGGCAAGAACGTAATCAATGAAGCAAGAGAGCTGAGGAACGGGATGTGGAGAGATATTCCGAAGGTGATTTGGGAGGGAGGGAAGTGAGGAGACGGAAGAAGGAAGTTGAGTGAAAGGTAGCAGGCGTCGGTACGGTGGGGATAGCAAGTGGGCAGGGAGCCGTCAGCCGCCAAGTTGGTAGAAGAAGTTGAGATTGGGGGAAATAGTGAGTAGTAAATGGTAAGTAGTGAGAGAGTGAAGGGTGAGGAGAGGGGAGACCGAAGACGGAAGACCGGAGATGGAAGTCGGATGACAGGAGATAGCTGCGCAGGCGTCGGTACGGCAGGGATGGCATGTGGGAAGGGAGCCGTCAGTCGCCGGGGAAGGCTGTATGTATCCTTTGCGTCTTCGTGCCTTTGTGGCAGGGGTCTCTATGAGGAGTTGAAATTCGTGAAGGCAAGGAGCAGACAACCGGAACACCCGGTGTCTGACGGCTCTTTCAGGATGGCTAGTTGGCCGTGCCGACACCTGCGAGCCCTGAAGAGGCCCGGACGGAGTGTGATAAGAAAAGGATGGCGGTGAAGCCACATTCTTGAGAAGAGTGAAAGCCCGGTGTGAAGACACACCCGGGAACCAAAATTGGTCTCAACAACAAGCTTTGCGCCTTGGCGCTTCCCCCTCACGGGGATTTGCGTGAAATATATAAAGTATGAAACAACAACAACCACCAAAATGGATCAACCGCCTGCTCGACTGGTATTGCAGTGCCGAGTATGCCAATGAGATCCGTGGCGATTTGCTTGAGCTGTTCGACCGCTGGGTGGAGGAGAAAGGAGCGAGGAAGGCTAATTGGCTTTACGTAGTCAATGGGCTCATGTTCCTGAGAATGTACAATGCACGAATAAGGAAAACTCAAATAAAGACTAATCAAATGACTATGACCGCCCATTACCTCAAAATCGCCAGCCGCAACATGGCCCGGCAGAAGCTGTATACACTGGCCAATATCGTCGGCCTTTCTGTCGGTATCGCCGTTAGCCTCATGATCTTTCTGCATGTAGACAAGGAGCTGAGCTATGAGAAAGCCTACCCCAAACATGACAATATCTACCGCCTGGCTGCCACCACCTGGGCCAAGTCGTCGCCTACTCAGGGAGAGGCTTTTAAAGCCTATATGCCGGAGGTGAAGGAGTTTTGCCGCTTTGCAGACTTCGGTGGGGAGCTTACTGTGCTCAATGTAGGCGAAGACTTTTTTGACGTAGAGCATGTGTACCTGGCCGATCAATCAGCCATCGAGATGTTTGACTATCAGTTTGTAAACGGCACTGCGGAAGGCGCTCTCACCCGGCCTGGCACCACGCTTCTTACCGAGTCGCTGGCGAAAAAGGTGTTTGGAACAGACAATCCGGTTGGCCAAACCATCGAGCTGAATGAGAGCGATAAGTTTGAAGTGACCGGTGTGATCAAAGACCTGCCTACCAATTCTCATATTAAAGCCGAGCTACTGGTTTCCATGCCCACTTTTATGAAATGGGTAGATGCCGATTGGTACAGTAACAAAGGCTGGATGGTTATGTACACCTACGTGCTATTCGACAACCAGCAGCAAGCCGAAAGCGCCATGACCAAAATGCTCGACTTTCAAATCGACTACAGGCAAATTACAGAAGAGGGAATGGCAGAGGTAAAGGCGGAAAATTTCTTCTATGAGCTTATGCCGCTGACGGACATCCACCTGCAGTCGAACAAAATCCAGGAAATGGGGCCGAATTCCAGCGCTACCTATATCTATATTTTCATCACGCTGGCCGTGTTCATTACTATCATCGCCTGTGTCAACTTTGTCAATATCTTCGTCACCATCTCCATGCGCCGCATCAAAGAGATTGGCATGCGCAAGGTGATGGGTGCCAAAAGGGGACAGCTGCTGCAGCAGTTCCTTGGCGAGAGCATGCTTACGTCGGCGCTGTCGGCACTCGTGGCTTTGGTGCTTTGCGCTGTCGCCATGCCGTTTTACAATTCCCTGGCGGGTTCAGGCATTGAAGCCATGCAATTACTTGAACTGAAATACCTGGCGTTTTTAGTGGGGATTGTCTTACTGATCGGCTTGCTGGCTGGTGCCTACCCAGCACTTGTGGTGTCGGGTTTTACGGCAACCAAAGCCCTTTCCGCCAAGCGGGATGCCCGCACAAGCGGTGTGTCAGGATTCCGTAAGGGGCTGGTGGTGTTTCAGTTTGTGCTGTCGCTGTTCATTATCATTAGCACCGTGGCGGTAACGGAGCAAATGAATTTTGTGCGAGACAAAGACCTGGGTTTCTCTGCCAGTCACGTGGTGGCGGTGAAAACCTACGGCAAAATGAAAGAGCAGCTAGTGGAAAACAGGGAGAGCTTGTTTGCCCGCCTGAAAGAAAATCCGGCCATTGAGGACGTGAGTCTGTCGTCGAATCTGATGGGCGACCAGCTCAGCGTGGAAGGGTTCCGGCTGGCCTCCATGGATCCGGATGCTGACTACCCCTCGGTCAATGTTTTGCGGGTAGATGAGGGCTTTCTCAGCACCCTGGACATTGAGCTGCTGTCGGGGCGCACATTTCAGCCGAAAGCCGACACAGGAGGTGTCTACATCATCAATAAAAAACTGGCCGACCTGTGGGGGATAGAAAACCCCGTAGGAGAGATGGCCGAGCAGATGACAAGGAATGAGCGAGGGCCGATTATCGGCATGATCGATGATATTCACTACTACTCCCTGCACAGGGAGGTGGAGCCGCTGGTGATAGAGTATAAACCATGGTGGACAGGTTATATGCTGGTAGAAATCGACGCAGAGAATGTGCCGCAGACAGTGGCTTACCTCGAAAACTTTGTGCAGGACGTGGCTCCAGCCAGCATTTTCCATTACCGCTTTCTGGACGATCGTATCGACGCACTTTACAAAGAGGAGTACAGCATGTTCAGAATCTTCAGGGTGTTTTCCGTGCTGGCGATCATGATTTCATGCATTGGCCTGTTGGGATTGGCAGCCATTGAGGTACAGCGTCGCACCAAGGAGATAGGCATCCGCAAGGTGCTGGGAGCCAGCAATCAGGGCATTCTGGGGCTGCTGAGCCGGCAGTTTGTGGTGATGGTGGGTATAGCCATTGCGGTTACTGTTCCCTTAACCATTTATGCCATCGGCGAGTGGCTGGCCAATTTTGAGTATCATATTACGCCTGGCGTGCTGACGTATGTGCTGCCGTCGGTGTTTTTCGTCGTGCTGGCGTTTGCGATGGTGGGCTTGCAGGCGTTTAGAGCTGCGACGGCGAATCCGTCGGATTCGTTAAGATATGAGTAGAACAGCCGGGTGTGAAGACACACCCGAAGACGGTTAGAAGTGAAGGCACATGCGGGGATGGAGCTAGCCTGTGCCAGAGGCTTCGGCAAACAGGGGGCAAGACGGAAGGTTAGGTGTCGGTACGGCGGGGATGGCAAGGGGGCAGGGAGCTGTCAGCCGCCGAGTCGGTAATAGAAGAAGTTGAGAGAAGGAAGTTTGAAGACGGGAGACGGACAGTATGAGTAACTTTGAGACGGTTATGTTCAGTTAAGTGTGTCATTTTTTAAAAGTTGGGTTCAAGTCTTTCGGGATATGTCATAGTTAGTATACTTATCACCTTGGTCCATGATACCGGTCTGGACCATTTCTTTTGAACCTTTGAACTGACTAAATA
>NZ_JAVKDF010000034.1:0-44498 GCF_040222385.1 Imperialibacter sp.
TGCATGGGGGCTCAGAGGTAAGGAAGCGACGGCAGGCTTGGATTGTCCGCCACAAAGTATAAATTTATCAGTTGAGTGGCTAAGTGCTAGCGGGAACTGAACTGCATTAAAAACCCCCACGCACGATAGCTAGTCGTTAGGCATAATAAAATGGGTATCGGACAAAGGCTTCTTGCGACAGTATTTCCCCCGTACAGACACAAGCTTGATCGAGTGGAAAATCAAAAGCTGTTGAGCAGTATATTCAATGCGTTGCCAGCGCCCTACCAATTTCTGGCTGATCAAGAAAGACAAACCAAGACTTTCTATCTATCTGACCATCCAGGAGCTCCAGGCTTCAAATTCGTATCACTATCTTACCCTGGCGACAGTCTCAAACTATTCATAGATAAGACCAAGAATTTCAAGCTTTCGGGCATCTTATTGTTCTCCAATTTGACCAAGCACTTTGAGGCCGTTGATGTGCTAATTCATAACGGACTCATCGAAGGGCTTCGAATATCTAACAGTGATTACAGGGCTGACGAATTTGACTTTAATCAAATCAATGTGGATCGTCTAACCGAGTCAGAATTTGCATTTCAACCAAGTGAGGCGGATTTGGTCTTTAATTCGCTAGATAAAAAGAATCAGATACGAATTGACCAGCAATCATTCATGGACATACAAGTGGGCAACAGAACCTACTATACGATTTATGACTTGGAAGACGGCAACTATCTCGGCATTGACAAGAAGCAGAACGTCTACTCATTGGTTCATGACGCAACTCCTGCATCCAAGCTCATGAACTGTTCTCTGGATGAAATATTAACAACGATTCTTTCCGGTGAATTCGACGCCTCTAAGCATCTTGCCGACCGATATAAAAAGCGCCGATAAAATATGCCTAACACGCCGCTAACAATGAATGGCGGCTTCATCGGTTTTCAATCATCTGTTGGTTTGGATTGTCCGCCACAAAGTATAAATTTATCAGCGGCGTGGCTAACTGCCAGTGGAGACGGAAGTGCATAACATTCCACCACTCATGTTAGCTAGTCGTTAGCAGTAATTTTAGAAAGACCCTACAATGACAGATTGGTACAGACGAAAAACTTGGACTAAAACAGACGAAGAAGAATACTTCGCCAAACTTGGACGTGCAAGAAAGGACGGACGTGCCCAATATCTAAGAGTACAAGCCATAGAACTTATTGAGACGAAGGACAAAAATCTATTGTCAGTTGCAGAGACACTTTTAAATAAAATCCTGACGGACTATCCCGACAACCGAATAGAAAAAAGCCAAACATATAATTCATTAGGCGAAATATATAAGTTGAGAGAAGATAACGAAACCGCATTAAAACATTTTCAGAAATCGCTTGACTATGAAAAAGAATTTCCAAATGTAATAACGACAGCATATTTGAATTTTTCTGAAACAGTTGTTCGTGCAGAAAAAACGGAATTATATGACAAAGTTGAGTGCCTGCTGACAGAAAAAATAAATGAAGACAGTTTAAAGTTTCCAATTCAAAACTACATTATGTATTCTGTAATGACAGTAATTTCCGAGTTTAAGGGTGACGATGTGCAAGCAAAAATCTATGCAGACCTTGCAGACAGGGATGCCACGACACAGACTAATTCGCTTTGGAACCCACAAAAGAAAAAAATTGGAATTGTAAAAGATAGAATAAAATGGTTGGACAAGCTCGTAGGACGGAAATAGAAACTACTGCTAACATCGGCGTTGTGCGTCATGTCTCTAAGACAATGAAACCAAACTATAAAGACTTAGGATTTTCGACTACAATGGGACCCAGACTTAGGACATTGGTTGAGACACATTTAATTAATGACCTTCGACACTATGGATTAGAAAAACAGAACTTGAAGTTTGACTGGTCGGAAAGTTGTATCGAGGGACATGATACAGCATATTTAGACGGACAACTTGAAAACTATTCTGGTATTTCAATATTTGACAATGATGAAAGACTAATTGCGGACGGTTGGATGGAGTTCATTCATCGTGGACAATTTTTTCTGGCATATTGGAAATTTGTAACGATTTGGGACAAGGAAAAGAAGGTGTTTGAAAAAAAGGAACGAGGAGCACCTGGACATATTTTGCAACAGATTCCGGACGACATAAAAACTGAAGCTGAAAGAAGAGCAGGTTAGTCTGCACGAACGCACTCCTTGCTAGTCTGAGCAGCTGTTGTCAGTTCGAAATTACTGCTGATTGTTGGTGCGAGCCCGACTGGGGAAGCTGTGACTCGTTTCATACCCAGCAGGTAGTTGTTAAATGCTTAAAATATAATGGGAGTGGGCCCCCGGGCTTGCGTTACTTAATTGTTGTGGGTAATATATCTGCAGATGCGAATACCAAGGATCAAAGGAATAATCGAGCGAAGGATTTTGATCAACTACCAGGTTGACCCGGAAGTATTGGCCAGTTACCTGCCGAAGCCTTTCAAACCAAAGCTCGTCAACGGAAAAGGCATCGCCGGAATCTGCCTGATAAGATTAAAAGAAATAAGGCCGAAAGGACTTCCCAGACAAATTGGCATTTCCTCCGAGAATGGGGCTCATAGAATTGCTGTCGAATGGACGGAAAATGGTGTGAAAAGGCAAGGCGTCTATATTCCAAGACGAGACACTTCTTCTCGGCTTAACTCACTTGCGGGCGGAACGGTTTTTCCAGGTGTCCATCATTTAGCCGAATTTACGGTTAACGAATCCGGTGGGCGCTATGAAGTGTCATTTATTAGTGATGACATGACCTCGTTATCCATTCGAGCGACTGAAACCACTGATTGGAATACCGAAAGCGTCTTTGATAACCTCGATTGCGTATCAAACTTTTTCGAACAGGGTGCGGTCGGATTTTCTCCCGAACAAGATAAGAGCAGCTTCGATGGACTTGAACTTAAGGCATACAATTGGAAAGTTTCTCTTTTAGAGGTTGAAAACGTTCAATCGAGCTTTTTTCATAATCACGACATATTCCCAGAAGGGTCGGTAAAATTTGACAACGCTTTACTAATGAAGGATATCGAACATGAGTGGATCGGACTGGATAGAATTAAAGCCCCCAGTCCGAGCAGTTAAGATCAAACAACCACTGAAGGGTAGGGAGCTTTAACTTTAATCTTAAAATCATAACCTATGACTACTACACCCGAGCACGATGCGAAATTTGTAAAGATGACTTTCTCATCGGTATATCCGCATTATGTGACAAAAGTCGAAAGCAAGGGGAGGACCAAAGCAGAATTGCATGAGGTGATCCGGTGGCTGACGGGGTTTGATGACAAGACGCTGCAAGGGCTGATTGATGAGAAAGTAACTTTTGACACCTTCTTTAAGAGGGCAAAGTTGCACCCCAATGCTCACCTGATTACCGGAATGATTTGCGGCTATCGGATAGAAGACATCGAAACTCCGCTGACAAAACAAGCGAGATACCTGGACAAGCTGGTAGACGAACTGGCAAAAGGCAGGAAGATGGAGAAGATTTTGCGGCAAGCGTAAAACAAAGCCCCCGCCCCGGGCAGTTGAGACCGAATAGCCAGTGAAGGGCGGTGCGAGACTCTGTCCAGTCCTGAACCCGGACGGAGTCTCACATCTTTGATGTTTAAGTACATTCGGTAGTGGCTACATGTTTGAATAGCACTCAGTCCGAGTCCCAGTTTCCCCAGTCGGGCTTCCACCCCGGGAAAGTTTTCTTTGGGATTAGGGATAATTTGATAATTATTGTAATGAAAAAAACACGCACTGGAGGGTGTTCTTCAGATGTTTGTGGGCAATCGGCGAATGAGCAAATCGAGATGATAATTAAAATGACTGCTATGAAATTACGAAACGGACGACTTTTAATTTTGACGATTATTATGATGACATTAACGTTGCAGAATTCCATTGCTCAGAACGAGACGACTTATATGCGAATTGCTAAAATTACGGTCGACAGCGTCAAATTGAACGACTATTTAATTGCGTTAAAGACACAGATGCAATCTGCCTTGAAATATGAGAAAGGTGTATTGGCATATTCTGCAGTACAAGACAAGAACAATCCCAACAAGATTACTATTCTGGAGACGTATGCAAGTGTTCCAGCGTATGAATCACATATTCAGACTGACCACTTTAACAAGTATAAGACGACCGTTGCTGACATGGTTAAGGAGCTTGAGTTAACTGACGTGATTCCAATTTCGATTAAGACAAAACAGAAGTAAGTAACATTGTTGACCAGGAGAACCAGCAGCCTCCGCTGCTCCGAGCAGCCAATCTCGAAAACGCTGGTGAGGGCTTACGCAGCTAGTCCGAGCAACCAACCTCGAAATTAGCACTGAATGCTGGTGCGAGACTGTGGCTCGTATCAATAACACCCACAGTGAGGCTCCCCCTTGGGTCATGTCCCTCGAACCAACAATATGCACTTCTTTGGTAACAACCCACACAGGAAGTAGCTCGTGAAGACACGAGCCACGGCGGTGGTGTGGACACGAGCCACGGCGGCGGTATGGACACAAGCCTTGGCGGTGTGGTCGGACGAATAGAAGCCCAGGTAGTGGAGAGTGCTGGCGACATCGTTTTTTTTGCGATGAATCAGGTGGTACCTTGAAGGCGGTTAACGGGGTGAACCAGCCAAACGTTGTTGAGCCGGTTGTTAGGGCAATAGAAACCAATGAATAAGTACACAGTCGCTTTTTTAGCACTTCTTTTTTTTCTGAAAAATGCACACGGGCAGCACCTGAAGGAGGCGTCGATAAACCAAGTGGGCGTTGGTGTTGGCTATCAGCACAGCTACCTGAAAGACGATAATTTTTCTCCCTTGAATCAGGCAGGCGGCGGTTTGGCTGCTTCGGTCAGGTATCAGAGAATCTCAAAAAATGTTTTTGGGGTGAGTCTCCAATTCAGTTCGGGCAATATTCATTCAGGCCCTTCCAGCGGGTTTACCACCTCATTTATCAATGCCAACCTGGATCTGGAATTCCTTTTTAAGCTAACACCTGATGAGAACGCCTTTCAGTTTTTTCTGGGGCCAGCCTACAACACAAGGGTGCTCTATCTCGACTGGTACGATTTGGAGGCGTTCAGCTATGTGGCTACCCACGGCGTTGGCATCAAGGGGATGGTTTCAAAGCACATAAAGGAGAGGCATTTGCTTCAGGCCACGCTTTCACTTCCTGTTTTTCAGTTTTTGGCAAGGCCACCCTACAATGGCATCGATGAATTTATTATAGAAAATCAGGACAGCCCTGCCAACATAATTTTCAGTGGCACACCGTCTTCATTGAATGATTTTTTTGCTTTAGGGTTTTGTGTCGATTATAAATACAAGTTCACTGAGCGGGTAGCCTGGCACACCAATTACAGCCTGTACATGCAAACAGTAGTGGCAACTAACCGTTTCAAAAGCCTGTCGAATACGGTAACAACCGGCGTTGCCGTCAATTTCTAACCATGAAAAAACGAGCCTTCCTGTCCATCATTTCCTTTTTGACGGTCGCTTGTGAGACGGCGTTTCTGGGTGAGGAGGAGGAAAACAATAACACCAATGTTTTTGAGATCTTCTGGAACGACCTGGACAAGCACTACAGCCTGTTCACGGTAAGAAATATTGATTGGGATATGCTGTACCAAGCCTACCGCCCGCAAGTCAACGACGACCTGTCGGAAGACGAATTGTGGACGATGATGTCCAACCTTGTTGAGCACTTGGACGACAGCCACACCACACTTTACGATGGTGATAAAAGATACAAGTCGGGGTATGCGCTAAACGAGCAGTCAATAGCCGGGTTTGATGCCGACCTGATCACTTCAAAATATGTGGAGGGTGCCACTCAGGTGACTACCGAAGGCGAGCTCTATTTTGGAAAAGTGAAAGGCAAAGAGATAGGTTATATTTATCTGGGGTCGATGAATGGCAACAACCCGGGGGTGATTGATGAGGTGCTGCAAAAGCTGGATAGCTACCAGGCCATTATTTTGGATGTCCGGCAAAATACGGGCGGCGATGACCGGTACTCGGCAAGAATTGCTCAGGCTTTTGCTGATGGTAAGCATTTGATCTACACTGTGCAAACCAGGAATGGGCCTGGGCATGATGATTTTGATGAAAAGAAACTGTACTACACCCGGAACGACAATGCAAACCCTTACACAAGGCCGGTTGTTGTGTTGACTGACCGAAGAACGATAAGTGCGGGGGAGATTTTCCTGTTACACATGAAGTCGTTTGCCCATGTTACCCAAATTGGGGACACCACCGCCGGTGATTTTTCCACAGTAAGCAATATGCGGTTTCTGCCCAATGGATGGACTTATGTTTATTCCATTCAAAAATTTTTGCTGCCAAATGGCACTAGCCTCGATGGCGTAGGGCATGTGCCGGCTGTTTATATAAAAAACACAGCATCGGACATTGACGCTTCGGTTGACAGCGTGCTGGAAGGCGCATTTGACTACCTGTATTCAGCCCACGGAATAGAGTGAAGGGAGCGTTTTTTTTGGGGCTGGCCAACGCACATGGGCAATGCCGGACCAAGGTTTTATACTTTTGACTCGGAGAGTGTTTGCACGGCAGCTCAGGTCACCACTTTTTTTTACGATGATGCAGGTGCTAAATTGACACAAACTAGCCGCCAATGAATTACCAGACATTTCAGCCGCATCCCGATTTAGCCTCTCTTGTTAGCTGCTATTGGACACTGGAAGTGCCGGCGGCAGCTGAGACACAAAAGCAAAGGATTGTGCCCGACGGCTGTATTGAAATGGCATTTATTCTTGGTGATGACATAAAGCGATACACCACAGGCGGCGATTTTATCCTGCAGCCCCGTGCCATGGTGCTTGGCCAAACCCTTGAGCCTTTCTATATAGAACCAACGGGGCATGTCGATACATTTGCCGTTCGTTTTTACCCCTATGGTTTCTCCAATTTCATATCCACGCCTATTAAGGCCCTGGCCAATAAAGAAACGCCAATAGCATCGTTGTTTGGAGAAAGGCCAGCGAAGGAGCTGGCACAAAAGATAGTGGAGGCAGCAGACAGCACCGAACGAATAGCCATCGTAGAAAGCTTTCTCTTTGATAAGTTAAACAGCAAAGCCACTATTGACAGTATTGTTAAAACCACCATTGATGCCCTCTTGTCGACAAAGGGCAGTGCTGCAATCAACACCATTCTCAAGGAAGATTTATCAAAAAGACGACAGCTCGAAAGAAAGTTTCTGAAGCAGATTGGTATTAGCCCCAAGCAGCTGGGCAAAGTGATTCGGCTGCAAACCGCTCTGAAACTGCTGCTCAGCGAAGAGGCTGAAAACCTGACCAGCATAGCCTATGAAAGCGAATACTACGACCAGGCGCATTTTATCAAAGACTTTAAGGAGTTTACAGGCACCAACCCAAAGGAGTTTTTAGGCAACGAAAGCATGGCCCTTTCCTCGCTGTTCTACAAATAGACAGCCGGGGTGTCGCATTTTTACAATTTTCACCATCGACGACAGCCCAACTTTGCTCTGTCAAATTAAACAGAGCGAAAATGAAAAGAACCCTACTGCACGTTACCACCGCCATGCTTGCCATCAGTTGTATGGCTTGCAACAGCCAATCTACATCTGATTCACAAACACAAAAGGTTGATTCAACCTACAACCAAACCACCATTGATATGAAAAGCTTTATCTCCATTTTTGAAATTCCAGCAACAGATCTATCAAGGGCGGTCGATTTTTATCAGACGATTTTTAGTATCCAAATTGAGAAAATGGACATGCCTGGCATGCAAATGGGCATATGGCCGTACGAAGGACAAATGGTTACCGGCGTTATCGTGCAGGGTGAAGGGTTCCAGCCTTCGGCCGATGGAGTAACCATCTACCTGAATGGTGGAGACGATCTTCAAATTGTTCTAGACAAGGTGGAGGGCAATGGAGGAAAGATATTGGTTGGCAAAACACTGCATGCCGACGAAAGCGGATACTTCGCCATGTTTCTTGATTCGGAGGGGAACAGGCTGGGTTTGCATTCTCCGAACTGAGCGGGTTAAAAAACAATCGGCCAGAAGATGATATCCACCCGGCGGTTAAGCAGCTTGCCTTCCCATTTTTTGTTGTCGAAGTAGGGATTTTCCTGCCCGAAGGCCTTGATGGAGATGTTTTCCAGGGGAATGTCCATGATGATGAGCTTTTGCAGGGCGGCCTGGCTGCGCATTTCCGAGAGCCATTTGTTGTAGAGCTGCCCGCCGATATTGTCGGTGTGGCTGTAGATGCTGATCTGGTAAAGCTCAATATTGGGGATAGTGTCGAGCAGTTGGAGGAGCTCCTGGGTTTGCTGTTCGTCTACATAGTAGCTACCGCCGCCAAAGAAGATGCTTTTCTGAATCAGGCCGGTGGGTGGGGCGGGCGCAGGCGTGTCCTGGGCTGAGGCAGCCACACAAAAGAAGACGAAGCCGATGAGCAGAAAACAGCGCATGTTGATAAATATACGAGGAAAAGTGTTTTGTTGATGCCATTTGCGGCGAGGTAAATAGTTTATGGTGGGTTTATGGAACCGCTGGAGTCGGTAAAACGCAACGCTGTTCCACAGGTTTCCAACCTGTTTTTTTCTCTTGGGTTAGAAACCCGTCTTACAGCCGACCTACTTAGAGGCAACGGCTGTCAGCGAAGTGCAGGGCTGTTCCATAGGTTTCAAACCTGTTTCTTTTATCTCGGGTTAGAAACCCGCCTTACAGCCGACTGATTTAGGGGCAACGGCCGTTAGCGAAGTGCAGGGCTGTTCCATAGGTTTCCAACCTGTTTTTCCCGGGTTAGAAACCCGCAGTACAGCTGATTGATTTCCAAGTAACGCCTGTTAGCAAAGTGCAGCACTGTTCCACAGGTTTCCAACCTGTTTTTTATCTCGGGTTAGAAACCCGATTAATGGTTGCTGGTGTATCGGGTAGTAACTATACAAACACAACCCCCTTCACCAGCCCGTCCACAAAACAAATTACCGGCAAAATTCCCGATATCCTCCGCTGTTCCAATTCTCCCTCCATTCTTTGGATATGAAGCCTGCAGGCTCTTATTTCAGGCACCAGATAAACAGCAATTATTCGTTAACTACTTGATAATCTTATGTATCTAAAAAGAGGATTCCTGGCCCTGCTATCAGCTTTTTGCCTGATGATGGTCAACACAACATTTGCACAAATTCCTACGCCGGAGTCACATTTCGGCTTCCAGGTGGGTGCCGACTACAAACTGTTCAATCACCAGCAGCAGATGGATTACTTCCAAAAGCTGGATGCAGCGTCGGACAGGGTGCTGATGAAGGAGATTGGCAAAACCACGCTCGGCAAACCGATGGTGGTGGTGTTTATTTCGAGTGAAGACAATATCAAAAACCTTGAGAAATACCGAAAAATAAGCGAAGACCTGGCCAGGGTGAGGGTAGATGACGCCACTGCCCGCAAGTACAGCGAAGAAGGCAAGGCAGTCATCTGGATCGATGGCGGCCTGCATGCTACCGAGCGTGCGGGTGCCCAAATGACGCCGGAGCTGGCCTACAGGGTGGCTACAGAAGAAACATCGGAGATGAAGAAAATCCGTGAGGAGGTGATCTTCATTTTGATGCCCAGCATGAACCCCGACGGACTGAACATCGTGGAGAGCTGGTACAAAAAGAACCTGGGCACGCCATGGGAAACTACAAACCCGCCGTGGTTGTACCACCACTTTATTGGTCACGACAACAACCGTGACTGGTTCATGAACAACATGCCGGAGAGCTACCATGTGAACGAAGTGCTGTACAACGAGTGGTATCCGCAGATCGTGTACAACCAACACCAGACCTCACCAGGGTGGGCGAGGATTTTCCTTCCTCCTTTTGATAACCCAGTTAACCCCAATATTCACCCCGGCGCTACCACGGGCACCAATTTGGTAGGCACAGCCATGGCCAACCGCTTTGCGCTGGAAAGAAAGCCTGGCGTGATCTCCAACCACACTTTCAGCATGTGGTGGAACGGTGGGATGCGTACTGTGCCCTATTTCCATAATATGATTGGCATTCTGACAGAAACAGGGCATGCCACGCCAACACCCCGTTTCTACGATCCCGATTCTATTCCCAAGTATATCCGTGGCCTGGGTGGCTCCAAGCCTACCGATGGCACGCACATTTTCTATTCTGATCCCTGGAAAGGTGGAGAGTCGCATTTCAGAGACGCCGTGGACTATATGATTACGGGCTCACTGGCCGTGCTTGACCTTGCCGCCGACCGCAAGGAACACTACCTGTACAATATCTACAGCATGGGCAAAGACGCCATCGAAGCTAAACTCTTAGAAAATAGCTTTGCCTACGTGATCCCTGCTGAGCAGTTCGATAAAGGGGAGGCTCGCAACCTGGTGAATATTTTGCGCCAGGGTGGCGTGGAAATGCACAAGGCGACGAAGTCGTTTATGGCGAATGGAAAGCAATACGCCGCTGGCTCTTATATTGCCTACTCAGCACAGGCATTCCGCCCTTACCTGGTCGATTTGATGGAGAAGCAAAGCTATCCTGATCTTCGAATCAGTCCGGGCGGCCCTCCAATTCCCCCTTATGACCTGGCAGGCTGGACATTGCCTATGCAAATGGGCGTGACGGTGGACAAGGTAATGGAGAAGTTCACTGCCAGTACTGAGGAAATAAAGACAAGAGAGCCTGTCACAGCTGGTAAGGTATCGGGCAAATCTGGATTTGGCTACAGCCTGACCACCAACGAAAACTCGGCGATAAAGGCGGTTAACTTCCTTTTGGCCAAGGGCGAAAAGGTAAGCCGCCTGGCTGCGAAGCAGGGCGACATGGCTGCTGGTACTTTTGTTGTTGAAAAAGGCGGCTCTACTGATGCCAACGTTTCAGAAGCGTCAAAGACGTACGGTGTAGATTTCGCTGGTGTTGCCGCCAAGCCTTCGGGCACGCTGAAAGCCATCAAGCTACCGAAAGTGGGCCTTTACAAAACATGGCAAGCCAATATGGACGAGGGCTGGACCCGCTGGTTGCTGCAGGACTACGGCTTCCCACTCGACACACTGCACGACAATGATGTGCGCACCAAAGACCTTTCGCAGTACGATGCCATCATCATTCCTGATCAACGCCCTGATGGTATCCTCAACGGTTATTCGTTTGGTTTTATGCCTCCGGAGTACACAGGCGGCATGGGCATCGATGGGCTTACTGCGATCAAGAACTACGTAGCCAACGGTGGCCAGCTGATCACCTTCGACGAGGCTAGTGATTTTGCTGTAGACCAGTTTGGGTTGTCGTTGCGCAGCACCACGAACGGGCTGTCGCCAAACACCTTCTTTATCCCCGGCTCACTCATTAGAACGAACGTGGATACCAATCACAGCCTGGCGTATGGCGTGCAAGCCGAAGTGGCAGCGTCATTTAACCAGAGCCGGGCTTACAGCAGGGTAGTGAAGGAAAATGAGGGAGAAGGAGGAAAAGAACCGTCGGTGAAAGAAGCACCTGAGCCCCCGCTTGAGATTGTGGCTACTTATGCCAAAGACAAGCTGCTGATGAGTGGCTGGGCCATGGGGCAGGACAAGTATATTGGTTCTAAGGCAGCGGTGATCAAAGCTGGGTATGGCAGCGGCAGCATAGTGCTGTTTGCTTTCCGTCCGCAGTTCAGAGGCCAGCCCAGGGCTACTTATAAGCTGATCTTCAATGCTATTTATGAAGGCACGATGGAGTAGGAGATGAATGATAAAGTCGGGTAAAAAAAAACACCAAACACCCAAGTGAACGTCATTGCGAAGCTGCCTCTATACTTATCACTTATCAATTGTGTCGACAATTTCGTGGGCAGCTGTGGCAATCTTGTTCATCTCGGGGCGTGAATTCTAACGACCAAGATTGATTCGGCGCTATACAACTCTCGCACAAAATCAATGAATTGACGAGCTTCTCGCAATGACGGTAAGTTTTGATTCTCGCACCTTCAAGCATATCCCCGAACCGATCTTTAACGAGATAGTTCGGGGATTTCCTGTTTTTAACACTCTTTAACGCTTTTTAACTGGTCATTAACTTTCACCGACTACATTGTTGATTACTTTCGAGGCAACTAATCGAACTGCCAATGACCACTTTTTTACGCACTGCCTTCAGGGTTTTCAAAAAAGATAAAGCCTTCACCTTCATCAATATTCTGGGCCTGACGCTCGGCATCATGTCGGCTATCATCATTTTTCTGGTGGTGAAGCAGGAAATGAGCTATGAAAAGTTTCATGTCAACCTCGATAGGATTTACAGGATCAATAGTCAAACCAGCCAAAAGGGTGGCTTTTCTTTTTTAACAGCTACACCCGGGCCGCTGGGGGAGGCGCTCGAAGCCGAAGTGCCAGGTGTGGAAGAAAGCGCCTGCACCTACTATCGGCGGGCGGGTAACTTTGTGGTAGAAGCCGATGGGCAAAAGCGGGAGTTTACTGAGGCGGAAGGAGTGGCACTTTTGGGACCTTCCTTTTTTAAGATGTTCAGCTTTGAGGTGCTCTCAGGGGATGTAAATGACCTCAACCTGCCCGACAAGGTGTTTCTTGCGGAGACGATTGCTAAAAAGTTTTTCGCCATCAGCGATCCATTAGAAGCTGTAGGCCAAACGCTGAGAATGGACAACGACTTCACGCTTTCGGTGGCGGGAATTCTGAAAGACTTTCCGGCGAATACGGATTTTCCCTTTACCATTGTGGTGTCACCCGAAACACTCAAAGACCAGATAGATTTCAGCTCATGGAATAGACTCGATAATTCCATGAACACGTATTTCATGCTGGCAGAGCAGGCAGATACCACAGGGTTTCAGTCGCAGATCGACACTCTGATAGCAAAAAATGCGGGTTCTTTCTTTGCCAGGTTCTTCAATTTCGAGCTCCAGCCTTTGAGCCAGGTGCATTTCGATAATCATTTTAGCAACTACAACTCAAGGACGATCTCCGGCACTACCATCACTGGCATGATGGTGCTGGGGGCCTTTTTGCTGCTCACCGCCTGCATCAACTTTATCAACCTGGCCACAGCCAATGCGATGAAAAGAGGCAAAGAAGTAGGCATCAAGAAAGTGCTCGGCAGCTCTTCGGGTGACCTGATAGGGCAGTTTCTTGGCGAGACTACTTTGCTGGCGCTCATTTCTCTTGCGCTGTCAATTCCACTGGCTTATCTGTTGAAGCCGTATGTAGAAGACCTTATCGGGTTTCCGTTTCACTTTAGTTTGTTTAACGATCCTATGGCGCTCGGTTTTCTGGCGCTTCTGCTTGTGGCAGTAGTGTTGATTTCAGGTCTGTATCCTTCATTGGTCATGGCAAGGTTTCGCCCTTCGCAAGTTATCAGAAGCGGGTTGACCGGGAAAGCAGGCAAAGGGAGCTTGTTACGAAAAATACTTGTCGTGTTCCAGTTTTTGATCTCGCAGGTGCTGATCATCGGCCTTTTTGTGATTTTTTCTCAGATGGATTACTTCATCAACAAGGACCTGGGCTTTGCCAAAGAAGGCGTTATCAATATTCAGTTTCCAAATGGAAAACAGGGTAAAGGTGCAGCCTTTAAAGGTGCTGTACAGAACGTTAGTGGGGTGGAAATGGTGACGTTGCAGAACGCCAGCCCCAGCTCGAGAAGTCGCTGGGTGAGTACCTATTCTTTCGAGGGTTCATCGGAGGACACACCATATTCTGCAGAGCTGAAATTCGGTGATAAAGATTATATCGACATGTACCAGCTCACCTTTCTGGCAGGAAGGGGCTTTCTTAGAGACGATACCGTTACCGAAATTGTCGCTAACCGGAAGATGATCGAAGAAATGGGGTTTGCCAGCCCTGAAGAGGCGCTGAACGCTAAAGTGCTCCTTGGTGAATCAGGCGTGCCGATTGTGGGTGTAGTAGAGAACTATCACACCAACGGGCTGAGAGAGCCTATGAAAGCAGGCTACATCTCCGCCAATCCGGAGTCTTTTGTGGAAGTTGGGATTAAGCTCAATATGTCGCAAGCAAAAGAGTCGCTGGCCGGCATAGAGACAATTTGGAATGATATGTTTCCGAACGAACCCTTCAAGTATCAGTTTCTGGACGAAACGATCAGGAGCTTTTACGAGGCTGAGCAACGACTGGCGAAAGTGATTGGTGTTTTTACTGGCATCGCCATTTTTATCGGGTGTCTGGGACTTTATGGCCTGATATCGTTTGTTACCAACCAGCGTATGAAGGAGATCGGCATCAGGAAAGTGCTTGGAGCGGGTGTGTTTAACATCTTCTATATTATTTCAAGAGAGTTTGTAGTGCTGGTGGTTGTTGCTTTTGTGGCCGCTGCTCCCATAGCGTTTCACTACACCTCAGAGTGGTTGGATGGTTTTGAGTATAGGGTGGAAGTACAGCCGCTTTTGTATGTAGGGGCGATTGTCTTGAGCCTGGTGATTGCGCTTGCTTCAGTGACATTTAAGGCGCTTTCGGCGGCAAAAATTAATCCAGTGGATACGCTGAGAACTGAGTAGCGAGGGATAACCACACCCTGCCGGTCATTGCGAATCACTGCTCTGTATATTATTTGTGTCAGGAATGGTCGGGTGATGTGGCCATCTGTCTGTTAGAATTCCGCTCCGGAACTAGCAGATTGCCACGCTCGCTTGAGAAATGCTCAAATAGATTGGCTTTCATTTACTCCCTTCCGCCGAAAGTCGGACAGGCTGCAATAACCGGTAAGTTAGGGTTTGCGTTGATAAAACATGAAGTCAATGCCACCCAATGCAGTTAAATACCATCTTCCCTTCAATTTGATTTTTTTGCCTATCTTTAAATAAATCATTCCCTGGTTGCATGGATTACGTATTAAGAAAGCAGATCAGTCTGCTGATTGAACTCGCCCTATCTGACAATAAATTCGACCTTAGCGAAAAAGCTTACCTGATGAAGTTTGCTTCCAGTCGTGGGGCCAAGAACTCTGAAATTGCCCGTATGATCAACAATCCAACACCTACTGGCTCACTGGAAATGCTGAATTGGATGCAGAAAATAGAACTGATGGTGAGTTGTGGCAAGGTGGTGGTAGCCGATGGAGTTGTTGAGCCAGAAGAGCAAACTTTTATGTACGAGGTAGCCAAAAAGATGGGTTTCAAAAAGGACGTGGTCGATTACCTGCTGAAAAATGTGGATAGCTTGCCAGAGAAGGAGCTCAAAGAGGGCTTCCTTGAATTTGCCGGACAGCCAGGCTAGGCAAGCTGTTGCCGAACCCAGTTGGCAACGAGACCAAGCACCTTTTCCCGGTCCACATCATAGTGTGTTTCGTGTTTAGAGGTTTTCCACTCCTGAAATGTGACGTAGCCCGGAGCCTTTGAGGCAAACTCCTTCGTAGCATCCATACTGGTTATTTCGTCCTGACCGCCGTGAAATGCCAGCACGGGAATATTGAGTTCGCCAGCCTTTCCAATGGCCTTTTCCCCTGCTTCTATTAAGCTCAATGAAAGCTGAGAAGTAATCCGGCTATGTATGAGGGGGTCGCTTTTGTATTTCTCAACTTCTGCTGCTATCGATGAGATTCCGTTGGGATCCAGCCCACTGGACGCACTGAAGGATGGCCAGATATTGCGCATGATTTTCGCTAACTTCATTAGCAGTGGTGGAGGGGCCATGGCCAGCCTTAAAAAAGGCGAGGAAAGAATAGCTCCCTGTAGTTCAAGGGTTTTTTTTGAAGTGAGAAAATTGACGACCATGTTGCCTCCCATGCTATGTCCGTAGAGAAACATGGGTGTTTCTATGAACTCCACCCTGGCCGACTTCATCAGGTCTTCCACATCTTCCAGCAGCAGGTCGTAGGACGTAGTATGGCCTTTTTTCCCTTCGGAATAACCATGACCACGAAGATCCATACCGAACACAGCCATGCCTTGTTGTGTAAAAAACTCTGCAACATGCTGGTACCTGCCTATGTGTTCTCCATGCCCGTGCACAAGGCAGATCAAAGCTGATGGCTCCATGTCGGGCAACCAGGAGCGACCCTTTAGGTTGAGCCCGTCCCTGGAGATTATGTCGTAAGATTCCTCGGTCATGTAGCCACTTCTGTATTTAGCCATTTATAACTGCCGTGAAGATACGTCTGACTATCTTTTTTTTATTACTTTGATGCAAAAGTTTACCCTAATACACCCGAATGATGCAAGGAAAGTATATCGTAGCGCTCGACCAGGGCACCACAAGTTCACGTGCGATCATCTTCAATGCTGATGGGAGCATTCTCGGCAGCGCTCAGAAAGAATTCAGACAAATATTTCCCAAACCAGGCTGGGTCGAGCACGACCCCGACGAGATTTGGGCTACACAATGGGAAGTGTTCAAAAAGGCACTTGCCGACCACAAGGTAGCCCCGTCTCAGATTGCCGCCATTGGCATCACCAACCAAAGGGAAACTACCGTGGTATGGGATAGAAAGACCGGTCAGCCAATTTTTAACGCCATTGTGTGGCAAGACCGGCGCACGGCAGAGATTTGCGAAAAGCTGAAAGCCGATGGTCACGAACAATATATCAGGGAGAATACGGGACTGGTAGTTGATGCCTATTTCTCCGGTACCAAAGTGCAATGGATTCTCGACAACGTGGAAGGCGCCCGGAAACGGGCGGAGAAGGGAGGGCTTGCCTTTGGCACCATCGACTCGTGGCTGGTGTGGAAGCTCACTAATGGAAAGAAACACGTTACTGACTATACCAACGCCTCCCGAACCCTGCTTTATAATATCAAGAAACTGGAATGGGACAGCACGCTGCTGAAAGCACTTAAGGTGCCTGAGTCGTTGCTGCCTGAGGTGAAGCCCTCATCACATCACTTTGGTGACCTGGAAATGGACGGCGTCAAAATTCCGATAGCAGGTATCGCCGGCGATCAGCAAGCCGCCTTGTTTGGGCAAGCATGCTTTGAACCGGGCATGGCCAAAAATACTTATGGCACCGGTTGCTTCATGCTGATGAACACAGGCACGAAGATGCAGCTGTCTCACTCAGGATTGGTGAGCACAATAGCCTGGGGACTTGACGGTAAGGTGACCTATGCGCTCGAAGGCAGTATTTTCATTGCTGGTGCAGCCGTACAGTGGCTGCGGGATGGGTTGAAATTGATTGATGAGGCACCCGATTCGGAGTACTTTGCAGTAAAGGCTGGCGACTCGGAGGGGGTGTATGTAGTGCCAGCATTTGCCGGCCTGGGTGCACCTTACTGGGACATGTATGCCAGGGGTGCCATTTTCGGGTTGACTCGTGACACCGGCAAAAGCCATCTGGTAAAAGCAACATTGGAGTCTATGGCTTACCAAACCAAAGACGTGCTGGAAGCCATGCAAAAAGATGCCGGCCTATCCCTGAAAACCCTTAAGGTGGACGGTGGAGCTACGGCCAACAACTTCCTGATGCAGTTTCAGGCGGATATTTTAGGAGCCAACGTAGAACGCCCGACTATTATTGAGTCTACGGCTATGGGTGCTGCTTTTCTGGCAGGTATTGAAGTAGGATTGTGGAGTCAAAAGGAAATTGTGAAAAACAGAGAGATCAATAGAGTGTTTACTCCAGAGATGGGGGAGGGTGATAGAAAACGCCTGTACAACGGGTGGAAAAGTGCCGTGAAACGCAGCATGGGCTGGCTAAAAGATGTGGAATAAACTCATTTATTCCTTTCCTGTACAATTATTGGTTATGCACGTCAGGCGTAACCTGTTCATGCTATTCTTTTGGGTGAGCCTGGTGGCAGTGTTCACAGGCAACTTTGGGAGGATTCTGGGCATCCCATACCTTTTTCTTGACCCGGAATACCTGAACAGGGTAGATTTTTGGAGTTTCTTTATAGTAGGTTTTTGCATGGGCGGGTTTACCGCAGCTTTCAATATTTCCTGCTATATCCTCTACGGTCACGAGTATTCTTTTCTAGGTGTGCTGGAAAGACCTTTTACCAAGTTCTCCATCAACAACAGCCTGTTGCCTATTATCGTGAATGTGGCTTACCTCGTTTTTATTTTTCGCTTTCAAATGGAAAATGAATTCAGAGGGCCTGGCGATCTTTTCTGGAAAATCCTTGGCTATCTGGCCGGGTTTCTCGGTATGCTGGTCTTTTTATATACCTACTTCAGGCTGACCAATAAGGATATTTTTAAGTTCCTGACAGGTAGCGTGGACAAGCGACTGAAAAAGGTGAAGATCAACCGTAAGCGGGCGCTGGATAAACTGAAGGAGGTGAGGGAGAGTAAAAACAGAGTTGATTTCTATTGGGACGAAAAGTTCAGGTTACGACCTACGGCGTATATTCATGACTTTTATGACAAGGAAGCCATTCTGAAGGTATTTGACCAGAATCATTTTAATCTGGTATTGATAGAACTGGTCATCATTGTGGTGGTGCTCCTTTTGGGCTTCTTCATGGACAATCCCTATTTCCAGATACCGGCCGCCGCCAGCGCTATCCTTTTTGGCACCATCTTCATTATGCTTAGTGGTGCCATTAGCTACTGGTTTCGCAGCTGGGGGCTTATTTTCAGTATCACGGCCTTTCTGCTGATCAATTTTCTTGTAAAAATGGACGTCTTCAGTAGCCTCAATCCTGCCTTCGGGCTCAACTATAAAGGCAGCAGGGCTGAGTATTCTATCAAGACACTAAGTGACCGTAACACTCCGGACGTGTACAACCGTGATGTCCAATCGATGCTGCCGGTGCTGGAGAAGTGGAAGGCTAAGCAAAAGGGTGCTGGAAAGCCCAAGATGGTGTTTCTATGTGTAAGTGGCGGAGGGCAGCGGGCGGCACTATGGACAATGCGGGTGATGCAGCAGATGGACAGCCTTTTGAATGGGACTTTGCTCGACAACACGATGATGATCACCGGCGCTTCAGGAGGCATTGTGGGAGCGGCTTATTATCGGGAGCTTTTTCTGCGTGAAAAGAACGGCGAGATAGAAAACCGCATGGAGAATCAATACCTCTCCAAAATCGCCATGGACAACCTGAATCCCATGATTTTCAGCCTGCTTGTCAATGATATGTTTATCAGGTTCCAGTATTTCAGGTATGAAGGGGAGGTTTACCTTAAGGACAGAGGGTACGCTTTTGAGAATCAGCTCAATCGAAATACGGATATGGTCATGGAAAAGAAGCTCAAAGACTATCAGGAAGCTGAGAGTAATGCCGAAGTGCCACTGCTGTTGATGGCTCCTACCATAGTGAATGACGGACGAAAGCTTTATATCTCCACGCAAGATGTTGGCTTTATGACAACTAATGCCGCAAGCTCCAATGCGGAGTTGATTACCAAGGTGAGAGGGGTAGATTTCAGGAGCTTCTTTAGAGAGCAAAATGCTGACGAGCTTCGGTTTTTGAGTGCGCTGCGAATGAGTGCCACTTTTCCCTACATTACACCAAATATAGAGTTGCCGAGCGATCCTCCGCTCGAAATCATGGATGCTGGTATTTCCGACAACTACGGGATATCGGATGCCGTGCGATTCGTTTATGTGTTCCGTGAATGGATTGAGGAGAACACTTCTGGCGTGGTGATATTTTCTGTGAGAGACCATCAGAAGAATGCAGAGATAGAGAAAAAGGCGTCTGAATCTATCGTGCAAAAGTTTTCATCGCCCATCAGCAGTGTGTACAACAACCTTGGCAATATCCAGGATCTTAACAACGACAGCCGGATTGAGTTTGCTACCGAATGGTTCAAAGGCAACCTGTATCAGATAGAGGTGGAGTACAACACCAACACCATGTTTGAAGGGGAGAGCGGTTTGCCCACTGAAGTGCTGCTGGAAAGAAAGCAAAATGAACGAGCCTCTCTTAACTGGCACCTGACGACCAGGGAGAAGAAAAATATCATCGACAATATTAATCTGGTGAGCAACCAGCAGGCGCTGATGAGGTTGAAAGAATTGCTGGAGGCGGAAGAGGAAGAGGAGGAATAGGCCCGCAAAAAAGAAGAATAAGCACGCAAAGACGCAGAGGCGCAAAGCTAGAAAGGAACACTCACGTCTTCTGCTTCTTCTTTTGTGCCGAAGGAAATAGTACGTTGTTCAGAATAAGCCTGTAACCTGGTGAGTTGGGGTAAAGGTCGAGGTTGGTTTGCTCCCGCCAGCCACCGGGGGAACGTTCAGGGTCGTGGCCGCTATAGAAGGTCCAGTGACCGTAGCCCATTTCGCCGTAGATGTAACGCACCTCGCCATCGCCACTGTTTTCGCCAAGAATCAGCACGTCAGATTTAACAGTGGAAGCCATAAATGCAGTGGTTTGCCCGAAAAATGACTTTACAATGGCTGTGTGGTTTTGGGTGAGGAGGGAGGGCACAATGTCCCACTTGGCAGAAAAATCGAACAGTGAAAAGTAGCCCGAGCTTTCGTCGTAGTAATAGCGACGGCCTTCCGAGGTGTTGATATTTGAAAACCTTCTCGAGTTGGGCGGGTCAAGAATGAAATCAGTAAAAGCGAAGGTTTTGCTAAAGTCAAGCTTTTGCTGTGCCTGTGGATCCATTCCGTCGCCATCGTACATGCTTTCCACAATATCTACCCCTTCAGCTGCAAGAGCGATGTCGAAGGTTTCAGCACCGGAGCACATGGCAAAAAGGTAGCCGCCGGTCAGTGTGAACCCCTGAATCTTCTTGGCTACTGCCAGCTTCATGTCGGATACTTTTCTGTACCCAAAAGAGGCCGCTGTAGCTTCCTGTATCTTCGCCTCAATCTGCGAAGACTGTCTTCTCAAATGCCGCCCAAATTGCCCGGTAAAGTCTTCATGATGCAGGTGCAGCCAGTCGAAATGTACCAGGCTGTCGGACAGGACTTCCGTGTCGTAAATGATGGTGTAGGGAATTTCTGCGTAATCGAGGGCGGTGATCACAGCGTCGGTATTGTCTTCTACCATGTCATTTTTGGGAGAGTAAACGGCGATTCTGGGTTCTTTTTCCATTTTCACCGAGTTCATATTCACTCTAGGGCTCTCAATTTCTTTCATCAGCAGGGCGGTTTCGCCGTCGCTGATCACGTCGAACGACACGCCCCTGATGCTACATTCATTTTCCACTAATGGGTCGTATGGAAAGAGAAAGCTGCCGCCCCGGTAGTTGAGCAGCCAGTCGATGGGAATTTCATTCTGGAGAGACAGGTAGGCGATGCCGTAGGCCTTGAGGTGGTTCTTTTGGCGGGCATCCATAGGTATGAGAATAGACGCTGATTTACCTATGAGAGGAACCAGGAGAAAGATGCAACAAAGAAAACGTAGCACAACTGTACCCATGAGAAACGAGGGTTAGTGATTACTCAATATAATGAATAAATGCACATGCATTGCCGCCACCGGTCACATTTCAGGTTGCATTGGTAGCGGTTTGATGCGATCTCAAGTCAGAGTAGCTTGACCAAACCATATATCGCAACGGCAACAATGGAGATGATGCTGACCCAAAGAGTGATGTTGTACAATGTTCCTGAGGCGATGGGTTGCTCTCTTTTGTATTTGAAGTGAATGGCTGCGAAGGCCACCAATAGGAGCAGAACAGAACCGACAATGCCACCTGAAAGAATCATTAGCACCGGAGACTCCACAAAGAAATAGGCGAGGGCCCAGGCTGTGGGAAAAACCCACGCCAGCATAGCGATGGTTCTTTTTCTGGCTGCCATGTCAAAGAAGTCAATCCAACCAAGCTGCCCGAAAATATCGGCGTACATTCTCGTCCAGAAGGCGAGGGTGGCGAAAACGCTGGAGAACAGTACGAAGAAGGCGCCAACAAGGAAGATCGTTTTGAAGCCAGGCCCAAGTGATTCGGTGTAAATGGTGGCAATGGTTTCCACCATTTTTAAGCCTTCAGGTACATTCCCACTGTGATTGAGGACGGCAGCACCCAGCAGATAAAAGGCGGCAGTGACGGATGTGTAGATAATCATGGCTACCGTGGCATCGAGGTACATGACTTTGGTCCAGCCTTCTGCTCTGCGCAGCCATGCTGCTGAATCTTCACGAGGGCCTGTGTACGCAGCGTAGCCTTTTTCTCTACACCAGTAGGTGTAGGCAAGTATTTCATCGCTGGCAACGCCCGTAATGCCAAATGCGCCAATGGCTACGCCCACAAGAGCAGGAGACAAATCGAACTGCAGGCCACTCCATATATCGGCCATGGAGATGCTGTACTGGGTTTTGGAAAGGAAAATAAGGCAGGCAATGGTAAGGCAGGTGAAAAGCACCGTCATCACCAGTGAGGCCTTTTCCACGGGCAGGTAGTAGCCCTTGAAAATAATGCTTGCCACCAGCAAAGCAACAAAAATCACCCAGACCATGGTGGCTACAGATGGAAAAAGCATGCTCAGCACCAACGCAGAGCCGCCCATCATACCGCCAATCTGGAACACCTTTAGCGACATCAGACCGAGTATGGTCACAACAGACCATTTGCCCTTACCAGCCTTTGTCCCCGGCAGCAGCTTCAACGCCTGCATGGCGGTTTCCCCGGTTAGGATTGTATGCTTGCCGAACTCTAATTGCACAGCCACTTTGATGAGACAGCTGGCGATGATGATCCAGAAGGCAGTGAAGCCCGCCGACGCACCAAGGGTTGTAGTAGCGATCAGCTCGCCTGATCCAACGATGGAAGCTGACAGGATAAAGCCCGGCCCAAGGAATTTAAGACGTTGAAAGAAGGTAGTCGGCGGCTCTTTGATCGTCGCCGCACTGATGAGGTAGGAGTTGTCGGTCATTTAAGCAGGTAAGTAGGGTGCAAACAATATAGTGAATAATAAGCACCCACTACCTGATTTAAAACCTTTTCCCGGCTAATGGTTGATAAGACCTCTTTTAAGTTGATCTTGCCCTTTGGGTGGAAATAGGCTGAATCCTGACAGGACGATTTCGAAATAGATGATCTTTCCTTCCTGCTTATTGGGCTTTTGACCTGAAAGCAAAGCTGAAGGCAACATCGCCAACTCAATTCGCTGGGTCTAATTCCCTATCTTTGGGGCTAAAGAAGATACTCATTGCAAAAAGAATTTCAATTTCAGGTACTGCCCGAAGAAGCAGCCGACAAGGAAGCACTCTATAAGCTGGCGAGTCAAAAGTCCTATATCCCATTCACGGACATCAGGCATGTGGAGGTGCTCAAGCGATCCATCGATGCAAGGCAAAGAATCATCAAAGTCAATCTGTTCGTTCGCATATATGTCAACGAAGATTTCGTGGAAACACCAGCGTGGCTGCCCAACTATTCTGATGTATCCACAGCCGAAGAAGTAATCATTATCGGAGCCGGGCCCGCCGGGCTATTTGCAGCGCTGAGGTGCATTGAGTTAGGTAAAAAGCCCGTCATTCTTGAAAGAGGAAAGGACGTACGTGACCGCCGCCGTGACCTGAAAGCGATTAACATCGATCATATTGTCAATGAAGACTCCAACTACTGTTTTGGGGAGGGAGGAGCCGGTACCTATTCCGACGGCAAGCTGTATACCCGAAGCAAGAAGAGGGGTGATGTGCAACGGATTTTGAAGCTGCTCGTTGGCTTTGGTGCAACAAAAGAAATACTGGTGGAGGCCCATCCACACATTGGTACCAACAAACTGCCTGAGATCATTACCGACATCCGGGAATGCATCCTTGCTCACGGTGGTGTGGTGAAATTCAATACCAGAGTAACCGACATTCTGCTGAAAGGGGATGCTATTGATGGCGTGACAACTGCTTCCGGAGATATTATTAAAACAAAAAAGGTCATCCTGGCCACCGGTCACTCTGCCAGGGATATATTTGAGTTGCTGGATAGAAAGAAAATTACCATCGAGCTTAAGCCATTCGCCCTGGGCGTGAGGGTGGAGCATCCGCAATCTCTCATCGACACGATACAATACAAATGCGACGACCGGGCCACTTATTTGCCCCCTGCTCCCTATAGCATCGTGAAGCAGGTAGGTAGCGGTACCAACACCCGTGGGGTCTACTCTTTCTGTATGTGTCCGGGAGGCGTGATAGCCCCATGTGCTACCAGCCCGGGCGAGGTGGTGACAAACGGCTGGTCGCCTTCGAAAAGAGACCAGCCAAGTGCCAACTCGGGCATTGTGGTGGAGCTTAGGCCGGAAGATTTTAAGGCATTTGCCAGCAAAGGGCCGTTGGCAGCCATGGCTTTTCAACAGTCGGTAGAGCAGCTGGCCTGGAAAGAAGGTGGACAGACGCAACGTGTCCCCGGACAAAGACTGATCGATTTTACCAATGGTAAACTATCAGCTGATGTACCGGAAACATCTTACAAGCCTGGCGTCACTTCTGTGGAACTGGGAAGCGTGTTGCCAGACTTCATTTACAAGACACTTCAGGAAGGCTTTAGGGAGTTTGGTAAAGCCATGAAGGGCTACCTGACCAATGAGGCAGTAGTGCATGCGCCGGAGAGCAGGACTTCATCGCCTGTGCGCATTCCCCGTGATCCGGAAACACTGGAGCATATCTCCGTCAAAGGGCTGTATCCCTGCGGAGAAGGCGCTGGGTATGCTGGCGGCATTGTTTCGGCAGCTATTGATGGGGAGAAATGTGCGGAGAAGGCGGTAGGGTACGTGGAGGTGGCAGTTGGCGAGTGAGGACACTCGCCAAGGCGGCTGTTTTGAGGCTGGTGAGTGAGACACTCACCAGAACGATGCTTACGTTAGAAGACTGAGGGGAATCGAGGTGGCTATTTTTGATACACCTTGCCCCATCCCGCAATTAAAATCTCCCGCTTTTGAAGGATATTATTGTCATTAACACTACATTTCTTGCAGAACACAACAACTAAAGCAAATAGCTATGGCAAAAGGAACATCACCCCAAAAAGGTAACGACAAAAAGGAGCCCACCAAGAACCTGAAAGAGAAAAGGGCTGAGAAGAAAGCTAAGAAAGCATCAAAAAGGGATTAAGTTCCCTTTTTTTTATTCATAAAAGTCAATCAACGCTCCAAAATAAGTCGTATTCCAACCGTCCACAATGTCGTCGTAGTCGTCGTCGGGAATGTTGCTGTGGCGCAGCTCAGCCGAAGTGCCATTCTTATGTGGATGCAGTATGATGGTCACAATAGAAGCTTCTTTCTGCTCGCCAAAATACCACTGCTGCACAATTTTTCTTCCAGGCTCAAACTCCAGGTTCTTCCCAACAATGCTTCCTTCCCAAAGAGAGAATTCTGAGCCTGGCTCGGTCGACATTTCTGCTTCTTCACCTGTCCAGGCATGAAGGGAGGCGGGATGTGTAAGAGCGGCGAATACTTCTTCTGGTAGGGCAGGTACGATATAGTATTTTTTATAGTCTTTCATTCAAACGAATGGGTGATTTGATATTGCTGATTTCAGATTTGATGCTGCGATCAGAACTGCATTTCACGTCAAAAATGCGTAAGAAAAACCAAAGAATGATTTCTTTATTCGCATTTGCGATTGCCATCTGGAAATTATATGAATCAACCTGAAAAATAAAATTCTTTATTCAGCTTGCTTTGGCCAATATCAGTTGGGTAGAAACGGGCGAGCATGTCGATCACTTTGGTTAACTTTAAGAAATCATTGACCCAATATCCATTTCGTTAACTTTTATGTCACATACCGAATCACCCTACAAGCCGAAAAATCACATAAGGATAGTCACTGCTGCTTCGTTGTTCGACGGCCATGATGCTGCCATCAATATCATGCGCCGGATTATTCAGGCCACAGGCGTAGAGGTGATTCACCTGGGCCACAACAGGTCAGTGCAGGAAATTGTCGACTGCGCTATTCAGGAAGATGTGCAGTCGATTGCCATCACAAGTTACCAGGGTGGGCATGTAGAGTTTTTCAAGTACATGTACGACCTGCTGAGAGAGAAAGGGGCCGGTCACATCAAGATATTTGGGGGGGGAGGCGGAACCATCCTGCCCACGGAAGTAGAGGAGCTGCATGCCTACGGTATCAACCGCATTTACTCGCCGGACGATGGGCGCACCATGGGCCTCCAGGGAATGATCAATGATCTCATCGCCGGAAGCGACTTCCCCATTGGCGATCACCTCAACGGAGAGCTTGGTAGCTTGAAGAAGAAAGATGTAAAGTCGGTGGCGAGGCTGATATCGGCCGCTGAGAATTTTCCAGAAGTTGCTCAGCCTCTGCTACAAAAGATAGATGCTGAGGCTGCAAAAAGCAAGGTGCCGGTACTGGGGATTACAGGTACTGGGGGTGCTGGCAAGTCCAGCTTAGTTGATGAGCTGGTGCGGCGGTTTTTAGTTGATTTCGAGGACAAGCATATCGGAGTAGTGTCGGTCGACCCTTCCAAAAGGAAAACAGGCGGTGCCTTGCTGGGCGACAGGATTCGCATGAACGCCATCCATCACCCCAGGGTATACATGCGGTCGCTGGCCACACGGCAGTCGAACCTGGCACTGTCGAAGCATGTGCAGGAAGCTGTGAACATTCTCAAAGCCGCCGAGTTTGACCTGATTATTCTTGAGACCTCTGGCATTGGTCAGTCGGATACCGAAATCACCGATCATTCCGACGTGTCGTTGTACGTGATGACGCCGGAGTACGGTGCAGCTACTCAGCTGGAGAAGATCGATATGCTCGACTTTGCCGACATGATCGCTATCAACAAGTTTGACAAGAGAGGCGCCCTCGATGCCGTGCGGGATGTGAAGAAACAATACAAGCGCAACCATGGCCTTTGGGAAACGCCAGACGACCAACTGCCTGTGTTTGGCACCATTGCCAGCCAGTTTAATGACCCCGGCATGAACACGCTGTACAGGAAGCTAATGGATAAGATTGTAGAGAAAACAGGTGCTGGGCTGGCGTCTGCTTCTACATCGTCGGACGAACTCTCAGAAAAGATTTTCATCATTACTCCCAAGCGTACCCGCTATTTGTCGGAGATTACTGAGACCATCAGGCACTACAATGAGTGGGTGGAGGAGCAAAAGGAAGTGGCCCAAACGCTTTACAGCATCAAAAAAACCATAGCCGCAGCAAAGAAAGCCGGAGAGGACAAGGTGTTGGGAGAGAAGCTCGATGCACTTTTTGAGAAGACGTCGCTTGACCTTGACCCCAAAAACTTAAAAGTGATTGAGGAATGGCCTGAAAAAGTACAGCGGTATAAAAACGAGGAATATGTTTATTCGGTAAGAGGGAAGGAGATTAAAGTGCCTACTCATACTGAGTCGCTTTCACACACCAAAGTGCCAAAAATAAGCTTGCCCAGATATGACGGCTGGGGCGACGTGCTGAAGTGGAATTTGCAGGAGAATGTGCCTGGAGAGTTTCCTTACGCCGCTGGCGTGTTTCCTTTCAAGCGCACCACTGAAGACCCTACCCGCATGTTTGCCGGAGAGGGCGGCCCCGAGCGCACCAATAAGCGCTTCCATTATGTGTCGAAAGACAATGCGTTTGCCAGGTTGTCGACTGCTTTCGATTCGGTGACTTTGTACGGAGAAGACCCCGATCACCGGCCCGACATATACGGCAAAATTGGCAATTCCGGCGTGAGTGTCTGCTCGCTGGACGATGCCAAGAAGCTTTACTCAGGCTTCGACCTGATTGACCCGACCACTTCTGTATCAATGACCATCAATGGGCCTGCAGCTACGATCTGTGCCTTTTTCATGAATGCCGCCATAGACCAGAACTGCGAGAAATATATCAAAGCGCAAGGCATCGAAGCGGAGGTGAGGGGGAAAATCACCCAACTCTTTAAGGTCAAGGGAATGACGCAGCCTGTCTACAGTGGTGCGATTCCAGAAGGCAACAATGGGCTCGGGTTAATGCTGTTGGGCGTAACGGGGGATCAGGTGCTGCCTGCTGATGTGTATCAAAAGATCAAAGCTGATACCCTTTCAAAAGTTAGAGGTACGGTGCAGGCCGATATCCTCAAAGAAGACCAGGCGCAAAATACCTGCATTTTCAGCACGGAATTCTCCCTGAAAGTAATGGGTGACGTGCAGCAGTATTTTATCGATCAGAATGTTCGGAATTTCTACTCTGTATCTATCTCGGGCTATCACATTGCCGAAGCGGGCGCCAATCCTATTTCTCAGCTGGCTTTCACGTTGTCGAACGGGTTTACCTTTGTTGAATACTATGTCAGCCGTGGCATGCATGTCGACGATTTTGCTCCTAACCTTTCTTTCTTCTTTAGTAATGGGGTTGATCCTGAATATTCCGTGATCGGCAGAGTGGCCAGAAAGATTTGGGCCAAGGCGATGAAGTTGAAATACGGTGCCAACGAGCGTTCTCAAATGCTGAAGTACCACATCCAAACCAGTGGTCGGTCGCTGCACGCTCAGGAAATCGACTTCAACGACATCAGGACAACGCTTCAGGCCTTGTATGCCATTTACGACAACTGCAATTCGCTACACACCAATGCCTACGACGAGGCCATCACCACGCCGACGGAGGAGTCTGTGCGACGTGCCATGGCCATTCAGTTGATTATCAACAAAGAGCTTGGGCTGGCCAAAAATGAAAACCCATTGCAGGGCTCGTTCATTATCGAAGAGCTGACCGATTTGGTAGAAGAAGCAGTAATGGCCGAGTTTGACAGGATCACCGAAAGAGGGGGAGTGCTGGGTGCTATGGAAACCATGTACCAACGGAGCAAAATCCAGGAAGAAAGCCTTTATTATGAGACAATGAAGCACAATGGCGACTTCCCGATCATTGGCGTCAACACCTTCCTTTCTTCCAAAGGGTCGCCAACGATCACGCCCATGGAAGTGATAAGGGCCACGAAAGAGGAAAAAGAATTTCAGATTGAGTCACTCAACAACCTGCAGAGGTTCAATGAAGGCAAGTCTCATGAGGTACTTTCGAGCCTTCAGCAGGCTGCCATCAGCAATCAAAACATGTTTGAGGAACTGATGGAAGCCGTGAAGTACTGTTCTTTAGGGCAAATCACCCATGCTTTGTACGAAGTGGGTGGGCAGTACAGGAGGAATATGTAAAGCCTTATACCTTCTTCGGAGGTAAGTCAAAGGCAATGGCCTCGTGCTCAAAATGCTCTTTGTGCGACCCATCGCAGAATGGCTTGTTGGCGGATTTTCCGCAACGGCACAAGGAAACGATTGTCCTTCCCTGAAGGCCGTATGCATTGCCTTCTTTGTCAACTATTTCGAAATCCCCGTCAATTTTCAGGGAGCCATTATTATTTACTGTGATTTTGGTCATGGATGTTTTTTGACGCAAATGTAGAAACTTAGAAACCGTATAAAAGGAATTTGGCCATTGGTGTGTAGTTTTGTGCTTAAATAGTCTGAATCTCTCAAAACCCATCAGCTTGCCTTTCGATCCACTAGCATTCGATCTTCCTGTTGTTGACATTATTCCACAGATAAAGGAGAGTCTGGCTAAGGAAAATACCCTGATCGTGAATGCACCTCCCGGAGCAGGAAAAAGTACATTGCTACCACTGGTGCTGATGAATGAACCCTGGCTGGAGGGTAAAAAGATACTGATGCTGGAGCCCAGACGTTTGGCAGCCAGATCGATCGCTACCAGAATGGCCTCCATGCTGAATGATGACCTGGGAAAGAAGGTAGGCTACCGGATCAGGTTCGAAAACAGAACATCTGACCAAACGCAAATCGAAGTGCTCACCGAAGGCATTCTCACCCGATTGATCCACTCTGACAATGCGCTGGAAGGAGTGGGGATGGTCATTTTTGATGAGTTTCATGAGCGTAGCCTGCATGCCGATGTGGCCCTGGCGCTTTGCAGAGAGGTGCAGCAGGTGTTGCGACCCGATCTGCGTATTATGATCATGTCGGCTACGCTGGATATGGAACGGTTGCCTGAGCTGATGAAAGCACCCGTGGCTGTAAGCGAAGGCCGACAGTATCCTGTTGAGGTCATTTACACCGGCGAGCAGGATCTGATGATGTTGCCGGAAATGGCTGCCAGAACGATACTCAAGGCATCCAGAGAAAAGGATGGAGATATCCTGGCTTTTTTCCCAGGGGAGGGGGAAATCAGGAAATGTGAGGAGCTGCTGAGAAAAGAAATGACGGATTTCGCCATCCATCCGCTTTACAGCCAGCTGCCACAAAATCAGCAGTTGGCAGCCATCATGCCCGGTAAAGATGGCCGCAGAAAGGTGGTGCTGGCTACCTCCATCGCAGAGACCAGTTTAACCATTGAAGGCATCAAAGTGGTGGTGGACACAGGTTACGGTCGCACCTCGAAATTCGATCCCCGGTCTGGCTTATCGAGGCTGGAAACCGTACAGATATCCAAAGACTCCGCTGACCAACGAGCGGGCCGGGCCGGTAGACTTAGCCCAGGCACTTGCTACCGGATGTGGAGCAAGGCGACACAGGAGCGGCTGGAGCCCCACCGGACGCCTGAGATTATGGAAGCTGACCTGGCCAATCTTGTGCTGGATCTGGCCCAGTGGGGCATTGTTGATGCGAAACAGCTCACCTGGCTGACTCCCCCTCCTAAGGGTGCCCTTGCCCAGGCTTCAGATACCTTGCATCAACTGGAAGCACTGGAGAACGCACGGATTACTCCACACGGTAAGAAGATTCACGAGCTGCCCTGCCACCCACGAATAGCGCACATGTTGCTAATGGCAGGCGAATCGGGCAAGGTGGAGTTGGCTACCGACCTGGCTGCTGTGCTGGAGGAAAGAGACCCTTTGCCACGTGAGTCCGGTATTGATATCACCTTGCGGATTGAGGCCTTGCGAAGGTTCCGGGATAATGGCGGGCAGGGAAAGCAGTTTGGGAGAATAGAAAAAGTAGCGGAATCGTACCGGAGAATATTTAGCCTTGAAGGGGATAATGGCGTTTTTGACCCCTATGAGGTCGGTTTACTATTGGCCTATGCATACCCTGAAAGAATCGCATGCGCCAGGCCGGGCAATAATGCCCAGTTTCAGCTTGCCAACGGCAAGTATGCCATGGCTTCACATAGAGACGATCTGGCTCACGAACCATGGCTGGCAGTGGCTCACCTCGACGCCCGTGAAGGTATGGGAAAGATATTTTTGGCGGCTCCGCTTAACCCTAAAGATCTCACACCCCTGGTGAAAGAAAAGGAAATAGTGACCTGGGACACCAGAAAGGGAGGCCTCATAGCCTCACTCGATTTGAGGATTGGAAGCATCGTCCTTCGTTCGAAACCATTGCCAACACCCGATGAAGGCCAGTTGATAAAAGCGATAAGTGAAGCTATTGCAAAGGAAGGAGAGGCGCTTCTAAGCTTTGACGATAAGTTCGTTCAATGGCAGAGCCGGGTAATGAGTTTAAAGAAATGGAATCCGGAGCAGGGCTGGCCCGATGTAAGTGCTCAGTCACTATTGGCTACAAACAGTGAGTGGCTTGGACCCTATTTATCGGGCATAAAGAGGCCGGAGGATTTGAAGAAGATTGACCTGGCTGCAGTGCTCAATAGCTCGCTGGACTGGGACACTCAAAAAGAGCTTGAGATATTAGCCCCAACACATATTGAGGTGCCGAGCGGATCAAGAATTAAGCTTCAGTACTTTTCCGTCGGGGAGTCTCCGGTGTTATCGGTCAGGCTTCAGGAAGTATTTGGGCTTGCTGAAACCCCAAGAATAAACGGCGGAAAAACAGCGGTGGTGCTGCATCTGCTATCGCCGGGATACAAGCCAGTGCAGGTAACGTCAGACCTCAAAAGCTTCTGGAGCAATGCCTATTTTGAAGTGAAAAAGGATCTTAAGAGAAGGTATCCGAAGCATTCCTGGCCCGATGACCCCTGGACAGCCCTAGCCGTACGAGGCGTTCAAAGGAAGGGTAGATGACGCTGCCCGAGGCTTTTAGCAATTCAGGGTTTACCTTTCCTTCCCGGGTGTTAGGTCAATTTGATGAACCACAGAGCTTTTCCATCACGCTGGCCACTTTGGTGTCGCCAAGCTCACTGGCCATCGATAAATCGCTACAGCCGCCCTGCTTGTCACGGAGTCTAATCTTCTCGATGCCTCTAAGTTTATAAGCCCTGCTCGACTGAGGGTTGATTTCAATGACTTTTGTGAAATCCTCTATGGCACCTCTGTAGTCTTTCAGTTTGTCTTTGGCGGTTGCACGGTAGTAAAATGCCTCCTCGTGGTTCGGAGAGAGTTTTACTACTTCGGTGAGGTCTTCTATGGCCCCGTTGAGGTCTAGCGTCTCAATCTTTGCCATTCCTCTCACATAGTAAGTCTTTAACTTGTCAGGGTCGTCAATCAGGTACTTCAGGGCGTTGGTGTAATCTTCGATGGCACCTGCATAGTTTTTTAACTCCGCACGTGCGTTACCTCTGTCGTAATACACTTCTCCCTTCAGCCCATATAGTTTGATGGATTTGTCGTAGTCAACAATGGCTGCTTCATAGTCACCTTTAACGGCACTAACGTACCCTTTGCCCCACCAATACTGGGCGGAATCTGCGTCAGACGCTTTCTCCTGGGATTTCGATTCCCCATTAAAAAATACGATAAAGAGAACTCCTACAGTTAATAGCTTCTTAATCATGCTGGTCGGCTAAATCAGTTAATCTCAAATTCTAAAAAAAATACAACGTCGCTCGATCACTATGTCTGTCAATCGTTAATCGTAATCTTACAGGCGGCGCAGTTACAAACTAGTACAACAGAAAAAACAAAAGTGGATAACTAAAATTACTCGTGTAAGTTTATAATGTTTACTAGTGTTGATATCACATCACCTACAAAGGTAACCCCTTATAATTATTTTTTTTATTACTTAAATCCTATTATCAAACTGCGGCTCGCACTACTTTTAAAAATAGGGCGCAAAACAACTCTATTTTTTGTCTAAAGTCATTGAAAATGGCCAGCTAACGGCGGAAGAACCCCTTTTTGTATTCGGTTTTGACGTCATATCAAATGAGATTTTAGCCCCTTTCACCAACTCGGCATGAGCGAGCCAATTTTTATCATATACACTTTCGTTGTAGACCACCTTATTAACATAAAAATTCGCCTGATTGTTTTCGGGTGCAAGAATTTCAATGTTTTTACCGTTTTCCAAAGAAATCATTACCTCCTTGAAAAACGGAGTTCCCAATACATACTGATCTGTGCCAGGGCATACCGGATAAAAACCCATAGCTGAGAATACATACCAGGCGGAGGTTTGCCCGTTGTCTTCGTCGCCACAGTAACCGTCCGGAGCAGGGGTGTACAGTTTGTTCATTACTTCCCGGATCCAATACTGTGCCTTCCAGGGTTCGGAAGTATAATTGTACAGATAGGTCATGTGCTGGATGGGTTGGTTTCCGTGCGCATATTGTCCCATGTTCATGATTTGCATCTCCCTGATTTCGTGGATGGTGAAGCCATAGTAGCTATCGTCAAAGAGCGGTGGCATGGTAAAGACGGAGTCCAACATGCTAATAAACATTTTGTTGCCGCCCATAAGTTGCTTTAGCCCCTCAATGTCATGAAAAACGGACCAGGTATAGTGCCAGCTATTGCCCTCGGTAAATGCATCTCCCCATTTGAGTGGATTAAAAGGTGATTGAAAGCTGCCGTCTTCGTTTTTGCCCCGCATGAGTTTTGTCTCACTGTCAAAAAGGTTCCGATAGTTTTGAGAGCGCTTTTTGTAGAGGTCGATCTCTTTTTGAGGCCTGTTCAGCGCTTTTGCTAGCTGGTAGATTGTGAAGTCATCGTAAGCATATTCCAGCGTCCGTGCAGCATTTTCGTTAATGCCTACGTTGTAGGGCACGTAGCCTAGCTTATTGTAGTAGGGAGCACCCCTTCTGGCTACAGCGTCCATGGGCCCTTCGGTATTGGCATCCTTTTTCAACGCTTCGTACAACGTGTTAATGTCATATCCTCTGAGGCCCTTTATATAAGCATCGGCCACGACAGAAGCTGAGTTGTTGCCTACCATTACGTTTCGGTATCCCGGACTTGCCCATTCCGGCAGGAAACCTCCCTCTTTGTAGTCGTTGATAAGTCCCTCCTGCATCTCCTTATTGACAGACGGATACAGTAGATTGAGCAATGGATAAAGCGCCCTGAAGGTGTCCCAAAAGCCGGTGCCGGAAAACATGTAGCCTGGAAGCACTTGTCCGTTGTAAGGGCTATAGTGCACGATTTTTTCCTGCTCGTTCAACTCGTACATTTTTTGAGGAAACAGGAGTGTGCGGTAGAGGCATGAATAGAATGTGCGCATCTGATCGATTGAACCGCCGCCGACAGCCACCACGCCAAGCTTTTCGTTCCACACTTTTTCTGCTTCGGTTTTTACTTGCTCAAAGGTTTTGTCGCCCACTTCCCTTTTGAGGTTGATGACGGCCTGTTCAGGGCTGATAAAGGAGGAGGCCACCTTGGCGTGAACTACTTCACCCTTTTTTGTTGAGAAGCCAACGGCTCCCACAGCATGCCCTTTCTTGAGCGTGTCGGAAACGCTCCAATTCACTTTTTTATCCAGCTCAATGATAAAATAGTTGCGGAAATTGTCTGGCACGCCACCACTGTTTCTTACTGTGTAGCCGGTTATTCTGCCGTTTTCTTCGTCTATGACTACTTCCGAACCTTTGTCGAAGCCGTCGATAACAAGCCAGGTGCTGTCTGCCTCCGGGTAGGTGAGCCTGAAAATAGCTGCTCTTTCAGTGGGGGTTATTTCAGTGGTAATGTTGGCATCAGCCAGATAAACGCTATAGTAATTCGGCTGGGCTATCTCAGCCTTGTGGGAGAACCAGCTCGCTCTTTTGTCCTGATCGAACTGAACTGCTCCTGTGCCTGGCATAAGACTGAACTGACCATGGTCATTCATCCAGGGTGATGGTTGATGGGTTTGTTTGAATCCCCTGATTTTGTCAGCATCGTAGGTATAGGCCCAACCGTCGCCCATTTTTCCTGTTTGAGGAATCCAGAAGTTCATGCCCCAGGGCACGGCAATTGCCGGGTAGGCGTTGCCATTGGACAGCTCCATTTTTGAGTCTGTTCCCATGAGCGTATTGACCAGCCCAACGGGATTTTCAGTGGTTTGTGCCCTTAGACCAAAAGTCAAGAGGCAAATAGGGATAAATAAGGACAATCTCATTGAATACTGGTTGAAAAGCTATGTGAGCTGGCGAATAGTAAATCAATTGGCACCCCCACCGGGTAAAGTCAACGCCTTTCACCGAAGTGCCATCAACAAAAGTAAATACTTAGATATTGTTTAGCCAGACAGAGAAGTCATTTTTCAGACTTAAATTGCTATTTCGAAACTCATTTGACTAGTCGTCTAAAAAGAAAAAAGGAATGAAGCATGCGTTTGAACTCTCGGTCGCTCTTATTTTTAGCTTTTTTGTTGCCACAGCTCAGCCTTCCGCCACGCCGCTAACGCCCCGGCAGCTGACAGACTCGCTTGAAGTGCTGATGGAAAGGAACGACATACCCGGCATCATGCTGACCATTGTTAAAGATGACAGCACCATCTTTTCCGGAGGACTGGGAGTGAAAGACAAAGGAATTAACTCGCAGGTAGATGGATCGACCCTGTTCAGGTTGGGGTCTATCACCAAAAGCTTTGTGGCGTTGGGCGTGCTCAGGTTAGTGGAAGAAGGCAAGTTTACACTGGAAGACGAAGTGAAGGCTTTGGCGCCGGAAATCGACTTTGAGAACAGCTTCGAGCCGGAGCACCCTGTGCGGGTAAAACACCTGCTTTCACACACAGCAGGGTTCGACGACATGCACCTGAATGAGGTTTACAACACCTCAGACACTCTTGTTTACCCTCTCGGGAGAGTGCTGACGCAGCACAAAAAAACGCTTAAAGTGCGGTGGCAGCCGGGAACCCGCTATGCGTATAGCAACCCTGGCTGGACGGTGGCTGGTTATCTTATTGAAAAGTATGCTGAGCAGCCATATGATCAATTTATTGCGGAAACCGTGCTCAGTCCAATCGGGATGAAGACCTCTAATTTTAAGTCTGTTCCTGAGGGACAAGCTTATTCTAAAGGATATGACGGAACCGGAAAGGAAGTGCCCTTTCTTCCCATCTATCATCGCCCTGCAGGAGCCTTCAATAGTAATGCCAACGATATGGCACGGTTTCTTTCTTTTTGGATCAGAAGGGGAAGGGTAGATTCTGTGCAAGTTTTTGCCTCAAAGGTACTTGACCTGATGGAGAGACCAGTCTACACCATTGCCAATCAGGCCGGCTTACCAGTTGGCTATGGCCTGGGAAACTATACTTTTGATACGCAGCTTCCTGTTTCGTTTCATGGGCACGATGGCGGGATTGATGGTTTTTCATCGTCTTACGGTTACAACAGTCAGTATGGAATAGGCTTTGCCATCTCCAACAATGCAGGCAAGGGCATGGGAGATTTGGTCAACCTTGTCAAGCAGTTTCTGGTGCAGGACATATCTGTTGCAAGGCCAGTTGCTCAGGCACTGGACGTTGAAACAATGAAACAATACGAAGGCTACTACCTCTTCAAAGCCTCCCGTAACCAGATTTTTGCCTTTATCGATAGGGTATTCAGCACCTGTGAGGTGACCATCGATAACGACACCCTGTACCTGAAGCAGTTTATGAAGGATCGCTTTCCTGTGGTGCCAGTTACTAATTCAAATGGGGAGGGCTATCTTTTTGCCGGGCTCAAAGACTATGTTCCCAGTCATGTATTTGTACCAACCGACACAGGTGAGCCTGTGCTGGCTACGGCAGTTGTTGGCAATTATCTTGAGAGGGTGAAATACTCAAGTGTTGTCACCAAGCGGGTACTCCTGGTGGTGTCGTTGGTGTTGCTGGTTAGCTCGTGCTTTGCGACGCTGGTGTGGTTGATTTTCGCAATCAGGAAGTCGCTGCCCTGGCAGGAGTTCTTTCGGAGAATGGTGCCGTCGTTGGTGGTGGTTGGGCTGGTTATGGTTTCTACCGGGCTCCTCGGAACGATCAATAAACTAAGTGAAGCAGGCGAACCGAACTTTAATGGCTGGCTTATTTACCTGGGAGGCTGGATCATATTGTTCAGTGCTTTTTTAAGCACCCGCTTCGGCATTATGAACTTTAAGTTGGGTGAGAGGAAGGCTTTCTCCGTGTATTATATCTTGCTGGCCTTCTCCTGCGTCATTGTCACGTTATTTCTTTATGATGCCGGATGGATGGGATTGAAAGTGTGGGAGTACTAACACCGCCTGTCTTTTTATTGAGTTATTTAGGTGACTTTTTTAAGTGGAATTGATTTTCACAAGCCTGACCACTCGGCCTCCCAATGACCTGCTCAATAAAGAACCGCTTTGTATTTCCTGTGGATTGCTTAGATTCATTTGAAATCTGGAAATATGAGCAAGAAGAAACTACTGGTACTTACAGGCGGAGGCGACTGCCCCGGTCTCAATGCCGTGTTGCGGGGGATTGTAAAGAGGTCGCAGCAGAACCCTGAATGGGAGGTGTACGGAAGTATAGAAGCCTATAATGGCGTGCTGAGCGACCCCCAGGAGATTGTCAGGTTGGACAACAAGGCCATCGCTGGCATCCACGTAAAGGGCGGCACCATCATAAAAACAACCAATAAAGGAGGGCCATTTACCTGGCCCGTGAAGCATGAAGATGGAAGCTGGTCCAGCATCGACCGCTCCGATGACTTACTCAACCGCCTCGATGATCTAGGCATAACCGCAGTGATTAGTATCGGCGGCGATGGTTCACAGCGCATTTCACAGAAGCTTTATGAGCGGGGTCTGGATATTGTTGGTGTGCCGAAAACAATTGATAATGATCTTTCGGGCACCGATTTTACTTTTGGTTTTCAAACAGCGGTGCAAATTGCTTCCGATAGCCTCGACAAGCTGGTGACCACTGCCGAAAGCCACCACCGGGTAATGATCATGGAGGTGATGGGCAGGGCAGCTGGCTGGATTGCCCTTCATACAGCCATTTCTGGTGGGGCAGAGGTTTGTCTTATTCCGGAGATTCCCTATGATGTAGAGAAAATAAAGCAACGAATTGATCAGCGTTACCATAATGGGAAGGGCTTTGCTCATATTGTGATGGCTGAGGGAGCTAAGCCGATTGGGGGTGATGTGGTTGCCACTAAAAGCAGCGAGGTGGGGTATAAAAATGTCCGGTTGGGAGGATGTGCTTACCGGCTTTCTCAAGAATTGAAAGATGCGGGCTGTGAGGCCGACATTCGTGAGACCGTATTGGGTCATATCCAAAGAGGAGGGGGCCCTATAGCTTTTGACAGGGTGCTTGCCTTGCAATTTGGCGTAAAGGCATTTGAAATGGTGCTGGAACAGAAGTTTGGCAGGATGGTGGCCTATAAACACAACGACATCGTGGACGTTCCCTTGCTGGAGGCCATTAGTACCTACAACTATGTTAATACTGATTCCTACCTAGTGAAAACAGCAAGAGGCTTAGGGATTTCTTTCGGAGATTAAGTTGGTCTTCAATAATACCTCTATCACTTTTAAGGCAGTGAACCCGGGCAAAAAAAAAGCCAAACAATGCTGTTTGGCTTTTCGAGGAAGTTAGGTTGATTAATAATAAACCGGGCATAAAGGATCTTTAGAAAGAGCCTTTATTAATACTCTATAGTTGATCATGATCTCATGCGTTCCGTTGGTGTATTGCCTTTGGTTCGATGTAACCATGTCGTAGGCATAGCCAAGCCGGATGTTCTCGTTCAATACAAGTTGGGTGATCAACGTCATTGAATCACCGCTACGGTAGGAGAGACCTGCGTAAACAATGTCTTCAAATATCACATTGCAGTTAAGGTCGATACCCAATGGCAGGTTATCTTGATATCGGATCAGCACAGCCGGGAGAAGATTGATGTTGTCGGTCAGAGGGAAAACTATTCCGCCGGTTAAATATACGTAACGGGGTGTTCTGGCTTCTGTCTCCTTCCCTAAACTTACATCGACAACCCTGTTTTTAACAATGTGGGGGATCGATGCGCCCAGGTACACTCGTTTATTGTAATAGTAAGCACCTGTTCCAAAATTCGGGCTGAACTTTCGATCAACTCCTGAAAGAATGTTGTCATTTTCATCCCTGATAGTAAGCAGGTCGTAGTTTGATCTTCTGTCATTGAACCCGCCTTGCAGCCCCATTGCCAAATAGCCTGTCGCTAGCTTGATTTTGTAGGCATAGCTGGCATAAAATCCATAATCAGTATGAATACCCACCTGATCTCTTGTTGCCGTTAGACCGACGCCGATCTGGTTACTAAACAAAGGTGTGTGGCCAGTGAATGTCTGGAATGATGGTGCACCATCAATATTAACCCATTGATCCCGGTGGATAACCGCAGCACTGAACTCGTTGGTGCTGCCGGCGTAGGCAGGGTTAAGTACCATTCCGTTGTACATGTACTGCGAAATAACCGGGCGTTGCTGGGCGAATACACCCCAGCTACCCAACAACAACACGACGCAGAACGATAATCTAGTTACAATCTTCATACTTCAAATTATCTTACGAGCTCAAGATAGCCAGAAAGTGGATCAGTTCCATCACCTTTGTCTACGAGATAGAAATAGGTACCCGCAGGTAACAGCCTGCTTCCCGCTACTATTCCCTTGTTACTTACACCGTCAAAGTATACATCGGTGTTGTCGTAACCATCGTTTTCCCATACAATAGCTCCGGCTCTGTTGAATATTTTCACATTGTTGTTAGGGAACTGATCGATACAATCCATGATGAAGAAATCGTTCAGTCCATCGCCATTGGCAGACACACCATTGTAGATAACGATATCCGCCCCAATAGTGAATTCCTGTGTCGCTGTACATCCGTTGCCATCCCAAATGGTCACCGAATAGTCACCAAAAGTAGCTTCAAACAATCCACCTTCAAAAGTAGTGTTGCCAGTAGCAAGGTGAGTCCACACAACGCTGTCAAGCTCTACAGGCTCAGGGAACACCAGCAGCGCAACTCCTGTTGGCACCAGACACTGTGAGTCTTGCACATCCACCACAAACTGAGGCTCTGTACGAGCATCGCTGATTGATATTCTTGACTCTTCAGATACACAACCTGTCAGAAGATCAGTAGCGATCACAATGTACTCTACGGTTTCACCTTCTCTTCCCAGCCCCTTAGGATCGAAGCCGGTGTAAATGATTGTGGTAGTATCCGTTGCTTCGTACCAGTCGAACTGATAGTTGCCAATATTGCCGTCCACTGTCGCCCTTGCTTCGCCGTTTGGTTCGGCACAACTTGTCATGTTGCTCACAAGCGTAAGGGTAGGGTTAGAAGGTGTTACGGTTTGATCCGTCACTTCAACTGTTTGAGTCGACTGACAGCCAGTGATGGTGTTGGTCACTCTCAGCGTATAAGGGCCGGCTGCCAGATTGCCAACCACAGGCCCGTCGAAGATTTTAGCAGCTGGATCAACTAACGTTCCGGTGTACCACTCGAAAGTGTGACCTGTTACAGTGCTGTCGGCAAGGATGGCACTCAATTCGCCGTTAGGCTGGTCTTCGAAGCATATCGTCAGTGCTTGTGTCTCAGTAACGATCACGTCAGGAATGGTAGTTGCATCGGGCACCACCACCTGAATGGGTTGTGACTGACACAGCGGATCGTCGATATTATAGACCATCAACGTGTAGGTTCCGCTGTTCAAATTCTCCCACGACTGTCCTTCAAAGTCGAACTCTCCGGCGTTGAAACCAGGAGCCACCAAACCAGCTCTCCATAGGAATCTATAGTCCTGAATCTCCTTACCAAACGGCAGGCTGATCAGGTTAGCGGCTACCACTCCATCGAATGGTGCTATACATCTGTCGTTCACAGTTGCCGTAGTTGTTACTTCCAGTGGGTTGATTGACTCGTCCGTCATTGGATAAGTTTCAACAGAGCTGCAACCTGTGGCAAGGTCTGTGACCAGCACGGTGTACATACCGGCAGCAATACCACTGAGGACAGGGTTGTTTGTCAGAAGCGGCGTGCCGGTGGCTGTGGTGCCCCTGTACCAGGCGAAAGTATAGGCATTTGTGTCATTTGACCCATTAGCTGTTACTTCGAGTAAGCCGTTAGGAATGGCAGGGTTACAGTTGGTTTGCACTTCAACATTTACCAGGCTAATTATTGGTGGTGTTGAAACGTCTTCCACTTCTACTTCCACTTCAATAGAGCTACATCCGAAGGTGTTGTCTACAGCTCTTATGTAGTAGATGCCTGCTTCCAAATCTGTGAAGATAGTATCGGCAGCTGAAGCGATTGGTGATGCACCCGCCGTAGCCGGGTTTACATTCCACAGCTCGAAGGTATAATCAGCCAATACGCCTGTTGTGATGCCGTTGATCTCTATAGAGCCATCAGCAGGGTCACATACTGTCATTGGCAACACCTCAATGTCATCAAGCAACAGTTGCGGAATAACCGGAACATTCTCCAGCGTGATTTCAGCGGTGCTTGTACAACCTGTGAGGTTATTCAATACCTCAACGGTGTAAGGCCCGGCAGCCAAACCACTAATGGACTGCGTGTTGCCCAGGTTAGTGCCTGTTACACCACTGCCTTCGTACCAGGTGACTACATAGTTGTTGATATCGTATCCAACAGCACTTGGATCATCTACTATTACACTCAACTCGCCATTGGCAGAGGAAGCATCACAGCTTTGATCCACTTGTACCAGGGTGATGTCGGCCACAGGGTAAGTGATTTCTTCTTCCACTACGAAGTCAAGCGTCTGAGCACAACCTGTAGCTATGTGTGTCAGGGTTACAGTATAAGCTCCAGCGCTCAGGTTGCTGATGCTGTTCTGCCCAGCCACATTGTTGACAAGGGTAGTGGCATTGTCTACATCCTTCCAAGTGAAGTTGTAGTCTGCCAAAGCACTTGCAGCGCCACCCAGAGTAACTACGTCTACCGAAGCAGCACCGTTAGGTGTACAGTTGGTTTGGTCAGTAGTTGTTCTTGCGGTTACTACGACTGGAAGCGACTGGGTGCCTACAACTATTTGCTGGGACACTTGACAGGTCGAGACATTGTTAACTATCGTGACCGTATAAGTGTCAGCTGAGAGACCGGTGATGGTTGTCAGGCCATTGAAGGCAGGCAGTGCTCCGGCAGTATTGGCCCAAGTAATGGTCGTGCCATCTGTTGTAGCATCGCCGTCCGTATCCTGTGCAGCCAGAGTGATTGTAATTGCTCCAACACCCAATGTTCCGTCTACACAGCCCTGGTCTTCAGTGACTACGGCTGTCAGTGAAGGATTCACGTGGTGGTCTTCGATAGTCAGCTTAATGAATGCCGAAGGACAACCTGTCGAATTTCTGGTTGCTTGAATGTAGTATTCACCCTGGCCAAGCGTTCTCGTATGATTGTAAACAGTGGTTGACCCACTTACGTCCAGATTGGCACCTATCTGTGTTGTTTTGTTGCTTTGGTACAATCTCCACGTATATGCCTGCAGATCCTGAACGCCGTTGGTGATCTTATTGCTTCTCAGTTCGAATGATCCGTTACCTGCCGGAGTTGTACACAGAGTAGAATGTGTCAAAGCCGCTACGGTAAAGGCAGGGGTCACAAGGTTCTGAGTAACCTGGAACCGCTCGGTGGTTTCGCAACCAGAAGCAGTATTTTCTACTATTACAGTATAGAAGCCTGCAGCCAGGTCGGATACCACAAACTCAGTTCCCGAGTTACCATCTCCACTGATCGAGCCGGGAACAAAGGCACCAGCTGCGGCAGATAAAGTTGTCTGGTATGTCCAGGTCAAGCCGTACGTCTGCCCAGTATTGCTGGCTCCTGTTCTCATGCCAAATGTGATGGTTCCATTGTCGCCCACGCAATTGACATCTGCAGTGACTGAAGATGTTTCAAGCTCAGGGATTTCAGTTGCATCTTCAATATCAATAGGGTAGAACTCAGAAGAGCAACCGAAGGTGTTGTGGGTTGCCACAAGGTAATAACGACCAACAGGCAGCGGCTCCGCAGCAAGGGCAGCGGTTGTGAACACACCTGCACCATGCAAAGCAAAGCTAGCATTGTATAAGCGGATCGTATAGTCTGCGTCAATTGCAGCAAGTCCATTGACAGTCGCATTGTCTCCAGGGTTGCCCGAACTGGTGATTGTTACAAAGTCGGTGGTGCCGTCGAAGAAAACAGAGCCATTGTCAACATCACAAGACGTATCGTCAGTGCTGCTCGCTTGCAGGGTGATTACTACTGGTACGTACTGGAGGTTGAAAGTGGCTCGTGCTGTACAACCCAGATTGGCTGGGTTGCTGTCGGTTACTTCTACCCAATAATTGCCATCTTCAGCTCCCGTGATTTGGGCAGTGTTGCCACCATCGCCGTTAGGAACTGGTGTGCTTGAAGCCACCGTGCCTTTATGCCACTGGAAGGTGTAATCGGCGCCAAGTGTCGTTCCATCCACGCCACCTACAAAGGCGGTCAGTTGACCGTCGAAGTTGGCAGGGTCACAGTATGTGTTTGCCTGGTTTTGGGTGATGGTCACCACCGGCTTCACGGTCTGGTTAATGATGTTTACCTGTCTTCCTGGTGATAGACAACCGGTAGTAAGGTTTCTTGCTCTGACAAAGTAGGTACCAGCAGTGAGGTTGGCCGTTGTGTTAGGGAAGCTAACGCCAGCAACACCCTGGTTGTCGAACAGCCTGATCAAAGCGGTATTGCCACTGTTCCAAAGCTCAATCTGGTAGTTGGCTAAATCGGTGGTGGTAGTTAAAGTGACACCCGCCACTTTTATTTCATCCACTTCCAGTCTTCCATTCGCCGGGCTACAGTCGTTCACATTGGTAATGTTAACACCTGTGGCAGGAATGGATAGGTTAGCGGGGGTGTCTTGTATTTGAACCACGATTTGATCGGAGCAGCCAACACCTGCTGTAGCTGTGGCTTGTGCTGTAACGACGATGGTATAGAAGCCTGCGCCGAGGTTAGAAGCAGAGAACATGTTAACACCGCTTAGGGCAGGGAGAGCAACACTAGGTGCAGCAGTACCCACACCGCTGAACCATTGAAAGTCGTACCTTGCTTCATCTCCATCACCGTTAGTGATCGATAGCGTAATCGTACCATCACCACCGGCACAATATGTATCTGGTGTTACGACAGCACTCATTGTAGGCTCGGTACCATCGAAACCCACAGTTACCTGATAGGTAGCCGACACACAACCAGTTGTTTCGTCAGTGATAGTGATGTCGTAGGTATCAGGCTCTAGGTTGCTGATTGTTTCAGGATCAGTAGACAGCGCCAAAGCAGCGTTATCTGCTGAATTTGTATTAACACCATTGATAGCAATTGTGTAGTCAGTAATGGCAGCGCCACTTCCTGAGATGTCGGCCAGATCAATGATGATTGATCCATTGGCAGGCGATGTACAATCAGTAGCAGGGTTAGCGACCACATTGGCCACGTCCAGTGTTACAGGAGTAAGGTTAGCTGTAAGCGTAAATCCACCTGTCACAGTACAGCCAAGATTTCCAGTAATGTTATCAGTAACGAACACCCAGTAGTTACCTTCCTGTAGGTTAGAGATGACAGATGTGTTGACACCTGATTCGTCGATACCTACTGTAGAACCATTGTGCGCTACTCCATTAGA
>NZ_JAVKDF010000035.1:0-724649 GCF_040222385.1 Imperialibacter sp.
TTGCCCGACTTAAGTGTCTGTAATGCTTCCTCGAAAAGTTGCTCCAACTCACTCCGAGGTGGTCTCTTTGATTCCATTTCTGTCATAAGTTCTCATTTTATTTTTACTTATACTTATGACACACTTTTCTGAACAGTCTCCCGTCAGACGCAGGAAAGGTTAGTTTTTTGCTAAAGCTCCAGAGAGAGTGACCCGCCTTCGCCGGAGGTTTCGGCGTGGAAACCCTGCTAAGCCAATGGTTATGGCGGGTAACCCGCCTTCGCTAAAGCTTCGGCGGGTAAAAAAAATCCCGCTGACGTCAGCGGGATTCAGGTAACCATGGTTAGACACTTTAAGTACTTCATGCAGCTTGATCTGGTTCAACATCAGTGGGCAAAACGAGCTTGTCGTTCTCCACCTTTACAAACTTCACTAAAGAAATTTGGTCTTTCAGCTCATTGCCAGGGGTAAACAGGATCCTGGTATTTCGGATGCTGTATACATTCACCTCCTCAGGCAACAAGTGCCCGGTACTGCTGATACCGATACTGAACTTACCCAGCGGTCCCAGTTCGATAGGTCTGCCATCGAGCAGGTATTCCGGGATGAGCTGAAGGAAGGTTTCGATCACCGCATATACATCGGCCATGTTCACAGTGCTTCGTGCCCATATCGCTTTGATGAACTGACGCATCTGAACCTGACGGTCTCTCTCGATGGCAGCATAGTACTTGAATTGTCCACCTCCGACCACTCCCGGCTCGGCACGGCGAACTGTTTTAAATTGAATTGACATAATTGAAAATTGTTTAAAATATGAAACGAAAATTTAAGTTTGAACCGGCACCGGGCGCCCTGTAACCAGCTCGGTGAGGAGTGCATTGCTCTTCAAATGAGGCCTCAAAAAGAAGGGGAATTTACTCTTCGTGTACAGTAAAAAACATTTCAATATTGATGCCAAAAAATTATCATTTAAGGAAAATTGGTAAAAAAAATATAAATTATTTTCACCTACCTTATTTTTAACTTGTAAAGAGAGGGAATTTTAACCTCCAATTGGCCTATACAGGCCTATTAAGTTATTTCAATCGATTGAATTATTTCATGTGATCAAAATTAAATTTCATCCATTTTGTGTATTTATAAAAATTAGCTGACTACTCCATCAGGAATTGAATCATTTATTTTAACATAAATTAACGAATTGATCATTGTGACGTGGGTGGGTTTAGTACGGCAAGGGAGGTCGGTGGCGTGACATGGCAGAAAGGAAATCCCCTCCTTTTGGGGTCCCTCGAAAAGACGGGGAGGCTTAACAAGGCCTGCGCTACCCCTGGCCCCTAAAGGGGAATCCCAGCGCACGGGCATTGGTATCAGGTTAGTGATCTCATCATCCTATAACCACCCCCAACTGCCAGAGTGAAGCGAAACCTCAGGGTCACTGGCGGAGAGCCCAAGGGGATTTGTATCCTATGAAGATTTCCGTGAAAACAGCACGCTTCTCATAAGCTGCTTCTGCTGGGGGATCCCGCCGGCGGGCGGACGGGACGGGCACCATGACGTTGTTAAGGTAGCGGGAGCTGGCGTCGGTACGGGCAAGGGAGGGTAAAAGCATAAGGTGGTGAGCGGAGATTAATGTCTAGTTGCAGCGAGGCTTCTTCACAACTACACTCCCCACACCGTCGTCACCTCGATTCCGAGGTACGAGGGAGAGGGCCCCGTGATGCAGGCACCCCAAGCCGGGCGCCGCCCCAGTCAACAACCATGCTCCGGAACCTGGAGATTTGGGAATCACCTCCTTTTGGGGTCTCTCGAAAAGGAGAAACGCAGACCGCAAGTTCCGTAGGGACGAAATATGTATAAAACCACGACAGTAACCGATGACAGAGCGAGTGCCGTAGGTGCGGCATATATAAGCTAGCTGAGAAGCCTGGTGCCACCCAAACTGCTTGGCGCCAAACGAGGAGCAAGAGGGAAAGCGCTAACTCCCTCAGGGGTACGATGAAAAATGCAGACATCAACCCCCTCAGGGTCCTCTTCGAGAGACCCCAAGGGGAATCGTTTCTTGAGAGCGCACGACATCTGATTCGAGTTAGCGATCTCGTCATCTTTTAACGAATCTTTGCGGCCCGATCTTCGGGCTTCCGCCATTGCGTGAGATGAATAAAAAAACCTCAAATGAGGCCAAAAAAGAGCGGATTGAAAAACATAGCTATAATTGATGTAAAACATAGCTAACATTGACTTGAAACATAGCTATAAATGGAGGCAAACATAGCTATGTTTGGGATGAAACATAGCTACAATTGAAGTGGATTATAGCTATGATTTCGGTAAGGGGTGAAAATGAGGGAAAAGAAGGCTAAAATAGATGACCCTCCCGGGTCGGATGGTTCGGATGGTTCAACCTACGCCAAGGCTTCGGTCGACAAGTCGGACTGTCCGAAAGTCTGAGTGTCTGAAAGTCTGAATATCTACAACAAAACCCACTTCGCCCAGAGCATGCCCAGGTACTCGTGCATCACGAGCTCGGTCTTTCTCAAACTGGCGGTGGAGGGTAGAAAATCTAATAGTCTTAATCGGATTTCTGTTTTGATGTGGTGATTGGTGGGAGCTGCTATGGGCTGTAAACCCCTGGCCTCGAAAAGCATCATGGCACGGGGCATGTGGATGGCATCGGTGGCTATAACCACCTTGCTGCCTTTACCAAAACGGGCTACAAATTTTCCGGCTTCTTCCCAGGTATTGAGGGCTCCTCTGAGCTGAAGGGTATCGGAGGGCGGGACACCCAGGGCAAGGGCGCCTTCGGCGATGGCCTGTGCCTGACTGATAGGTTGTGTGATCTGGCCTGCTGAGCCAGCTACCCTGGCATCCGGCAGGGCTTTGTAGATACGCACCGCTTCAGCCAGCCTGCCCAAAGTGGTGATGTTCAGCCTGTTCAAAGGGGGGAGCTCCTCGTTGTACCCATACCCTGCGCCCAGCACGATAATAGGAATCGGCTCTTTCGATAGCGATAGCTGACCTAGGTCACATACAGGATAGGCACTTTCAAGTTGACGGATCAAGTAGTTAGGGAGGAAGGATGTAGAAGTTGCAAGAAAAAGGCATGCGGATAGGAAAAAACTTACCCAAGCGATCTTCTGCTGACCATAAAAACGAAAAAAAACTCCAGGGAGCAGGAGTATAATCGAAATGAAAACCGGATTAAGAAAATATGCAAGGAGGGACTTCATTTATCCAGAAGAGTTTTTTGGAATCGCAATCACACGCTCCTTCTGACGGAAAAATACCACTGTATCGTCGTCTACGTCTTTATCAACAACCATCCCGGCAGCGATCTTGTTTCTGTCTCCTATTGTTATGCCTGGAATGGTTGCGCTATTGATACCGAAAAGGTTTTCATTTCCTACTTTGGTGAAGCCAGACAATGAGACATTAGGGCAAATAAAATTATAATGCCCCAGCTCAGAATCGTGGCCAATGCTGCAACGTGCGTTGAGCAGGGTAAAGTCTCCGATCTTTACATTAGGCCCGATGTTGACATTTGGTGCAACCACAACTCCCTGTCCGATTAAGGCACTTTTTGAGACATAAGTACCGGGGTGAATCACGGTAGCAAACCTGGCGCCAACAGCAACAAATTTCTCGATTATAGGGCGCCGGTAGGTCAGGTTGGCGATTCCCATTATGTACGACGCTTCATCTAGTATCTTGTGGTTGCTAATGGCACCCAAGAACGGGGCTGAAAAGGAATACCTGGCGTAACTATCCGGGTTGTCATCCAGAAAACCAACAACTTCCCATTCAGTGGATGCTGGGGCTTGATTGGCATACTGAATATATTCATCTATTTCAGCGGCATGGCCACCCGCTCCGATCACTATTAGTTTAGTTTGTTTGTCTGACATAAACTTTGTGTTTCTGCAAACCGTTCAAAAACAAGGGTTTCAATGACAGTACACTTTTTCACTTACCTGCCAGCAACAATTGATCTAATTTTCATCTGTCTTTCGTCACTTGGCAGTATACCCCCCATCGACTACCAGGTTTGTCCCTGTTATCCATCTTGCACTATCCGACAAAAGAAAAACGCACGAATAAGCCACATCCTCCGGTTTTCCCAACCCTAGCGGAAAGTTCTGTTTTCGCTTTTCCTGTTCTTCCGGGCCTAAACTTTGAAGGTACTTCAAGATCATCGGCGTCAAAACTGTTCCCGGAGAAATACAGTTAACATTAATATTTTTATTGGCTAGTTCGATCGCCATTGATTTTACAGCAGAAACAAGAGCTCCCTTTGATGCCGAATACCCTACCAGACCTGGCCTTCCAATCATGGATGTTATGGAAGAAATAAAAACAAAACTTGCATGATTTGAAACATACTTCTTTTTTGAGAATATTCCTGCGAGTTCCAATCCACCAACCACATTCAACTTATACAATTCATTGAAATCTGCTGATTTCATAGAGACAAGAGGAATCGTTTTTTCAATGCCAGCTGCGTGGACAAAACCATCGATGCGATTTTTGTTCCCAATGTATCGGTCGATGACGCCTCTGAATTCTTTCAAATCGCCCGACAGATCAAGGATGCAATAACTATGACTACTATCCGGGTTTTCCTTGCTAATTTCCTTCAATTCTTCCATTAGCAATTCTAATTTTTGCTTATTTCTTCCTAAAGCAATAATCTGCGCCCCTTGTTTTGCACATTCAAAAGCACAAGCTCGCCCAATGCCCGATGAGGCCCCCGTTACGACAATGGTCTTATTTGTTAGCAGAAATGGATGCATTGCCATCAAACCGCAGAATATCCTCCATCAATTATCAAATTAGAGCCAGTTATCCATCGACTTGCATCAGACAGGAGGAAGGCACAAGAATTAGCAACATCTTCAGGAGCCCCCAAGCCGAGTGGATGAGCATTCTTTATTTTTTCAAATGCCATTTGATCCTTGCTATAAGATGCATTACTTAACATTGGCGTTACGACGACCCCTGGCGAAACAGCATTGACTCTAATATTTCGAGCCGCCAATTCGATAGAAAGTGACCTTACCCCCGATATCAGGGCACCTTTTGTCATTCCGTACAACGACTTTCCGGAGTCACCCACCACACCAATGATGGAAGCTATAAAAATGATACTGCCCTTGTTTGGTGACATGAAATATCTCTTTGTAACAATTCTGGTCAGATTTATAGCCCCAAAAACATTAACCGAAAAAAAATCTTCCATTTTAGCATTCGTGACTGATCTTAGCGGTATAGTAGTTGCTATGCCGGCCGAGTTAACAAGGCCATGCACTTTACCTAGTTTTTTAACTGATAATTCGACTACCTTCTCCATTTCTTCACTCTTTAGCAAATCCAAACAAAAAAATTGATGCTCCTTTTTTCGCTCCAATTGCGAAAGCGTGTCATTCAAGCGCTCCTCACTTTTGCCCAGTAACGTGAGATTCGCACCGAGCCTGCTGAATGCAATCGCACATTGACGCCCGATACCTGATGAAGCGCCTGTTACAATTATATGTTCGTTTGTTAAAAGAAACGGAGAATCCATGGTAGACTGGGTTCAAATATATTTTGGCATTGAAGAATAAGCGAGCAGCTCTTGAAGTTACCTATTAGAAACAGCACTCTCATCAAGATTGCGAACTGAATATAGGTATGAACACAAGATTACTCCAATTATGATGTTAAATGTCTATAGTTCTACCAAATCACTTATTTGACAAGCCCTCATTTCGAGAATAGCAGAGGCCCAGGACATACCGACACCGAATCCACATAAAAGCACATTATTTGACTCTTTTAGTTGCAATTTCAGTTTGTCAACTATAGTCAATGGAATAGACACAGATGAAGTATTCCCGAACCGCTCCAAAGAGGTAGGAACTTTGTGCACAGGAATTTTTAGTTTTTTTACCAGATAGTTGTTCATATAACTATTAGCCTGGTGAAAAATATAATAATCCAGCGAATGTAAATCGGTTTCAGCATATTCCGACAATCTCCGAAGATCTTTCGGGATTTCATCAATTACAAAATTGAATACATCCGCACCATTCATGTAGCCATGCTCTTCGCTTCTTACGTTTCCGAAATCATCCACCATGCGGCTAGCCACTGTGTCGGCCGAGCTTGGTTTGCGATAGCCTCCGGCGTCTATTTTTATTAAATTCTCTCGACTCCCATCTGAATTTAGAGAAAAATAGCTGTTTCCAAATTTTTTATCTCGTTCAAGAACAGCCGCAACACCACCGTCTCCAAATAAATACGCAACTTTTCTGTCGTTTTCAGAATACACCCTTGACCGGGTTTCGCCATCCAACAGCAACACCTTGCGAAAACCACCTTGCTGAAGAAAAGAAAAAGCTATTGACAGACCGTAGACAAATGCCGAACATCCTAAGTTGACGTCAAATGCGGCAGTTTGCTTCGAAAGCCCTAACCTGTTTTGCAAAAGAACCGAGGTTGCGGGCATTCGATAGTCAGGGGTCTGAGAAATAAATAAGACAAGATCTATTTCTGATCGGTCAATAGCTAAATCTGTCAGTAGCTTTTCGGCTGCTGCGTAGCAAAGGTCAGAGGCACACATCCCGGGGGGTGCAAAACGCCTCTCAAATATCCCAGTCTTGCTGACGATATCATGTGCCACCTCTTTGCCAAAGAGAGCATTTTGGTAGGCCAGGTTATCAATCGTATTTGTTGGCACTGCGGCAGACAAACCTGAAATACCTATCCCATTAAAACTTAGTAGTGACATAGTAAAAGCATCTTTTAAAATATTCGACGGAGCATAATTGTCAGACTATTACAATAATTAACTTGTCACAATTCAATACTTGGGATGTTAAACCATTCTCTTTTTAACTTCTACCATTAGTTCTCCAACTGTGTTTAGTTTATTAAACTCGGCCTGTTCAATGACAACACCAAATTCCTCATCAAGAATTGCTATAAGTGATAGATGACCTAACGAATCCCATTCCTCATAGTCTCGAAAAGTATCTGTGAGGTCGATTGTCCTATCTTCCAATTCTAACGCCTCTTTGAAAGCTTTGATAAATTTTTCTTCCATTTTTCTTCTTTTAAATGTGTTTTAATTCATATTTCAATAACCGGAGGACACACAATTTTATTCGTTTCCAAAATCACAGAAGCCCATGACAATCCTACCCCAAATCCGCATGCAACAATGACGTTGTGTCGGAATCTAAGTGGGTCGCATAGTTGCGAAACCATCGTTAAAGGAATAGATGACGATGAAGTATTTCCATACTCTGGAAGTGAATATGGCACCTTTTCCGGCTCAATTTTAAGCTTCTTTCTAATTTTTTCGTTCATCATTTTATTAGCCTGATGCAAAACGAGATAGTCGATGGCGTCAATCTTGATGTCAAAATACTCTAATACGCCGGATATACTTTTTGGCGCTTTAGTTATTCCAAAGGTAAAAACGCCGGGCCCATCAAGAATGCTTTGAAGGCTATTTCTAACAATACCGGGCTCAATCTCGTGTTCAACCAAAGAATCACTGGAGAAAAAATTCCTGAAGCCACCATCAGGAATCATTATAGCTTTGTGACTACTTCCATCGGTGGCAGCATGAATCTTCAGCCCGATGCTCCCCTCTTCATACTGAACAGCAGTTGCAGTGCCGGCATCGCCGAAAAGTGGGTATGTACTTTTGTCTTTTGGAGATTTGGTTATGGTGGTGGTATCGCCAACTAACAGTAAACCCTTTTTCATGTTGACACTTGAAGAAAGCAGTGATGCAATCGTAGTTAATCCATATACCCAACCAGAGCAGCCAAGGGATATATCCATTGCGTAACATTCCTGGCTAAGCCCCAGCCTATTTTGAAGAATACAGGCAGTAGCTGGGAAAATGTAGTCCGGGGTTTGTGATACAAATATCAGATAACCTATCTCACTTCTTTCCCACCCAATTTCAGCCAGGAGAGTCTCTGCCGCTTGAAAACAAAGGTCTGAAGCACATAAATCGCTTCCTTTAACTGTGTGCCGTTTCAATATGCCTGTCGCCTGAATAAACTTGTTCCTATCATCTTCTGTCTCAAACAAAGAGAGCTCTCGGTTATCTTCGATTTTTTTTGGAACGCAAGCAGCCATTCCTTTGACGGCAATGTTAGGAATATATTGAAAAGCCATATTCGATACTTAATGTTATTTACTAAAATACAATCCGTTTCGCCGGGTTCCCTAAATACAATGCATCATTCTTTGTGTTCCGCATGATAACGCTTCCGGCACCAACTCTAGTTCTGTTTCCTATTTTCAATCCCTGAAGAACGGTAGATTGAACGCCGAAAAAGTTAGCATTGCCAATGGTAGTTTCGCCTGAAATGCGGGAAGAGGGGCCAATAACGTTGTAGTCTCCCGTCACTACGTCGTGACCCAACGAAACCATACTGTTTAGCAAATTAAAGTTGCCAATTGTGACATCGCAGCTTATTCGGCAACTGAAAAAGACAACATTGCCCTTCCCAATCTTCATGGACGCTTTGTCAAGAAATAGAACATTAGGTGCAATTAGGTTTGGAAAATACACAAGCTGATTGTCAATTTTCCCGGACAAATCTTCTATTACCGTAGGGCTCGCCACTGAAATGACAATTCCCAGTTCTTCTGAGTAACTATTTAAGTCTTGAATTCCTCCCAATACTGTCCCAAATTTGTTCTTGAAGCCTTTTGGAAGCCCGTCATCAAAAAACCCGATGAAATCCCAAGTTAGAAACTCACTGTTGATATGGTTGATCAAACATGCAATTTCTTTTCCGAACCCGCCTGCACCGTAGATTGCTATCTTCTTCAATTTGTTATTCTATTTTGCCCTATTTCCCTTAAATGCTTCCATTGTAACATCCTTTGCTGAGTTGATTCCTTCCTTCATAAAGACCTTTTTGATAGTAAGAAAAAGAATTTTCATATCAAGGCTCAGGGAAACATTATCTACATAATACAAATCAAATGTGAATCGCTGTTCCCAAGAAATAGAATTCCTTCCATTTACTTGCGCCCATCCAGTGATTCCAGGCCTAACTTCATGGCGACGTGCCTGCTGATCATTATAAAGAGGCAAGTATTGGATCAAAAGAGGCCTTGGCCCTACAAGACTCATCTCACCTTTCAAAACATTAAATAATTGAGGGATTTCATCTAAGGACGTCGACCGCACAAGCCTCCCCACTCTGGTTATTCTTTCACTATCTTTAAGCAGATTACCCATGGAATCACGCTTGTCGTTCATGGTCTTAAACTTAATCACTCGGAAAAGCACTCCATTTTTTCCAGGCCTATTCTGAAAAAAAAAAGGCTTGCCTCTATTCGAAATTACGAGTATCACCGAAAGTGAGACGAGCACTGGCGATACTAACACAAGTAAGGTAGCGGCCACACTAATATCTATTAGCCTCTTAAACAAAAAAACGTACATAGCGACTTTTAAACTGAGGTCTTTTTACTGATTGTGAGCGTCAGTGGATAGCCTTTTTTCAGTTTCTGCAGGGTGATCCAAGGCTTGATCGAAAATCTAAGCTGAATACCATGCGGCAATTTCTGACGCATTATTTGGAGTGTACTTTTTCGAGGCATCTAATGCATTCTTTGAAAGCTGGTCTTTCAACACGTTGTCCTGCATCAACTTCCTGATAAATGAAACCATTTGATCCAATTGAGACGGCGAAAAAGATTCGCCGACCAAATGTTCTTTAACCAAACAAGCGAGTTCAGAACTCGGGTCGGCAATACATAATAGGGGGCGGCCGGCAGACAACAAACTAAATGTCTTGCTGGGCACGCTTAGCAAAGATGCCTCTCTCCCCAAACTCACCACCCCTAAGTCAGCAGCCGACATACTGTAAGGTAACATCTGGACAGGCAATAGCGACAATAATCTGCAATTTTTCAATTTCAATTTTTCAATTTTCTTATCGATCATGTCACGTTTCTCACCGCCACCAATAATAAGCACGAAGGCATCGGTGTCCTGTAGTTTCTCGGCAATATCGACCAGGATATCTACATCGTGTGTGCGTCCAAGATTCCCAGAATACATGATAACAAATTTGTCGGCAAGGCTTTGGTCAGTAATGAAAGGGTTTTTGTCCTTTGGTATTTGCTTAAAGAAAAGTCCGTCGGCCCACACATTAACAGTGTCTATGGGCACGCCAGGGTAATATTGAAGTAAATTCTCCCTCATTCCTGAACTTATGGTTATTACCCTTGTGGCTCTTTTGAAAACAATTTCGTGGTATTTTCTCCATTTGCGAACAATGAATGACTCTTCCTTCAACACCTTATACTCAATGAGAGCGTCTGGATAGACGTCAAAAATCAAAAAACTGAAAGAGTTTCGGCAAAAGAAAGGAAGCAAGGTGGAGAACGGAGGGTTGGTGACCAAAAAAAGATGAGCTTTCGGGTATTTCCACCGAATTAACCAAACGATCTGAATAAAGCCCCAAACCCATGTAAAAATCCTTCTAAATTTTGTACTGCGATCGTAGGGAATTATTCTTTCTTGTTTCACTTCCTTCTGAAGCGCAGTGTTTCGCTCCACCACAATTCCAGAAATAATTGTTCGTTCGTCATAAATCCCGTCAAATGCGTTGACAATGTCGATCATGAGATACCCTGAGCTTTGATTGACGAAGACTATCTGGCTCTTCATTTTTGGATCGGCATATAATAAGGTCTATTGCATTGAACCCAGGTGGAAAAATTCCACGAATTTGAAAAATGAACGAGCATTTGTAAAAAAGTAATCAACCTTTGCTTAACTAAAAATAGAAATAAAGGTTCGTGCTGCCTTTCTAACTCTTTCATCGTAACGCTCAAAGATCATCTTGTCGAAATCGGTTCTCTCAGGAAACTCTTTGATAGCTGACGCCAGCTGATTTGGGCTATGTGGATCAAAATATACGCCCCAACTTCCAAGTTGTTCCAGGTTCACGTCGATATCTGAGGCAATAACGGGAGTTTGCAGGGATATCGCATCTTCAATCACCGTGCTCCATCCTTCAAAAAGACTAGGCTGGATGACAGCCTGTGCATACTTCATAAGACAAAGCTGCTCTTCTCTCGCAAGCAGCCCCAGAAGAAATACTTGTCCTTGCAACTCGTGGTCAGCGATCAGAGATTTCAATTCGGCAATGTGCGGCATGCTGGTATCGTCAGGGATTTTTCCCGTCATGACCACAACTGGTTTGCAACCTTGGCTTTTTAGCCTGATGAGTGCCTCTAACACAATTTTATGGTTTTTGTGCTTGTGAAATTGGTTGGAGACTAAAAAATAGGCAGCTGGCAACTTGAACTTGTCGGTAACAATGTCCCGACCGGGAAAACTAAAACTATCGATCACTGAAGCAAAATGGAATACATGAAGGTTACTGGCTTTTGAGGCACGGTAAAACCGGTTAAAATCGTCTCGGACGGCCTCGCTTGAGACCACCAGGTCTTTGTTATTCCAAAGAATTAATCTGGTTCTCAGTTCGCTTTCCCATAAATATTTCTTGTTAAAAAAATGCGGATAGTGTTTGTGCTGCAAGTCTGCATACCAGCTCACAAGCTTCACCTTGCCTCTGCTTTGCACAGGATAGTCTCTCAGGGGGAATATCGCATCAACGGAATATTTTCTTATAATAGGCTCGACGAACTGGTTTTTTAGTGTCAACCAAGAGTTAATATAGCCTTTGTAGAAGGAAGGAAACTCCCATTCCACAGCTTCCAGATAAGGATACTCAATTTCATCGACAAACCTTTTTAGGTCCTTTCTGTAAAAGAGAATAATTCTGGGCTTTTCCTCATCATCCAGCCAATTCAATATTTTGATTGCATTCAGGATATAGATCAGTCCACCCATCCAGGTACTCCTGAAATTGTAGATGACTCCTATTGTTTTTCTTTCTGTTGCACCCATTGGTAGTAGCGCCGGAGGCCTTCCTCTAATGTAAATTCGGGACTGTAGTTATAGTTCTCTTTTATTTTTGAAATGTCCGCCACCCAGCGTGATGGGTCGCCCTGTCGTTCAGTCTGCGTAAATTTAATTTGAGGCGGATGAGGGTAATAGGAAAAGAATGTCTCGGCTGCAGATCTGATTGAAGTTTCTATGCCGCTAGCCGCATTGACCGCCTCCCCATGAAACTTACCGTGTATGGCTATCAACTCAATAAGTCTCACCAAATCAAGTACATAAATGAAGTCCCTGGTTTCGTTACCTGAGCCAAATAGTTCTACTTTTAGTTTGGCCTTTGACTTTTGATAGAGGTCCCAGAAAATTTGTTTTGTGAGCCCCTCTCCATACGCTGAAAAAACTCGCAAGCTACAAGTGGCCAAACCGAATTGTTCATAGAACTCTCTGCATATCGTTTCACTCATGTACTTGTGATACCCATAAGGGGACAATGGTTTCGGGATCGCCTCTTCAGCCACGGGCAGGCTTGTTGGGTTGCCGTAGACCGCAGCACTCGACAAATTGATGAAACGACAATTGGGTTGTTTGTCTCTTATCGCATTCAATAAACCAAAGACATTACTGGTATTCAGATGATAGTCTCGGCGGGGGTTTCTAATGGAGTCGGGCACACTTGCTGCGCCGGAACAATTAACACACAAATCGAACGCCTGTTCTTTGAACACACTCTCAAAACCATCGTTCGTAGTATCAATGAGAAAGTAGTTTTTAGCAACGTAGTCCACTATTACATCTGCGCCGTAGACATTGTACCCTTCATTCTCCAAATAGGTCTTTAAGTGCGAGCCAATAAACCCCCGCACACCTATTATTATCACTTTTTTTATGGTTACGCTATTTTTCACTCCCGGGGAACAATAAAATCATAAAATCTTCTTCCAATTACCAAAGGATCAAATTTGTCGACACTTTTAATAGCTCTGTCACTCATATCCTTTTGCAAACCAGGGTTGTCTATCAGTTGCTGAAGACGCCTCTCAAATAACTTTTGATCAAAAAGCGGGATCAAGAAACCGTTTTGTCCATCTGTTATCATTTCAGCTGGCCCAGCCACACAATCATAGCTCACCACAGGCAAGCCAGCAGCCAGGGCCTCGCCAATTACATTTGGAAAACCCTCTGAGGAAGAAGTGAATGCAAATAAAGACGCCCTATTATAATACAATTCCACATCGAGGCGCTTACCGGCAAACTCTACCCTGTCAGCGACCCCCAAACTAACCGCCAACCGCTTCAACCTTTCAAGGTGGTGCTGTTTCAGGTGATCCTCCCCCACAATGACCAACCGCCATTCCGGGGCATTCAATTGCGCAAAAATCGTAATGAGCTGATCCTGGTGCTTGGTCTGGATGAGCCTTCCTACCATGAGAATTTCTTTTTCCCTTGGCCCGTCTGTAGTTGCAATCTTTCTTATTGGGTTCCCAATTACCTCCATCCGCTTCGGTTTGTATATTTTGCGATAGATGGCGGCAGCCGTTTCAGTTTGTGCAATCACGCCTGCTGCCGTGGGGTAGAGCCATCTTCTGAGTTGGTGTTGCATCCTTCCCAACGGCTTGTCGGGCTGGCTTCTGTCGGACACAAACACCTGCAAACCAGTTCCAAAGGTTGCCAGCAAAACAAAGGAATTCCAATATTCGCCAAAGCTCAGGGCCGAAGCCGGCTTCAGCTCCTTCAGTATCTTTCTTAGAAAAAACAATGTTCGGACGGTAGAAAAAAAACGGCTGCTATTTTTGAAAACAAAGGGAGGTAGGTGCAGCGTCACATTTTTAGGCACTGGGTAAAAAACTTCTCTATTGAAACCATAAAGCACCAAATGGATTTCCATCTCTTCTCTTGCAGCAAAGTAAGCTACCACTTCCAGCATTACACGCTCCATCCCTCCTGCCTGCAAGCAGTGCGTCACAAAACATACTCTTTTCATTTAAGGAAATTATTCATTGAAAATTGCCTGATTCTTCCTCTTCCAAAATTGCCGCCTTGATCGCTTCAAAAAGCTTCACAGAACCCGCATAGTTCAAATGATTCTCGCTCAGCCAATCTGCCCGGGAGTTGAGCAATGGCCCTGCAACGTCACGCCGATTTAAGTTAACAACCTTAAACTTAACATCAGGGCCAAATCCAACATATACATCATCGCAATTATTCTGCTTCCAACTCCAACAAGGCATTTCAAATGCAAGAAATTTGATGCCCTGGTCGGCACATTGTTGGGCGATATGTTTTAAAAAAGTGTAACCTTTGCTCTGATAGTCTGTTGTGCAGTTGGCGATGGAGGAATTTTCGAACACAGTTCCGTCAGCAACAGAGCGCTCTAGTATAAGCTGTCCGGCTACGACTGAGGACTTTCGGCGCTCAGAAGACAATATCTTCTTAAAGTTCTCAATAAAAAGCCATCGAAATTTGAATAAGGGAAGTTCCTCCAATTCGAAGCGCCACAACCCATAATAATTCTCAATTATAGGATTAACTACATACTCCCTGTTGTAGTTAATATGACAACTGCTTAAAAAAAACAGCACAAACTCCGGTCGATTATTGCGGGCTAGGTAGTGCTCCAACTGGATGTAATTGGACTCGATAGACGACCCCGCAAGGGAGAAATTATAAGCAGTTCCTACTGAGTCGGATAGCATTTGGGTATTTACTCCATCGAGTGCTGTGCTATTACCCAGTACAAGGATTTCAAATGATTCGTCAGTAAAATTAACTGACTCGTCCGTCTTCCGAAATTCAGCATCTACCTTGCTAAGGGCAAACAAGTACAGCGCATTTACAGCCAAAAAGGCGATCAGAAGGAAGGCTACAAAGACTCCAAATTTTCTCATCAGAATTGGAAGTAGATAAAGCTCTGTTTCGAAAACTCGCCAAACAGGCAAATCAATATCAAAAGTGCAAGGGAAGACAGAAAAGCAGCCTTTTCCCCATACTTGATCATCTCATTTTTTCTATAGAGGTAAATCCAGCTAAAGAAGAAGAAAGCTGAAAATGAAAAGACTAGTGTGATGATCTCATTGTTCGGAATTGCCAACAGGCGCCCACCTGTCGGTGAAAAGACACCTTTGATGTAGCCCACCGCACTACCAACCGATTCTGATCTGAAAAACACCCAGGCTAAAGTCACTACCGAAAATGTCAAAGCCACTTTTAGCGTATCGACAAGCCCAGGCAAAAGCTTCGTTCCGGAGACAATATCGGCTTTGTACTTTGCATTTGACTTAACCACAAACGAGGGAATAAACAATAATGCGTGGATTCCTCCCCATGCCAGAAATGTCCAGTTCGCCCCGTGCCAGAGTCCACTGGTCAAAAACACAATGAAAACATTTCTGATGGCCACCGAACTTCTTACTCTCGATCCCCCCAACGGATAGTAAACATAGTCCCGGAACCACGTCGATAATGAAATGTGCCACCTTCGCCAAAACTCTCCTATATTCCTTGACAAATAAGGGAAATTAAAATTACTCATCAGGTCGATCCCAAACAGCCTGGCCGTTCCGATAGCGATGTCTGAATAACCACTGAAGTCTCCATATATTTGGAATGAAAAAGCTATGGCGGCGAAAATCAGCGAAAGCGAGTTGTACTCCTCATGCGATCCGTACACTTCACTTACCATTCCTGCCAGCGCATCAGCAATCACCACTTTCTTAAAGAAGCCCCATAGTATTTGCTCAATCCCCTCAATAGCCTTTGCTGAACTAAAGGTTCTTCGTTTCTCAATTTGTGGAAGGAGATTCGACGCCCTCTCGATGGGCCCAGCCACCAGCTGAGGAAAGAACGAAACAAAGGCGGCAAAATTGACAAAATTTCTTGTTGGCTGAAGTCGTCCGTAGTAAATGTCCAGTGAGTAGGACATGGTTTGAAAGGTGTAAAACGAAATACCAACTGGCAGCACAATACTGATCGTCCAGGGGTCCATGTAGATGCCCATCTGGCTAAATAGTTCAATCCACGAACCCACAAAAAAGTTGTAGTACTTAAAAAACCCCAGCAGCCCCAGGTTGAATACCATGCTGAAAGTGAGCCAAATCTTCCTTGTTTGCCGTTGTTGCGCAGCGTCAATCCTCAGCCCTGTGATGAAGTCGACGACGGTGCTTAAAAAAATCAACGAAAGGAATCTCCAGTCCCACCAGCCATAAAAAACATAGCTGGCCACCAGTAACAGCACATTCTGAAGCCGAAGGCTTTTGCCAAATACAAACCAGTATAGCGCAAAAACGGCGGGCAGGAACAGAAGAAACTCTACTGAATTAAATAGCATATCACCTTTGCTGCCCTATCAAGGCCTTTATTTTGACTTTCTGACGATGCATTCTGATCAACATTCTATAGAGGCTCGCAGCACAGTTAAACAATACTTGACAATCCAATATTCAAGATAATAGTCGATTAATGTGACTATCCTTATTGAGACCAAACTATTCTGAAACCTCGCCCATAACGGAATTTAAATATTCGGTCAGCTTCACTGCTCCTCTACCGTTTACATGTGAATTATCATGGAAATCGTCGTACTCAAAAGAAATCTGGGTTAAGTCGATGATTTTTCCCCGGCCGAATATTTTCACGTAGTCGCTTAAGCAACCGCTTTTGGGGTATGGAGGAATTAGAACAAAAATTCTGCAATTAGCCTGGGCTTCGAGTTTGCGAAATAGCGTGTTGATTCTTAACAGCGAATTTCGATAGGATACAGGAAGCGGAACAAGGCAGTTATCGAACTCATTTTTAAAAGTTTCCAATGAATCTTTATCTGCCTTTACACTCAAATGGCTGATAGACTTTTCCAATGGCCTCCATCGGAATTTCTGACCAGCATTTGGCCCAAAATGGGTAATATCACGGACGACCCTTGCGAAAATAGCCGGCCAATGCTCAGCCGGATAGTCGGGAAAATTTGCGTAGCGGTATCTGATAAACGATTCCGAAAAATACCACCATTGCCCATATCCACTACTGATCTCGTTCGCCTCCTGTAAATCTAAATATATAGTCCGTCCATCCAGCAAATGATGCTCCTTGAGCTTCATGAGGACGGCGACAGATGCAAAAGCAAATTGCCCCCCTTCAGCCAATATGGTTGATTCCTCGCTTAACAGGGAGTCGATGATGCTCCATTTCAGCTTAGAGCTGCCAATGAAAATGTTCTCTTTTACTTCTCCACTCTCTAAAGCTTGCACCAGATAGGTATTGCTCATTCTGTCGTATCCATAGAAATCAACGAGCAACAGAACTGTAGCAAAAAGGGAAAAAAACGCCCCAAACTTTAAAGTTTCCTTTAGGAGACTGCGCAAATTATCTAAAATTGAAAATAGATGAAGTCAGATCCCGATCTGGTCGAATGTGAAATAATGGAAAAGGCCAAAACAGCGTACGAAAAGTATCTTAACGCTCTGTAACCTGCCATATCATAATCTATCCTCTTAAAAAAGAAAACAAGCAATTCAATCATCAAAAAGAAGGCGACGTACTTAAATGAGGAGAAGTAGTCTGCCGTAAAATGTGGCGACAGATGTCTTATGTAGTCAAATGCACTGGCCAAACTCTCCGATCTGAAAAAAATCCAGGCAAAGCAAACGATGAGGAAAGTCCATGCAGTTTTTATGGCCACCAAGAAAAATGAGCTTTTGCTCCTTATCACTTCTACCTTCTTTTGCTTTAAGTAGAAGGATGGGATGAAGTATAGGGCATGTAAAGCCCCCCATACCACAAAAGTCCAGTTGGCACCATGCCAAAGTCCACTGACCAGAAACACAACAAAAATATTTCTTACGGCCGTTTTTGTCGCCACCCTTGAACCTCCCAACGGGTAATAAACATAGTCTCTGAACCAGGTTGAAAGTGAAATATGCCACTTCCTCCAAAATTCAGCTATCGAGGACGAAAAATAGGGAAAGTTGAAGTTCACCATGAGCTTTATGCCAAACAGCTTTGCTACGCCAATCGCTATATCGGAATAACCGCTAAAGTCGCAGTAAATCTGAAGTGCAAAGAACAGCGCACCTAAAACAAGCGTTCCCCCGGCAAAACCAGGGTAGTTAGAGAATATTTCATTTACAGGACCTGACAATGAATCGGCAATCACCACTTTCTTGAACAGCCCGAAAAGAATCTGTCTCAATCCCTCCACACCAGTTCGATAGTCCCATTTCCTTGGGTTCGCAATTTGGGGCAAAAGACTGGACGCTCTCTCAATAGGTCCAGCGACTAGCTGAGGAAAAAAGGAAACAAAGGCTGCAAAATTGACGAAATTCTTTGTCGGTTGCAGTCTCCCGTAGTAGATATCCAGCGAGTAGGACATGGTTTGAAAGGTGTAAAACGAAATACCCACCGGCAGCACAATATTCATTGTCCATGGATCCATATAAATGCCCATCTGGCTAAACATCTCAATCCATGAGCTCACGAAAAAATTGTAATACTTAAAGAATCCCAGCAATCCCAGGTTGAACACCAGGCTTACAGTGAGCCAATTTTTTTTTGTTTGCTGTTGTTGCGCAGCGTCAATCCTCAGCCCTGTGATGAAGTCGACGACCGTGCTTAAAAAAATCAACGAAAGGAATCTCCAGTCCCACCAGCCATAAAAAACATAGCTGGCCAACAGCAACAGCATGTTCTGAAGCCTAAGGCTTTTGCCAAACACAAACCAGTATAGCGCAAAAACGACTGGAAGGAATAGAAGAAATTCTATAGAGTTAAATAGCATAAAACGTGGCTAAGGCCACATCAATTTCTTTTCCTTTTTATTACTAACTCCACCATCCATCCGTAGGGGTTGAAGGCACCCTGATGCCATTTTAATTCACGGTTCCAATAGCCGGGACAGGCGTCGTACCCGGACGGTGCAAAGCCATAGTTAATTTCTATCAGCACCGGGTCATTTTTTTGATTAAAAACAAAATCGTACGCCACACATTGTGCTTTCAATTTGTCGGTATAGGCAAATGCCAGCCTGATGCAGCGTTCGTCAAACTCCTCTCTTTCATATTTGAACAAGCCACTGCCCGATGCCCTGAAGTCACCCTTCCTCACAAACCGCTTCAGGGCAAATGCTTTCTGATCGATCACAATGATGCGTATGTCAAAATCATTGGCCGGAAAAAACTCCTGAAAATAAATATAGCCCCGTTCTCTACCCATTACCCTGGCGTAAGGGGGCGACACAAAAAGTCGTGCAAAGCCTTTTACGACCTCAAACAGGCTGACCTTGCCCATCCGATACTTACGGAACCGCTCCTTTAAACTTCCCCATGCATCATAGGGACTGAACCCCTTGCCAAATGCTGTATGAATGAGTTTTCTGCATTCCGCATGATTTTTGACCAGGCTTACATTCTGCGATCCGGCTCCTCCCCTGAGCTTAAATACCTTCGGAAACGTGGTGCTGCCCGCCCATTCAAGCGCTTTTGCTTTCTCATAGAACACCCAGGTAGGGGCAAATTCCGGAATCCCGAGCGCTTCCAGCAGGTATTTCTGCCCTACTTTATCGTCGAAATGCCAATTGGTATTGAAGTCAGGAAATACAGTTTTTCCGCTTTGCTCAAGGGCAAACAGAAGTTGCTTCGCAAAAAGAATATCTCTCGGACTGCCCTGCTGGTGGTGCCATAGCAGTGCTTCACAGTCGCTTACCTGCTCCACAATATCGCTGGCATAACAGTCGACTGTTTTGTATTCGATACCTTTTGTCTGGCAGTAGGCCATCCAGCGTTGGCTGAACGAATCGTTGGTTCGATGTATGGCTAGCTTCATCACATGTTGTATTCCAGTGCCCAGGCTTCGAAGGCAACCATCACCCACAGTGCCTCCACTTCTTGCGGAGAGATGGCTTCAGGTGTGGATACCCAATGGTTAATTGCTTTTGTATTAAAAATGCCTCGTTGCTTGATAGAAGGCATGATTTTATCATTGAGATATTCCTTGAAATCGGGATCTGAGAAAAAATCCTTCAGCGGAATTCCAAACCCGCCCTTAGGCCGATAAGAAAAGTCTTCCCCAAAAACTTTACCCGATAGCTCTTTCAATGCAAACTTGGTCTGTTCTCCTTTTGCTGTCTTTCGCACCAATTGATCCTGCGGTACCTGAAAGCTATCCGCCACCAGGTCATTGTCCAGGAAGGGTACCCGGTTCTCGATACTATGCGCCATCGACATTTTGTCCTGCCTCATCAGCAAATCAGGCAAATAAGTCAATATTTCATATTTGACTTGCTTATCGAAAGCAGAGCCGCTTAATGCAGCATAGGTTGTTCTTCTGGCAGAGAGCGCTGACTCAAGGTCAAACCCTGGCTTTAATACAGCAGCCTGTTCTAAAGCCATGAAAGAGGATCCCATGATGGCCCTGTAGTCGCCTCCCGAATAAGCTAAAAGATGCTTCCATAAACTTCCTTTATTTTTCCGAAGGCTTCGAAATAAGGTTTCAGGGTGATAGGGATGAGTGACGGCCGCAAATCGATCATACCCTCCGAAAACCTCATCAGCTCCCTCACCGCTGAGCAGCACCGTTACATACTTTTTTGCCTCCTGCGAAAGCAAGTAAATACCGATCGTGTTTGGGTGGTTGAGTGGTGCTTCGAAATGCCGGGTAGCATGCTCAAAATGCTTCAGGTAGTACGATGGATCCAGCTTAAATTTGTGAGCCTTCAGCCCCAGAAGGTTCACTACCTGATCGACATACGGTTCCTCATTGAAATGGACATTGTCGAAAGTGATGGAAATAGTCTCCAGAAGGTCGTCTTGCTTGATCTCTCTGGTAAAATAGGTAACCAGTGATGAATCGATTCCGCCTGACAACTGGCAGCCCAGTTTGACGTCACTTAGCAATTGTCGCTGCACGCTGCCCAACAAGGAAGATCGCAAGTCTTCCATCATTTGCATGGAGTCGCCGGAAAGGCTCCTTTGATAGTCATTGATGGAGAAGAACTTTTTGACATAACTTTCGGTGGGTGTATATACCCGGTAGGTTCCCGGATCAAGCCCCTGCACACCCTCGTACAACGTCCTGTTTATCGTGTTTCTGAACAATAAATATTCATCAACCAGTGTGCTGTCCAGACTCGCTTTGAATTCGGGTAGTGCCAGGAAGCTCTTAATTTCAGAAGAAAAAGCAACAAGATTGCCCGCCTCAAAAATATACATGGGCTTGATACCAAATCTGTCCCTGGCAATAAATAGCTCCCGCTTACGAAGGTCGATCAACACGATAGCGAACATGCCATTGAGTTTTTTGACCATCTCGTCCAAGCCGTCCCGCAGGTACAAATTAAGAATCACCTCAGTATCCGACGTGCTTTTAAATGTGAAGCCGTCCTTTTGCAAGCCGCCTTTGTAGTCAAAGGCATTATAAATTTCGCCGTTGAATGCCAAAATGACCTGGCCGTCGGCACTGCACATGGGCTGATGCCCATTGGCCGAAAGGTCAAGGATACTAAGCCTGTTGAATCCCAGGATGCCTTCATAGCCTGTCTCTACCTGCTCCGTTTTTTCATTAGAAAACTCCCGGGAAGTCTGGGATCGGATGGAAAAAGTGCGAACCCCGCTGTCGTCAGGTCCTCTGTGCTTCTGCTTTTGAAGCATGGCCAATACTGTAGAGGTATCGCCAATGTGCTTCCCTGATCTATAAAAATACCCTGCTATACCACACATGACTGTCTGTTTCCTGTAAAAGTCGCCGACTAATCGGCTATTTTTTATTCAATGCATTCAATAATACTTCCCTGTGCGACTCACACCTGATCAAATTGGTCATCAGCCTTTTTTTTCTCGGTGAGTTGAGCGAGGGTATCCAGCCCTTGAACCGCAAACCAGGCAGTATACGGCCCTCATAGGGCTCAAGCCACGTGAGCATGAGATTGGCCAGTGTGTCGGCGTGCTGCACAAATGCTTTTTCCAAATATTCATCGTCCTGAATAAAGGCGTTCAACTTTTCTACGCTGTCCTTTAGTTCCGACAGTCGGTCTCCGGCCAACGGGTACACTCCGGGGACGGTCGAGTTTTGCTCCACGTAGGCCGTTTCATAGCCGACTGGCTTCCCTTTTTCAAACAGTAATTGCGGAACCATACCCAAATTCCATGGCGAGTCGGCTTTACCAGGCCAATCGAAACAAAAATTGCCAAGGCTGTAAAAAATGGGTGCTTCTTTGTATACCTCAAAGCCTGAAATAATGTGTGTGTGATGGTTGATCACAGCACTGGCTCCAGCGTCTACCAAAAACCTGAAAAGCTTTTTCATTCTGGGGCTTGGCAACGGATAATGCTCGTGGCCCCCATGAGAGATCACAATAACAAAGTCTGATTTCCCCTTTGCGTGCTGAATTTGACTATAAATAGCAATCTCGTCCAGAGGATTCACCCCGGCTCCGGCTCCATGCGTGGTAGACCATTCATTCTCGGCAAAGTTGATAATGCCGAAGGTAAGCCCCTTTATTTCCACAAAATGCGGGGTGGATGCTTCCTTCAAATTACGGCCAGCACCAAGCCATTGAATATCCCGTGCCTTCAATGTCCCGAATGTATCAGTCATTCCTTCTACCCCGTAGTCAAGAAAGTGGTTGTTGGCTGTAGCCACCAGCTTGATACCAAGAAAAGTAAGAATATCAGCAGTATCCGGATGACATTTCAGGTGCGGCCCGGTTTTTACTATCGGCTTGGATGATGTCGTCAGGGGGCATTCCAGGTCTGCTATGGTCAGGTCGTTTTTGCTCAGTTTGACACGAACCTCTTCAAAATATGGCTGCCAGTCACCCTGGTAATACGCTTTTTCTATTCTTTCCTGCGGGCAAAAATCACCAGTGAAGCCTATTTTAACCATTGTTTTTTGCCATTTGATCAGCCAGCTGATCGGTAAACATAAATTTTACTTCCGGCCATTTTTTCACCACCGCCTTCAATAGCCTGGTGAGTTCCTTCAATCCCCTATCACGGTTTCTTTCGTCAATAAACCCAATATAATTGACCCTGTGAGAACAGATCACGGCAGGCTTTTGAAAAGTAAAGGCGGCACTGATTTCCGCCAGGCAGCTATCCACCCAATCTTTAGCTGGATTCATGGTGGGCTCAAAAAAACAGTTGCGCACATTGTACCGGGGGCAGCCACTTTGGTGCTCACCAAAAAAGTGAGTTTTGTCTACGTACTGATCAAATTGCCCCGTAGGCACGAGCTGCCTTCTGGTACCCTGCAACACTTCTATACCCAGTTTTGAAAATTCAGTGTCAAGCGCAGGATCCCAATTGTAGCAGGGAGCAATGAAGGACTTTGAACGAAAGCCAAATATTTTCTCAAACATGTCAAGCCCGTCGGAGATGATTTCCCGATGTGTAGCAATGTCATCCCGGTGATCCCAATCGAAAGCTTCCATGAAGCTATAGTCCCCCTCCCCCGAAAATGTAGTACGCTGGTCGAAGCAAAAGCGCACCTTGTCGTCACCCGATTGTAGTCTCTTCATCCACCGGTTGATGTTGAGATGTTCCCGGCCATGAAATTGTGGCCAAAAAATGTCAGATGTCATCGCTTGTTGCCATTTGGCAAAAGACTTACCGTGCTGAGGGTATTTCTCAAGTGTCGTGGTGAAGGGCTCGAAGTGATATTGTCCGAAATTGTCCTGCCTTATTCTATCAAAATCAGGATTGGCCATGATGGTATTGGCAGTTACCTTCACGGCTTCTCCCTGGCTGTTTCTCACAGCCTGCAGCGCATTAAAAAAGAGATCCAGGTCCTGCTCGCTGGCCAGGGCATCGTTCCTGTAGATACTTGATGATATATCCATTCCGGCAGCCTCAAACTTTCTCAATACCTCCACCGATGGCGTCCGGATGGCTCCCCAATCGTCTGACTCGATCACAATTGTCTTGTCTTTAAAACGAACGCCGGGGGCGTTTACCCGGGCAGCGTTCATTCTCGATTTCCATCTTTTCAGTACAGTTGTCAGATAGCTTGCCATTCCCTTCAAATTATTCGGTTGTCCTGTCGCTATCCATTAGCCGACCCAACTCCGTGGACGTCATAAATTCAACTTCAGGCCACCTCGAAATTATTTGCCTTGCAAGTCTGTGAAACGCCTCCACACCATTTTTGCGATTTGATTCATTTAATCCGCCGATAAAGTTCACTCTATGTGTACTTATTACAGCGGGTTTTTGCCAGCGAAATGCAATTGATATGTCTCTCAGGCAGGATCCAACCCAATCAGTGCCGGGAATGCTCGGTTCAAAAAAGCAGTTGCGTGTGATGTATGACTGCCCCCATTTGTTTTTCTTTCCTAACCACCTGAAGTTTCGTTTCGTGACTCCACCTCCCAAAGGCTCAATTTGTATTTTGGGCGAGGAAATATATGACAATCCTTTTCTGGCAATAACGTTCTCCAGCGAGTTGTTCAATGGGCCGTTTGGGGGCACAAAATAGCTTGCCTTGAATCCCCATTGTTGCTGAAACAAATCCAGCCCGCTTGATAAAATTTCACTTTGGCTTTCCAGGTCGCTTGCTAACTCAAGGTCAAATGCAGCCTGATACATTACGTTAAACCGATTTTTGTTGGTATATCCCCATACACCCAAGTCAAATGCCTGCCTCGTCTCCCGGTCGTTTTCCTGCAAGGCCCTCATCCATGCGGCAACATTCAGGTGTTCCCTTCCATGAAATTGAGGAATAAATATTCCCTTATCAATTCCCTCTTTCCATAGCTCCAATGCATTACTTAATCCAAAACGGTCGAACGTAGCCGGTAGCGTCTCAAAAAAATAGCGGCTGAAACCAGACTCCCGGATTTTTTCGAAATCAGGATTGGCCGTGAGGCTCACCGGCGTGAATACCAACGGCCTTCCATTGCTATCTTTAACACTTAAAAGAACGTCAAAAAGTGCTGATAAATCCGCTACCGAAGCTAGCGTGTCATTCTGATTGTACCTGGCAGAATCCCCTGATTCCATGTCAAGCCCGCTAGATTTGAGCTTTGCAAGAATGTTGAGGGAAGGCATCCTCACACTTCCCCAATCGTCGGACTCCACTATCACGATCTTCCTGCGTGTACGCCAGCCGGGCAAATTCGATAGATTTCTGAGAAGTTTCCGTATCACCTTAGTTGAACAATGAAATGATAGGTATATGAAGGTCTATAAGCAATGCAAAAACAGGGTTTCCCAAAACGCTCATGACAGTGATTGTTTCCAGCGAAATGCGGAGGCTTACAATCAGAAAAAGAAAAAGCATTGGGTAACTCGCATAACGGAACCAAAACCTGAACTTGTCAGGAGCAGCTGTTTTCAGGTAGAGAAATATAAAGGCAAAGGCAAATATCTGCCCTATACTCAGGAACCTGCCACCTGAAGGCACTAGCGATGCGATGTTACCAAACGACAAAATAATCAGTGAAATGGCGAACAGGTCTTTGAGGTAGGGGTAGGTGACCAGATTCTTAACCCGTTTAAAAAAAATGAACGAGAAAAAAACGACGATTGTCCAAACAATCACTTTTCGATAGTAGATGATATGAAAACTTGCCCCCTGCATTGTTTCATTGACTTTGTCGATGTATACCTCCCCTGTATAACTTTGAACCCTGGGTATTAAAAACTCCGGCGAGTAAGCGAGCATCAGCTCTCTTAACGCCCCAACATTCAATTCGGAAACCGCAAAAGAAAATATATAAGCATAGTAGAGCAGTGGCCAACCCAGTCGAAAAAACCGGAAACAGAAAAATAAAACAACTGGAATGACAAACGAAAAATGAAACAGCACTGATAAAGCTATAAAAATGAAAGCGTTTCGTTTTTGGTAGAGAATATGATTCAGTACCCCGAAGGCAAAAACATGGGCTGCTGTCCACATTCTTACACCATTCATGTGCCAAAATGGAATTATTAAAGCAAAGGATAAAAAGATTATCCATAAAAAGGTAGTCATTTGCCCAGGCACACATCGGAGCACCATCCACAGGTTTCGTGAATAAAAATACCCAAACACCAGCCCAAATACGGCAAAAAGCAAGTCCCCACTGTCTGTAAATCGGGACATCAAAAAGATCACCGTAGGCTCATATAAATCCACTTGCGCACCCTCCTCTGTATAAAAACCGCCGGCAAAACTTTCCCAGCTACCGGCATAATAACTGTTCTTAAGTCGTTGAACATAGCGACTGGAATCCATGCCCTCCGGCTTAGCCATGGTGAAGCCATAAAAAATAACGAACAGCCAAACCGCATTCACCGACCATTTTTTGTGGTTGTATTTGAAAGCGTGCACAAACCCCAGAAATGGGTTCAACAACAGAAACAGCAAGGCGTTATCTTTTTCTCTTCTCATCGATCAGATTTAAAAAAAGCTGCGCTACATTTTCAATTCTGTATTGCTCACGGTCGGTTACGACATAAGAGTTGCTGAAGTCCCGATTAAGAAAAGATAATACATCAGCTAATCGCAGCTCTCCAGTTACCACATTGAGGATGGGCTTACCTAAGATAGCGTAATCAATGAGTTTACTGGGCGTTTGGGAGGTTCCGATGTTGGTGAAATTAACAAGAAAATCCATTCTTGAATACTCAAGCATCAGTTCGGTTCGACCCACGACACTATGTACAAAAATACTTTTTGAGCCAGCAATATAGGGCAACACCCATTGCGGCGTACTTGTGTAGATATGAAATTCAAACTGATACTCCTCTTCTACAGTCAGCAGAAATTCTATCAATTCTTTCGGATCTCTCTTACCCGGAATAAACATACCCCCATAGCCAAAAATAACTTTTTCAGATGGTTTGAAATCAGCCATTTGGTAATCTTCAAAACGGAATCCCTGAGGAATCACTTTTATTTTATAGTGAAACTCCGGGTAGTAACCGCCTATAGATCCTTTAGTAGGCACGCTCAGGTAATCTGCCTTCCGGCAAAACCACTTCTCCACCCATCCAAAGTAAAAAGGCGCTTTGAAAGTATCATTCTCCTGTCCCATATAGGGATCGCCGCAATCTGCTACCCAGGTGGTTGCTACCGGATGCTTGCTACTTCTGAACCAGGCCACCCCCCAGTGGATCGGATAAGGCACGGCCACAGAAATGAGCAGGTCAAATCCTGACTCCTTTGCCAGTGCCCTATTAACAAGAAAAAGGAGTTGAATATTTGGATACTCGAATAGTAATGTTGTGAGGCGAACGATTACCCTGGAAAAAAGCCTCTTCAATCCTGTTCCTGACACAGCTGGTTTGGGCCACGACATTGGCCCCATGTCCTGAAAGCTAAAACCATTCCCGGCCGAAAATTTCCGCACGTCACCCCTTTCATGTGAAATTACTTTTACCTGGTGACCTTGTCTTGCAAACTCTTTGGCGAGCTCAGTTGCCCTGAAAGACCGGGGGGAAATCTCGGGGTAAAAACCATTGGAAACAATCAGTATTTTCTTCCTATGCATGTAACCTGATCAGCTGCTCTACTATTCTCACGGCTGCCTTCCCATCCCACAACTCAGGAATGCCCCCTTTCTTCCAGTTACCAGCAAACAACCGACCGAGTGCCTCCACAATGGCCTCGGGCTGAGTTCCGACCAGCTCGTTAGTGCCTATGGCCACGGTTTCGGGTCGTTCGGTGCTGTTCCTCAAGGTGAGGCAGGGCACACCCATAACGGTTGTTTCCTCGGTAATGCCTCCCGAATCGGTGACGACCGCCTTGCTATGCTGCACCAGATAGTTGAACTCCAGATAGCCCAGCGGGTCGATGATGTGCAGGTTTTCTGGCAAAACACCGAGTGCGTGGAAAATAGATTTTGTGCGTGGATGGATAGGGAAAATGATCGGTAATCCATGGGTGTTGGCAATAATGGTATCAATCAGCTGCATTAGCTTTTGCCCTTCATCCACATTGGATGGCCTGTGAAGCGTTAGTACCAGGTATTGCTGTTTTTGCAGCCCGGCCTCCCCCCATACAGGCGGTTGCCTGAATCTTTGTTTGTTGGCCAGCAGCGTGTCGATCATCACATTGCCTACAAAGAAAATATTGTTTTCGGCGACCCCCGCCTTCAACAGGTTACCATTGGCCGTTGTGCTTGTGGTAAAAAAATAATCTGTAATGCTGTCCGTCACCATGCGGTTAATTTCTTCGGGCATGGTAAGGTCGAAAGACCTGATGCCTGCCTCCACATGGGCAACCTTTATTCCCTGCTTTTTTGCAACGATAGAACAAGCCAGGGTAGAAGTTACGTCGCCTACCACTACTACAAGATCTGCCGGATGCAGGATCAAATCTCTTTCAAAAGCGATCATAATCGCAGCCGTCTGTTCTGACTGAGATCCACCGCCGCACCCTAAATTAACACTTGGCTCAGGGATGTTCAACTCCTGAAAAAAGGTGTCACTCATTTTGGCATCATAGTGCTGTCCGGTATGAATCAGTCTAAAACGAATCTTATCCCTTTCTTCCCGATCATTGTTCTGCTGTATTGCGTGTATAATAGGGGCAATCTTTATGAAGTTGGGTCTTGCCCCGGCGATAATTGTAAAGTTCATTTGCATTCTTTAGGAATGTAGATAGTCGTTAACTCCCTTGCGAAGACGTGAGACTACTTTGTCTGACGAAATCTCGGCAATTAATATCTCACGGTTATATTCAATGTCGGGTAGAGTTAGTGGCTTGAATGTTTCACTGTTTCCTGCATTTAAATCGCTCTCAACTGAAAAAACAAGACACCCGATTCTTCGTAAAAAAGAGTAAAGTATACTCTCCTCGCTTAAGTAAACCTTGCATCCGAAATATATCGTCGACAGAATGTTTCCTATACCTTGCTGTCGATAGTGATTCATGATAACAATGCTGCAAGATGATAGTATCTCGTTGTAGCTCTCGATCGTCAAAAACTCTGTCAGGGGATGAAAATTATTTGGAAACTGCCGGTATCCAATTTTACTGATAGCCTTTATATATTGAGGATCTCCGTAACTTAAGGGAGTAATCAGTTTTCTTCCTCTCAAATCGAAGCTCTGTAGCTTTTCGAATACCTCTAAGTGGTTGTTGGTATACGATGCCGAATTGCCGATCAATATATTCTCTCCACTAGGTGGCACAACACTAGCCTCCGTGGCCTTACCGATAAAATACTCTATTGGGTAAAAAGTAAAAGGTAAATAGTAGGCGTCATCCGCCAATTTCTGCCGGCTTTCCAGGTATTCGAACTCTTCCTTCAATAAAGATGCACAGCATTTTATCCTTCCAATTGACCTGGCAATATCTTCCAGCTGCTCCTCCATTGATATCTGGGAAATGGCCAGGCTTCTGTACTTTACTCTTCTATAAATGTCCCTCAAGAACTCTGTCAAGCCAACCTTTCCAGCAGAGTGCCTCCGCAGCTTTGTGGTTAATTCTCCTAACAACCTTCCAGCATATATGTGTTGATTTTGATACATTTCGGCTCCCAAAATGAGCCACACAAATTTTTCCGGTTTATCAAACTTCTCAATCAAAAGTGCTATACTATGAGTAATTCCATGGAGAACCACCAGAGTGTGTTGTTCACAAACTTTCAATAATAGCTCGACTTCAGCCCCGTCAATAACAACCTTTGTGAGGTTTGAAGCCTTCCTGATATATCTTATGTTTTGTGCCCCGGGGGGGACAAGCACATAAAATTTATTTTGCCCGGGAAAGGCCAAATCGAAAGAGTGAAAGGCTCCATCTATGAACTTTTCATCCTGGCAAACGTGGGCAATTGAAATATCCTCAATACCCATTGAATTCAGCGATAGATTTCACGATAAACTCCACTTCTTTGGTTTTCAGTTCATTAAAAAAGGGAAGTCTAAGCAATGTATCAGCGTATTCATCACTCTTTTCAAGTTTCGCTCCGTTGTATTTCCCTTTAAAAAACGGACTCTGATGCAGGCTTAGGTAGTGGAAAACTGATAAGATACCTTTTTCTTTAAGAAACTGAATAAGGCCTTGCCTATGTTCAAAATCGGGGCATAAAATATAAAACATGTGCGCATTGTTGCTGGCATAAGTGGGGATGATGGGTGTTGAATAAACATCATTTAATCCGGAAGAGCTAAAAAGCTCCAGATAGAGCTGCCAAAGTGAGTGCCGTTTGTTTTGGATGTCCCTGAGGTGCTCCAGCTGAGCATATAAGAATGCCGCTGTTACTTCGGAAGGAAGAAATGAAGAACCGATATCGACCCATCCATATTTATTCACTTCTCCCCTGAAAAATGCCGATCTATTGGTGCCTTTTTCCCAAATAATTTCCGATCTGGCAGCAAACCTCTCATCGTTTACCACTAGCATACCCCCCTCGCCGGCTATGATGTTCTTGGTCTCATGAAAAGAAAAGGCCGACATATGCCCTATGGAGCCGAGGGGTTGTTTTTTCCCATGCTTGTTCGTATAAAAAGAATCGATTGCCTGTGCGGCATCCTCAATCACAATCAGGTTGTGTTTCGTTGCCAAATCCATTACAGTATCCATGTCACATGAAACCCCTGCGTAATGAACCGGCACAATAACCTTTGTTTTAGGCGTGATGAGCTTCTCGATGTCAGCTTCATTTAATCCCGGGTGATCCGTTCTGGAGTCAGCGAAAACAATGCTTGCTCCCCTTAATGCAAACGCATTGGCAGTTGACACAAAAGTGTAGGATGGGATGATAACCTCATCACCTGGCTGGATGTCGGCAAGTATGGCAGCCATTTCAAGTGCATCCGTGCAGCTGGTCGTTAGCAGGCATTTTTTAAAATCATATTGGCTCCGGAAAAAGTCGTGGCACTTTTTTGTGAAATCTCCGTTTCCGGAAATTTTCCCAGAGTACACCGCCTGATAAATGTAGTGAACTTCCTTACCTGTCAGGTAAGGCTTATTAAAAGGGATAGTTATCGTCATTTAAACCTATATCTGAAGTTTTTCGGAAAGCTCAACGGCTGCCCGTCGGCGCCAGCAATTTTATTAATTTTCAGAAGTCCCTCTCCACAAATAACCGTCGGCAACTCGCCGTCCTTAAATAGCACTTTACCAACGCCTCTGTTTTCAACAAAGTAGGGCTGAGCAACTTCAGCATCGACTATGATTATTTCCTGATCTCCCAAAGTGGCCCTCGCTCCTTTATAGGGATATCCTACTGCGTCAATGAATCGTTTTATCTTATTCGAGGACTCTTGCCAGCAAATTCTGTAATCCTCCTCATCCCGCCAAACTGAGTACGTAGCCTCTTTTTCGTTCTGTTTCAAATGATGCAGCCCCTGTGCGGCTTTTACAGCATTTAACAGGTCCGAAAAAAGAGAAGCATATCCTTCTGACACTAGTTCAATAGCCTCCTGAATCTTGATAGGGTAGTCAATTTTGCTGCGATATTGACTTATTATTTCTCCCCTGTCATATTCGTCTGAACCCAAAAGACATGTTACTCCTATCTCTTTTTCGCCGTTGATCAGTGCAGAAACCAGTGGGTTAAATCCACGGTACTTAGGCAATAGCGAGTCATGGAAAACGATCAGCTCCTGATTATAAGATACTTTCACCATCCACCTCCAGCCGATAGCGACAACGTACCTGGAACTCTCCAGCAGCTGCTGGCTGCTCGTCCGTGTCGAAAACCTCAATCCATTGGATTCACAATAGACTTGAATCTCTCTTGAATAATCGTTGACAACTCCTTTGTCGCTACCGATCACCACACCGTTGATAATGTCGAGGTTGTTCGGATCGATTGACTTCAGGCACATCAGCCCCTTCAGACCAATAGCCAGAATGGTAACTTTCTCATGGAACGTCGCTTGTGGATGCATTTTGTCACGCCAGTCGTTGGTAGCCAAGTTCATGCCCAACCTTTTCACATTTACTTGCTATTTTCTCAAAATTCTTTTGTCCAAAAAATTCCACCAGGCTGTCGGGGCTTGATCCCTTCGGCTGAAACTGTTTGTCGACGATATCGCTGATATCGTTCATCCGACCAAAGCCAAGTTGGTGCGAAATGTGGCCAATGACTCCTTCTTTATCCGCATTGAAGTCTTCATACCGGATCAATAGACATCCCGGATGGGAAGTCCAGCCAGGTTGGTCATTTGCTGCAAGCCAGTTGGCTATTAACGTGTCAATGTAATTTGCCTGGCCCTCACTTTTAAAAATATACCGCCAGTTCGGGTGAATCCTGCTTGGGTCAATGTGATCTTCGTCTCCCGGCAAGCTTAGTCTGTTCAGAATGCTCCGTATATTGTCAAAAGGATTTCTGACAATAAATATAAACTTGTCGAGGCTGAAGAACTCACTAACCTTGTCGATAAAAAAAGTGGCGGAAGGTTCTTTGATAATCTCTTTTGAAAAGGGATAACTAAATCGGTTCACTAATTGCTTTATCGTCAATTCGTCCTCCAGAAGTTGAGTCCTATAGGGTTCCCAAAGGTATTTCGTGTCGATGGTAGCCGATTTTCCTGTATATGCTGCCAACAGCCCGGTTATCGCCGAAGTGCCACTTTTTTGCAGACCAAAGACGAAGGTTGCATTTTTATTTGGCTTCTTAATTTTATTTAAAAGGCTCAGTTTAATTCCCAGGCTATACATTCTTCTTGGTAATCTTAAAATAAAAATAAGGGAAAAGAACAGAGGAGCGGTTAAACGCCCTGGCATATTCCAGATAGACAGACCTGACTCCAGCGCAGTCGATTTTCTCTACGCCAAGTTTTCTAAGAGACAATATAATTTTAAAATAGCCCAACCACCTGTGATTGGAAATGGTGATAGTTAAAGGCAGTAATATGAACTTGGCTTTCAGGTGATTGAGAAGTTGCCTGCTTTGCTCTGAGTGGTTAAGTTTCGTCAGGAACAAGTCGACATCCTGAATGGCTACAAGGAAGCCATCCAATCCTTTTTTAGTCTTAATCAATGACGAGTGCGTAGCTGACCCCGGTCGGGTAGTCCTTTGATAAAAAACTTCGTTGTCAAACCCTACCCTGTTTGCTACAGAAAATACCTTGCCTACAAACAGACCGTCTTCCAGATACGGCACGTCCCTGGGATAATCAACCTCAGTTTCTTTCAAAAAGGAGCGACAGAATAATATTCCCCACGACCTGTCGGGATCTTTTACCCTTGGCCCTCTGGCAGCAAAATACGCATCAACCCCGCTCCAAACTTCCTTTGCCTGCACCTGGTATTGCGTTTTCCATTCTGAAGCCCCGTCCCTGTCGAAAATTTCAAAGCCCGCAAAAAGCACATCCACCTGCAAAGTGTGCGCCTTGTTATACAGGTGTGCTAACGTATTGGGCAGGACATAATCGTCAGGGTCTATCGGCAAAATATACTCACCGGTTGCTCGTTCTATCGCATTGTTCCTTGCCATGGAAACCCCCTGGTTCTCCTGGTCAATTAAAATAATGTTCGAAAATTCGGTTTGGAGTTTTTCAATGAGCTGCTTTGAGTTGTCGGGAGAACCATCGTTCACCACGATAATCTCATACTCATCTTTGGCCAAATCCTGGTCTTCCAAACTTCGGACACACCTTTCCAGGTATTCCTCCACGTTGTAAACAGGCACAATGATACTCAGCTTCATTGATAAAATATATTCCCTTTATTAGCTGGAAGTCGCTTTTTGACCGCATAGACATACTGCCAGGGGTTCAGATAAACTGACAGCAAACGATAAAGCGTGCGGGCAGTGGCGGTGTTCTTATTGGCGCCGATCGCCAAAAAGAATTTCTTCACCCCCTGCTCCCACTTTTCTTTGCCAACAATATCAGCTGGTAAATGCGGGTGTGCCATCTGCCGCCGTATGGCAAATGCCTTCACCGACAGGGGCTTGAACAAACCGGCATCGCCAATATTATTGAGGGCCTTTGCATGCATGCGATAACCAACCGTAGGTGTGTGGAAGTAATACAATCGCTCGCCAGCCCCGGTCAATTTAAGCCACATGGGGTAGTCTTCCACCAGCCGGTTGCTTTCATCATAGTTTCCTACTTGATCCAGGGCCTTCCGGTTGAAAAAATAGGAGGGTGTGTAATGCATACGATCCGATACCAGCAGCCGCTTCCATTGGTCATTGGCGGAAAATTCCGGATCCATCAGGTTGTCGGGAAACTGTGCCGGTATCACTCTCAGGAAGTTTTCCTTTTCAAAGTTGTTAACGTACACATTTACCTGGGAGAAAATGACTTGAGCCTCTGGATGCTTCGCAGCAAACCGCATATTGTCTTCGATGCAATTGGGCATTAAAATGTCATCACCGGCAATGAATTTGATCCAATCAGCCTGAGCTGCCCTAATGCATCGGTTACAATTGGCAGATACACCGGTGTTGTGTGGAACTGTTATTATTCTGGTATCAACAAACCGTCGGCTATTATCGGGGCTTGCAAGCCACTTTTTTGCCAGCTCCACGCTATTATCAGAAGAAGCATCGTCAGAAATAATCAGCTCCAATTGTTGATAAGATTGCTCTTTCACACTTTCAAGTGTGTCGACAATTGTTTTTGCCGAATTAAAAGCAGTAACCGCTACCGTAACTAGCTCAGGTTTCGTCACCTCTAACGTTTTCTAAACCTGGTTGCCAGGTTTTGTATCGCACCCCTAATATCCATCAACTGGTTGAGCTTTTGCAAAGAGAACCACCCTACTAAAATCAGAAAGAATCCCCCACTCAGGTAAGCCAAGGGGTAGTTCAGGTATTTGGCTGAAAGCGCCGATGCCAGCACAAGCACAAAGAGAATCAGTACTATCTTCCATTGGCTACTATTGAAAGAAAATCCATAAATCCATTTCATAACCACCAGCAGCGTGCAGAAACTCAACAAGTAGGAACAGCCCAGTGCTACCCCTAATCCTTCCAGGCCATACTGCTGATAAAAAAAAATATTTAGTGCCAGCTGAATGAGAGCGGCAGACGCTTCTGTCACAAGAAATACCCTATTGTTGCCTGAAGCAATAAATATATAGCCCAACACCCACACCGGGGCTTTGAGGAACACGCCTACTACTGCCCACAATAAATAAGGTATGACCGACAAAAACTGCTCACTGAGGAGGAGTTTTATAAAAATAGGAGCTGTCAATATCAAAACAACAAGTAGGGGAGCCAGGATCAGGAGCATGAGCTCCAGTTGCTGGTGAACCACCTGTTTCCATTCCTCTGTCTTTAAATTGATTTTTTCTGCCAAGCGGGGGAAATAGTCGGTGGCCAGGGCCGTAAACACCAGGCCAACATAGGTATTGGTGATGGTGAGGCCGGCATTGTACAAACCCACGTCGGCTTCAGACCCCTGCCGATTGATAAACGTGAGAAGTACGAAGGAGATTCCTGAAGTCATGAGCATGCTGGCGGACAGACTGACACCCAATTTTGCCATATCGAGGCCCTGAAAGAAAGTCCGCTTGTAGTTCAGCTCGGCTGATTCGATCTTAACTTCCCGATTTTTGAAAAACAGCGCTATCCCGAAATTGGCCATGGCTGTGGCTAAGATGGCAGGAACAATCCCCTGTATTCCAAAAAAGTAAAAAAGAGGTACCGCCACCAGCAATCCAGCCAGGCTACCCAATACATTGGCGCTGGCGAGGGCTTTCAGGCGTCTAAGGCCTCGCAAAAGGGTGTAGATGCCACCACTAACCGCACCAAAAACAAAAGTCACTGAAAGAAGCCTGAAAGCCCAGGCGTAACTGTCATTTTGAAAGACATATTGGCTCAGGAATGGAGCGCCAAAAAAAGTAAGGCCCCCGCCAAGTAGCGCAGTGAACCAAATCCATCTTCTAAAGACTGTATAGGTCACAGCTATTTTTCCTGGGTCGTTGCTGGAAGCGGCAATATCCCGAACGGCAGACTGTGGCAAACCCAGGTTGGTGATGTTCTGCAGCATTTGAATGGTGGTCATAAAGAGCCCATTGATGCCCATTCCGGCCGGGCCAAGCAGCACGGCTACAAATTTTCCTCTAATGATGGTGATGATGATGTTAAATACCTGGACGCCTCCAAACAGCGAGGTTGATTTGAAAATCGATCTGTAGGAGGATTTATCTGACATTAGTCTTTCTGGTGGCCAAAGTAACAACAGGCGAAACAGCCCTCTGGAGCAACAAGGTTATACCCCAAATTCATTGACAGCTTGTATGACAAAGTCTGCTTCCTCCCCGGCCAATACCTGACTGATCGGCAAGCTCAATAGCTCCTCCGCTATTTGTTCACTGATTGGATAATTCAAGTGGCCATATTCTGAGTAAGCCAATTGCCTGTGAGGAGGTGTTGGGTAATGAATGAGTGTTTGGATTTCCCTGGCTGCGAGGTGCTTTTGCAAGGCTTCCCGTTGCTTGGTTTTGATCACAAAAAGGTGCCATACGTGTCCTTTTCTATCAGCGCTTCCCCCCTGCGCCTGCGGGTACGAGGGCAGTTCAATCAAAGGGTTGGTGATGTCAGCCAGGTAGCGATCGGCCACTTCCCGCCGTCTTTCATTCCCGGCGTCGAGTGATTTTAGTTTCACTGATAAAAAGGCTGCTTGTACTTCGTCGAGGCGGCTGTTGATGCCCCTGTACAAGTGTTCGTATTTTCTTCCGCTGCCATAGTTGGCAATCGCTTTTACCTTTTGTGCCAGGTCGGCGTCGGCTGTAGCTACCGCTCCACCATCTCCTAACGCCCCCAGGTTCTTCCCCGGGTAAAAGCTGAATGCAGCCGCATGCCCGAGTGAACCTGTCTTTCTGCCTTTCCACTCCGCCCCCACAGCCTGCGCATTGTCTTCGATAATTTTTAGTTGGTACTTCTCCGCCAGGCGTTCCAACTCGTCTGACCAGCATATTCGTCCATAGAGGTGCACCACCAAAATAGCTTTGGTTTTGGGTGTGATTCGCCGCTCAATTAAGCCAATGTCCATATTGAAACTGGCCGGATCCGGCTCCACAAATATGGGAACCAGCTTATTGTCTGTCACCGCCAGTGTGGAAGCAATAAAGGTATGAGCAGGCACGATGACCTCGTCGCCATCCTTTAAAACCCCCTGCTCTTTATAAGATTGAAAGATGAGTTTGAGGGCATCCAGCCCGTTGGCCACGCCCACTATGTACTTCGCACCGGTGTAGATCGCAAATTCCTGCTCAAATTTTGTCAGGAAATCTCCGTTTAGAAACCAGCCAGAGTCAATCACTTCCGTGACCGCCTGAATCAATTCAGTTCTATGCTGCTGATTGATTTTTAGTAAATCGAGAAACTTAATTTCACTCATGCAGCTTGCTTATTTCTTCGTCAGTTAGTGTCCTGATTAGTTTCGCCGGGCTTCCTCCTATGATGGAGTAGTCAGGAAAGCTTTTTGTAACAAAGCTATTTACCCCGACAATACAAAACTTGCCCAATTCAACACCGGGCATAACGACCGAAGATGCCCCAATCCAACAATGATTACCAATTATGACCGGGATTCGTTCAATTGGGAATATCCTTTGAAAGGCCTTCGACGCATTTGGCCCGGAGGCCGACATGATGTGCACATTCTGTGCAATGCTAACATTCGCTCCAATCGTCACTTTCTCTAAGTAACCATCGATGGTGGTGTTCATTCCAACGTAACACTCTTTCCCTATCTCTAGAATGAAGTCAGGGCTACCAAATATGCTACATCGTTTAGCTATACGGGTGTTGTCCCCAATATCTACATTATTAAAATTGGAAGAAGGATCAATTTCAACGTCTTTTCCCAGAATAATGTTGGAAAATTTCATTTCAGGTTGATTTTTATGTTGCTTAAAAAATATGTCAAGTCAGGCTTTTTTAACACCTGATGCACCGGAATAAAAAATGTATCCTCGCCGTAAAAGATGCTACATTGAATCCCTTTTTCCCATAATGCTTCCTTGAGTTCGGGCAGGTTAAGCAGACCGTTATTGCTAAAGAGACAAGCTCCTGGCACTATTCCGTCACTGAGAGGAATGCGTTCACTGAATCCCATACTGGTGAGCCCGTTAACGAGAAAATGATAGTTCTCAATTCGTTGGCTCGCAATGTCAGCTATTTTCCGCAAGAAGTGAGAAGCCACCTTTTGTATGTAGTCGTGCTCCGGGTTCGGCAGAAGTTGCTGAGAAAACTTCTCGTCATCCAGGTCGTCCTTCATTGTCAGGAGCCCCCCTATTTGAACGGGGAATATCTTGGGAAAACTGTAAATGGTAAAGTCTCCCAGGTGCCCCGTATTTCCAGCTGCATTGTGAGACAAAAAGGAATAGGCACAATCCTCAATAATTGGCAAGCCATGCTCCTGCAGGGCAGCTACATCCTCCAGGGGGTAGCCAAACTCATGATTCACAAAAAGCACTTTTGTAGCCCGCTCAATTTTTCTTGACCATTTACAAAACCGCTCGATCTCATTAGTCACGCAACTGCTGATATAGAAATTATTGGTGGTGGTGATAATGGTGACCACATCATCCGGCTGCAAATGATAATGAGAAAGCGCCTGGTGAATGGCGGCTCTTCCCGACATGCAATACTTGTAACGACGAGAGGCGAACCGTTCTCCGAAATACGTTTCAGCATAGTCGTCGGATGGCAATTCATGATTGAGTGCCACATCAGCAGTGCTAAATGGGCTTAGCCGGTACGTTGGAAGAAGGTATTTGTCGGGGTTAGCTATGACCATTCTTTCAAACTGACCAAATATAGGAAGGCTTTATACTCACCTCACAACCTATGCTCTCTTTGAAATCACACAAACCGTAGTTGGGCAGAGAGTCTTCAGTCGATGGGCCAATGTCCAATACCTTTTTTCCAGCGTTCCGATAATGCTCAAAAAGCTGGCAGGCAAGAAAATTAACGGGCCGCATATGTGAGTACTCAACCATGTCGCCCCAGTAGATCACCTGCATGATGTCGTCCGTTACAGCGAAAACAATGGCAGCGGCAACGGTTACGTCCTCTTTTGTCACCAGAAAAAAATCGGCTTCAATAATTTTGGTGGTGCTGAGCATCTGCTGCCAGGTCATTCGCAAAGGATAGCCTTTGGCTGCCCTGTTGGCCGCAATCACCTGATAGGCTGCCTCTTTTTCCTCAGCTGTAGCACACACTTTGAGCACCAGATTGTTGGCCAGGGCGTTGTTCAGGTTTTTTCTGGCGTTTTTTCGCAAAAGACTGGCATAGGGCAGCTCCGTTTCCAGGTCGAGAGCGTAATTAAGGTCCATGTTTTTCTGAACAAACCCCTTTCTATAAAGCACATTGGTCACTTTTGATAGCACCGAAGGGTCGTAAAGCAGTGGCGGCGGAGTGATGACCAGCTCCGTGAGGAGGTTGCCCGTTATCCAGCTTTTCAAAGCATCAGTGGCTTCGTCGAGTTGCTCCAGCGACGGGCTTCCGGCCATAGAAAACCCTCCAAAGGGAGCCGAAAAAGGGGATTTCGCTGTCGCTCCTTTGATGCCAAGAATCAACCCCATGCGTACTTTAGAATCCTTAAATACCAAGAATTTTACAGCGTCGACTTTGTCAGCGTTCAGGGTATTAAAGCCCACGGTACTAAACACGTGCGCAGCACTGACCATTGCGTTATATTCTTGTGCTGTTACTTCAACTATTTCCATATAATAGAAACCTTTGGTGCTATAAAGATTTATATGTCAGAAACTGATCGAAATCTCTTATATAGTCCTCTTCTGTATATAGCTCAGAGGCAAGTACCAGACAGATGGCTCCATTTGAAAAATTGGAAAGCTCCCTCCACAAACCAGGTGGCAAATAAAGACCAATATTGGGTTGATTCAACTGGACAGTCCTTTTCATTCTTCCGTCCTGCAACATCACATCGAAGCTACCACTTGCAGCGATGATGAGTTGGTGAAGATCCTTGTGAGCGTGGCCCCCTCTGGAAGAAGCGCTTGGTAAGTCATACAGGTAGTATGTCCTCTTTATTCCGAAGGGAATTTCTTTAAAATTATTGATGGAGGTAATACTCCCCGATGCAGCCTTTATCTTCGGGAGCTCCAGCAAACTACAATCAAAAACAGTTGACTTGTTCACTTTGTCAGTCTTAAAAAAGAGGTGATGTCTCTCACATAATCACTTTCCCGATACTCGTGGCTAGAGATGTGGAAGCTCAACGCATTAGTGCTGAAATTTTCCATATGCCTCCAGGTCATTGGGGGCAAATACAAGCCGTAATAAGACCGATTTAGCTGAATTTTTTCCGTTTGCCCATCAGCGCTTGTAACTACCACATCAAAAGACCCCGACAGGGCAATAATCACCTCATGCTGCTCTTTATAGGCATGTGCTCCCCTGGTCTCTCCCCCAGGCACATCATAGGTCCAAAATACTCTTTTAATATCAAAAGGGATGTAGTGCCCATTTTCCATGAAGGTCAGATTCCCCCGTTCATCGATAATTTTAGGGAACTCTATGATTTTGTGATTTGACGCTTCGGAAACATTCATATCCAAAAGTAGTTCGTTTTCAATGCTAGTATCCTGTGAATCAAATTACAAACTGCTTCACAACTTTTGCAAGCGACGTTTTGCTCTTATACCCTACCGCCCCATTAAGTCCCATTGTGCTGGCCAGGTGTTTTCCACGTCGCCAGGCTGCACGGGCGTCATATTAAGAGTGGCTTTTTCCTACCCTCATTTTTCAGGCAGGCAATGAAGCCCATCAATTTCACGGAGTTTCCACTGCCTATCTTATCGATGGCATATGAGAGGCTGATGTTGACTTTATCAGGCATCCTACTTTTCTTCCTCCGTTGAGGTAAGGAGCCGAACTCCCGCCTTTAAGTCAATCGTTGATTGAAAGCCCAATTCCGTTTTAAGCTTTCCCACATTGGCCCGGCTATGGCGAATGTCGCCCTCTCTCGCTGGTTGATATTGAAGTACCAGTTCTCTGCCAAAAACAGAAGAGAATATTTCGGCTAAATGGGTGAGGTCACACGGCTCACCGGTTCCAACATTAAAGACATTCAACGAAGCAGGAGACAACATAGCCAATTCAATGGCTTTTGCCACCTCTGTCACATACACAAAGTCTCTTGTCTGCTTTCCATCTCCAAAAATGGTTACAGGTTGCTCATTTTGGATCAGGTGTTTGAATTTGGCAATTACACCTGAGTAGGGTGAATCGTTGAGCTGCCTGGGGCCATATACATTAAAAAACCGCAATCCGATGGCCGACAGCCCAAACCACTCGTGATACTTACCGGCATACCATTCGTTCAGCAACTTACTGGCTCCATACGGCGATAAAGGATTTGGTGCGTCGCTCTCACTGATTCTTCTTTCTCCCTGGTCGCCATAGATGGCCGAGCTCGAGGCGTACACTACTTTCTTCACCTTGCTCACCCGGGCAAAATCCAGCATATTGAGGAACCCGCTAACATTAACACGATGGCAGTAGGCCGGGTCTCCAAAAGAAGCGGGCACGCTTACCTGAGCGGCCAGGTGGATTATATAGTCTGGTGTAAAGTTTAGCGTTTGCCATGAAGACGAGTCGGAAATGTCGGCGTTGATGAGAATAACGGCCTCACCATGGTGGGTCAGGTTCTCTAATCGGCCGGTAACCAGGTTATCCATTACCGTGACGTCATAGTGGCCCTGATCTGTCAGCCTGTCTACCACATGGGAGCCAATAAAGCCTGCTCCGCCTGTGACTAGTACCTTTGGTTTAGTTGACATGAGTTTTTGGATGGTTCAGATGTTCGGACGGTTCAGACATTCGGATGTTCGGACTGTCGGATGGTTCAGATGGTTCGGACAATTCAGACGGTTCGGATAGTTCGGACGGTTCGGATAGTTCAGACATTCGGATGGTTCAACCTACGCTGAAGCTTCGGTAGACAGGTCGGACGGTTCGACATTATCTGTTATTATACTGATTATACCAAGCAACAAAATTCTTCATTCCCTCATCCAAAGTTATTTCCGGTTTGTATCCGGTTAGATCTTGCAAAGCACATGTACTCGCCCAGGTTTTTTCTACGTCGCCAAGTTGCATGGGCATCATGTTCAAAATGGCTTTTTTACCCAATTCTTTTTCCAGACAGGCAATGAAGTCCATGAGCTTGACGGGGTTGCCGTTGCCGATATTATAAATGGCATAGGGCAAGGTAGCTACTGGCTTTTTGGGCACCAACTGCACGATGCCTTCTACGATGTCGTCCACATAGGTGAAGTCACGGCTGAGGTTCCCTTCGTTGTACACATCGATAGGCTTGCCGGCCAGAATGTTTTTGGTGAACTTAAACAGGGCCATGTCCGGTCTGCCCCAGGGACCGTACACCGTGAAGAAGCGCAAACCGGTGAGCGGTAAGCCGTGCACCGACGCATAGCTGTGGGCGATGGCTTCGTTGGCTTTTTTGGTGGCGGCGTAGAGCGACACCTGGGTTTCGGTGGTGTCGGTTTCTTCAAAGGGCACTTTGTCGTTCATGCCGTACACCGAGGAGCTGGAGGCATATACTAAATGCTTGACCTTGTTTCGCTGGCTGGCCTCCAGGATATTCAAGAATCCCTTCACATTAGAGTCGATATAGGCATGTGGGTTCTCGATGGAGTAGCGCACACCTGCCTGGGCGGCCAGGTGGATCACGTAGTCGAACTGGTGCTTTTCAAACAGGGCTTCTATGTGTTCACTATCAGTAAGGTCGAGCTGGATAAAGCTGATGCCTTTGGTGCCGGTCATTTCTTTGTTGTACATCACCTGGGAGGTATCAATGCCCTGCTGCTTGAGACGGGCCATTTTGAGTTCCACGCTGTAGTAGGTGTTGAGGTTGTCGAGGCCGGTGATTTGATGTCCGTCGGCTGCCAGTCGAATAGCGGTGTGCATTCCAATAAATCCGGCGGAGCCCGTTACCAATATCTTACTCATAGTTGCAGATGTTCAGACGGTTCGGACAATTCAGACATTCGGATGGTTCGGATGTTCGGATGGTTCAACCTACGCCAAGGCTTCGGTTGACAAGTCGGACTTTCGGATGGTTCGGATAGTCGGACGGTTCGGAGTGTCTGAGTGTCGGACTGTCTGAGTGTCTGAATATCTGACTGTCGATCATTTCGACGATTTATATTTAGCTTGATACCATTCGTATACCAACTCCAATCCTTCCCGGAAGCGGACAGTGGGCTGATAGCCCAATAGCTTAGTAATTTTGTCGATGCTGGCTTTGGAATGTTTTACGTCGCCGGGGCGCTCGGGGCCGTATACCGGCTTGATGTCCTTTCCAGTCATTTCCTGCAGCATAGTGATCATTTCATTGAGGCTGATCTGATCGCCACAGGCTGTGTTCATTACCTCATGTTGCCTTAGTTCTGCTAACAACATGGCCCTGATATTGGCCTGCACAGCGTTCGCTACAAAAGTAAAGTCCCGGGTGGTTTTGCCATCCCCATTAATCGTGGGCTGCTTGTTTTCGATAAACGCCTGGCAAAAGATGGGAATCACCGCAGCATAAGGGTTGTTGGGGTTTTGATTAGGGCCAAATATGTTGAAATAGCGAAGCCCAATGGTGTGAAGGCCATAGGTTTTACTGAACACGTCGCTGTACATTTCGTTGACTGCCTTGGTTACCGCATAGGGCGACAAGGATTTCCCCTCTCTGCCCTCAACTTTGGGGAGGTCGGGGCTGTCGCCATAGGTAGAAGAAGAGGCGGCATACACCATTCTTCTTACGGCCTTGTTCTCTTTTACTGCCACCAGCATGTTCAGGTGGCCAGCTATGTTTACTTCATTCGAAGTAACAGGGTCTTTTATCGAGCGGGGCACTGAGCCCAGGGCTGCCTGGTGGGTGACGTAGTCCATTCCCTCGACTGCTTTTTGGCAGGTAGAAAGGTCACGGATGTCGCCTTCAACGAATTCGAAATTGGGAAGCGACATGAACTCTTCGATGTTCTCGTAGTAGCCATTGCTCAGGTTGTCGAGCACCCGCACATGGCCTGCTCCGTAGCGAAGGAGGTATTCGACGATGTTGGATCCAATGAAGCCAGCCCCTCCGGTGATGAGGAATTTTTTGTCGGCCAGGGAGCCTGTGTGGAAAGGGGTGTTGAATAATTTAGTATTCAAGAGATATGGATTAAAGGACGGTTCGGGCAATTCAGATGTTCGGATGGTTCAGACAGTTCAGATGTTCGGACGGTTCGGATGGTTTAACCTACGCCACTACCTTCGCTGAAGCTTCGGCAGTTGAAAAAAGCTTTGGTCGACGGATCGAAGTATCTGAAATCCGGAGTTCGTCATGCCGTTTTATTGCCGTTTAGTAATTCATGAAATTCCGGTAGTCTGACAACATTGACTCTTGGAAAAGGAATTTGCTTTAGCACATTTAGATGTTTGTCATGACTGACTATGTGATCGGCCTGACCAGCCACAGCACAATCTACAAATTTATTGTCATCAGGATCGTCGTTAATAAGGTTCCATCTATAGAAGGGTGTAACCAATTCAACATTGGGAAATTCTAGTAGAAACTCCAGCCGCTCTTCCGATAAACTACTACCATACTTGTCGATGCATTTTTCATTATACTCAGTTAGTATTTCGGTGCTGAGCAGAAGAATAAACTTTTGATCCATAAATGCTTGAAATACCCACCAATATTTGTGCTTTGGTAAAATTGCTACTAAAAAGACATTTGTATCCAACACAATCCGAGGCCTACTGTCCATCTTCCTCAAGCCAATTGTCGAGATCTTTGCTGGTTATCCCATTTTCTTTGGCAGCTAACTCTACTTTCTGTGTGAACCTATCGGCAAAAAATTTGCCCAAGAAAAGTTTCAACTCTTCCATCTCCTTTGGAGAAGGATTGAATGAATAGACTTTCAAAAGTTCTAGCTGAAGAGTAGTCAATTTATCGTCTGATAGATTCATGGGCTAATGAAAATAGCTATATTATCTGGTAACGTCAAGCACACTTGCCGGGTTTTGACAATGCCTGGCGATGACGTTTTCTGGCGTGAAGTAAAGAGGGCGCTCTTGTGTTGGCGGATGGAGCGACCTCTTTACTCAGATACCGATGGCGTCCTCATGGTGATTCATGCATTCCTTTTATCAGAGTCGGCCATCGATTACTTCCTTCGGTAAAATTCCCTTTACATCGTAGACGACACCATTTTCTGTGACCAAAGACCGGATGTCGAGCTGTGCAAATTCTTTGTGAGCTACAGCCAATATGACTGCATCAAATTTTCCTTCCGGAAGCTTATTCAATATGTCTATGCCATACTCCGCCATTACTTCGGCGCTGTTTGCTTGCGGGTCGAAGATGATTGGCTCTGTGTGAAAAGACTTTAGCTCGTCAATAATATCGATGACCCTTGTGTTGCGTACATCGGGGCAGTTCTCTTTGAACGTAAAGCCTAATATAAGGCAGCGGGCATTCGCCACGGGAACACTTTTTTTCACCATGAGCTTGACCGTTTCAGATGCCACATAGCCTCCCATGCTGTCGTTCAACCGACGGCCGGCGAGGATGATCTCGGGATGATAGCCTACTTCCTGTGCTTTTTGTGCCAGGTAATATGGGTCAACGCCTATACAATGGCCGCCCACCAGCCCCGGCTTGAAGGGTAAAAAATTCCATTTGGTGCCGGCTGCCTGCAATACCTCATGTGTGTCGATCCCCAGCTTGTTAAAAATCTTGGACAGCTCATTCACAAAAGCGATGTTAATGTCTCGCTGAGAGTTTTCGATCACCTTGGCAGCCTCGGCTACTTTCATGGAGGACGCTTTGTAGGTGCCGGCGGTAATTACCTTGCCATACAGCCCATCGATGAACTCAGCCGCCTCCGGTGTGCTACCTGAGGTTACCTTAAGAATTTTAGCCACTGTATGCTCCTTGTCCCCCGGATTTATCCGCTCAGGGCTGTAGCCTGCGAAAAAGTCTTTATTGAATGACAGTCCAGATGCCTTTTCCAGCACCGGCACACACTCGTCTTCGGTGACACCAGGGTATACCGTTGACTCATATACTACCACCGCACCAGGTTTCATCACGCTTCCCACCGTTTCGCTGGCTTTGATGAGCGGCGTAAGCACTGGCCTGTTGTGCCTGTCGGTGGGAGTAGGTACCGTGATAATGAACACATTGCAGCTAGTGAGGTCTTCCTTGGAAGCGCTCACTAAAAGGCCTTTGCCTGCAGAAAGCTCCTTCGACACAACCTTTTGAAGATCAGTATCGCTTACCTCCAGCGTATGGTCGTGGCCCTGATTAAGTTCTTTTACCCGAGCCAGGTTGATATCAAAACCAACGGTAGGAAATTGTTTGGCAAATTCGACGGCTAACGGAAGGCCTACATAGCCCAGGCCGATGAGGCCTATTTTAGGGTTGGAGGGGAAGTTGGTCATGGGATTAACGATGGCGGATATGAGAATACATATTTAAGATTGCGGCTCTGTATTTTAAGGTGTGTGAAACACAGCGCCTTTACGGCTTTCTTTTCATTCGGTGTCTGACGGCTTCCGCCAGCGGGCGGACACGGCTTGCAGGGGTGGCTATTACCGCTCCGACACCTACTCATCGGCAGACCAAAGCAGCAGCAAAGGCTTGCGGTTCAGTTCGGATTTTACATTGTCCATCTCGAACAAGCTGAATATGCTATAATTGATCTTTCTGTGAATAAGTTGCTCCGCTTTGGCCACCAAAAGGGACAAATACTGTGTGTCGATAGCATCACCTACAATCACCATGTCGATATTGGACGTATTTTTCCCTTCTGCCAGCTCATTGATCAGGTAGACACTGTGGAGGTTACCTAGTTTATCCACCACTTTCTCCACAAGGACATCGAGCCCCAGGTAGTTGCGCACCAGCTTATTGATCTCGCCGAAAAGCGGGTGCTGATCGTTGGCACTGTATACCTTCTTATTGCCTTCCAGTTCTGCTCTCAACAAGTTAGCGCCTTCAAGCCTGTTGAGTTCCAAGCGAATAGAGTTGGTGCTCTCCCCAAATTCTGTCTCCAGCGACCGCAAATACGATCTGCTGCCCGGGCTCAGGAAAAACCTGACCAGGAGTTTAATGCGTGTTTTGGAAGTGATGAGGGTATCGAGCAAGGGGGATTATTCGGATGGTTCAGACGGGTCGGACTATTCAGATGGTCGGATCGTTCAACCTACGCTGAAGCTTCGGTCGACAAGTCGGATGATTCAGACTTTCGGATGATCGGACTATTCAGACGAGTCGGGCGGTTCGGATGTTCGGACTTTCGGATGTTCGGATTTTCAACCTACGGCGATGCTTAGGTCGACAGGTCGGATCGCCTGAGTGTCTGAGTGTCTGAACTGTGTGAGTATCGGACAATCTGACTTTCCAGTCTCCGGCACAGCTTCGCCTCCTCAGTCACACATCGTGACATCCGCCAACCATTTTATTTTCATGTTAGGAAGAAAAAAACTTCCTTTATTCCACTCAACGAGCCTGTTGCAAATGCACAGCAGGCACTTCGGCCCGGATCACCTGGCCCAGCGACTCAATATGAAGGATGATCTTGTTGCCTTGTCTGGCAATGCATTCTCCTTCCATGCCTTTAAAAGCACCCCAGTCTATTTTAACAGTTGATCCTTCTTGGAAATCGAAAGAAAGCTCTGACACATTTTTCGAGGCTAACTCTTGCGTGAAAATGCCAATGGCTTCAATTTCGTTTTGCCTTACAATGGCGGGCTTGCCTTGCCAGTACACAAAGTTAATGACGCCAGGCGTTTGAAGGATAGGTACACGTTCTTCTACGGTAGCACTAACAAAAACATAAGATCTGAACAGAGGTTCCTGCACTTTCCTTTTCCGATCGCTCCACTGCCTGATGGTTGTAACCGTTGGGCAATAGCTTCTAAAACCGTGCTTCTTGAGGGTTTCCGCCACCTTCTTCTCAGTCCTCGAGCGGGTATATAATACGTACCAATGGGTGGTTGCTGGCATAATGAGTAGAAATACTACTCAAAGGTAGGAAGCCAGATGGACATGTCATATTTTTTTTAGCACAATTCGAAGGGGGTGGGAGGATTTTTGATTTGGGGGGAGAAGATAGCAGATTCAGACATTCAGACATTCAGACATTCAGACATTCAGACATTCAGACATTCAGACATTCAGAGAGGAGACGGAAGATCGGAGGCGGGGTTTGATCATCCTACCTACGAGCCCTGAAGGGGCGATAAAAGAAGCCTATAAGAAGCCGGTCATAAATCTTTCAGTGTCCTCTGCGAGAGACACCAAAAGGATTGTGGATAGTCTGACTGTCGGATGTTCGGACAGTCGGACGGAAAAACTATTCCCCTTGTAGTCTCCTTCAGGGACTCTGAGGGAGTCAATCAAATCCATTCTCCTAGTGGGACTATTTCGGTGAAAAGAAGCCGATCGCAACTCTTTCAGTGTCCTCTGCGAGAGACACCAAAAGGATTCCTCTGCGAGAGACACCAAAAGGATTGTGGATAGTCTGACTGTCGGATGTTCGGACAGTCGGACGGAAAAACTATTCCCCTTGGAGTCTCCGTCAGGGACTGTGAGGGAGTCAATCAAATCCATTCTCTTAGTGGGACTATGTCGGCGAAAAGAAGACGATCGCAACTCTTTCAGTGTCCTCTGCGAGAGACACCAAAAGGATTAAAACACCGACTGATGGCTTTTACAGGGAATTGTGACTGTCTGAACGTCTGACAGTCCGAACAAAGGATTGAGGATAGTCTGACGGCTCTAGTCCTGGTAATATCCGCTACCCGAGGCTTTTTTGCCTCCATAGTAATTACCATAGCCGTAACCATATCCATAAATAGAATGCCATTTTGGTTTCTTAAAGTCGACCCCGTTTAGAACAATTCCAATATTATTGATTAGACCTTTGTTATGGATATCATTAATGTAATCAATGGCGTGGCGGGGAGTGACATCCTGTCTTATAATAAATAATGCCACATCAGCATGGCGACTAATCTCGATAGGATCCGACACAAGACCTACAGGTGGGGTATCAATTACAATATGGTCATAGTGCTCCTTGAACCACCTCATTGCATCATCGAACTCCTGTCCCATTAGCAGTTCATTTGGGTTGGGGGGGATCGGTCCAGCAGCAATCATATCCAAGCCCTTTATTTCCGTTGACTGAATTACGTCTTCATATTTCTTATCACCAATGAGTAGCTGGCTCATCCCTTGATCATTTGATATTCCAAAAGAGTCAAAAATTTTCGGCTTACGAAGGTCTAAACCTAGCAATAGAACTTTTTGTCCCATTTTCGCAAGCATTATGGCTGTGTTCATGGTTAGAAACGATTTCCCCTCTCCTGATAGAAACGAAGTAACCATCACCACCTTATGATTCTTTCGCTCCAAAAATTTCATCGAAGCTCGCATTTTCCTAAAGCTTTCGGCCACCTGCGATCGAGGATACTTTTCCATCACTAACTCCGTTTCATACCTGCTCAGCGCAATTGAAGCCAAAACCGGCAATTTTGTACTTTTTGTAATTTCATGAACAGATTGAATGCTAATCGAAAAGAAATCTTTGATAACAATTAATACAATTGGTAAAATTAACCCAAAACTAAAGCCAATTGCATAGTTCCTTAAAGGGGTTGGAAACGTTTGTCCTCGTAACATTGGTGGATCTACAACTTTGGCGTTCGGCACATTAGATGCCTTTGCAATGCCTGCCTCAGCCTTTTTTTCTTGGAGGTATATAAACAAATTCTCACTCAAGGAGAACCTTCGTTGAATGTTCACAAGTGTTCTTTCGGTAAGTGGTAATTTATTGACCAACCTCTCCGACTCTTTAATCCTCGAAGTAAGATCAGCAACAAGAATTTCGCTACTTCCTTTTAGGTTCTGTACGTTCTCAATAATTGATAAAATTACTTTCTGGGTCTGATTCTTTAGAGATAATACTTGAGGATTAGCATCCGTTGCTCCAATTTCAATCTGCAGCAATTGTGAACTCAATTCAGCCAGGTTTTGCGTCAACGCTTCCAAGAGCGGCGAATCTATTCCTGCAGTAGATGGACTAATAATACCGTGAGGCCGTGTTTCTTCCTTAAGGTAAGCAACTATATAATTATAATATTCTATTCGAAATCTCTCTTCAGCCCTTTTATTTTCAAGATCCTCAAGTTTTTGTAATGCTGCAAGGCCTTCTTGACTAATGTCGACTACTCGATTGTCTGTTCTAAATGTTTGTAACCGGCGCTCTATCAACAGTAAAGAGTCTTGGATACTTGCCAGCTGCTCGTCTATAAATTCGACTGTCCGAGTTGCAGTTTCATTTTTTTCCTCCAACTCACGTTGAATGTATATATTTATTAAGCTATTGATAAACTGCACGCCTTTTGACGGCAACTCCGTCTGCATGCTAATTGCCAAAATGCTTGCCTCTTTGTTAACGTCAGAGATTCGAATCCTTCCACGGTAAGCCCTTGCCAACCCCCAACTATTAAAAAGCACAAATTGGTAAGAATCAACCTCAGCTAAATCCATTTGCCTCTCTTCGACTTTAAAAGAGATTCCATTGAACTCGATGACCGCAGGAAACTGATAATTTTGACGAGGGAGGCCAAGTTCTTCTGAAAATAAAACAAAGCCTCCATTTTTTTGTATCTCAACGCTGAAAGCTAAATTTCGCTCTGGTCTTGCTTCATTAACAAAACTCACCCGAAAAGGCATTTTGTCAGGTTCAATTTCTCTTTGTTTTATCCTACCAACACCATAATATGCTATATCGAAACTAAGCGTTTCGATTGCTCGCTTGAGAAGTGAATAGGATCCTAATAACTCAATTTCATTTTGCTTTGTTGAATTTCCTTGAAAAAATTGAAGCTCCTGTAAAAGTTCTGGGTTAATAGATTTTTTATCTTCCTTTATCAGAATTGTTCCTGCCACCTCAAACCTAGGGGTTGAATACCTATGAAAAAGAAAAACAACTCCAACGCAAATTATTACTGACAGAAAAATAAATTGCCAATAATCCAGGATTTTGTACACCCAATCTTTCACATCTAAATTTTCCTCTTCAACATAAGTAGGAACTGTGGGCAACTTATTTACTCCCTGTGCGTCCATGAATGACTATTTGGTGAAAAAGTTAAGGATCAAAAAAACGGCGGTGATGGTGGCAGCCACGGCGCTAATGGTTTGGAAAGTAGTAATGCCTGTTCCGAGCTCTCGTACTTTCAAAGGCGCCACATACAATTGGTCGCCTGGTTGGATATAATAAAACTCAGAGTTAATCAAGTCACGATGCGTCAAGTCTATTTTGTGGATACGCTGCCCTTCAGGGTATTGGCGGATAAGTAAAGCTTCTTTTCTGTTGGCCTCTATCTGCAAGTCGCCAGCCGAAGCAATGGCTTCATAAATAGTCAACCTGTTTTGAAGTACGCCATACCTGCCAGGGCTTCTAAATTCACCCAACGCTGTAAACCGGATACCACCCAATTTCACTGAGATATAAGGATCCTTGATGTATACCTGTGCCGATTCTTCCACCACTTTTCTTACCTCAGCCAGTGTTTTCCCCGCTACTGCGATTCTGCCGATCACCGGCACCTCAATCATGCCATTGGCATCTACATTGAAGCCTGTGAGATAGAAAATGTCAGAGGCGTTGTTGATCAGTTGGCCAGCAGCCTGCGTGGCCAACCCACCAACATTGAACATGTCATCTGTGGTGCCATCCAGGCTTTTGATCTTGATGTCCAGATTATCACCTGGCTGCACCACATAGGTTTTATAGGGGAAGCTTAGCAAGCTGTCGTTGGGAACCGCAGGGGACTCCTCATTGGCTTCCTGCATGTACACTACCTTCTTATTGGAAATGCATGCGCTAAGGGCTGCGCCGAGTAAAAAAAATAGAATTATATTAAAAACCAGCCCAGACCAGGACTTCCTGACACCAAATGTTAGCATTATACCGGAATGAATTACATGTTTTTACCGTCTGCAACCAAAAATGAACTGTCGTTGATCCTTTTGCACCAGTGGCGTATAGCAAAGGAAGGCCCGTTTCACTCCCAGGTTCGAAGTTGCAAACTTACAATTAAAATCAAAATTTACCCACCTGACGGCGTCATTAAGGGAGTCTACACAAATACTCACAAAGGTATAGTTGGCAATATGCATCAAATTTCGGCTTAGACGCAACAATGAAAGGCAAAAAAGTGCAAGTTGGTTTGAGAAAAATACAAAAAGGCTCTCCTTCGGCGGAGACAGTCAGACACGCAGATGTTCAGACAGTCATACGGGAGACGGAAGAGTGGAGACAGGTGATGGTTCTTAGTCGGCAAGACGAAATCTCCTGAAGATTATGCTTCGCTACCAATCACATCAATCAATGCCTTAATATAACCAAAAGCGAAGGCATGACCCTGAAGGCCACTGGCGGGGTCATCGTGGTGCGGGATGTGATCCGGCATCACCATGCCGTTGAAGTCAACATTTCTCAATTCCCGGATGATTTCGGCAAAATTCATATCCCCGTTGTCGGGGTATACTTCCTGAAAATTATCCCACCCTCCTTTGATGTTTCGCAAGTGAATATTGAAAATTTGCTTCCTCTCTCCTACCCAGCGGATAATAGGTAAAATCTCTGTTCTCGGATCTTTCAATCCTTCAGCCGTCGACCCGAGGCACAAGTTAAATCCGTGTGAGGGGCTGTCATATAACTGCGCAAATTTCTTGATCCCTTCAAATACATCTGGACTGTTCCATCGGGTGATCCCTCTGAATCCCACGGGCGCTGGTGGGTCGGCGATGTGGTTGGCCAGGCGCACGTTGTATTCCTCGGCCACCGGCAGCACCCTGTCGAGAAAATAGGTGATGCGCTCATACATTTCATCGATCGATACGTCGCCTGCTATGGTCTTGGGTTTGTTTTGTTTCAGGGCCTCCTCGTAATTCCATGTGCTGTAAGAGGCATTACCTCTGGTCGGATCAATGGTTCGCCCGGTTCTCAAAATTTCCAGAATGATGGTATTGTAGTTCAACGTACGAACACCCGTTTTACCTGCCACCGAAATCATTTGCTGGATCATCTCGATTTCCCTGTCTCGCTCCGGACTTTTCCCCAGCATAATATTAGGCGTTGAAATCTTGTCGATACCAGCTGAAGAAAGGGGTAGGTGATAGGCATCGAGGCTGATCCCGTATTTTTCACAGGCCTCCTTTTTTGCAAGCGAGTCTTCCAAATCCCAACCAACTCCTTCAATCAACTTCGGGGAGCCTCCGTCCAGGTGATACACCCCGTGCCGGGCCAGATACTCAAGGTTTTCTTTTCCCGTGCCCCCGTGCTGGCAGCCAACGTGCATGCGCATTGGTTTGGTTTTCGGTGGCGAGTCAGCCTTGGCCTTGCTGTCTGCTGCCTCACACCCCGTCATCATTGAACCCATCGATCCAACCATGGCTGTGGTTCCAAGCGAGGTTTTTAACAGGGAAGAGATGGCCTTTCTTCGGTTAATATTCGGTGTCATATTCTTCGACGTTTCTGATATATCAATTAGATAAGGGGGAAAATACTGGCAGCAATAAGAATGACGATCAACCCGACCAGTCCCATGATGGTAAGCAGGGGAGAAAAAGTTTTGAGTGCCTCCTGCTCGGTAAGGTTACTCATTTTACACACAATCCAGAATCCGCTGTCATTCATCCAGGGAATAAGTTTCGAGCCGCAGGCAATGGCCAGCCCAAGGTACAATTGGTGGTATTCCAGCGTGCCCGTGTTTGCCATGCCCGCCAATATTCCAGAGGCCGTAATCATTGCTACTGTCGCCGACCCCTGAGCTGTTCGGACAATAGCCGTTATAAAAAAAGCCAGTGGTATCAACGCCATTTGGTAGTCTTTGGTGAGCTCAGCCAGTCGCAGGCTAATGCCCGTTTGTTGTAACATTCCGCCAAAGGCGCCGCCGGCTGATGTAATAAGTATGATCACGCCCGCACTCATCAGGGCGGTTTGAACTGAGGCAGTTAGTCCCTTTTTGTCACCTTTCTTCTGCACAGCCAGCAACCAGATGGAAGACAGAGCCCCCAGGGATAAGGCGACATTTTTTTCTCCAACAAATTCCAGCACCCCAGTCAACCACGACGATGACATTGTACTCACTTCGACGAAGGAACCTACCAGGGCATTTACGCTTATCAACACAATAGGGATAAATATCGGCAGCAAGGAAAACCACAGTGCTGGAAGCTCCCGCTCATCTTTCTCAGACAGTGACTTAATCTCATCCAACGGAGCATCTACAGCATCCCGTAGTGGAATTGGCCACTTTCGATTGGCCCAGGCGGCATAAAGGTAACCGGCGCTGATGGTCACCAGCCCAACAAGGAAGCCTCCCATCATCATCATGCCAATGGGTATGTTCATTTCGGTGACTAAAAATAGTGGGCCCGGCGTTGGTGGAACTAACGAGTTGGCCATAGCCGCTCCCGCAGCGATGCAAAGAATCAGCAGTCCGTAATTTTTCCCAACCCTCATGGCCATGGCTTTGGCCAGCGGCACCATGAGATAAAAAACGGTATCAAAGAAAACGGGAATACCGATAAAGAAGCTACTGCCCAGAAATGTCATGGGCGCATATTTGTCGCCGGTGATTTTCAGTGTTGACCGCACAATTTTTTCGGCAGCGCCACTCTCCAGCATGGTTTTGCCTATGATAGAGGCCATGGCGATCAGTATCCCGATTTTACCACAGGTATTTCCAAATTCTGTAGCGATGCGGATACCTTCGCTTTGGCTGGCAAGCCGCTGAGCAGCTACAGCAGAAGCACCCTTACCTGTTTGGTAAAGGATAATAGCTGCTTCAGGAGTGATAAGGGCTACAACAAAGGCTCCGAGCAGTAGCGCCAGAAACGCATGGAGCCGGAATCCTATGATACTGACAAAGACGACGAGAATGCCAATAGCTAAAATAAACAGAGGATCTTCTGTAAAATACTGTATGTTCAAAGCAGGTAGTTTAGGCGCTTCACTTAAATGCGTAGCTTAATATCTCCTTTTTATGGGACAGGTTCACAAAAGTGAATACAAAAATTATGTATTTACCCTGATTGTCAGGCTGAATGGTATGCGGTCACTCCCAGACTGAACACGGAGGTTATCTTCGGGGACTTTGAAATTTTCCTGCCGTTTAAGGCAAACTACTGGCTTCCTCGTCTAAAATAATATAAACTTATGCTTTCAAATATATACTCCTGTTTAATATGACATTCCTACTGAACACCCGCAGGTTGTGGCCTGCTTTTTTTCTGACCTTGCTACTCGTCGGCTGTACCGAAGAGCTGCCTAAAGAAACTCCACTAACGATAAAAGAAGACCAGGCTACTGCCTATAACCGGGCAAAAGAAGTCCGTGAAAACACTTCCCTGGAACTCTATGATGGTATTACCATGAGCCTTTGGGCCTCCGACTCACTGGCTCCTGACCCTATTGCGATGTCGATAGACGATGAGGGCAATGTATATCTCACCAGAACCAATCGTCAGAAACACTCTGAGTTCGATATTCGTGGCCACCAGGACTGGATGACCCGTTCCATTGCATTGCAAACCGCAGAGGAACGCCGGGCCTTTTTACATAAGGAATTCGCACCAGAAAACAGTGCCAGAAATGAATACCTGCCCGACCTCAACAACGATGGCTCTCATGACTGGAAAGACCTGGCTGTGGAGGAAGAAGAAGTATGGAAGCTCACAGACGAAAATGGTGACGGCATTGCCGATGTATCCAAGCGTATCCTCAGCGATTTTCACGACGAAATAACCGACGTAGCCGGAGCACTGCTAGTAAGAAAGAATGATGTTTTTGTTGGTGTTGGCCCGGATATGTGGAGGCTTCAAGACACCAATGGCGATGAAGTGCTGGACAAAAAAGAGTCGATAGCGACAGGATTTGCTGTACATATCGGCTTCGGTGGACACGGAATGTCAGGTGCCATTGAAGGGCCAGATGGTCGTATCTACTGGGGCATTGGCGATATTGGAGCCAACCTAACCGCCAAAGACGGAAGTACTTACAAGTATCCGAATCAGGGTGTGATTGTAAGGTCGGATCCTGACGGGAGCAACTTTGAGGTCTTTGCTGCCGGGCTTCGCAACACGCATGAATTTGTTTTCGATGCCTATGGCAACATCATCAGCTCTGACAACGACGGTGACCACCGTGGTGAAAGTGAAAGGCTTGTACATATAGTAGAAGGTCACGACGCTGGATGGAGAGCCAACTGGCAGTATGGAAAATACACCGACCCCCGGAACAACAAGTACCATGTTTGGATGGATGAAAGACTCTTCCAACCTCGTTGGGATGGTCAGGCCGCTTACATCATTCCGCCCATCATGAACTATCATAACGGGCCAACGGGAATGGTGTATAACCCCGGTACAGCACTTGGCTCAGCCTGGAAAAACCATTTCTTCCTTGTGGAGTTTGTTGGCAACCCAAGCAGGTCGCCGATTTGGTCGTTTACCCTGAAGCCTAAAGGAGCCACTTTCGAATTGGAGCAGGAGAAAAAACTAGCTTTGGGCATCTTACCAACTGGTATCCGGTTTGGGCCGGATGGCGCACTCTACGCCGCCGACTGGATCAATGGATGGGACACAAAGAACTATGGCAGAGTATGGAAAATAGATGTAACCAGCGACAAGAACGACCTGGCAGCCGCTCGTAAAGAAACCAAAGAGCTGATGGTGCTTGACTACGAAAATCAAAGCGAAGACAGGCTGTATGAACTACTTTCTCACGCCGACATGCGTATTCGTCAAAAAGCGCAGTTCGAACTGGTAAATCGGGGGAAAAAAGGAGCGCAACTATTTAAGAAGGCCATCGATCAAACCGACAACCAACTAGCAAGAGTTCATGGTGTTTGGGGTCTTGGGCAATTGGGAAGACAACGCCTCGACCATGCAGCGCCGATTGTTGGGTTGCTTGGTGACAGCGACCCTGAAATCGTTGCCCAGGCTGCCAAAATGCTTGGAGATTTAAAGTACGCTGAAGCTGCCCCTCAGCTTGTAAAACTTTTGAGCAATGACTATCCCAGAGCGAGGTTCTATGCCGCTGAAGCATTGGGCAGAATCAAGTACGAACAGGCTATTCCTGACCTAATCAAAATGATTGAGGCCAACAACGATGAAGATATTTACATCAGACACGCAGGCGTACTCGCTCTTAGCCGGATAGGCAAGCAAGAGCCAGTGGTAGCGCTGGCAAGCAGCTCAAGCAGGGCTTTGCGCATTGCCGCTGTGTTGGTACTAAGAAGGCTTGGCAGCGAAAAAGTAGCCACCTTCCTCAAAGATCAGGATGAGTACATTGTAACGGAAGCAGCACGGGCTATCAACGACGACTGGTCGATTGAACCTGCACTGCCAGCTTTGGCAGCAACTCTGGCCGAGACTAGATTTACCTCCGAGCCTTTGCTTAGAAGGGCCATTAACGCCGCCTTGAGAGTGGGTGGAGACAAAGAGCTGGACATGGTCATTGCCTTTGCGCTAAGAGACGGCGTGGCGCCGGAACTAAAAGCAGAAGCACTTGCGACGCTGGGCACCTGGGCCAATCCATCGGTGATGGACAGAGTAGACGGCCGCTATCGTGGAGAAATCAAAAGAGACGCTGCACTTGCTCAGGCAAAAGCGAAAGCGAATGCTGGTAAGTTTCTTCAGAGCTCCAATAGCGCAGTCGTGATTGCCGCTGCAAATATGCTGGCTGACTTGCAAGTAGCTGACTTCAACGACCAGCTGGCCACTATGATGGCAAGCCATCCATTTCCTGAAGTGAGATCGGCTATGCTCACCAGCCTGGGCAAGCTTAGCTATAGCGACATGGAAGGACTTGTGAAAAAGGGCATGAATGACAAAGAGGGCGAAGTGAGAACAACCGCCCTTGGCCTATTGAGTGGAATGGAAATTTCTACAGAAAATCTACCCGGCATCGTCACTCCTATTTTTGCTAAAGGTTCTTTGAAAGAACAACAGGAAATGTTGACAGTGCTGGGTAAAATGTCCGCTGAAAAGAGCGAAGCAATCTTGTCAGGGCTTATAGATCAGCTCACCAACAAGAAACTGGACAAGAGCCTGACGCTTGATCTCATAGAGGCATCCGAGGCAAATGGTTCAGCGGCACTCGCCGCCAAGCTTGTCCCACTGAAGTCTGACGATACCAACACTGTTGCCGCCTTTCAGGAAACGCTTTATGGCGGTGATGCTCGTTTGGGTGGAAGAACATTCTACACCCACCCAGCTGCACAATGTACCCGTTGTCACGTGATCAGAGGCGAAGGCACTACAGTCGGCCCACAGCTTGGCGGAATAGGCAGTATGCTGACAAGGGAGCAAATCCTTCAAGCATTGATTGAGCCAGGCGCAAGACTGGCACCTGGGTTTGGTTCTGTTTCTCTGACGTTGAAAGACGGACAAAAAGTGTCTGGCATTTTGATGGAAGAAACGGACAAAGAGTTGGTGCTAAAAACCTCAGAAGCCGAGCCACTTCATATTCCCACAGCGAGAATAAGCGAACGCAAAAACTCACCAAGCAGCATGCCACCCATGGGAGGCATTATGACTAAGAGAGAGATCAGGGATGTGGTGGAGTTTTTGGCGAATTTGAAATAGATAATTTTAAGTTTCACTTAAAACAGAAATCCCCTGTCGAAATATGGTTCGACAGGGGATTTTTCATTTAGGGCACCTTACAAATTTTGCCAATGCACCTTACTCATATTGGAAGAATAGCCTGGCGAATCCGTGACATCGGTTTCAGATCAGGAATCTCCCAACTCACCCTTGCTTCTTTACTCATTAGTAATTCTCTTGTATAGAACCCTAGCAGAAAATCTTTATGGATAATTGTAGTGGAAGCTAATTCACGAAGGAAATTTTCAAAACCAATATCCTCCACAAATTCGAGTTGATATTGTATGATGGCCTGAATGTAAAACTCGGTAGTTGTTTCGTGATACCCCTCTTCTGCTGTGTTCTTGCCGCCATTGCAGATATTATATTTCTTTATTCCATTCTTGATGAGCTTTCTTGCCTCCACCAACGGATGGTGATAGATATACCATGCGGCCATTACAAAATGAGCGAAATGGGTCCATTCTGAAGCTGGCCACGTGCATGCTTCAAACCCTTTTACCAGTTGCTGTGCCTCCTTGTAAGTCATCTCCTATTTCGATCTGATATTGATATCCTCCTTACATGTACTCATTACAATGGTTGTGCTGGTTCTGGTCACAGCCGGGCTTCCTTTGATCCTATTGGAAAGCAGTTCCTCCAGCTCACTCGTGTCTTTCACCAACACCTTTAAAAGCAGGTCATAATCGCCGGCAATATGGTGGCATTCGAGCACTTCAGGCAAGCTCGTCAGGTACTCCCTGGCCTCCCCGGCTCCGGCATGGTCAAGCCACACCTGTACAAAAGCCAGCAACTTCAATCCAAGCATGCCCCTGCTGAACCTGACAGTATACTGTTCGATCATGCCCGACTTATCGAGCTTGCGCATCCGTTCCGTTACCGCCGGTAGCGACAAATGTATCTTTCTGGCTATTTCCGCCCCGGTTATCCGTGAATTGGCCGCCAGCTCATCCAGTATCCTTAAATCAGTATTGTCCATTGCCGTAGTTCGTCACAAAGTTAATTACAACCATATAAAATAAATAAAAGTAAATTTTTTAACAGTTATAATAAAGTTTTTTATCATAAATACCTAATTATATTCAAACCATCTATCCTCTGCGGCCTCCAAACATTAATTTCATTTTGCCTCAAATTATGACAGGCCCGGCAAGTTCTCCCTACTGCTCTACAATTTTCACTTGTAAAAGGGCTCCTTAAAACATAGTTTTAACATTCAACACTTTACTTACTCGTTTATGAAATCGCTATTTCTTACCTGCCTCGGCACCCTCCTTTCATTCTCATCTTTTTCGCAGATGATTCCATTGCCGGAGCACCCCCGGCCCGACTTTGAAAGGAGCGATTGGAAAAACCTGAACGGCATTTGGGAATTCAAATTTGATGCTTCCAATGAAGGCTTGACGAGTAACTGGAGCGCAGGAAATACCTCCTTTGATAAAACGATTTTGGTTCCCTTTCCGTGGGGCTCAAATCTTTCAGGAGTAAAAGATGAGGCTGATATTGCCTGGTACCAACGGGAGATCACCGTTGATCCGGCATGGAACGGCAAAAAGACCTTCGTAACCATTGGCGCCTCCGACTGGGAAACCACCGTTTGGCTTGATGGGCAAAAGCTTGGCAGTCATCAGGGAGGCTATACTCCATTTTCGTTTGACCTAACACCTTATGTCAAGTATGGGGAAACTCAAAAGCTCGTCATCAGAGTAGATGATATCCGCCGAGACTTTACTTTGTACGGCAAGCAAGGCTACGGAAATGCCAGAGGTCTATGGCAAACCGTTTACCTGGAGGCCAGAGGGAACAACTACCTGGAAGCCGTTCATTTCACCCCCGACATCGACAACAACAAAGTGGACGTAACAGCCTATTTGCCAGAGGAAGCAGCGGAGGATCTCAAAGTAACGGTCACAATTAAAGGTACGCCAACGCCGATATCACAGGAAGCGACTATCACAAAAGGAAAGAATAAAGTACGGTTCAGCATTAACATACCGAACGCTCACCTTTGGAGTCTGGAAGACCCCTTTCTCTACACGGCTGAAGCAACTCTTGGAAACGACAAAGTGAGCACCTATTTCGGCATGCGCAAGATCTCCGTCGTAAACCTGCCGGGAACAGACTATCCCTACATCGCCCTGAACAACAATCCCATCTACGTTCAACTCACATTAGATCAATCCTATCATCCTGATGGTTTCTACACCTTCCCATCTGACCAATTTATGCGGGAAGAAATCGAGAGAAGTAAATCTATCGGACTGAATGGCATTCGGGTACACATCAAGGCAGAAGTGCCCCGAAAACTGTATTGGGCCGACAAGCTGGGTTTGCTGGTTATGGCCGATCTTCCTAATAGCTGGGGTGAGCCTGAAGAGAAAATGCAAGCCGAAGCGGAGTTCACCCTTCGGGAAATGATCAAAAGAGACTACAACCATCCAGCGATCTTTTCATGGATTGTTTTCAATGAAACATGGGGCTTGAGAACCGCTGTAGAGGTCGATGGAAAAAAGGAGAACAAGTACCTGCCAAGAACGCAAAATTGGGTAGCCTCCATGTACTACCTCACTAAGTCGCTGGATGGAAGTCGATTGGTAGAAGACAACTCCATATGCTGTGGCGCTGGTCACACAGAAACAGACATCAACTCCTGGCACAGCTACCTGCCAGGCTGGGAATGGGAGGCTTTTATGGCCAACCTGGAGAAAAACACCTATCCGGGCAGCACTTACGATTTTGAAGACGGCTTCACTCAGGGCAATCAACCCAATATCAACTCAGAATGTGGCAACGTGTGGGGCTACGATGGCAGCACCGGCGACGTGGACTGGACGTGGGACTACCACCGCATGATGAACACTTTTCGCAAGTACCCATTTATGTCAGGCTGGCTGTATACCGAGCACCATGATGTGATTAATGAGTGGAACGGCTACTGGCGTTTCGACAGGACGGAAAAGAAAACCGGACTGAGCGATATAGTTGCAGGAATGACTACCAACGACTTTCATTCGCTGGTTTACCTTTCTACCGGCAATGAAATCAGCAAAACGGTAAAGGGCGGAGAGAAAGTAAGTGTGCCTCTCTACCTTTCTTCAATGAGCAGTGCGGAAATGGGCAGCCAGCTAAAGGTGGTGTACGAACTGGCCCACACCAACTACCTTGGTGAAACGTCAACTATCAAACAAGGCAGTCAGTTAGTGGACTATAAACCCTATATACAGTCAACACCGGCGCCCATTGAGGTGACAATGCCAGCAACGTCAGGCTTGTCTATTCTCAAACTAAGGCTGGAAGACATAAGTGGCAAGGTGGTGCACCGCAACTTTACTGCCTTCGAAGTAACTGGAAACGACAAGGTGGCCAAAACAGAGGTGATCAGCGTCGCCCCGGCTTCTTTCACCAAAGCGGAGTGGAGCGAAAAGCAGTGGACTGTACTGGATGGGTTAAAGGTAAATGGTGCCGGAAAGGGCAACTTTGAATACACTTTTGACCTAAGCGGCGCTGAAACTGCGAAAGCCAAAGAAGCCTACTTTTTGGTAGAAATTTCCGCCAAGGAGCTTTTCGCCAAAGACAAAGAAGAATTCGAGGCAGGCAAAGACTACATGCTTGGTGCCAGAGCCGAGCCCAGCAGTAACCCTAACTCCTATCCGATGACTGATGAGACAATGTTTCCGTCTACCGTCTCCATTTGGGTGAACGGCACGAAGGTGCAAACTACCACTCTCACCGACGATCCTGCGGATCACAGAGGCATCTTGAGCTGGCACCATCAGTTGCAGGACAAAAAGCTCAGAGAAGCAGGCTCTTATGGGTACCTGACTAAGGTGCCAGTTTCGAAAAGAATGCTAAAAGATGCAGCCTCCACAGGCAAGCTGATTATTGAAATAAGAACTGAGGGTGAAAACGGTGTGGCCGTTTATGGTAAGTCCTTTGGGAGGTGGCCTGTTGACCCTTCGGTGGTGTTGAAGTATTGAGGACTGAAATAACGATTTGTCACACAGTTTGTATGTGTGTTGTTTTATCAATCATTCCCTGTCTTTACTAGGGTTCCTTGGATGAAAGGATTTTAGGATTTCCGAGTAGGGCCAGGAAATATATTGGCAGTTAGTGCTTGGCCTTAACTTCTGGGTGTTTGGTGTTATAGACTCTTTTATATTGGAGACTGCGGCTACCAAAATTGATTAAGAGACCAACAGGTAAATTGTAAGCTTCCAGGTAGTTTCTGCATTGGTTAAGATGATTATCGTTCAATTCGATCACTGCTTTCAACTCAACCATGATCTTATCTTCAACGAAAAAGTCCACTCTGCGAGTCCCAATATCAATTCCTTCATAATAGATAGTCATTTCCATCTCTCTTGCATAACCAAGACCTTGCTTTTCCATTTCGATTGCAAGGGCTCTTTGGTATATTACCTCTTGAAAACCGTTTCCTAGAAAGGTATGCACCTTCATTGCGCACCCAATTATCCGATGTGTGAGTTCTTCGTAAATCATGGCTTCTGATAAAGTTTGGATTCAAAATAATTTCAGGTAACTAAAATACTAATCTTATCATCTTTCAATCCTATAAATCCAAGTAGAGACAAAATGGAAGGGCAAATAATCGACATTGAGAGCAAAAGAATCTACCCCGGCAGACTCACCATAGAAGCTGGCGTCATTAAAAATATTGAAGAAACTGTCGATGCCCCACACCGCTACATTCTTCCCGGCTTTGTAGATGCTCATGTGCACATTGAAAGCTCAATGCTGGTTCCTTCCGAATTTGCCAGGCTGGCCGTTACGCATGGCACTGTGGCAACGGTATCTGATCCTCACGAAATTGGGAATGTGCTGGGCGTGGAAGGCGTTGAGTTCATGATTGAAAATGCTAAAACCGTTCCCCTGAAGTTCAACTTCGGAGCCCCCTCCTGCGTGCCTGCTACTCCATTTGAAACAGCAGGAGCCATTATCACAGCTGAGGATATTGAATACCTCCTTTCTAAGCCTGAGATCAAATACCTTGCTGAAATGATGAACTGGCCGGGGGTGCTGCATCGGGATGCACTGGTGATGGGCAAAGTCAAAGTAGCGCAGAAGCATGGCAAACCTGTAGACGGCCATGCTCCAGGACTCAAAGGAGAGCAAGCCGCCAACTACATCGCTGCCGGTATCAGCACCGACCATGAGTGCTTCACTATGGAGGAAGCTCTCGACAAACTGAAACACGGCATGAAAATCCTTATCCGGGAAGGTAGTGCAGCCAAAAACTTTGAGGCGTTAATCCCGCTAATGAAGGATCACGCCAGCCAGCTGATGTTCTGCTCCGACGATAAGCACCCTGACAACCTCATCGAAGGGCATATCAATCAACTCGTCGTGCGAGCCCTGAAAAAAGGGCATGACCTTTTCGATGTGCTGGCAGCAGCATGCATCAACCCTGTTAAACACTACGGGCTAAATGTAGGTTTGCTGGAAGAAGGCGACCCTGCGGATTTTATTGTGGTAGGCAGCATCGAAAACTTTGGCGTTCTGGAAACCTGGATCGACGGGCAAAAAGTAGCCGAACATGGAAAGGCTCTTTTCGGCACCAAACCTTGCACGCCCATCAATCAGTTCAATTGTCAGCCAAAGAAACCAACTGACTTCCACCTCAAAGTAGGTGGTTCGCAGGTAAGAGTCATCGATGCCCTCGACGGCCAGTTAATCACAAAAGAAAGCTGGTTTGATTCAAGCCTGCTGGATTCAGACTCACAAACTTCTGTCGAACATGATGTCTTGAAATTTGCCGTCATCAACCGTTACAGCGATCAGCCACCAGCCATCGCCTACATCCGTAACTTTGGATTGAAGCAAGGCGCCGTTGCCTCCACCGTCGGGCACGACTCGCACAACATCCTGGCCATCGGCGTATCCAACGAAGCCATTTGCGAAGCAGTCAACCTATTGGTTGAAAACAAAGGCGGAGTAGCTGCTATTGGAAAGGGAAAGCAAAAGGTGTTACCATTACCGGTTGCCGGATTGATGGCTGTGGAAGACGGCTATACTGTGGGTAAAAAGTACCAGGAAATTGACCTGATGGCCAAAGAGCTGGGATCAAAACTTTCAGCACCATTTATGACCCTGTCCTTTATGGCACTGCTTGTTATCCCTATGTTAAAGTTAAGTGACCAGGGACTTTTTGATGGCGAAAGGTTTACCTTTGTGCCACTTTTCAAAGAGTAAAAATGCCCGAGAGAAAGAAAATCCTCTTCATCGTCAATCCCACCGCTGGTACCCGCACCCACAAGTTTGAAGAAGCGCTGATTCAGAAATGGCTCGACCACGAACGCTTCAGTTACGAAATGCATTTGACAAGACATGCCAGCGACGGCACCGAAACAATTCAGAAGCGGCTGGATGAATTTGATGGCTTCATTGCTGTAGGCGGCGACGGCACCGTGAACGAGGTTTTCAAAGGCGTGCTCGATAGCAAGAAATGGTTTGGAGTTATCCCATCAGGTTCCGGCAATGGGCTGGCAAGAACTCTCAATATTCCGATGAACATCGAGGGTGCTTTCCAAAGCCTTAACAAAGGAAAGGTGAGAGCCATCGATTACGTGAAAATCAACGACGACAGCTTCGTCAATGTGGCAGGCATTGGCTTTGATGCCAAAGTGGCCCACAAATTCAAAAATTTGAAGGTCAGGGGGCTAAAATCATACGCAAAAGTCACGCTGCAAGAGTTCGGCAAGTCAAAAGATCGCCTGATCAAGATCTCCTTCAAAGGCAAAACTTTCAAAGAAAAGGCGATGATGGTCAGCTTTGCGAACAGCACACAGTTTGGCAACAATGCCTTTATTGCCCCCAAAGCCGAACTCGACGATGGCAAGGTGAACATAGTGGTGCTTAAGAAATTTCAATGGCTGGACGTGCCTTTTCTTGTATGGCAGCTTTTCAGCAAGTCTATCCATCAATCGAGGCTCCAAAAAGAATACGCCGTAAAAAAAGCTACCATTGAGTCGAAAAAAGGCATCTACCTCCACATCGATGGTGAAGCAAGAGCCAAAGTGAACAAGATTAAACTTAAAGTCGTGCGCAAAGGGGTGAAAGTCATTGCATAAATCATCCGATCCTTCTACCTTCCATCATAAATCTAAATCCTTTCGATATGTCGCAAGAAGAACAAGGCAAAGTGGAGTCGCTGCTTTCCGAACTCGGTAAGAAAATTGACCAACTTATTGTAGAAGGCAAAAAGAAAAAGGATGGTTTGACTGACGAGATAGAAGAGAAAATAGCTGAGCTCAAAGGTCAGAAAGAAAAACTGGAAGAAGAGTTTGAGTCATTTAAAGTAAAGAATGAACCGAAGTGGGTGGAAGTAAGGGAGCATCTTGAGAATGCCATTGGCGAACTTCGGGCTGCTGCGGAAGCGGCTTTTAAGAAAATGAAGAGCTAGCACGAAAGTTATTTGTTGACTGTTATTAGTTAATCGTGGTTTGCAACTGGTACTTTTGCACCCTGAATCAAATTTCAATTAACTGCTGCAGGGTCAATGAATATTATCTCCGTTGAAAATTTAGCTAAGTCATTCACCGACAAGCCATTATTTACTAATCTCACCTTTGGTCTTAGCCAGGGAGAAAAAGCTGCTATCATTGGAGTAAATGGCTGCGGTAAGTCTACGCTTCTTAAGACCATTGCCGGCTGGGAAGCGCCGGACGGAGGCAAAGTCTCCACCCGCAAAGACTTTAAGGTTTCCTACCTGCCACAGCAGCCGGAGTTTGATCCACAAACCTCCATTTTAGACACCCTCTTCGAAGCCAACTCGCCCATGATTCGGGCCATTCGTGATTACGAAGAGGCCATGTACCAGGCGGAGCACCATGGCAAAGATTTTCCTGAGGGTGTGCTTGAGAAAATGGATGAGTTGCAAGCCTGGGATTTTGAGGCATTTGTTCGACAGGTAATCGGACAAATGGGATTGCTGGATGTAGACCTGCTAATGGGCACGCTATCGGGCGGTCAGAAAAAAAGAGTGGCCCTTGCCAAAATCCTGATTGAGCAGCCCGATGTGCTGCTACTCGACGAGCCTACCAACCACCTCGACCTGGCAACGGTGGAGTGGCTGGAAAAGCACCTTGCCACACAAAACACCACTCTCCTGCTCATTACCCACGACAGGTACTTTCTGGATAATGTATGTAACCTCATCTTCGAATTGGACGAGGGACAGATGAATCGCTACCAGGGCAACTATGCTTACTTCCTTGAGAAAAAGGCCGAAAGACAGGCCCTGGAATCGACCGTGGTGGACAAAGCCCGCAACCTGATGAAAAAGGAGCTTGACTGGATCAGAAAGCAACCCCGAGCCAGAGGCACAAAAGCCAAGTACAGAGTGGAAGCCTTTGAAGGCATCAAAGAAACAGCCTCCAAAAAACTTGGACAGGACAAGGTGGAGCTCCACGCAGAAGGCCGCCGGCTTGGTGGCAAAATCATGGAGCTAAAGGACGTATCCCACGCCTATGACGATGTCACGATCCTCAATAAGTTCAATTACACCTTCAAGAAGAACGACAGGATTGGGATTGTAGGCAAAAACGGTGCCGGCAAAACAACTTTTCTCAACATCCTCACCGGCAAGCAGCAGCCAAATGCAGGCACTACCGACAAGGGTGTCAATACCATGTTTGGATACTACACCCAGGAAGATTTTACTTTCGACGATAGCCAGAAAGTAATTGAAGCGGTAAAAGAAGTAGCAGAGGTGCACCCGGGGCCTGACGGCACAATTATTACTGCCTCGCAATTGCTTACAAGGTTTCTTTTTCCTCCTGAAAAGCAATATCAAATCATAGGAAAGCTGAGCGGCGGTGAAAAAAGAAGGCTACAACTGCTTTTAATCCTCGCTAAAAACCCGAATTTTCTGATCCTCGATGAGCCTACCAACGATCTGGACATTACCACGCTGAATGTGTTAGAAGACTTCCTTGAAGGCTTCCCCGGCTGCCTCATGGTGGTGTCCCACGACCGTTATTTCCTCGATCGCACTACCGACCACTTATTTGTGTTCGAAGGTGGTGGAGTCATCCACGACTTCCCAGGTAACTATACCGACTTCCGTGAGCAGCAGGCGGAAAAAGCTTCGAAACTTGAGAAGCCTGCTCCAAAAGAAAAACCGAAAGAAGTAGCAAAGCCAACCGAAAAAAAAGCGCTCTCCTATAAAGAAAAAAGAGAGCTGGAAGGTATTGAAGCGGAGTTGAAACAACTGGAAGAGAAGAAGAAGGGGTTCATTCTAAAGCTAAACGCCGGAAATGGGTCACACGAAGAACTTACCGAATGGGCGTTAAAAATAGAAGAAATTGATACCTTACTCGAAGAAAAGGAGCTCCGGTGGCTTGAGCTCTCCGAGTTAAACGCATAAGGCATGCTGCAAACAGGCAAGAAAGAGGCCGAAATAATCAACAAGGCAATTGCTCATTGGGAAGACTCCGGGCTTATCGATGAAAAAACGTCAGAAAGGCTCAGGAACGATGTGCAGCCTGTTGGCTTCGACTGGCAAAAGCTGGCCTTCTACGCCTTCCTGTTTGCTATTGGCTCCATCATTGTCAGTGTTTTTCTTTTGCTCGCCGACGAATGGATTCTTAAATTCATAGAGGATCTAATTGATGCACCTCACTGGGTCAAAAGCCTGCTGTTTGCTGCAGTGGCTTTTGGTTTGTACGCATTTGGTTACAGACGCAAAGCGAAGAAACCAGATCAGATTTACAGCAACGAGGCGCTTTTCATTCTCGGCGTGATCAGCACCGCTGTCTCCGCTACCTTCCTCGGCTTGCAGTTCGATACAGGCTCCGGCCATTTTTCCCTACTCATACTTTTGCTCACAGCCATCTACGCTTTGGTGGCTTACAGTTTGCGTTCGCAAGTCATCTGGCTTTTCTTTCTTGTGGCCTTTGGTGCGTGGTTTGGAACAGAAACGGGCTATGTCACCAATTGGGAAGGTTTGTTTTGGGGGATGAATTACCCGCTACGATATACGGTGTTTAGCTTTCTCATAGTCGGTGGTTCATTTTTGATTGGCCGAACAAAAATCTCCTTTTTTCAGCCTCTCACCTATGGTTTTGGCTTGTTTCAGCTATTTACCTCGCTGTGGTTTCTATCCATTTTTGGCAACCACACTGATTTCAACATCTGGAGCCAGGTCAGCCAGGTAGAATTGTGGGGTTGGGCTGTGCTTATGGCCGCCGTTAGTGTCGGAGCCATCATTTATGGACTCAAGAATGATGATTTTCTTAGCCGCGACTTTGGCATCGTTTTTTTTCTTGTCAACCTGCTTTCCCGCTACGTGGAATACGGCTGGGACACGCTGCACAAAGCCGTTTTTTTCATGATTCTTGCTGTGGCTTTCTGGCTGCTTGGGAAAAAAGCAGAGACCATCTGGAACCTCGGCAGAAAAAAGAAATAGCCGCCCGGTAAGTTTGACCCCACCAGACGGCTACAATATTCCCAGGCCCTGTTTCTTACTTCAAAAGGAGTCCAATGGTAAATCCTGCTGACACCGCAATTGGAAAGTCTCTTCCACCGGCAGCGTGACTGTAGCTGTATCTTCCCTCGCCTCCGCTGTTGAACCCATAGCCCAGGCCGACATGGTAGTCGAGGCTCATAATGTCTGCCAGCACGTATTGACGGCCGTAGTTCAGCAGAATAGCCACAGCAGAATAATCTTCCCTGTTCCTCGACTCATTACCAGTAAATTCGTCGTACACAATATTGTCCTGTGTAAAAAAGCTCATAGCCACCTCAGGCCTGATGTATTTTCCACTTAGCAAGTGCGATCCTTTCATGCCGTCAGCTACAAAATCTGGGTTTAGTTTAAACTTAGGCCCCACTCTGAAAAGCACGCCACTTGGGTCAATTTCGTTTGGATCCAGGCCTAGGCCGATAATCCCTACTTTGGCTTCCCATGACACCCAGTCTTTGATATATCTTTCATATCCAAAGGTGGTGTTGCCTGTCAATGGAGAGAAAAACTCCATTTTGATGATACTCTTTTTCTGCGATTCGAAATCCGTAACAATTTGCTGCGCATTGGCCGCTCCTGACACCAGGAGAAGGGCCGAGACTAAAAAATTCTTCATGGTCATTCTATTTGTTAATTAAATAATCCGTTTTCTAAAAAGTAATCTACCGAATACAAAGTGCGTGCCAAAACAAAAAAGCCGGGTCAGTTTCCCGATCCGGCTCTTCCACTTTAATACTGGGTTAAATTACTTGGCCGCTACAAGGGTTACGTCAAGTACAAATTCGTCGTAAATCACTTTGTCTCCTATCTCTGCAAAAAAGCTTTTGGAGCCATACTTTACATTAAATTTAGACCTGTCCACAGTAATCTTAGAGGTGGCAGTTACTTTGCTTCCATTGACAGCTAACTCTGCAGGAAAAGTGATTTTCTCAGTTGTTCCTTTGATAGTAATGTCGCCGGTCACATCGTATTTGTTGTTACCTGTCGATTTCACGCTGGTAATTTTGAAAGATGCGGTGGGGTAAGTGGCTACTCCAAAAAAGTCGTCAGACTTAAGGTGCCCTTCCAATTTGCCTTTGTATTCACCTTCGAGATCTGTGTCTACAATTGAGTTCATGTCGATAGTGAACGAACCGCCTGCTAATTTATCGCCGTCGAACTGAAGGTCACCCTGAATCAAATTAATTGTGCCTGTGTGACTTCCGGCTAGTTTCTCGCCAGTCCAAATTACCTTGCTTTCTACTGTGTTGACTTTGTAAACAGCTTTTGTGTCATCAGCCGAAGGACTGCCGACAAGAAGTACTAATGATGTGAAAATTGCGCTTAACATAAGTTTTTAGATGTTTAATAATGCAAATGTATGTACATACATGTATATACATAAATAAATGTCTAAATGTTTCATTAGCATTAAATTTATTTTTAAATGTGAGCTTTGGCTGGTCTGGGGCTAGATTCTGGAAAGCACTTTTTTAATCAGACCGTCAACAACCTTCAGGGGGTTCTTTGAAAAGGTACCTTTTGCTCTGTTCACAACAATCGCATTAAGGCTGATCATGTTATGTCCCATCATACGAGACAATCCATAGTAGCCTGCGGTTTCCATTTCAAAATTGGTGATCCAAAAATCGCCCTCGTGAAAGTACATCAGCTGATCCACCAAATTAGGATGCTTGATGGGCAGGCGAAGTGCTCTCCCTTGCGGCGCATAAAACCCGGGTGCGGTAACCGTATTTCCCTTGACCATGTCAAAGGCGTATTTTTCGATCAATTTTTCGGATCCGCTGATGATATACGGCATGAACTCCAAAGAGATGGCCTCTTTCAGCTTGGCCGCTATCTTTGTTTCCCTGGCCGACTGATGGTAAGGATAAAAAAAGCCTAGCGTATCAAAGCCGATGGCGTTCTCTGAGACAACATAACTTCCCAATTTGATATCCTCCTGCATGGCGCCAGAAGTGCCTATACGAATAATATTAAGACTCTTGAGTTTCTTCTTTGGCTCCCGTTTGGCCAGGTCAATATTGACCAGCGCATCGAGTTCGGTCAATAGTATCTCAACGTTGTCGGTGCCAATGCCAGAGCTGATAACTGTCACTCTCTTTTTGTTGAGATAGCCAGTGTGAGTAATGAACTCCCGCTTGTTCATCTCAAACTCTATTGAGTCGAAATATTGACTTACCTGATGCACCCGGCCCGGGTCTCCTACTGCTATGATGGTATCAGCAATGTGCTCAGGCCTGAGGCTGAGATGGTAAACACTACCATCGGAATTGAGGATAAGCTCTGACTCAGGAATTTTTGCCATCAGCGCTCGTCGGTTGCACCTTGCGGTTCTTCTTTCTTCCTGTACAGTCCTCTGTAAGGATTATAACCATTCATCTCCTTCTGGTAGTAGCCGGTGCCATCATACGGTCTTTTATCGGAATGAGATTTGCATTCTTCGGAACAAGCGCCTTCCATTTCCCATCCACACTTCTCACAGATTGGGACATGGCGATTGCATTCAGCATTGGCACAGTTCACCATGCGGTCGCTGTGTGTACCACAAACATAGCAGGTAGATACTACCTTCGGATTAACCTTATTCACCTCTACCGCCACCCGGTTGTCAAACACATAGCACTTGCCTTCGAAGTCCTCACCCTGCGTAGCCTCTTCCATGCCGTATTTGATAATGCCCCCATGAAGCTGGTAGACGTTTTCAAAGCCCTGCTCCAACAAAAAGGCGCTGGCCTTTTCACACTTAATACCACCAGTACAATAGGTCACTATCTTTTTATCTTTTAAAGCCTTCAGCTCCTCCACCTTTTCAGGGAAGTCACGAAAGTTTTCGATATCGAGCGTAACAGCGTTTTTGAACTTGCCTAAAGAGTGCTCATAGTTAGACCTGACATCTAAAATAACCACATCATCTGTCTTGTTCTTGAGAATTTCCCTGAACTCGGCGGGCTCCACATAAGTGCCTGTGCGCTGATTGGGATCGATATGACTCAGGCTGGAATGAACAATCTCAGGCTTAACACGCACATGCAGCTTTGCAAACGCATTGGCATCGTTGTGATCCACCTTGAAGTCGGTATGGGCGAACCTGGGGTCGGCCTTCAGATCGTCCATATAGCGCTGGCAATCTTCTCTGCCTCCACTTATGGTTCCGTTGATGCCTTCGTGGGCGATGATGATTCTTCCCTTCAGGTTGTTTTCGATACAGTAAAGGTGATGCTGCTCTCTGAACGCCTCCGGATCCTCGATCCTGGCATAGCAGTAATAAAGAAGTATGCTGTAATTTTTCATTTTTATAACTCTGCCTTGCTTCAACAAGGTGTTATTTGTTTTTGCTATCGGTTGTTGACCTTTAGCTATTAGTTTTAACTTACTTAACGGCTTGTGCCGGGTTTCCAAATACTGTTTCTCCGTCTTTCACGCTGGCAATAACAACTGAACCTGCCCCAATCCTGGCTTTTTTACCGATTTTCACGCCTGCCACAATTGTTACTCCGCTTCCGATAAATGCTTCATCTGCTATCTCAACATTGGAATTGATAATGCTACCAATGCCTATCTGCACATAGTCGCCCAGTTTGGACATGGACCCAACCACAGCATTTGAGTGAATCACACAATGCTGCCCAATGGTTGCTCCGCCTTCCACAATAGCGCCTGAGTTGATCATATTGCCATGCCCAAGGGATACCGACACGCCCAGCACGGCTCTTTTGTGCACGGCATTCACTGGCTGCACTTGCCTCCTTTCGTTGAGCATTTTCACCATCGACTTCCTGTAAGCGTTGTCATCACTGGCAACAAAGGCGTCACATTTCTTTCCAATCAACTTTAGAAAACCATCATCATCAGGCCTGCCCAGAATAGAGATACTATTGAGCTCTGTGCCATGCCTGGAAGCATCCTCCTCCAAAAACCCATATATCGTCACTCCATTGCTTTCGAAAATTTCCATGGCATGGTGCCCCATAGGGCCAGTTCCGAATATGATAACCGGGTTGATCATTCTTGTCTATTAGTTGCTATGAGTTTTGAGAGTGCAAAGGTAGGGCTATTGGCCTTATCATCAAACACCTATATCGCTCCTGAAGATTTTCAATTTACTGATTTTTGACAGCCAGGGATGTTTGAAGGAAACAAGAAAGGCAAGCATGGGGTAAAAGGCCAATCGATACCTTGACAAAGAGCCATAGTTAGGCGTTGAGAGGGTGATCATAGCGGCAGTGAACACAACGTAACCGAGTAGTGGCAACCAAACGAGCATCGGAAATCTCGCCTTTGTCGGCGTATTGGTAAAAAAGAGCGTCAGTAGTAACATCGGCTCAAGCAGAATAAGGATTTCCGAAGTGGAATTGACCTCCCAGGGAAATGGGCCAAGCATCCCTGCCATAGCTGCCAGCATAGCCTGCAACACAATTTGAGGCCACTCCCATAGCGTTTCAAGACCTGACACAACGTGCTCCGGCATCGACTGAGCCACAATCGCCGCATGGTTGTCGGCGAATGCCTTTACGACATACCCAGGATTGAAACTTGTGTCGGAGTAGCTAAAAGCAACAACAAACGACACAATTAAGATAATGCCTGCAATACCCAGTGCCCAACGCCATGCGAGTCTTTGCATGTACTTTTGAAGAACCTTAAAAAGCACAGCACCAAACAAGAATGGAAGCAGGCTCAGCAAAACGAAAATACGCAGCTTTGTCAACACCAAAGAAGCGAGAATAAGTAACGCTACGTGTAAAAACCAATTGGAACGGCTTCCGCTAGCAATGGGAATGGCAGCACCTAAAAATACACTGACTCCAGCCAACATCAACGTTTCCTTTGAAAGCCCGCTCCCCCAAATGGCTATACTTGGCCAAAGGAAGAAGACAAGAATGGCTGACCACCGAATATCGATACCGATTGACTGCATTCTTTTGATCAGGTAAATGACCGACAAGAAGCTGAAGAAGCTAAAAAGTATGCCGATGAACCAAATACTGCTTCCCAGCATCAAGTATAATACTGTGATGACCTTCACAAAGAAAAAGGTTCTGTTTTGGGGAGTTGCCCTGGCTGCCGGATCAGCTTCCTGCGCAAGGAAATCCCAAACCGCATAGCCCGACCGAATATCCTCCAGGTATTCGGTTGCCTTCTCGTTGTAGTAGAAAAGGTCACCTTCATGTCGAACCTCCATGTAGTAGACCATAGCTATCATGCCCGCCGCCACTTTCATTGACATAAGCACAAGTGTGGCCCTGGTTCCGAAAACTGGCATCGAAAATTGCCAGCAAGCCCAGCCAAATATCAGAAGGATGAAAACGCCAACGAGCATGCTAGTGGCTTTGCCTGATTAGGTGAGTACCTATTTGGCAGGAAAGGCATCTTCTGGGCTGGCAGTAGTGCTGGTAAAGTTCGATAAAGGCTTGAGACTCGTAGGCCGTGGGTTTTTCGACAGGCATGAAAGAGAGCTTTCTGGTAATCGTGTTTTCCTCGAATTGAAGCTGATTCAGCAGCAGCAATGCCTTTTCCTCAAGCTCAGCGCTTCCCTGCTCCTTCCCATAGGCAAACAACAAAGGCACAACACAGTTAATAAGCAAAATGTCGATGCTTTTGCTTCCCACAAAAGCGCTTTGTCCACTTGATTTCGCTTTTTCCGTCCCAGGTTTGTCCTTTGCAAACTGAAAATGTGTCAACCAATAATCAGACACCTTTGATTTAAAAACGCCTCTGAGTCCGGCAAGGTCTGACTCAACAAACACTGCAAAAAGCCGGGGCGACTGATGAATGATGGCTGCCAGCTGGGCCATCCTGATCGTAGGGAAGTTGGCTGGCCGCATGCGCATAAACTTCCAGGGTATAGGAGGCAGCGTGGTGGCTATGAGCTGAAATTTGTGGTTGATGTAATCGAATCGTTCTTTGAGGGCCTTCGAGTAAAAGTCACTTGAGTCGTCATCAAGCAGCCCGGCAAGGCCCAGCAGGTAGGCCTCCAGGTCTTTCTTATCGAAAGCCAGCTTCTTCATCACCTTGTACGAAACCCGCTTGCTTAGCTGCTGAAAACCTTCTTCGTTCTTCTTGAAGCCAAAATACCGGATGAGGAAATGAACCGCTGTGGCATCCCAATCGCCACCGTACTTTTTCAGGAGTATCTCAACATCCTTTGTCTTTCTCTGTAGGCGCTCCACGAGCACCCGGTCAATCATCGACTGCCTTTTTAAAGCGTCAATGTTTTTGATTTGTGTTTGGCAGGGCACATCCACTCGCTGCTGAATCAGGCCCTGATACTTCGAGAGTAGTTGCAGCGACACCCTATCCTTTAGTTCCAGCTGCGGCACGTACGTACCATCGGTTCTCAGTATCTCACGATCAGCCTCCCAAACCACATGGAGAACGACACTGTCATACGCTTTATCAAACTGGTGTTTGTGGTTGTGCCAGTCGCTGCTCTTGAGATGTATCTCCACCTGCCCATTCCACTCCATTTCCCCAATTCGCAGGCGAGCCTCCCTGAAGTCTGGTCCGGCATCGGAGTTGAGAAAACCCTGCTTACTAATCAGGATGGCCTGTCCGTCGGTAGTCCGCAGCTCAGCGCTATCGAAGTATTGAAATTGCCAGATAAAATGGAGAAACTCTTCAGGAAACATTTCGTCGTTGAAAAAGTAAATAGATTGGACTGTCTAAAGCATCACAGTCTTCCAATTTATAAATACTTCTCCAACATTTCATCCATTTGCTGCTGAAGATCAGTGGCAGCCAACTTGGCTTTTTCGGCGAAATCGACGCCGTTACCTGCATAGATAATGCCCCTTGCCGAATTCACCAGCAGTCCGCATTGGCTGTTCATGCCATATTTGCAAGGGGCTTCCAGATCGCCTCCCTGCGCACCAATGCCCGGCACCAGCAGAAAATGCTCCGGAGCAAGGGCTCTCACTTCTTTGAACATTTCGCCCCTGGTAGCGCCTACCACATACATCATGTTGTCGGCACTCCCCCACTGCTGGCTGGTGGCAATCACCTTTTCAAAAAGCTTCTTGCCATCTGCCATTGGCTCATTCTGGAAGTCGGCAAAGCCTTCGTTGCTGGTGAGCCCCAGCAGAATCACCCATTTGCCATCGAACTGCAGAAAGGGCTTTACCGAGTCTCTTCCCATGTAAGGTGCCACAGTAATACTATCAAAATTCATCGCCTCAAAAAACGCCTTTGCATACAAAGTAGACGTGTTGCCGATATCACCCCGTTTGGCATCGGCTATCGTGAAAATATCGTTGGGGATATAGTCCAATGTTTTTTGCAGCGACTCCCACCCCTTTGGCCCCATGGCTTCGTAAAAGGCAATATTGGGCTTGTAAGCAACGGTCACATCGGCCGTGGCATCAATAATTTGCTTGTTGAATTCAAAGATTGGATCCCTTTCTTTGTGAAGATGTGGGGGGATCTTAGTGATGTCTGTATCGAGGCCAACACATAAAAAAGAACGTTTCTTCTTAATGTTGGCAAATAGTTCTTGACGGGTCATGCGGCAAAGATAAACATATGCTGCATTTGACATGGCAGGAATCTACTTTGAATATAAAACCCCATTAGTCCGGTTTTTACTTGCCTTACGCATTGTCAGGCGGCATATTGCAGACATTATTCATTTATCCAAAGGCTGGCTATTTTTTTTAGCTAGCCAAATCAAAAGAGACATGTTCCCAAATTCCAGCTCTTCCATTGAGCTTAGCCGGTCGGCGCTAGAAAACAACCTTGATTTTCTTAGAAAATTAGTGGGCCCTGATGTGACAATTTCTTCGGTGCTAAAAGGCAATGCCTATGGACATGGCATCAAACACATGGTGCCTGAGCTTGAAAGGTTGGGTATTCGCCATTTTTCTGTGTTTGGTTCGTTCGAAGCACTGGACGTGGCGAGTTTCAGTACCGAGTCATCGACGATTTTGATCATGGGTGATATTCTTGACGATCATCTACCGTGGATAATTGAAAATGATATTGAGTGTTTTGTCTTCAACACCATCAGGCTAAAAGCACTCTGCCAGCAAGCCCGTTCAATAAAGAAAAAAGCCAGAATTCATTTGGAGCTCGAAACTGGCATGAACCGGACAGGTGTCAATTCAGATGAGTGGGAAGAAATGGCAGCATTGCTCAACGACTATCAGGATTGCATCGAAGTGGTCGGCATGTGTACCCATTTTGCCGGAGCAGAAAGTGTATCCAACTACAAGCGAATTCTCAATCAAAAAAACCTATTTCATGAGGGGGTGAAATTTTTCAGAAGCAAGGGCATCCACCCAAGTGTGCTCCACACTTCATGTAGCGCCGGAGTGATCATGTACCCTGAGAATAACCTGGGCATGGTTAGGGTGGGAATTTTGCAGTATGGCCTTTGGCCAAGCCTGGAAACCCAGGTGAGTTATATGCGGGAAAACAAGCTAACAGAAGATCCACTTAGACGAGTGGTATCCTGGAGAAGCCATGTAATGGACATAAAACATGTAAAAATGGGTGAGTTTGTTGGCTATGGCACCTCCTTTCTTGCTGAATACGATATGAAAGTTGCGAGCATTCCAGTAGGTTATAGTTACGGTTTCAACCGTGGGCTGAGTAATCAGGGCCGGGTGCTGATCAACGGTCACCGGCTGAGTGTTGTGGGTGTGGTCAACATGAATATGTTTCTGGTAGAAATCACTCATGCTGAGGTGAAAATTGGGGACACAGTGACCCTGATAGGCAACGACGGCGACCTGTCGATTTCCGTATCCCATTTTGGAAATTTAAGCGACCAACTGAACTACGAATTGCTGACGAGACTGGATAAGGATATTCCGAGGGTGGTTGTGTGAGCCCTTGTTCAAATGGCAACTTTTTCAATTAGGAAAAATACCCTCTTTGTAATGTATTTAGCTTAATCATAAATATATTGCTGGTATATTCAAACAGAAATTTATACCAGCGAATGAGTATCAAAAACGGCACCTTTCTCAATAATCTACTTTATCTCAAAGCATCAGTACTTGTTTTGGTCTTCGTTGCGAGCTTTGGTTTAGCGCAAGCGCAGAGACTGATGGATGATTTTAAGCCCGTGATTAAGGGGTACCCATTCGTGAATAGCTTCGAAATCGACGAAAGCGGCAACCTATTTGTGGCTGGCCGAATAGCAACAATTGGCAACCTTGGGGTAAATAATATTGCAAAACTAAACTCATCTGGAGCAGTGGATGAATCCTTTAAACTTGATACTGACCTTGGCTACCAGTTCAATGACATAATAATCTCTTCAGATAGTATCATTCTTTATATAAACGATTCCAGACTCTATGTATCAAAGAAGAATGGCATAAAAGAATCTTTTTTTAACCCGTCTTTTTCGTTTTATAATGTACAAGCTGCAGCAATTAAGGATGATAAATATATTGTTATAGCCTACCAAGTCAATTCCAATACTTCCTCATATAAGCTCCTGTACTTAAATAGAAACGGCACAATTGACGTAGATTTATCAACTAATTCTCTTGAAATTTTAAGTTTCCCCAAGATCAAAGTTCTAAATAATGGCAAAACATTACTTGCCGGGGTTACCTCTTTTAATGGCCAGCCGTCAGGAACTATTATCCAGCTAAATGATGATGGCACACTTGATGACTCTTTTGAAAATGACAACACTCTTAATGGACTAGTGGAAGATATAGAAGTCCAAACTGACAGAAAAATCCTTGTCGTCGGACGATTTAAGCAATTTAATTCTACCAACACACAAGGTGGTCTTATTCGATTAAATGCAGACGGTAGCTTAGATGATTCGTTTGGGCTTAGTAGCGTCGGAGAAGAGTTTTTGTACTACCCAACAAGTGTAGAAATAGTAGAGGACAATAAATTAATTGTAGGTGGCCTAACAAGAGATGAAAACTTCAAAAATTTTAATAAGATCATCCGACTCAAAACCGACGGCAGTTTAGATAACGAATTTCCGGTAACAAGGGTTGATAGGATCTCATCAGGTAGATTATTTGTAAAAACCACCTCTGATGGTACAATATATGCCGCTGGGGACGTAAATAGCAGCGATGGACAAATTCGACCAGGACTTATAGCATTTGACAGCAATGGCGAGGTTTTAGATTTCAATAGCAATCTTGGCGGTGTGCCATCAGTTGGTGCTGTAGTTCAGCAAAATGGCAAGGTAATCATTTACGGTAGCTTTTACGAAGTTAATAACGTGAGGAACTATGGAATTTGCCGACTAAATCCCGATGGCTCCGTCGACAATGGATTTGACATTGGGGTAGACTTGTCCGCTCCGAGGAGGGGCGGGATACGAGATGTTGAAATTCAAAGTAATGGTAAAATCCTCATTGGAGGCTACTTCAATTTGGATGAATCGAACGTTTTCTATGAGTTACTTCGTTTCGAAGAAGATGGGTCGCTAGATGAATCCTTTAGCAAAGTAGACACTGAGTTTACCATCAACACCATAAATATCAGAGCTGGCGATGACATATATATTGGAGGCAGCTTCACTACTATCAACGGAGTTGCTATTAATAGTTTAGCAAAACTCACTAAGGATGGGGAGCTAATCAACTCTTTTAATCCCAGTAATTCCATCCCAAAAAATTCAACTATCAACGAGATACTCTTCCTTGAATCCGGAAGCATAATTCTGGGCGGAACATTATCTAACTTCGATGGTCTCGTCTACAAGGTAGATGAAGAGGGTAACTTAATTTCATCTATCCCTACAAGCTTCCTCGATAACAATTATGTTAATTTCATCAAAGTTTGGGGAGATAAGCTAATTTTCGGAGGGTCTCGCAGTAGTGGATTTAGCACAGATGATAATTTTTTATTTCAATCCAATAGTGATCTAACAAACTTTGATGAATCCGCAATCAAAGCGAAAAATGCTTTGGCAAGCGTTTTTAACAATGTGTTTCCAGCTGAAAACAACAAGGTGATTATCGGAGGTCGATTTGAAAGCATCAATGAAACCAATCGTTCCGGAGTCGTCAAAGTGGATATCTCTGGACAGATTGATAGCCGTTTTAATTTTGAGGTAAGAAGCTCCGCCGGCTCATTGGGAACGGTTGGAAATTTCGTTCAGGAAGACGATGAGACATTGCTGATTTTAGGATCCTTCACGGAGATAAACGGAATCCCCTTCTCGGGCATTGCCAGGCTCAAATTCTTAAATGATATCCCGAAGATAAACTCATTTGCACGAATATTGAGTATTGAAGAAGACGGCTCAGTCGAACTAACCCTCGACGACTTCGACGTTTCCGATGAAGATGACACATATAGTGAAGGTTTCGGTATCATTATTAAGCCAGGCGACAATTATTCTAGCGACGAAAATACAATATCTCCCAATCAGAATTTCAATGGTACTCTTGTAGTTCCGGTGGCAATCAGTGATGGAATCAGCGAAAGCGAGCCCTACGAAATCAGCATCGAAGTCACACCAGTAAATGACAAACCGATCATTTCAGGTTTTGTCAATATCCCTGGGGTTACTGAAGGCGAAACCTTTAATCTTTCAATAGATAATTTCACGGTCACCGACCCGGACAATACTTTCCCAGATGACTTTACTTTAATACTTGAAGCAGGGACTGACTATACGTTGGATGGGTTAACGGTGATTCCAAATGCTGGTTTCAACGGTAAGCTTATTGTTAAAGCCAGGGTAAACGATGGCGAGTTGAGTAGCGACGTTTTTGAGGCAGAAGTAACGGTAGTGTCCACTAACGAAGCGCCTGCCATTAACGGCTTTGGCGGCACACTTTCAACGTCTGAAGAGACGGCATTGACCATTGACTTGTCAGATTTTTCAGTAACAGATCCTGACAACACCTTCCCGGATGATTTCACCCTTATCATCGAAAGCGGAGACAATTATTCTGTTGCTGGCTCTACCATTACACCAGCCACAGACTTCAATGGCACTCTCACCGTACCCGTAAAAGTGAACGACGGCGAGGCAGACAGCCCGACTCTTGAGCTATTTGTGGAAGTCACACCGGTAAATGATGCTCCTGTGATATTGTCTTATGTAGGTATTTTAACCGGTGGTGAGGATGCTCCATTGGCATTCATTCTCGATGGTTTCACTGTCACTGATCCAGACAACACCTTCCCAACAGATTTCAGCTTCACGCTTGAAGCAGGGGATAACTACACTGTTGATGGGGCCTCTATTCTCCCTGCTGCCAATTACTTTGGCAGCCTTTCCGTGTCGGCAACCGTAAGCGATGGAGCTACCAGTAGTGCTCCCTATGTTATTGCTGTCACTATCAATCCAGTGAATGATAATCCAATAATTACAGGATATTCAGGCGCTACAACTACGCTTGAAGAAACAGGCTTAACGATTGACCTGGCAAGCCTCTCCGTGACCGACCCCGACAACTCATTCCCGGCTGACTTTACGCTTGAGATTTTTGAGAGCACTACGTATACAATTTCAGGGGCTCAAATTACTCCGATCAATGATTTCAACGGAACGATGACCGTCCCTGTGAGGGTTAGCACGATTGACAATAACAGTGAACACTTTAACCTGACGATCGAAGTAACTCCTGTTAATGATGTCCCGGTTATAGAAGCTTATTCCGGCGAACTGGAGATGGATGAGAACACTTCACTGGAGTTTAACATCAACAGCTTTCTGGTCACTGATCCAGACAATACTTTTCCAGAGGAACATTCGGTTCTCGTCTCTGAAGGTGACAACTATTCAGTGAATGGAAGCAGCATAACGCCAACAACTGACTTTACTGGCGAGCTATCTGTTCCTGTGTTGGTAAGTGACGGTACAGCCGCTAGCGCTCCCAACATTTTAACTATCACGGTCAATGAGGTAACCGGCATCTCAAGCCTCGCCCGCTCGGTGACGGTTTTCCCAATTCCAATAGAAAGTGAGTTGACACTAAAGATGGACAACAGCTTTGTTGGCGATTTCAGCATACGTGTGGTAGACCTAACGGGTAACGTGGTTTTGGAGAGAAAAACCAGGAAGAACGCACGTTCGTTCGAATCAGTGATCGATTTGCAGCATCTCGGCTATGGCACATTTGTTTTTTATGTGGAGCTTCCTGGTCATGAAATGATTTCGAGGAGGATAATTATTGAATAAGATCAAACCTTCGGTGCCAACCACAGTCCTCCAAACCCGGCCAGCAATAGCAGGTAGAAAATAACTGCAGAGATCGGCTTTTTAATTGACTGTAGTTGGAGTGTAGCAATTCCTGAATCCATGCTGGCGTGTAATGCTGTATTGGCTATTTGCTTGGAAACGGCTACCGATTGCCAGTCTGACTGTTCATGCACGAAAAAATGCTTTGATTGCCCGGCCGCTTCCACAAAAAGCGAATCCCACTCAGCGGCGTCTGGCCAAATGGTGCCGCTCCAAACATTGTCCAGTTGCCAATTTTCTATCAATGGTACCGTTTCCTCCCTGTACCTCAACAGCGGCGGTTCTTCCAAAGAGCTAATCACAGTGAAGTGAATAGGGTCATCGATAAAATATGGTGCTTTAGTTTCTAGCTGGATATCGCAGCACACAGATGCCTTCCTGGCCAGCGACTCAATCACTTTCATCCACAGAGCCGCATAAGTGAGCTCCTGCCCTTTCAAAACCAGCCTGTAAGTGTCTTGCCACAAGGCAGTTCCAATTTTCCCCAAACCCTGATAAGCATAAGCGGCGAGCACGCTACCACTTCCATCCTCCCAAACCGGGATCACTTCCGGCGACCTGTCAATCGCAAGTCCTACACCACTCAAACTAACTTGCCTGCCTAAGTCAACAGCAACCGACAAAGTATCCGCATCATACCGTGTCAACTGAAAGGGCATCAAACGCCTGGTCTTCCGGCTGGCAGACTGCTGATTGACTGTGACTAAAACACCCAAACCATTATCAATGGCAGCGTTCAGGGCATTTGCCTCTTCTCTACCCAATGCATCCAACGACGCTTCGTCAATCCATAGCAAATTGGCATCATCTAAAAGAGTTGTTGTCAATCTCCTGAACGGCACCTCGGCTTGATTGGCAAACTCGTAGCGAAACTTGTCCTTCGATAGTTGATACCTCAGCACCAGGGAATGGCCTTGCTCTGCCAGCAGATTTTTTAAATACCTCGACTCAAAAGTTGGGAATTGGCTAACGAAAACCATTTTCAGCTTTCTTTCCTCGGCCACCTGCACCGGAACTTTGTAAGTGGCTGTTGAGGAGCCTGCACTATCCAGCAACTCCAGTTCGTAGATAAACTTACCACCTAGTTTAGGTATGAAGCCAAAGGAAAATTCCTTTGTATCTTCAGAAAGGCCCAGCGAATCTATCTTCCCCTCAGGGCCACTCCAACTAATCATGCCTCCTGATGCTACGTGGTTCACATTTCCGTCTACGACACTTCTCCTGTTTGCACTCACCTTCTCGGGCACATTGATTGCCTGAATGCCCTCGGGAGACGATGACGGAAAATAGGCAAATCGAAAGGGAGCTGCTTCTTCAAAGACATAGTCAGGCAGTCCGTTCCCCAGCACATAGCGAATTCTTTCTTTGATTCCCGTTAGCTGACTAAATGATTTGAGGTCAGTGGCTGCTTTAAAGTCGGCTGCGTCCAGTGCCTTGTAAGCGCTCAGCCTAGGGTTCGTTTGAAGCAGGCTATCCGCCTTTTCTCCATTGTATCCTTTGGTAAGCAGCATGATATCTGACAGAATACTTTCGGTTTGATAATGAGGTCTTAGTAACACGCCGACCAGACCAACAAAAGCCACCAACAGTGCAAAGAGTCTGAGCAGCTTCCGGCCCATTTTTCTCCGCCACTCTGCCACAGCAATAATGGTAAAGAGCAAAATCAAGCCCCACAAGGTCAAATGTATATTTAGCAAAGGCTCAAATGATATCATCCAGCTATTCATTGGCCTCCATTCTTTTTAAGAACTGCTGATCAATGGCGCTGGCAGCAGTTGGGTGTAACGCAGGTGAGGCAGGCTGTTCAGGTACTATTTCCCAAAACGACTTCCTAATTTTCAACAGCGCTATTGGATTTTGTACAACTTCACCATCAATCAAAGCTTTTAGCAAACTCATGCTTTCGAGGTATCGCCCGGGGAACTCTATCGCCTGCTGCGCCATTTCATTGCCAGCCAATTGTAGGACTTCCTTTTCTTCGGCAGTTAACGCAGAGGCAGGTTGTAGCATATACTTTTCCAGCAGAACCAAAGCTTTTCTGGAATTAGGAAACGGCTTATTGATCTCTAACGCATATCTTCTCCTGGCAGGATTGATTTCATCCAGATCGCCTGTCAGCCGTTTTTCTTCTTTGATTGGCGGTGGATCGAACCCTGTGCGGTGTACATAGATGCGGGAATCGTTACTTATTTCTTTCAACAACTTTAGAATCTTGTACTGATAAGGAAGAGATTGCTCCGGACTGTTCATCCGCAGATGCAACTCAGCATCCCACATCATCGACAAAGCAGCTCTCAGCTTCGCTTTGACCGATTGAATATAGAAGGTGGCTTCCTCCTCGCTGTCATGCATATGAGCAAACGCCTCCAGCGGGTTTTCCTCTTCTTCCCCCGAATGTTCATGATCCTCTTGCGGCACTAGATTGTGCTCATTTTCGGTGTCATGCGCATGCCCGAACTGCTTCATTGCTTCGTCGGTATTGGTCGGCGCAGCCGCTTCTTCCGGTTCATGCGCTTCGGTTTCGGTTATGCCTGATTCAAACTCTTCACCAAGAAACTGCCCATACCTGAGTCTCAGCACCTTTTGATCGTGTCCCAACCCATTGCTGGTGTCGTCAAAAAGCTCTTTCTTTATCTTGCCCCGTTCCGCTACAAGCTTTTCAGAGTCGATGATGATTTGGCGCTGGCTGCGGAAGTACTCGGGCATCAGATCAACTCCCAGGCCGCCGTCGTTGGAGACGATATAGGAGGCAGTGTCCTTTAGCTGTAGAAAGTAGGTTTCAGTTCTCTCGGCCTGCTGTTTTGGCAATTTGTTGTCCCAGGCCTCCACATAAAAATAGAGCTCGTCGCCAGGTTCCAGTCCCATTTTCTTCAGGTCGATCACTCTTTCTGCTAACAATTTTCTGCCTGAGATTGTCTGCGGCTTGTCGAACAGCAACTTCTCCTCTCTGAACTTGACCGACTCTCCGCTTCCCTTGGCGACTGTGGCTATCAGGTAGGCGTCCTTCAATCCATAATCATCTGATAAATCTGCCTTTACACTTATCTTTAGAACATCGCTCCACTCGAATTCCTGAAACTGAGGCAAGTCTCTTACAGCAAGCTGTGGGGGCAAGTCTGTCACCACCTCAAGTTTGTAAAAATCAGAGGCCTTCCATTCACCATCTTGCTGCCAGGCAACCTGATAAAATCCCGTGTTGAAAACTTGGGCCGAACCAGTAAGCCTCGGCTGTTCTTGTTTTAACACTAAAGTGTCGGAGCCAGAGAAGATGATCAGTGCCTTCTGTGGTGTCGATGAAAAGCCCAATTCCCAACTGACAACACTGCCTTCGACGGCTTTAATGTTGGGATCGGCAAATGAAACGGTGCTTAGACCTGTATAAGCCGGGGCGTTTATTGTGCCTTCAATGCCTTCGAGCACAATTGGCCGAAAAGAGGCTTCTGCTGATTCTGCGGGTTGGAAATCCTCCACGGCACTTTTGTTAGCATCCACACTGACAGTTACGCCGGGGAAAAAAGCTACCAGCAAGATCCCAACCAGCAAAATCAGGTTTGCTGTCAATAATTGGTGAGGGAAGCGCAGCTTGCTCAGCTCCATAATTTTCACCAAAGCCCTCTCTCGCTGTAGTTGCTGTAGGCCAGACAAAGGTTGATCAGTCGGCAAAAGGTCGGCGCTCCAGTCGAGGTCGGGGTATTGGCGATTAATAAAAGACGCCAATCTTGCAGGGGTCAGCTGATGCAAACCTAGTTTATAGATTCGCTGAAGTAGCACAACCAAGCCAACGGTTCCGGCAAGTACCAGCGCATCAATTTGGTCAAGACCAGCAATCTCACCTACCACTATCAAAATCAGTCCAACGCCAACAGCGAGGCACAGTACCTCTAGCATCCGAAGCATCAGGTATCTCCGCTGTAACGCTATGAGTCGATGGTTTTGCAGCTGCTTCATTGGCCTCTCCTCCATGCCACGAGGCGTTCAATGACAAGCGTCAAAACCAATAATGCCACCAACCACTGATTAATGTAGGCATAGTTAGCAGTGTTGCTATCGACGTCAACCTCCTCTGGCACTACCTTGCTCCAACGCCAATCCTCCGGCATTGTTCGGTGGTCGCTCTCAGCCATCGCTGGCAGGTCTGCGTCGAAAAACTTCGACAGTTCAATGATTAATTGGTTTTCCAGCACTACATTTTTATTGAGCCGACGGGTAATTTGCCATTGCTTTTGCGATAGTTGCACCAAAAGATCGTCGGAAGTCGTTTCCTCAAGAAAAATAAGCTCGTTGTCCAGGTTGGGCACAGGTATTGACGCCAGCCAAAAAACTACGGCTTCTTCGTCGGCTCTAAAAGAGGTAGCGCTTGCCGATTGAATATCAATCCTGAAACCAGGCAGGTCATTCAAAACCAGCAACGCCGTCTTCAGTATTTTTGCGTCATAGGTGTACTCTTCATCTGATACGACAACTACCTTTTTTATAGGCACCTCCACGGCAGTTGAACCTTTTACGTCTGCCTTCTCCGTGGTAATTTCCGTGAACTCATCATCCGTTTGCCCCGAAACCTCCCAAACGCTATCGCCTTCAATAATGAAGATCGCAGGTAGCTTTTCAGGACCCCCTGTTATATCAAACCAGGCAATATGCTCAGGTTTTGGAGGCCTTTTACCTTTAAAGCCGGACATGTATGCTTTTGTGAAAACAACGGCTTCGCTAATCTTTGCTTCTCCCAGCTGCTCTGCCAAAAACCAACGGCCCAGCGTTTGTTCTTCTGATATCGTGTCTTTTGGGAGAGGAAATCCTTGTTCCAGGTACCTTAGCTCATAATCGTTGCTCGTCAAGCTGTCTATTATTCGGCTGATTTCTTTGTGTTGCTCTGCTCCTCTATCCACCACAACCCACTTTGGAAGGCTCGCCGAAGACGGCAGGAGCAATCCCGCAAGCAAAGCCACTACTGTGATTAGAAGCAGACTTCTCAATGCCAGCAGCAAAAGCTCATTGAGCTTCACACTTTTAAACTGGCGGGTGGTGGAATCAGTCAGGTGCCGAAGACTGCCCACTTTGATGACTTTGCCCTCCTTTCTGCTCAGCAAATGAATAGCGAGAGGCACAGCAAGCCCCAGCAGTCCCCAAAGCCATAACGGATTTGTCAACTGCATCATCTCACCATCGATTTACGGGCCTTCAAAAAAGTCCGAAGCACCTCAGGCGCCGGATCATCAAGATATGTCGGTTGGTATATTACCTGCTTTTGCAACATCCAGTCTCTGGTGCCATCTACCCACTCGCCCATCTTCTTTCGATAAGTATTTTGCTGTGCAGCAGCATCTACTTTTAGCCGGTCGCCGGTCTCCAGGTCTTCGAAGGTAAGCTGGGTACTATAGTTCAATTCCAATTCTTCTCTTCCCATCAAATGGAAGACAATAACTTCATTGCGAGGAGTTTTTAGCTTTCGAATAAAATCCTGCAGGTCTCCTTCGTTGTCATACATGTCGGTGAAAAACAGGATCATCTCCTTGCCCTGGTGGCTGTAGATATGCTCCAACCCATTTCCTTTCTTCCAGGTGCTTTCAGCCTTTATTTTGATCAGTTCATTCAAGAACCTGATGTACTGCTGCTGGTCAAAGCGTGGCTGTACTGCTGTAATGTGCAGGTCGTTTACCGAGAACAGGCCGAATGTATCACTCTGCTTTCTCGCCAGAAAAGCCAACGCTGCAATCAACACTTTGGCCATCTGCATTTTACTGACGCCGCCCTCCGCATGCTCCATCGACCGGCTGGCGTCCAGCATAAACTTGACGGTAATGTTGGTTTCGATTTCCGACTGCTTGATGTAGTAGCGCTCCGACCTGGCAAACATCTTCCAGTCGAGCTGCCGGAGATCGTCGCCGGGCTCGTAGCTTCTGTACTGGCTAAACTCCTGACCGGCTCCTACAGATTGACTTGGATTGCCTCCACTCATGTAGCCTTCCACTATCACACGGGCTACCAGCTCCAGTCCGTTAACGGTGGAGAGGATCTCTGGTGTAAGTAACTGGCGGATTTGGGGGTTCACAATTGAAGCCTTTTTAGTTTGCCTTAGAAGGACTGAAGATTCCCTGGTAGTTGCCTAAACTCCAGATGGAAGTTTAATCTTATCCAAAAGCTCGGCGGTTACCCTGTCCGAAGTAACACCGTCGGCCTCTGCTTTGAAGTTCATAAGGATTCGATGGCGAAGGACAGGAAATGCTACACTTTTGATGTCCTCCATGGTCACGGCAAAACGGCCTTTGAGGAGTGCCCTTGCTTTAGCAGTTAAGATCATTGCCTGACCTGCTCTTGGGCCTGCACCCCAGCGCACCCATTCGTTCACAAAACTCACCTCGCTTTCGCCCGCCCTGGTAGCTCGCACCACCCTGCTCACAAAGCCAATAAGGTCTCTGCTGATATGCACCTCTCTAACCAGCTTCTGTGCTTCCAGAATCTCCTCGCCTTTGATGACACTTTTCACCGCTTCTTTCTTCTTGCCGGTTGTGCTCTCCAGGATATTAAGCTCCTCCTCCGCTGTTGGGTAGCCTATCCTGATGTACAAAAGAAACCGATCTAGCTGCGCTTCGGGAAGCGGGAAAGTACCCGCCTGTTCAATCGGGTTTTGGGTCGCCAAAATAAAGAAGGGCCGCTCCAGTGGATAAGTTGTTCCGGCATAGGTCACCTCAAATTCCTGCATGGCTTCAAGCAATGCCGACTGCGTTTTGGGCGACGTTCGGTTGATTTCGTCTGCCAGAATAATATTGGCAAAAATGGGCCCTTTGTTGAACTTGAATATTCTTTTGCCTGTGGTGTGGTCTTCTTCCAGTATTTCCGTACCAATGATATCGGTAGGCATCAGATCCGGAGTGAATTGAATCCGCTTGAACTTGAGGTCAATCGCTTCTGAAAGCGTTCGGATCATCAACGTCTTCGCTAAGCCAGGCACGCCCTCAAGCAACCCATGACCACCTGCCAGAAAGGTGATCAGCAATTGGTCAATTGTTTCGCCCTGCCCCACAATCACCTTCCCAATCTCCTTCTTCAGCTCACCCAGGCTGGTTACCAGCTTTTCAGCCGTTTTCTCTATCTCTTTTAATTCTGCATTCATGCTATCAATGTCTCAAACCCGGCCAGCTAAATGGTCAGGCCATCATGGCGTACATCACTATATTAATACTAAACCTGGTGTTGTCGATCTTATAAAACCGTTTGTTGCGGAAATCATAATCCCACTCACAACCGTAATCTTTGTTGCTGTAAAGCACTCCTATCCTTCCATCTATTTCTATGGCCTTCAAATAATCATGTACAATATCGTCGCCCCAACCGTTCAGCTCCTGCGAGGTGGTAGGCGGGCCATCGAATTCGAAAAAAGAAGAATAAATAGGGTGGTTGTTGGGTATTTTCTTCAGCTTACCTGGCCCGAATAGCTTTTCCATCTGCGTTTCAAACGACTTGGCAAACAGACCATCGATATCATGGTTGCAGTCGTCAACAAAAACGAAGCCTCCGTTGTCAACATACTTTTTGAAGTTCTCCCGTTCGGTAGTTGTAAACTCAACCAGTTTGTGTCCGCTCAGGTAACAAAAAGGGCTGTTGAAAATTTCGTCAGAGCTCAGAGAAACAATATTCTCTCTGGTATTCACCGGCAGAGTGGTATACTCCACCAGAGAATTGAGCAAATTGGATGGCATGCGCTGATCTACATCCCAATCGCCTGATTCATACTGAAGCCGTGTAAAGAAAAACTCCTCAAAGCGCTTTCTGCTCATACCAGTCAACAACTGAAAATCCTTCCGAAGGCTTGAAGCTTTCGGAAGGTTCTTCATACAAATTTTTAAACAGCGTCAGATAAACTAGAGAAGGTAAAGTCTCTGATCTTCATGTACGGTATCAGGTTGCCATCTGTCCGTACCTGCTTACCGAGTGTTTCCAGATTATTAAGCATAATCACCGGACTCTCATTGAAACGGAAGTTCTTTACCGGATAGGCAATTTTGCCATTCTCGATGTAAAAGGTACCGTCACGGGTAAGGCCTGTATAAAGCAGCGTTTGAGGATCAACGGTTCTGATATACCAGAAACGGGTCACCAAAATACCTTTTTTTGTATCCTTGATCATGTCTTCCAAACTGGCCGTGCCACCTTCCATGATCGCATTGCCTGGGAACGGTACTGGCGCCACGCCTTGTTTCTCGGCCCAGTACCTGTCGTAGAACATGTTGCTTACCACACCATTCTTAAGAATGTCCATTTTCTTTCTGGCCTGGCCATCCTGTGTCCAGGGAGAAGCAGGCACCTCCGTATTGAACGGGTCGGTATAGATGTTCACTCTTTCGTCAACTATCTTTTCTCCAAGCTTAGTTCCTCCGCCTTTTTTAGCAAGAAAGCTTCTTCCTTCGTCTGCCTGGCGTGCGCCCATGCTGAAAAGCATATTCTGCAAAAGATCAGAAGCCGCAGCGGGCTCAAGAATCACTGTATATTTTCCAGGCTCAATGGCTTTGGCCGTGCTTGATTTGACAGCTTTTTCAATGGCAATTTTAGATGCCTCAGCCGTATCAAGCTTGCTTACATCGTTGTAGTCTCTTGTTGCCCAGCCTGAGCCAAGCCCGTCGTTGGTCCGCATTGTCACTGTAAAGTTGACGTTGGTAGACCTGTTGTAGGCAAAAAGGCCTTTTGTGTTCATCATGGATGCAAAACCGTAGCTATCTTCCATGAATCCAGCAGCGGTCACATCCTTAGCGGCCGCCGGATTGATACTATTGGCCGCTGCCTGTGCCCGGTACTCTGGGGTGATTTTAGCTGTTGCTTCGGCATACGTTTTTGATTCTCCGTAGGTCTGTTGCTCAAGGGGGCCCATGAACTCAGGGTTCTCCGGTGCGAGCTGTGCCAGCTCTTCCGACCTTCTTACCACCTTTTCAAGTGAAGCTTCGTCGAACTCATTCACTGTAGCTGTGCCTGATTTCTTGCCGAAGTTCGATTGCACCACCAGCGTTACGTCGCTGTTTTCCCCTGCGGTAGAAACAGTGTTCCTTGCATATCGGATATTGCCCCCATTGGAGCCGTTGAGGTTAGCCTCGCAAGCATCGGCCTTCGAGAATTTCATTACCTTCTCCAGGATCGCCCTTGCTTCGTCTTTTGAAAATATTGCCATTTTGAATTCTGATTTCGAGTTAGTTAATAGGTTAAATGCTTCTCGCAGTATTGATCACGTTGATACCGTTGAACCTTGTCGTTGCACTTCCGTGCGACACTGCGCTTGACTGTCCCGGCTGGCCTTTTCCATCAAAGAAAGAGCCGTTCAACCGGTAATCTCTGCTGTCGCAAACCTGCACACAGGAATTCCAGAACTCCTGGGTGTTCGACTGGTAAGCCACATCTTTCAGCATACCGGCTATCTTTCCGTTCTTAATTTCGAAGAATAGCTGCCCTCCGAACTGGAAGTTGTAGCGCTGCTGGTCAATAGAGAATGAGCCGTCCTTTACAATGTAAACGCCTTTGTCAATGCCTCCAATAAGCTGTTCGGGTGTAAGCTGCTCTTTGCCAGCCTTCAACGACACATTAGCCATGCGCTGAAACTGAACGCTGCTCCAGCTATCAGCATAACAGCAGCCATGCGACTCAGTTTCTCCAATGATTTTGGCCTGGTCTCTGATGGCCTGATAATTCACCAGCGTTCCGTCCTTGACCAAATCCCACTCTTTTGTCTTCACTCCTTCATCGTCCCAACCCACAGCACCAAGCGAACCTACTTGCGTTTTATCTGCCACAAAGTTGACCTCCTTGCTGCCATAGTTAAATTTCTTGGTTTCCCATTTATCCAAAGTAGCAAAGCTGGTGCCTGCGTAGTTGGCTTCGTAGCCCAGCACTCTGTCCAGCTCCAGCGGGTGGCCTACCGACTCATGTATAGTCAGCCACAAATGAGAAGGCTCCAGTGCCAAATCATATTTACCTGGCTCCACCGATTTGGCAGAAAGGATTTCCTTTACTTGTTGTGCTGCCATGGTAGCATCTTCCACCATGTCGTACGACTTATCATAAAGCGTTACGCCAGCCGGGCCAACGATTTTGTCTTCAGCACGGCCGTCGAGGTATTCGTAACCCATGCCGACCGGGGCACTAAACGAACCACGCTGTTTAAATTGCCCTGAATCTTTATCGATAGCAGTCACTGTAAAGAAAGGCCAGGTTCTGTGCACATCCTGATCGATGTATGATCCTTCAGAAGAAGCAAAGTACTTTTGCTCATTCACGAGGAACAGAATGTTATTAATATAGCTTGCTCCGTTCTCCATTGCTCTTGCGTTGGCATTCAGCAGGAGGTCGGCCTTGTCTTTTATGGTTACTTCAAATCCGTTCTTCTTGATCGGAGTTTTATAACTCACCTCTCCGTATCCTTTCACCGGCACCAATTCTACCGGCGACGTCTGGAATTTGGAGTTCGCTTTGGCAATAGCCACGGCCTGTCTTGCGGCTTTCGCAATTCCCTCCTCGGTCACATCGTTGGTCGATGCAAACCCCCAGGTACCGTTGGCGATCACACGAATACCAGTACCAAACGACTCAGTGTTCACCATGTTCTGCACTTTGTCTTCACGGGTGATCACAAACTGATTAAGGTAACGACCAATACGAACATCGGTATAACTCGCACCCGCAGAACGGGACGCATTGAGTGCCACATCAGCCAGTCTTTTCTTCTGGATTACATCCAGGGCAGGCTCCAGCAGTCGGCTGGGATCCACCGATTTGGCGAAAGCGGAAACGGGCAGCATCATTGCTCCAGCTCCCAAACCCGCCAGTTGAACAAAATCTCTTCTCCTCATGGGTTAATTAAGTTAGTCCTTGTTTTATTTTAGTTTGAGTTCTTTCTTCAATGGGCTATTAAATAGTCCTTCCTGTATTAATCACATTCACTCCATCAAACCTGGTGGTGGAGCTTCCGTGCGACACGGCACTTACCTGCGAGGGCTGACCTTTGCCATCGAAGAACGAGCCGAACATCCTATAATCATTTTCATCACATATTTTCACGCAGCTATTCCAGAATTCCTGGGTATTGCTTTGGTAGGCCACATCGTTGAGCATGCCGACAATCTCGCCGTTCTTGATTTCATAAAAGACAGTGCCGCCAAACTGGAAGTTGTAGCGCTGCTGATCGATAGAATACGAGCCTCGTCCAGCAATGTAAATGCCTTTTTCTACGTCTTTGATCATATCGGCCGAGGAGTACTTCTCCTTGCCCGGCGCCAGTGAAACGTTAGGCATGCGCTGGAACTGCACATCCTGCCAGGTCTGGGCATAGCAGCAGCCATGCGACTCATTCTGACCGAGAATATGCACCTGGTCACGAATGGCTTCATAGTTCACCAAAATACCGTCTTTGATCAGGTCCCAACGCTTGGTTTTTACTCCTTCATCGTCGTAACCAACCGCACCCAGCGAGCCGGGCTGTAGCTTGTCAGCAAAAATATTCACCTCCTTGCTACCGTAGTTGAAGTCACCTGATTTCCATTTGTCCAATGTGGCGAAGCTTGTTCCGGCATAATTGGCCTCATAGCCGAGCACCCTATCCAACTCTAGCGGATGCCCAACAGATTCGTGAATGGTGAGACCAAGGTGGTTTGGCTCCAGCACCATCGTGTATTTACCCGGATCTACCGACTTGGCGTCAAGCATTTCCTTCGCCTGAAGCGCCGCAGTTTTGGCATCCTCTACTATATCGTAGCTGTTCTTATACAATTTCATGCCACCAGGGCCTTCCAGCTTGTCCGATTCTTTAGGAAGCATGTACTCCCATCCCATTCCCATGGGGGCACTCATGGCAGAGCGGGATTTGAATTTTCCTTCGGCACGGTTCACGGCATTCACATTGAACGTAGGCCATATCCTGTGCACGTCCTGATCGATGTACGACCCTTCCGTAGAAGCGAAGTACTTTTGCTCATTCACCATGAACAGGTTAGAGTTCACAAAGCTGGCACCAGCGTCCATGGCCGCTGCATTGGCCGCAAGAAGTAAGTCCACCTTTTCAGACACGGGCACTTCGAAAGCGCTCTTTTCAATAGGACTCTTCCAGCTTACTTCGCCATGCGACTGCACAGGGGCTAGCTTGACAGGGTCAGTCTGAAATTTTGAATTGGCTTTAGCTATAGACACAGCCTGCATAGTAGCTTTTTGAATACCGGCCGGATTCACCTCATTAGTAGACGCAAAACCCCAGGTGCCATTGGCAATTACCCTGATGCCTACGCCGAAGGACTCGGTGTTGACTATATTTTGCACCCTCGTTTCTCTGGTAAACACATATTGGTTGAGGTACCTGCCTATCCTCACATCGGCGTAGGTGGCACCGTTCGCTTTTGCAGCATTCAACGCCACGTCCGCCAGCTGTTTCTTCTGGGCCACATCCAGTGGCGACTCCAAAAAGCGCTGTACCGGCACCGCATTCCCTATCATTGGAATCGACAAAGCAGCCCCTGCCATTCCTAAACCTGCTATCTGTACAAAGTCTCTGCGTCTCAAAGTATTATCGCTTTTGTAGTAATAAGAAATTTTTCTTGCATCCCTTCAAACAAAAGGAGCCGATTGTTAAATAAGTTGTAAAATACATAGCTTCAATTACACGACGATAGTAAAAAATGGTCAGCGGTTAGAAAAGGGTTTGGAGGAGCGGAATCATCAAGCTGTTGTATTGTAAATCGATTGAGTGTGGCAATCATTAAAAATTAAAGGTGCCGACAGACCGGAGAACCTAAGCCTGTCGTTTTGTGCTGCTTTGAAGAAAAATCTTCAAATTGTTTAAGAATAGTACAATATATATTTGACGGAAAATTGGCTCCGGCAATCATTGGCCGATAGTTACCAAATTCCGTTCTCCACTGACCACCAACTATATAGCGTTCGGATTACGACATAGAATTTCATATTGACAATATCTGACCGATCCGGAAACAGGTCGAAATCCCTCCTTCCGTCATATTTTTACTTGTTATTTTCCTAATTAAAGTAAAGTCTTATACATTCAGAGGGTCTATTTTAGCGAAAGTACTTCTTGACGCCTGTTAATAGGCTAACCAGCAAAAGATGAAATGAGAACAAGCAAGGACAGTTCATTTATTACTTACACAAGTCTGGCCGTCAACTTCATTGCCATTCTCGTAATTACTGGATGGATTATTGGATTCGACGTCCTGCTGGCGATAGTTCCTGGCCTGCCGACGATGAAGTTCAATACTGCTCTGGGCTTTTTGTTCGCCGGTTTGGCTTTGACTTTCCTTGACGCTTTCAGGAAGGGGTTCAATCTGCCCGTTCAGCTATTTTCTATTTCAACCATGCTGATCGGCCTCCTTACGCTTTCACAATATACGCTTGGCTACTCGTTTGGGGTTGACGAGTTTTTCTTTGTCGACAATATTTCGAGAGCGGCAAATTTGCCTTACCCGGGTCGTATGTCGGCCGCTACTGCCACCTGTTTTCTACTACTGGGAACCTCTCTGCTTTTTTTTTCATCTTCCAGGGTTCGGCTTTTTGCCCTGGCACAGTATATTCTGCACCTGGTGAGCCTGATTTCATTTATTTCTTTAATGGGCTTTTTCTATCAGGTTCCCTCAAGTGCCAAACTGCCTTTTTTCAGCACAATGGCCATTCACACGTCCATCACTTTTTTATTGATTTCATTGGCGGCCAGTCTCAGTCGGCCTCACCTCGGTTTGGTTGGTTTTTTTAAGAGGCGAAATCTGGGCACCTGGCTGGCGAAGCGGCTCTTGCCGCAAATTGGCGTTCTTGTGATAGCCTTAGGCTTTTTAATGATTCTTTCCAAAAGGTTCGGCGTAGTATCCGTGGAATTCGGCATTTCACTGCAAACAATCTCCTTTCTGGCAATTTGCCTCGTGCTAATACTGCGGGTGGCTTTCATACTCAATAGAGTGGATGCCGAAAGACAAGAAGCAGAAAATCAACTTTCGGACCTCAACCAGTCGCTCGAAGAAAAAATAGCGGAGCGAACGGAAGAACTAAATTTGCTTAATGAGAGGCTACAACTAGCTACCAGTAGTGGAAACGTGGGTTTGTGGACCATCGACATCAAAGACAACTTCCTTGACGTAAACAATGAGCTGCGAAAAATCTGGGGTTTTGACCCCTACGAGCCAATCTCTCTGGATTCACTAAGCAAAAGAACTCATCCCGAAGACCTGGCTCGAACTGACAAGATGTTTGATCTGGCCGTAAAAAATGAGCTGTCCATCGGTCTTGAGCACCGGATTATATTACCCAACAAATCTATCAAATACATCAAGGTTAATGGCGTAGTCCACTATGACGAACTGGGCAATCCTTTCCGAATTGCGGGCACTCATTGGGACATTACCGAACAAAAGCTTTTTGAAATAAGTCTTGAGGAAAGTGAAAAACGCAATAGGGTATTTATTGAACAAGCCCCCTCAGCCATTGCCATGTTCGACACCGAAATGAGGTACCTGGCTGCTTCTGAAAAGTGGAAGGAGGACTATGGGATCAAAGACAAGCAAATCCTGGGCGTCTCACACTATGACATTTTCCCTGAGATAGGAGAAGAATGGAAAGAAATTCATGTAAAATGCCTCAATGGAGCTATTGATAAAGTAGACGAAGCATCCTTTCTAAGAGCGGACGGCTCTCTACAATGGCTGACGTGGGAGGTGCGACCATGGTATAAAAGTGAGGGCGTTGTGGGGGGACTTATTATGTACACTGCTGATATTACCTCACTAAAGCATAGGGAAGAGGAAAAAAAACACCTGGAGTCCATTCTAAAACAAGCCAGCGAAACGGCCAATATCGGTGCCTGGGAGGTGGATTTGGTTAACGATACGGTTTATTGGGACAAAATAACCATGGAAATGCATGGAGTAAGTCAGAACTATAAACCTAATCTCGACGGAGCGATCCAATTTTTCAAAGAAGGCGAAAGCAGAGCGAGTATAAAGGATGCCGTTCAGAACGCTATATTAAATGGCACTCCCTATGATTTGGAAGTTGAGCTTATAACAACCGACGGCTCCACTAAATGGATCAGGGCAGTGGGCCAGGCAGACTTTATCAACGGCGCTTGCACCAGGCTTTTTGGTGTTTTTCAGGACATCAATCAAATCAAAAATGCTGAACTCGACTTAAAGGTGAGCGAAGAGCAGTTCAGGGGTGCCTTTCAATATTCAGCTATCGGAATGGCGCTGGTATCGCTCGACGGAAAATGGCTGAAAGTAAATAGTAGCTTGTCCAAAATATTGGGCTACTCAGATGAGGAATTAACCAAAATTACTTTTCAAGAACTAACTCACCCCGACGATCTTGACAGCGATTTACAACTGGTGGCACAAGTCATTTCGGGAGAAATACCCTCCTACCAAATGGAGAAAAGGTATTTTCATAAACATGGGCAAATCATTTGGGTTCTTCTAAATGTGTCTCTTATCAAAGACATTGACCGAAACCCCAGTCACTTTATCTCTCAAATTAAAGATATCTCCGATCGAAAGGCGACGGAGATAGCCCTGAAGGAGGAAAGAAAACTGCTAAAGTCCCTAATCGATAACATTCCGGTCAATATCTACGTCAAAGACCTGGAGTCGAGGAAAACACTTGTCAATAGGCTGGAAATGGAATATTCGGGCTTCAAAAAAGAATCAGAGGTACTGGGCAAAACCGACTTCGACCTCTACCCGGCGGAATCTGCAAATGTATCACGGCAAGAAGACCTAGAGGTGTTCAGCACTGGGAAAGCGATCTTAAATAAAGAGACGATCAACACCAGGCATGACGGAAGCACCAATTGGTTTCTTTCATCAAAAATCCCTTTGCGAAATGATACTGGGGAAATTGTGGGCCTGATAGGCATCAGCTACAACATCACTGCGAGAAAACTTACTGAACGGGCACTACAGGAAAGTGAACAACGCTGGCAATTTGCGCTCGAAGGAGCCAACGATGGCGTGTGGGATTGGAACCTGGCAACCGAAGAAGTATTCTATTCCAAAAGATCACTCGACATGCTGGGGCTAAGCACCAAAGACGCACCAAACAAATCAGGGGCCTGGGGTAATCGGGTACACCCCAATGACAAAGAGGCTTATTTCAACGAAATGCAGAAGCACCTGAGGGGTGAAACCGAGATTTATATTAATGAACATCGTGTGCAACACAAAGGTGGGCACTATGTATGGGTACTTGATCGTGGCAAGGTCACAGAATTTAACGAAAAGGGCCTGCCATCCCGTGTCATCGGTACACATTCCGACATTACGCAACGAAAAGAGAATGAAGCGCAGGTCAGGCACTCGTTCGATATTATCAGCGAACAGAACAAGCGGCTGCTCAACTTTGCTCACATAGTGTCACACAACCTCCGCTCCCATTCGGGCAATCTGGAAATGATGATCAATTTGATCAACATGTCCTCCACAGCCGAAGAAAAAGATGAGCTCATTGAACACCTGGCCGAAATATCAGTGTCGTTGAGCGAAACTATTACCAATTTGAATGAGGTGGTGAAAATTCAGGTAGACATCAATACCCAAACAGAAGATCTTAACCTGAAGGAATACTTCATTAAAACAATGCAAATACTCTCAGGGGACATTAAGGAGAAAAAAGCCAAAATAAATTTACATATTGGTGACACCACCACCATTACCTATAACAAGGCTTACCTTGAAAGCATCTTGCTCAATTTCCTGAGCAATGCCATTAAGTACAGGCACCCGGAGAGAAATCCCGTGGTTAATATTGACTTTGTTGAATCTAAAAATTCAAAAGTTTTGCAAATTGCAGATAACGGTAGGGGTATCGATCTCAAACTCCACAAAGCCAAATTGTTTGGCATGTACAAGACATTTCACGGCAATGCCGACGCCAAAGGGATCGGCCTTTTCATTACCAAAAATCAGGTGGAGAGCATGGGGGGTAGAATCGAAGTAGAAAGTGAAGTGGGGGTAGGAACAACGTTTAAGATATACTTTTAATAAGCATGGTAGATTTAGCTTGCATCATCGATGATGATCAGATTTATGTATTCGGCCTCAGGAAGCTGATTGATTTTCATAAGTACAGTAAAAACCTGTTGGTATTTAAAAATGGTGCCGAGGCAATTAAGTACATGAAACCTTTGATCAGCACAAGTGAAGAATTGCCTGACGTCATCTTACTGGACATAAACATGCCCGTTATGGATGGATGGCAGTTTCTTGACGAGTTTGTAAAAATCAAACCGATGATAAAGAAGAAGATCACCATTTACATGGTAAGTTCTTCCATAGACCAGGCTGACATCGAAAAAGCGAAGACATACCAGGAGGTTAGCGATTTCATTGTGAAACCCGTAAAAGAAGCTGACCTGGCAAAAATACTGGGGTAACTGCCAGTCCCCTCCCCTCAACTAATCTCACGCCATCGCTCCCCGCAAGTATTAGCACAGGGCTTTTGAAAGTTAAATGCTGTAAGGGAGGCAACAAAGGGTTGTCCGACCTTTTGGCAGGTGACCACCTGCCATTTACCCGCCCGGGGAATGCAACTACCTAAAGCCTCATGAAGGCCTTTAAATGATATAATTTACAAAACTGAGGAAAACAAATTTATTTTATTTACGTTTGTGAGGATAATCAATCGCAAACTTAAAAGGAATGAAAGGCAATAACCTTGGAGAACTCGAAGAGCTGGTCCTTCTGATGGTGGCTTCACTCGGCGACGAAGCATATGCAGTAGCGGTGAGGGAAGAACTGGAAAAAACAGCCAGCAGAGTAGTAAATATCAGCGCAGTCCACTCCTCACTCTACAGGCTTGAGGACAAGGGCTTTCTGTCGTCCGAATTTGGCGGCGCCACTTCAAAAAGAGGCGGCAAGAAGAAGCGCCTGTTCAAAGTAACCTCAGCCGGCTTTGCCACGCTGAAGGAATCCAAAGAAATGAAAGAGCAACTGTGGTCCAACATCCCTCAGTTGTCGTTTGTCAATAGCTGAAAACCGGCACCTCTTTGATACCCGCAGGACAAAACCATGTGAATCGGCCACCAGCGCTGGGGACCTTCCTCCTCAGGAAGATTTACAGTGCTGAACTGTTCGAAGAGATACATGGTGACTTGCTTGAACTGTACGAAGAAAGACTTGAAACAAAAGGGAAGTGGATCGCCTCGCTTCACTACCTGAAAGACGCCGTACTTTCTGCCCGCAATTACGACCTCAGAAGAAAAAGACATTATACTACTCAAAATAACTCAGGCGCTATGATCAGAAATTACCTTAAAATCACACTGCGGACCATCTCCAAAAACAAGGTCTACACTGCCCTCAACATCATGGGGCTGGCACTTGGCATGGCTGCCTGCATTTTTATTATGCAATACGTGGCCTACGAGCGGAGCTACGACAAGTTCAACGTCAATTTCAAAAATCTGTATCGCATACAGTACAACTTTTACCGCGAAGGAGAGCTTCAGTTTGAATGTGCTGCGGCCGTGCCAAGGGTAGGGCCTTTCATGAAAGAGAAAATGCCCGAGGTGGTAGACTTCGCCAGAGCCTATCCCCTTTCGATGGTAGTTTCTTATAACAATATCAACTTTCGGGAAGACAGAATTCACATTGCCGATCCTGCTTTCCTGAAGATCTTTACCTTCCCACTCATCAAGGGAGATGTGGAAACCTGCCTGACTGAGCCGAATACTGTGGTAATTTCCGAAACAGCCGCCAAAAAATACTTCGGAGACGAAGATCCCATCGGCAAAATGATCCGGGCTGACGGGCAATACAGCATGGCCGTGACTGCCGTAGCCAAAGACGTGCCCAACAATTCGCATATCAAATTTGACTTCCTTATCTCCTATCAAACACTCAACAATCAAACTGATAACCAGTCAGAAACAGCCTGGGGGTGGTACGATTTCAATAGCTACGTTCTTTTGCGGGATGGAACTGACCCTGTGGCCTTCAATAAGAAATTTGCTGACGTGCTGTATGAAGAAAGACATGAGGAGGAAGAAAAATACAATATCAGACAAGAGTTCCTCTTACAGCCAATTACCGATATCCACCTGAGCTCTAATCTACTTCAGGAATCGGAGCCGGACGAAGCCGGCGATGGGGAAGCTGTCTTTTTCCTTACCATCATTGCTGCGTTTATCCTGGTGATTGCCTGGATCAACTACATCAACCTGAGCACAGCCAGGTCGGTAGAACGTGCCAAGGAAGTTGGCGTAAGAAAAGTAATGGGCGCATTCAAGGCGCAGCTAATCGGGCAGTTTATTACCGAATCGCTTGTCATGAACTTGCTCTCCTTCGTGTTGGGACTCGCCATAGTAACACTTGGCATCAATCAGTTCAATGCGCTTACTGATGCAAGCCTGGACCTTTCATTCTTGTTGAGTGCAAGTTTTTGGGGCGTCACAATGCTGGTCGTTTTTATCGGCTCTTTTCTCTCCGGCCTGTACCCCGCATTTGTTTTATCGTCATACCAGCCATCTACCGTGCTAAAGGGCAAAATGACTGGCAAAAAGGGCGGCATCCTTCTCAGAAAAACCCTTGTCATATTCCAGTTTGCTTCCTCGGTTTGTCTGATTGCCGGCACCCTCATTGTGTATCAGCAGCTCAGCTTTGTCCGCAACCTGGACCTGGGCTTCGATATGACAGAGACCCTTGTGGTAAAAGGGCCCGGTGTATTTGCAGCTGACTCCCTTTATGGCTCAACCATGCAGACCTTCAGGAATGAGCTGCTTCAAATGCCGGAAATTACAGCCCTGGCTTCGGGCACCAACGTTCCGGGAGATGAGATTTTTTGGGCAAACGGTATCAAAAGAGCCGAAGAGCCCAACGAAGCACGCAAAACAATCTATATAGCCGGAGTAGACTATGACTACTTCCCTGCCTACGACATCAGGTTTGTTGCCGGCCGCAACTACGACCGAACATTCGGTACCGACACAGGCTCGCTTATCCTCAACGAAGCGGGTGCGAAATTCCTCGGTTTCGCCTCGGCTGAAGAAGCCATTAACCAAAAGCTAAGCTGGGGACGGGGCAACAAAACCATTGTGGGCATAGTGGAAGACTACAACCAAATGTCGGCCAAAACCAAACCTACTCCCTTGTTGTTTCCGCTGGTGACAGGCCGAAGCAGCTTTTTCACGATTAAGCTCGATAAAAATGGCGTTTCCGACCTTAGCCAGTTGTTCGACAAAGTAGAGCGCACCTACACGGCCTACTTCCCGGGCAACCCGTTCGACTACTTCTTTCTCGACGATTTCTTCAATCGGCAGTACAACCCCGAAAAGAAATTCAGCAGGGTCTTCACCCTGTTTGCAGGCTTTGCTATTGTGATTGCCTGCCTTGGGTTGTTCGGCTTGTCGTCGTTCAATGCACTACAAAAGACCAAGGAAATTGGTATAAGAAAAGCGATTGGCGCCGACGTAGGCCACATTGTCATGCTGCTGTCAAAAGAGTTTGTCTACCTGGTGCTGTTCGCCAACCTCATTGCCTGGCCCGCCACCTGGTTCATCATGAACAACTGGCTCGACAATTTCGCCTACAGAATTTCTATTTCACCGATGATTTTCGTCATTGCCGGATTGCTTGTTTTGGTGATAGCTTTACTTACCGTTGGCTACAAAACCATGTCAACCGCCAAGTCGGATCCGGTAAAAGCCTTGCGGTACGAATAAGAAACATGCCCTAACACAAGGCGCAAATGAAAACCTCGAATGAAACGGATGGCTTGCCACCTCACTTTGGCTCCTGGCTGCTCAGGCGTGTTCTGAGCCGGGAGCTGTTGGACGAAGTACAGGGCGATTTAACCGAACTGTATGAAGATCGCCGGGTGCAGCATGGCGAAAGGTATGCATCTCTGCACTATCTGAAAGATTGCCTGCTATCCATAAGAAATGCCGGGCTTCGCAAGCAAAAGAAGCCACAAAAAACTCAACTCAACAGCCTGGTCATGATCAGTTACTACTTAAAAATTGCCCTTCGCAATATCAGCAAAGACAGGGCATTTGCTGCCATCAATATCCTTGGGCTGGCAGTAGGCGTTACGTGCTTCCTAACCTTGTTTCTATTCGTTCGCTTCGAACTAAGCTTCGACAAAGCGGATTCATCCGTTGCCAAAAACGAGCAACTTTATCGGGTTTATGTTCGCTCCCACATCAACGGCGAAAGCAATGTTAACTCAAAAACGTCGGGAAGAATGGGTGCCACTCTCAAAGAGAATTTCCCGGAAGTTCTCACCTATACCCGTATAGGCTATCAGGGGCCCAGAGCGTTTCGGCACAATAACCGGGTTTACAGGAGCAATACGGTTCATGCCGTTGACAGCACTTTCTTTGATATTTTTCCTGTCAAATTTATCGAGGGAGAGCCAGGCTCCGCCCTCACAAGCCCTAACTCGCTCGTAATCACGGAGTCGGCGGCAAAGAAAATCTTTGGTAACGAAAACCCGGTTGGTGCTACACTGGAGACCGAGGGAGGCCGGAGCTACATGGTGACGGCTCTGATAGAGGACTTTCCAAAAAATTCTCACTTTAGCTGCGATTACCTTGAATCCCTCTCTACCTACGAGCCAAATGACGGTTGGATAGAGCTTTGGTATACCACTTACATCGCTTTAAAAAAGGGAACCGATCCGGTCGCCTTCGAGAAGAAAATGCAGTCTGTTGTAACCAACTATGTAGCGCCTCAGGTCCAACAAGTGCTTGGCGTTTCCTTCGACGAGCTGCTTAAGCAAGGCAGCGACTATGCCTTTGGCTTACAGCCCTTTCAGTCAATTTACCTGAGATCACAACGAGACTACGGTATCGATCTCAATACGGAATGGGGTACGGTCAGGTCGGGAGACATCGCTTACATTTACATATTTTCTGTGGTCGCAGTGTTCATTCTATTCATTGCGGTAATCAACTTCATGAACCTGTCCACAGCCAAGTCGGAAAAGCGGGCAAAAGAGGTGGGGGTTAGAAAAACCTTTGGTTCTACCCGCTATCAGCTCATCACACAATTTATTTCCGAAGCAGTATTGATGAGCCTGCTGGCTGTAGCATTGTCGGTAGTATTTATCCGCCTGGCATTGCCCGGATTCAACAACCTGACAGGAAGGCCCCTTACTTTCAACCTTTTCAGCAATGTATACACACTGCCCGGTCTTCTGCTGTTTGCCCTGGTAGTGGGTGTGCTGGCAGGCAGCTACCCGGCTCTGTATCTATCGCAGGCCCGGCCCATCAGCGTTTTGAAACACAACAAAGTTAAAGGAGCTAAAAGCAGCAAGCTGAGAAGTAGCCTGGTCATTACCCAATTTGCCATTTCTATCTCTTTGCTCATCGGCACTATCGTCATCAAAGACCAGCTGCATTATATCCAAAATAAAAACCTGGGATTCAGCAGAGAGCACCTTGTTTCAATCAGGAATGCAGCGCTACTTAGAGAAAAGACAGATGTATTTAGCGAAACCTTACGTCAAAACTCGAACATACAGGCGATTACCAACAGTTCTAGACTGTTCAATAGTGGCATTCCCGGAAGCGGTTATTTGTACAATAAAAAGACCGGATCCGACATTGTGCTTGCTCAGTTTATCAACGTGGATGATGCCTTTTTGGAAACTTTTCAAATAGAACTTGTAGCAGGAAGGTTTTTCTCGAAGGACTTCCCCAACGATTCTCAGGCCGTGATCATTAATGAATCGGCCGCCAGGGCCTTTAACGCAGCAGACCCGGTCGGCAGTGAAATAACGTCCATTGATATCACGGAAAGAGGGACGACCTACAAAATCATTGGCGTGGTCAGGGACTTTAACTACGAATCGCTCCACCGGCAGATCCGGCCCCTGGTACTCAACCTGCGACCACCAAGAGAATCATCGGGAATGCTGACGCTCCGGGTGTCGTCCGACGACATGATGTCGACCATGGCCTTCATTGAAGATGAGTGGTCAAAGTTTGCACCTGAAGGTGAGGCTATCCACTATAGTTTTGTAGATGAAACATTGGCCAGGCTTTATCAAAGCGAACAAAAGGCCGGTACTATTGTTACCATTTTTGCCAGCATTGCCATTTTTATCGCCTGTCTGGGCCTTTTTGGACTGGCAGCCTTTGTCACCGAACGACGCACCAAAGAAATTGGCATTCGAAAAGTGCTGGGTGCCGGCGTGCCTCAAATCATCGTGATCCTCTCCAGGGAGTTCACCACGTGGGTTCTCCTGGCCAACCTGATTGCATGGCCCGTTTCTTACTTACTGCTGCAGCGATGGCTTGAAAATTTCGCTTTCCGCATCGACATCAGCTGGTACATATTTGCTGGGGCAGGGGCAGCGGCGCTGCTCATCGCTTTGTTTACCATTGGAGTTCATGTGATCAAAACAGCCAGGGCCAACCCGGTCAAAGCGCTGAAATACGAATAAGAATGCAACCTTTGTGTATTGATTGATCGTAAGCGTATTTTTGAGGCTGGCATTGATGCTTTTGTGCTCTCCATACACTTATGAGATTGATTTTAGTTGTTTTCAAGTTTATCGGCATCTCCCTTGCCGGGATTACTACCCTGGTGGTCGTTGCGGGATGGCTTTTCACCGGCCTGAGCCCACAGTTTGGCGGCACCCCAACTGACGCCCAAATCGCTTCCTACGAAAAGTCCGGCCATTTCGAGGAGGGTCTTTTTGTCAACCAACAGCCCACATCCATGGAAATGGACTGGGCTACAGTAAAAACCCTGCTAAGAGATTACGTTGTGGGCGTGCCCAACCTGGCTCCCGAAAAACCACTTCCTGTTTTGAAGATTGATTCCATGAGCATCGTCAATCGACCGGACACCCTGACCCGGCTTACCTGGTTTGGGCACTCGGCCTTTCTCCTGGAAATGGAAGGAAAGAACATTTTACTCGATCCAATGTTTGGCGACTCGCCTTCGCCGGTCTCGTTTATCGGGTCTCACAGGTTTACTGAGGGTCTGCCGATAGAAATCGCTCAGCTGCCTGTAATAGACGCAGTCTTCTTTTCGCATGATCATTACGACCACCTCGACTACGGCTCTGTGACCGGGCTGAAAGACAAAGTGAAAGACTTTTATGTACCATTGGGTGTTGGCGCTCACCTGGTTGCATGGGGGGTAGCCGGAGAAAAAATACATGAAATGAACTGGTGGGAGGAAACCACGCATGAGAATCTTCAAATTGTCTGCACACCAGCAAGGCACTTCTCTGGCAGGGGCATCACCAACCGTTTTTCAACACTGTGGGGTTCGTGGGTGATCAAAGGAACCCACGCCAACATTTATTTCAGTGGCGACAGTGGCTATGGCCCACATTTCAAAGAAATCGGTCAACGGTACGGCCCGTTTGATGTGGCACTCATGGAGTGCGGGCAGTATGACCTGCGCTGGCACAATATTCATATGTTGCCGGAAGAAACGGCTCAGGGGGCCGTTGATCTAAATGCGAAGCTCATGATGCCTATTCATTGGGGAGCGTTCGTGTTAGCGCTTCATGCGTGGAAAGATCCTGTTGACAGGGTAACCAAAAAGGCTGGCGAGTTAGGCATGGCAATCACCACCCCAAAGATCGGTGAAAGGCTGTTAGTAGGTGAACCAACGTTCCCTATGGAGCGGTGGTGGGATTCTTTAAGGTGATACTGCCTTATTTTTTGAACACGCCGTCATACCAACTACCCATGTAGGCACCCCATTTGATCTCATTTCCGATAGGCAAAGTGGTCGTCAATCTTATCACTTCCATGCCGTCAAAGGTATAGGTATGCTCAGTGTTAGTGGCGTGGCAGTAAACGATATCAATATTGCCGTCGCCATCCAAATCACCGACCCAAGGTGTTGACGAAAGATTATGTCCATCCGTATGAACATCGAGATCAATGACTTCACCTGTCGTGAAATCGATCACCGCCAGCATGTTGTAGAAGTACTTCTTCATTAATCCATTTTCCAGGCTTTCTGCCTGGTAGTTCACAATCACCAATGCATCATCAACACCATCAAGGGTAAAGTCGGCAATCACAGGCGTGGTGGTTTGATAAAGCCCAAGCGAGTCCAGAAACTCAACGGCTCCATTGGCACCACTCACCATAAATTGCTTGGTCCAGTCGAGGTTGGGCCAGGATCCTTGCGCAAAAGACAGGAAAAAGTCGGGTATCTTGTCGGCGTTAAAATTCCCCACTGAGATCGAACTGTAAGCTTCGGCGTTGTCTATTTTCACTTGCCAGATTTTTTGGTGCGTTTTCCCATCGAACGCCAGAAATCTCCCATCCACTGCATTGGCAATGATGTCGGGCCTGCCGTCGTCATTCACATCTACCCAGGCAGCTGGAGCTATAAAGCCCTTGTTGGCACTGCTGTCGAGCTTGATAGCGGGGGTTAAATCGCCCTTCATCACCTGAGAGAGTGTACCCAGCCACAGGTTGCCCCCAATGGTTTCTCCGCCGGTTCCAAATACGATCTCCATGTCTGTGCCTCCAGCTACCGCCAAAGCAGTCACCGACATATAAATTTCCTTGCCATCAGGCATTTTGGCTTTGCCCAGCACTTCGCCAGTGAGGGTGTTGAGCACTACCAGGTGACCAGCCGGTCGGTTTGGGTCGTAAGGCTCTGCCATTACATCGCCGCCATTGGAAATCAATATATCCTCCACACCATCTCCGTTTTGGTCTGGTACAAACTGTGGATTGTAGAAGTTGAACCACTGCTTTTGCTTCCGTTCTTTGGCCAGGTCGGGGTCATTGAAATGCCAGATCACTTCCCCGGTCTTGCCATTCACAGCCTGCAATTCCGCCGACCTCCCATTGATGAACACATCCATCACACCGTCACCAGTGATGTCTTTCAAACTGGCCGAACCAAACACCTGATCAATAGCCGACACATTCCAAAGCATGTCGCCGGTTCTTCCGTCCAGTGCAAACACTGCCGAGTCGCAGGCTTTGAATTCCTCCCTGCCCGCCCCGAGAATAATATCTTTGATGCCATCTCCGTTGAGGTCAGCTACTCTGGGCGATGAAAAAGTCCCGATTCCGGGAAGACGTTTTGTCCATGATTCTTGCGCCAATAGCTGACCAGCAATGCTAATGCATGCCAGCAGAAAAAGTGTAAACCGAAAAGACATCCGATGCTAATGATTTTAATCCTTTGAAAGATAGATCAAAAGGGCATGAAGTTCAAAACGGCCAGTCTTACTGATAAACCACTGGCTGCGTCCAGGCGGTCTCAAAATCACCCTCTTGGAACGGGTTTTCTTTATACTTGTCCGACACTACTTTGGCTCTGACAAACACGATGTCTTCTGTTAGATCAAATTCAGCAGCTATTCCTTTTTTCTCCAGCAACACCGAAGACATCTCTTCCCCTTTCTTCACCCCAATGAATTGTATTGTATAAGCAACGCCCTCTTCCGCCCCCACCTCTACTCTGACCTTGTTCCCCTCATGGCTAATTCCACTCAAAGTCACTCCGGTAGAACCGTAAAAGTCCCCTGCTTCCATGGCTTCAATCAAAGAGGCAGGTCGCAGGGAGTCGGCCAGCACCATCACCCAGCCCCGGCCACTATTGCTGTAGGCATCGCCAAACATATGGTAATTATGGCTATCGTCCGTTGCCACACCATACATGAGGGGCTTTCCGGCGGCCAGGTAGGCAATATTGATGCGGTCCCACATCTCCTCCATACCAATGTGGGTGGAGTCACCATAGTTGTTGACCATCGGGTGCCCGTTGAACACCTCGAAGAACCGCTCACCGTTAAGCGATATCATGTCGTCCAAAGTGATGGCAAAATAGAAATTGGGATGATTGATATGAATGATCATTGGCTGACCGGTGGCTTGCCGTTGCGCCGCTAAGGCATCAATGCTCTTTTGCAGTACATCCGACACACTGCTCCCTTCCTGAGCCCCTATCAGCTCCTTCACATTTGTAACATTGAGATGCAGTGGCTTCCCTTCAAAGCTGTTGGTGATCTCCTCTGATTGAATGATGAGGAACTTGTCCTTTTCGGCAAAGAGTGGCACATACTCCGCAAAGGTTTTCAGCTTTACGCTTACCCTACCAGTATCTTCTTTATATTCCACCCAGTCTTCCCCATATTTTTCAAGGTAAGTGTAAAAAGCGTCTTTGTACACTCCTCCTCTTGGCACCAGCTTCCATTTCTCTCCAGCCGCCAACGTGTTGTGGTCAGAAAGACCTACAAAGTCATAATCATGGTCTTTGTACCAGCCCATAATCATTTCCGGAAACTCGTCTCCATCGCTCCAGTAGCTGTGGGTATGCAAATTTCCTTTGTACCATTGCTTTTCAAGCTTAGCTGTTTTCTGTGTTCCACACGACCAGAGAAGCACCAAAAAGAGCGATAGAATGCCTAATCTTTTCATTTTCTAAAATTTAAACTTTATCAATTCACCCGACGAATGTTTCAAGAAAAAAGTAAATATGGTAATAAGTCATCCGATAGATATGCTCTTTCGGTAGCTTTTATCAAGCATTTCATGTTCAAATTACACACCAGGCCCAGCAAAGAATCAAACAACTAATTATTAGAAAAATACAATTAAAATAACTGAGTCAATTCTCTTATTTAATTGCATCACTTCTACAATTTGACCTAAAAAGTTGAAATATGAAAAGAAATTGCATAATATACGTTAGCATTCAATAACCTTATAAGTAGAACCACTATTAACCTAACCTGTTTATGTCCAATTTATTGGACATATTTTACCTTAGAGCATGTCACTTAAATCCACCCTACCAGCAGATATCTACAATCGGATTGAAGAAATCCAATCCATGATATTCGAAATTGCCAACGGCAATTACAACTTCCGACTTCAGCGCTCAGATGAGAATAATGAACTCGATGGCCTGATTGGCGGCATCAATATGCTCGGAGAGGAGATCAAAGCATCCACCGTTTCCAGGAACTACCTGCAAAACATATATAAGGGAGTGATCGACTTGTTGATTATTCTGAAGAAGGACTTCACCATTGAGATCGCCAACCATCAGGTGCTGAGCTCTCTAGGTTACACGAAAGATCAACTTATCAATCAACATTTCAGCAAACTGCTAGGCCCCGATTATCAGGACGACCTGAACAGGATTGAAAGAGACCTGAAGGAAAATAATGTCTCAGTTAACATGGAATTGAACTTCCTTACCTCGGACAACGTGCCTGTTGCACATGCTGTCTCATTTTCATTACTCTCTGGTGGCAACGACCTTGACACCAGCATTTTGGTGACTGCCAAAGATGTCACTGCATTTAAAGAAACTGAGGAGCGACTAAGGCGGCAAAATGAAGCACTGAAAGAAATAGCCTGGATACAATCGCATAAGGTTCGTGGGCCGGTTGCGTCCATCAAAGGACTGATGATGCTGATTGATTTGGATCAAAATTCGCTAGAAGATAACCGGCAGATTTTTACGAATATGCAGCAAACCATCGAGCAGCTTGATGTTATTATTCATGAAATCGTTAACAAAACCGGAAACCTATTCGAGGATGAGGACTCTCCGCAGTAACATTAAGTGACTCCAAAAACTGAATTGTGCGCTGAGTTCGCATCCAAAACCTCCTTATAGCTTTATTCCAAAGGATTGCTTTGCTCCTACCGAATGCGCCCGTCAGGCCTGCAATATTGACCGCCAATTAGCTGCTGGCAGGCAGCGTGCATTAATACAGGCCGACTATCTTGAACTACTCTGCCTAAATTCATACCTTGATAAAAGCTGCTTCCACCAAACCAAACAGCGGTTGAGTTGTTAAACGCTTGGGTTTCACGGGTACTTGCAAAAACCACCTGATATGAGGGCTTTGATAGTTACATTGCTATTTTTTCTTTTTCAGGGAGAGATGGTGGGCCAGTCGAATTGGCCTTACCGTGTCCCCGCAGGTGTCAGAGTGGAAAGCATAGTACCATTCGATGAGCTGTATCTGTTTCCGGATTTCCGTAAATGCGCCATTTTCTATGTGGATGGTAACACCTCGCTGGCCATGGCCAACTATAGCCTGCTATATCAAAAAATGGTGTTGATCAGCGTAAAGAAAGATACCACATTTTTGAAAAACGACTATCTGGTTCAAAAATATGACTTTGGAGGCACGGTCATTCTTAACGACTATAAATATGGCCTTGTAGAAGTGCAGAACGACTCATTGTTCCCGAAGCTTGCCAAAAAAGACTTCGTTCATTTAATTCCGGTCGATGAGGGCACCTTTGATGGATACTCCAATTTTGTCGATCCCTCCACCACCAACATCGTACTAAGGAGAGTGGGAAACGACACCGACAGAGTGTTGGAAGACCAGTTTGCCCGTAGCAACATCATCGTTGAAAAGAAGGTGGCATTCTTTCTTGTTGACCGAAACCAAAGAGTGTTCCCGGCCAGTGGCAAGAACATCTACCGGATATTGCCACGCTATAAAAATGAAATTCGTGACTTCATAAAAAACGAATCAATCGATTTAAAAAGTGAAGAGGGTCTGGTCAGGCTCTTGAGCTTCTGCCAGAACCTTTAATGATTATTACTCACACACCAAAAGTAACCGACTCCCAAGTATGCTGCTGCCCCATTACAACGACCAAACCTTAGTGCCCTTCTCGTAGGGCACGCAGCTATTGTACCTCCCGGGAATCGATTCGTACCGCAATATGCGCTCTCCCAGCTCCTCGGTGTTGAAATAGCTGGAAACCGTCATTGCCTTCACTTTCTTGAAAATAGAGTTAACCGGCTTTTTGGCCATGTCGGTGCCCCACACAGATATTCCGTAGGACTCAGGAGTGTCATACTTACTGAGAAAAGCCGCCTTTTCTTCAGCACTGCATTTTTCAAACGCCTTGCCCTGGGTACTTTCACATTCTTTCATGAAGGTGTCGAGGTCGGTTTTGAACTGCTCTGCGTCTGCCGGAGAAAACACTACGGAAATAAAGGCATCCATCGTCTGCGCCACCTTCATATCTTTAGCACCAGGCGTAGTAGTTTTAGGAAGAATAGCCTCGGTCAGCTCCTCCAGCGCAACCGCCTGCGAGGGAGTGAATACCAAAGGCTGCCACCCGAGCTCGGGAGCACTTTCGCAACTGTTGAGAATTGACACAATGGCTGGCGCTGAAAGGGTATACCCCATGCTAAGGGCCATTCTTTTTATTACTTCTCTTCTATCCATGGCTTAGAGGTTTTTCTTCTTTAGTTGTTCGGCAGCATAGTTGGCAGCCCTGGCTGTGAGAGCCATATAAGTGAGTGAGGGATTCTGACATGCCGACGAGGTCATTGCTGCACCATCTGTCACAAATACATTAGGAGCACCATGCACCTGATTCCATTTGTTCAGAACAGACGTTTTTGGATCGCTACCCATTCTAGCGGTTCCCATCTCGTGTATACCGAGCCCTATAGCTGCAGGAGAGTCATAAGTTTCTACCTTCTTATAACCGCTGGCTTCAAGCATCTCGGCAGCGGCATCAGCCATGTCCTTCCTCATGGCCATTTCATTTTCCCTGAACTCAGCGTCGACTGTGAGGGTCGGCAAACCGTACGGATCCTTTTTATCAAAATTGAGCCACATGCGGTTGTCCTGATGAGGCAGGCATTCACCGAAGCCCACCAACGCCATTTGCCATGGCCCTGGCTCCATCAGTCCGTCCTTGAAATCAGCTCCAAAACCAGGCACACTACCTCCCCGGCCTGCTCCCGCCCTTTCGGCACCCCCCTGGTAGCCAAAGCCTCTCACATAGTCTGTCCTTTTGGTTTCTTCATTGATATTCCTGAAGCGAGGAATGTAAATACCGTTGGGTCTGCGGCCTTCGTAGTACTTATCGGCAAACCCTTCAAAGTCTCCAATAGCGCCTACCCGATAGTGGTGATCCATCAAGTTACGGCCCAGCTGATCAGAGTCGTTGCCCAGGCCTGTCGGGAATCGCTCACTGATCGAATTCATGAGGATAAAAGTCGACCCCATCGCCGAAGCGTTCAGGAAAACGATCTTTGCGAAGTATTCTGTTGTTGCCTTAGTTTCGGCATCAATCACCTGCACGCCACTGGCTCTGCCGGTTTTATCGTCGTAAATAATTGAATGAACAATTGCATTGGACACCATGGTAAGGTTGCCAGTTTTTTCAGCGTCTGGCAGGGTAGACGACACGCTACTAAAGTAGCCTGCAAATGGGCAGCCACGAGAGCACCTGTTTCGGTACTGGCATGGCCCCCGGCCATTGTGTTGCTGTGTCAGATTAGTAACCCTCCCAATGGTCAGGTAGCGATGCTTAAAGTTCTTTTCTATTTGCTCTTTTGTGTGTTGCTCCACGCAGTTGAGCTCCATCCCTGGCAAGAACTGCCCGTCGGGTAAGTGTGGCAAGCCCATGGCTTCTCCGCTGATGCCCACATACCTTTCTACATAGTCATACCAGGGAGAGAGATCTTTGTATCGAATGGGCCAATCCACTCCGATACCCTCTTTGGCATTGGCCTCAAAATCGAGGTCGCTTAACCGGTAAGTTTGCCTGCCCCAGGTAAGTGAGCGGCCGCCTGTCTGGTAGCTTCGGATCCAGTCAAAGCGCTTCACCTCATCATAAGGGTTCTCCTTATCGTTGACAAAAAAGTGCTTGGTATCTTGGCCTATCCATCCGGTGCGGCTTTGTACGGGCCGCTCCTGCTGCTCTTCATAGGTGAGTGCGCCATTATTGGGCATATCCCACGGATCAAGGTGAGCCGTTGGGTATTCACCATGCTTCACCGACCGCCCCCTTTCGAGCACCAGCGTTTTCAATCCTTTTTCACAAAGCTCTTTGGCGGCCCAGCCTCCGCTTATGCCCGACCCCACAACAATGGCATCGTATTGATGGGTGCTATTCTGATCCTGCATGGTATCAATGTAGTTTAAGTAACAGTATTTCCTTTTCAGGAAAAGCTTTCAATATAGCCATTCCACTGTAAATAGAACAAGAAAGCACGAAACAATATCCCGAGTTTTGAACCGGTCTAAATTACCTAAGGTAAAAGCAGAAAAGCACAGACGGAGTAAATCCTCATCAGTTTCACCAGCCTTAAAGAGTAGTAGTCCTGCGTTCTAATCCTACATTTATTCTTTTTTATTAATCTTAACTATTGACTATATTAAAGGAGATTGCCGTTGCTGGCATATCAAATCGCTCTCAACGGCCTCCTTGTATTAGAAAGGCAAACATAATTTGGACTCTTTTCTAATAAATTTTGATATTCATTAGACTTATTTCAAATGAAGTCATAATTTATTGCGAGATATTTAACACACACCCTGATTGATTATATAGAGTCCATTTGCGAGCAACCCAATCGGATTGATCTGCGGACGCCAGGCAGGCTTTGCTTCATGTCCTAGGGCTGAGGGGGAAACTGCGTGGTGATTCATTGCAAAGTCAATGGAAATGATTGACCCGAACAATGGCCGCTTCACAAATGTTAAAAAAAGGTATCGACTAAAATTAAGCAAAGGCTTCATGCAACACACCAACATTTTCGAGTCTTACCACATCGGCGAGGGTACTTTTGATGAAATGTACCAGGGCAAGGACGTAAGAACTGCCTATCAGGGAATTTTTAATTTTCTTAAGAGTAACAGTCCTGAAGACCTCACCATGAAGGAAGAGCTCTCCAAGCGCCTCTTCATGAGCCAGGGAATCACTTTCACGGTGTACTCCAGCGGCGAGGGCATAGAAAAAATATTTCCTTTCGACATCATCCCAAGAATCATCACGGCCGACGAGTGGGATTTTGTAGAGAGAGGCATCAGACAGAGGCTCAAGGCGCTCAACCTGTTCCTGAAAGACATTTATTCCCATCAGTTCATTCTGAAGGACGGTATCGTGCCAACCGACATTATCTATTCCTGCCCTCATTTTATTCGTGAAATGCACGGGCTGAAAGTACCGCACGACATCTATGTGCATATATCAGGCATTGATATTATCCGGGGTGGCGATGGCACTTTCTATGTATTGGAGGACAACCTTCGCACACCTTCTGGCGTGTCGTACATGATAGAAAACAGAGAGATTACCAAGCGGATCTTCCCGGATGTGCTGCGCCGCAACTCTGTGAGGTCAGTAACGCAGTATCCCACCTTGCTACACAAAAACCTCAAGTCACTCTCACCCCGGCAGGTGGCTAACCCCACAGTAGTACTGCTCACACCCGGCATGTTCAACTCTGCCTACTTTGAGCATACGACTCTGGCCCGTCTCATGGGCATAGAGCTGGTGGAAGGGCGTGACCTTGTGGTGGAAAACCATAAGGTGTTCATGAAAACAACCTATGGCCTGCAGCAAGTAGACGTTATTTACCGCAGGGTGGATGATGATTTTCTTGACCCACTTGTTTTCAACAAGGAAAGTGTGCTGGGTGTGGCGGGCATTATGTCGGCCTACAGAAAAGGCAATGTGGCCATTGTAAACGCAGTAGGCAACGGCGTAGCCGACGACAAAGCCATTTACACCTTTGTGCCTGACATGATCAAGTACTACCTTAACGAGGAACCCATTCTCAGCAACGTGCCAACCTATCACTGCGCAGATCCTGAACAGCTGGAGCATGTTTTCAACAACATCACCTCTATGGTAATCAAAAAAACCAATGGCTCGGGTGGCTACGATATGTTGATGGGTAATTCCGCCACAGAAAAGGAAATTGAGGACTATAAGAAAGCGGTGATCAAAGAGCCAAGGCAGTTCATTGCACAACCAATTATCAGTCTTTCCACCACCCCCTGCTATATTAATGGCAAGCTAACACCACGGCGTGTCGACTTGCGCCCGTTTGCACTGTTTGGCCCTGAAGGCATCGAAATAGTGCCCGGTGGACTCACCAGAGTTGCTTTAAAAGAAGGCTCCATGGTGGTGAACTCCTCACAGGGCGGTGGCAGCAAGGACACCTGGGTATTGGCTTAATTATCAAATTGGTAAAACACTTTAGAGAACAAATATATGCTTAGCAGAGTAGCAGACTCACTTTTTTGGATGGCTCGTTACATGGAGCGCTCCGACGGCATCCTTCGCATGCTCAAGGTGAATTACAATTCGTCGCAGGACAACCTGAGCGACTTTAGCTGGCAGCCGGTGCTGAAGGTATTTACTTATCTGGATGGCCCTGCCATAATTGAACTAGACAATGAAAGCAGCGAGGTACTTCGTTACATGATTCTTGACAAGGAAAATGATAACTCAGTACAAAACATAGTGATCCACGCCCGGGAGAATGCCCGCTCTGTGCAGGACAATGTCACTATAGAGGTCTGGCAATGCCTCAACGACTTCTATCACCTTATCAGGGACGAACGCCACATCAACAGCCTGGCGCAAGGCGACGCTATCTCGGTCATTGACCTGATGGTAAAGCAGTGCCTGGTTTATTATGGCACCGTAGACATTACCATGTCGAGAGGCAGTGGCTATTGTTTCATGTCGCTCGGTAAGTTTTTGGAAAGAGCACTGCAGTCTATCGATATCCTTGATGTAAAACTTGGCAGTATGTCGGCAGAAGACACACAAGCTTACGACACGCTCTACTGGAAGTACCTGCTGATGTCGGTGTCGGGGTATAAGCTTTACCTAAAAAACTACCAATCAGGGTTTGAGGCCCGCAATGTGGTTCATCAAATTGTGTTGAATACGCATTTTCCAAGGTCTGTCATCTACTCGTTGGATCACCTCCACCGCAACTTCGAGCAGCTCAGTGCCTACCTTGACAAAGCAAGCTTTGATGAACTCAATTTCGAAATAGGCAAGCTGCGCAGTAAGGTACGCTACTCTACGCTCAACGATATTGAGGCCATGGGACTACATACCTATCTGGCAGATATTAAAAAGGACTTGTCGGACATTAGCAGCAAGCTGAACCAGTATTGCTTTGCGTATAGCTAGAGGAAGTTGGAAGGTAGGAGGCGGAAGACAGGCGAAAGTCGGAGACATAAAAGTGGCTAAATCAGAAATCTCAAATCAGCAACTTCCTATTCTTTAACATCAAATTTGTAACTTCCAATCCGAAATTGTCAAACCCTGAATTTCAAATTAGCAATTCCTTTATGCCCAAGTTCAACATCCGCCACCTGACCAAATACACCTACACCACCTCGGCGACGAACAGTGCCAACGAAATCATGCTCTATCCTATTCAGGACGATCATCAGGAGGTTCTCCAGCATCAAGTGATCATTACCGGCAACCCGGAAGTGTATGTGCACAAAGACTATTACGGCAACAACGTGGGCTCTTTTGCATTTGCCGACCCTCACCTTCAGCTTCTGATCGACTCTATTCTGGAGGTTGAAACAAAAAAAGCACCGGAAGTTGTTGATGAAAGCCCAGCCGATGAGCAGTGGAAGCACCTTTACAACATATCGAACCATGTGCCTTACATTGATTTTCTCAGGCAGGAAAACTTTCAGGCGATTCCTGAAGTGATGACACTGATTGAATCTATCAAGAAACAAAATGCCACGCCACTCCAGGCCGCACTGAACCTTAGCGAGTATGTGTTTAACCACTTCGCCTATATCAAAGGAGTCACCACTGTAGAAACCACCCTCGATGAAATCTGGAAACTGAAGTCTGGCGTTTGTCAGGATTTTGCCCACATGTTGCTTGTGATGCTTCGTCAGCTCTTTATTCCGGCCCGCTACGTGAGTGGCTATGTTTGCCCCAATAAAAACGGCATGCGTGGAGAAGGTGCTACCCACGCCTGGGTGGAAGCCTACATACCGGACCACGGCTGGGTAGGCATAGACCCGACCAATAACTGCCTTGTGAACGATCTGCACGTGCGCCTGGCTATCGGCCGCAGCTTTGTGGACTGCTCACCAGTGAAGGGTACCTACAAAGGAGCGGCAGACCACACACTGGAAGTAGCAGTATCAGTAGAATATGAAGGAGGCCCAAAAGTCAACGAAGACCTGGCCCTTGAAGAAATCGCTAAAGCCACCGCTACACCCGACGTCAATTCTTTCCAGCGCTACCAACAGATACAGCAGCAGCAGTAGCCCTCTTACGCCAGAGGCTAAGAAGGCGGGAGATGGAAGACGGGAGACCGGAGCTGACCATCCCTAAATATGGTTGACCAATTTGACTAACTTATATCTATCGGACAAGCTACGTGCGATAGTGTTGGCTTGATGCATAGGGCTTTACCCAATGCACAGGTATTGCGCCATTTCAGGGGTTGGGTAGCTGCGAGCCCTGAAAGGACGCAATTCGAGGAGGATGGCGGTGAAGCCCCATCTTAAAAGAAAGACAGGAGACCGCAGCAGACATCCGCACTCCAACCCCCTCATCCTTTCGCTCATTTTTCGTAAATTACAAGAGTAACAAGGTAATCCTATCCAATACGCTTATGGTACTCCGCCGTCATTTTCTCAAAAAAACAGCCGCCGGGTTAGTAACCATCCCGGCCATCCTTCCTATGCTCAGTTGTGAAACCAAAGCTGAAAATGCTGAGGCTGATTACAATTGCATACTTACACCGCAACAAACTTCGGGTCCTTTCTATTTCGACACAAAACTAAAACGGAGCAATATCACTGAAAACCGACCAGGGCTCCCTCTTGCTTTCAAAGTGCGGGTAGTGAACGTGAAGGACTGCACTCCTATTGCCAATGCCGTAGTCGACATCTGGCATTCTGATAAAGATGGCTTGTATTCGGGTTACCCACGCCAGGGCGAAAAGCGAATTGACACGACAGGCGAAACCTTCTGCCGTGGCCACCAGACAACCAACGCCGAAGGAGAGGCTTCCTTCGTCACAATGTTTCCGGGCTGGTACCCGGGCCGGGCTCCTCATATTCACTTCAAAGTATACATGGCAGGCAATAGTTTCGTCACCTCACAAATGTATCCACCATGGGATATTGCTAAGGAAGTCTACGACTCACCTCTCTACGCCTCCCGGGGACAAAGCCCCACTACCTATACCAACGACGGTGTACTCCGCTCTTCCGACCTTGAAAAGCTAACGCTTTCATTGGAAAAAGAAGGAGAAGGATTCAAAGGGACGTTTGTGGTCGGGGTAAAAGCGTAGAGACAAGAGTCGGAAGACCAGAGACCGATGCAGGCGTCGGTGCGATAGCTCTGGCCTATTGCGGCGGGGCCGTCAGACTCCCGTAAACAAAAATACAATCATAGAAAGCAAGGCTGCTCAAACCTCAAATTAGAAATTTCAAATACCTTCAATTGGTAATCCCTAAATCCCTACTTTCGCATCGTTAAATACTCAGATTTTCAACCTCTCGCCCATGTCCTCCAACAACAACATCTTCGCCTTCTGGTCCTGGTTTGAAGACAACCTCGGCCGCATCCGCACCGTGCTGCTTAACCCCTCCCACCCTGATCGTGAATACGTAGTTAGCTCCCTTGACCAACACATCCTGGCGATTGGCACCTTCACATGGGACATCGAGAAAGGCATGCACCGTCCCTGGAGCCTGACCATCTCCCCCAATGGCGACCCCGAGCTGCTGGAGCAAACCAAAGCCATTGTGGAGCAGGCACCCGACCTGGCTGACTGGGAGTTTTACCCAGCACATCAGCCAAAGAAACAAGACTTTAACTTCACGGTGTATGACGAAGAAATGAACCAACAGCCGGTAGATGCCAATCCCTGGCACTATGTGCTGATACCTGCGAGCGGAAGACAACACACCCTGCTCATAGAGGCGGGCAACTGCCCGCACCTCGACGACAACACCCTGCTTGCGGCTGTGAACCACCTTGTCACGTGCCTGCTGGGCGAAGAAACCAAAATCCACCGAATTGCCGACATAGAAATAGTAGACGAGCTCGACGAAGAGCACCATAAGGCGGCTAAACCAATTGTGCAGCTAGGGCTGGGGGTATCGGAATAAAGAGGTTACTCTGCGGCAAATTAAAGAGGTTATCCTGCCCCCAAGAAAGTAGTAACCTCTTTAATCTTCGAAGACGATACGTCAAAAACTAAAGAGGTTACATCTGCAGGGATGTAGAGAGTAACCTCTTTAGTTACTCAAACTTCTTCCCTTCGAGCACCCCTACTCCCTTGGGCAGCGGGTTGCCCGACGAACGACGGAAGGTAACCACTTGACCTACGTGCCACAAGGCATCGGCAATAGGGCCGTTGATCACATTCCAAAAAGGATATACCTGCGCTTTGTCTCCACTGCCAAACACCATCTGGTAGCTTTCCAGATCTGCCGCACTGGCAGTAAGCAGTTTTTGGCTGGCCTCCTGAATATTAAGCAACGTAGCCTTGCGCAACGCCTCGAAAGTTTCGGGCGCAGGCTCTCCGCCAACGTTGGGTTGCTTGCGGGTGGCATTCACAATCACCTGACTGAGGCCGTGAATGTGCTTTACAGTAGCCATACTGCTGCGAGCCTCTTCGCCGGGGCTCCAGGCCAGGTCCTCAGCACGCAGCCCTTCGGTAGCCCAGTAGTAGCGAAAACCAAGGCCGTCTACCATACGAGCTGCTACTGTGCCAGGGCCATAGGAAGCCGGGTAGTCTGGTATTTGATAGTATGGGAGGTTGGAGGTTTGGGCGCTGAGTGCCTGCGACGCAACAACGAGCGTGCAGAAGAGTAGGCTTTTTAGCATGACTTTGAGTTTTTTGAATGAACTAAAATAGTGATTTGAGTTATTCTATTTACTATTTCTCGGTTTTCTCACCGTGGGGTGCAATGTTCATGATGGTACTGCAGCAAGATACGCCGTCATACCTATACTTCCTGGCCGGTCGGTCTGGAAGGAAAAGCAGGTATCTCCTTTCAATGTACCTGAGCCTCTCGATTGCATTGACAGCTCACTGGAGAGATGCCTGTTTTCACAGGCATGACGCCCCTGCGGGAGGTAGTGCGATGGAAGCGGAGTTGGGCTTTTCACAGAGCTGTAGCCAGTCACAGCCCTCATTCAATCATTCCTTTCATTGTTCCAGACAAAGGGCCACAAAAAAGCCACCGAATCTCTCCGGTGGCTCTCACATCATCTATTAACAATCAATATTACTCGATTACATCCACCTTCATCATGTTGGTGCGGTTCTCCCAGTGGTGCGGCTGCGAGCCTGTGTACACCACGGTGTCACCTTTGTGCAGGAAGCCTTTATCTATGAGGATGTCTTCCAGGTGCTTCAATGTTTCTTCAGCGCCAACCCTTTGGTTGTAATAAAACCCACGGATACCCCAAACAAGATTCATGGTATTCAAGATCTTTCGGTCATCAGTGAATATAAAGATATTCGCCTTTGGCCTGTGCGACGATAGTCTGAAACCCGTGTATCCCGATTTTGTCATTCCCAAAATAGCTTTGGCATCGATGTTGGCGCTCAGTCGGGCAGCTGCTCTTACCAGCTTGTCGTTCACAAGTGTGGCGGAGTCGTCGTTACTTTCAGAGAACTTATTAAACATTACGTCGGTGCCCTGCTCAATGGAGGTGATGATCTTCACCATGCTTTTTACCGACTGCACCGGAAACTTGCCTGAAGCTGACTCTGCACTTAGCATCACCGTGTCAGCGCCATCCATCACGGCGTTGGCCACGTCGTTCGCCTCAGCCCTGGTAGGTCTTGGGTTTTCGATCATGCTCTCCATCATTTGGGTGGCAATAATCACAGGCTTTGCCGCCTTGTTGCACTTGCTTACCATCATCTTCTGAGCTAACGGTACGTCTTCCATAGGAATCTCCACACCCAGGTCGCCACGTGCCACCATCAGGCCATCGGCCGCTTCTATAATAGCGTCTATATTTTTGAGAGCTTCCGGCTTTTCAATCTTGGCGATGATCCGAGAAGTGCCGCCCTTCCTCCTTATCTTTTCTTTAAGGTCAAGTACATCCTCCGCTTTCCGAACAAATGAAAGTGCTATCCAGTCGACCTCATGCTCCAAACCAAAATACAAATCCTCCTCATCCTTTTCAGTCAGCGACGGGGCGGACACTGGCGTATTAGGCAAGTTGATGCCTTTTTTTGACTTCAAAATGCCACCGTATACTACCTGACACTTCACTTCGTCGCTGGAAGTAGCCAACACTTTCAGCTCCAGGTTGCCGTCGTCGATAAGGATAGAGTCGCCAATGCTCACATCGTTACAAATACCCGTATAGGTAGTACTAATAATCTGAGCGTTGCCTACCAGCTTTCTTGTGGTGATAATGATTTCCTGACCCGGCACAATTTCTACGCCCCCATTCTCCATATCACGGGTACGAATCTTCGGTCCCTGAAGATCCTGTAGCAAAGCCACATGCGTACCCATTTCCTCGTTGAGCTCTCTTACGAGTTTAATGACCTTAAGGTGGTCTTCGTGCGATCCATGAGAGAAATTAAGACGGAAAACATCTACCCCCGTCTGGATAAGGCTTTTCAGCATTTCCTTACTGTTGGAGGCGGGCCCTACTGTGGCTATAATCTTCGTCTTATTAAATATTGGTGAGCTTTCCATGAGTGTTATTCAAATATGAGATTTTCCTTTTCTTTTAGTTTGTCGATATTAATTGAGGCCAGATACTCTACCACGGGTATTTTTTTTAGAGCCGTAAGAGTACCATCAGGATCAAAAAATCCGCCGTCGTCATTAATCATTATGAGATAATCGAAGTGAGCCAGCTCGGCCAGTAAAAAGCCGGATTTTCCGGCGCCTGCCAGGCTCTTATTCTTAAGGAGCCGAAAAGTACTGTATTCCGTTTTAAATAAAAAGTGGGAAATGGTGATTTCACGATCATTGAGAAATTCCACGCTCAGTTCCTCCTGTTTTATCAACCTTACTCCCAGTGCGCTGTTAATATGCCACGCTAGCTTATACTCCCTGGCGGAAGTGGCCAGGCCAAGCAGCGTGAAGTCATAATTGTACTCAATATGTAACTTTTTGCTCTTCACCTGTGGCTTCCGGAATTTTGGTCATTTCTATTCGGCATCACCTCTTCGGCCCAGCCTGTGAGTATAGCGCACATTTCACTATTATGTGACAGGCGGCGGGGCGTGTACCAACACAAAGTTAGCGTTATTGTGGTAGCTGTAAAGGCAATAAGGGCAAATTCAATATCGAAAAAACACCGGTTGTCAAATCTTTTTTATTCCCTGAGGGTAATCAATGGCACACTGACCAGCTTGAAACTGATGGTAAGCATGCGGGGTAAAGGAAGTAACAAGTGACTGTAACCCGCAACCTTCAATAATTCCCTCCTCCGGTAAAGTGTTGCTTTAAGCCACCTTCAGGCTATTAAAGCAACGTTTCATATAGACTGATACATTCATTTTTCAGCTCATGTAACCCATTCATTATCAGTCCCAAAAAGCCCTTCCCGAACCGTTTTTTGCTATCTTTAGCTAAAATTAAGATTGAACGAATTTGTTTGACATTATTGGGGAATATCTATTTCTTTGCAGTGTTTTTTACTAACTAAACATTAAAAAAATGTCTGAAATTGCACAAAAAGTTAAGGCTATCATCGTGGATAAGCTTGGGGTAGAAGAGTCTGAAGTTACTCCTGAGGCAAGCTTCACCAACGACTTGGGTGCTGATTCTCTTGACACAGTAGAACTTATCATGGAGTTCGAAAAGGAGTTCAATATTTCTATTCCTGATGATCAAGCCGAAAATATCACCACTGTAGGGCAAGCAATAACATATCTCGAAGAAAACGCAAAATAAATCTCAACCCGGCGGACACCCTTTTATGAATGGCAGAAGAGTAGTAGTTACAGGTCTTGGAGCGCTTACACCGATCGGAAATAACCTCGAAGAGTATTGGAAAGGGCTTTCCAATGGAGTGAGTGGTGCGGCCCCTATTACCCGGTTCGATGCCGAAAAATTCAGAACAAAGTTCGCCTGCGAGGTAAAAAACTATGATCCTCTCAATCATTTTGATAGAAAGGATGCAAGAAAGATGGACCCCTTCACTCAGTATGCACTTATAGTGAGTGAAGAGGCCATCAAACATTCAGGCCTTGACCTGGAAAAAGTAGACAAAGATAGGGTTGGGGTGATTTGGGGCGCTGGCATAGGAGGCCTCAAAACCTTTCAGGATGAAGTTACCGACTTCGCCAGGGGCGACGGCACTCCCAGATTCAATCCCTTCTTTATTCCAAAAATGATCGCCGACATCGCTGCCGGCTACATTTCCATCACTTACGGTTTCAGGGGCCCTAATTTCGTTACAGTTTCCGCTTGTGCCTCTGCTACCAACGCCCTCATCGACTCGCTCAATTATATTAAACTAGGCCATGCCGACGTGATTGTTTCCGGCGGTTCTGAAGCCACAGTGTGTGAAGCGGGTGTGGGCGGATTTAACGCACTTAAGGCTCTTTCTGAGCGCAACGATGACCCTGCCACGGCATCCCGTCCGTTCGACAAAGATAGGGACGGGTTTGTATTAGGCGAGGGAGGGGCATGCATCATTCTTGAAGAACTGGAGCATGCCAAAGCCCGTGGTGCAAAAATCTATGCTGAATTTATTGGCGGCGGCATGTCGTCCGATGCTTACCACATTACTGCTCCGCACCCTGAAGGCTTGGGAGCGAAGAATGTGATGATCAACGCTTTAAGAGATGCCGGCATCAAAACTACAGACGTAGATTATATCAACGTTCATGGTACCTCTACACCACTTGGCGACAAAGGCGAAACGCTGGCGATAAGAGAAGTGTTTGGATCCCATGCCTACAATGTCAACATCAGCTCAACCAAATCCATGACAGGGCACTTACTTGGAGCTGCTGGAGCTATTGAAGCAGTGGCTTCGATCATGGCCATTCAACATCAGCTCGTTCCTCCCACCATCAATCATTTCACTGACGACGAAGAGCTGGACAGCAAGCTGAATTTCACATTCAACAAGGCACAGGCACGCAAAATCGACATCGCACTAAGCAACACTTTTGGTTTTGGCGGCCACAACACCTCCATCATCTTCCGTAAATACGAGGGATAGTGCTGAATCTGGTCAGGCGTCTCAAGTCATTCTTCACCATTTACACAGAAAAGGAACGCTCCCTAAGCAGAGCTGTTAAAACCATTGTCGGCTATTCTCCGATCAATATCCAGTTATACAGGCTGTCGGTGATCCATAGTTCTGCTGCCAAAGAAAATAATAACGGTTTCAAGGAATCAAACGAAAGGCTGGAGTACCTTGGGGACGCAGTGCTGGGCATGATTGTGGCAGAGTATCTCTTTAATAAATACCCTTTCAAAGACGAGGGCTTCCTCACAGAGATCAGGTCACGCATTGTGAACCGGGAGAGCCTCAATGACCTTGCGAGAAAGCTGGGCATTGGGGAGATCATAGAATACGAAGGGGGAGGCCGTAACGGTGTAGGTCATAAGTCGATATACGGCGACACGCTGGAGGCACTCATTGGCGCTGTGTATCTGGACAGAGGCTACCGGTTCTGCCGAAAGTTTGTCATGAACAAGCTGATGAAAAACCACTTCGACATACATCATATTGTTCGAAACAACCCTAACTACAAAAGCAAAGTCATAGAATGGGCCCAAAAGGAAAACAGGGACATTCGGTTCGAAATTACCGAGCTCAATCAGGACAGCTTTCCACGCAAGTTTGAAGCACTTGTGATGGTTGATGAAGAACCCTTCGGCAAAGGATTTGGGCTGAGCAAGAAAAAAGCCGAGCAAGATGCCGCTCAAAAAACTTGCGAAATGCTAAACCTGCCATAACTTCGGCTTGTTTTAAGGAAGTGTTTGATGGATGAGGGCAGCGAGCTTCACAGGAATGTCATGTTGAGCTTGTCGAAACATAGAATTGGTGTTTGAATCGGTCTTCGACAGGCTCAGACTGACACTCGTTTTCAATTGATAATCCTCCCCTACCAAACACACCTTATCTGGTACTGAATGAACGAATGAAAACACTCAAGCTCGGTGGCGCTACTGTCAACCAAATCCCCTTAGACTGGAAAAACAACAAAGCCAATATGCTGGCCTGCATCGCACAAGCGAAAAAGGAAGGCGTAGAGTTGCTTTGCCTGCCCGAGCTGTGCATTACAGGCTATGGCTGCGAAGACCTCTTTCTGAGCGAATGGCTGCCAACCAGGGCCATGGAAATCTTGCTCGAAATAGCCCCGAAGTGTGACGGACTAGCCGTAGCGCTTGGCTTGCCTGTGCGTCATCAGAACAAAGTATACAACTGCACCTGCTATATAGTCGATGGTCAAATCCTGGGCTTCTACGCCAAACAAACTCTGGCCAACGAAGGTGTTCACTATGAGCCCCGTTGGTTTACCCCGTGGCCCCCTTCTAGCAGTGATACCATTGAAGTTGATGGCAAGGCTTATCCTATAGGCGAGCTCACCTTTCACCTGAAAGACATACACTTGGGTTTTGAAATTTGTGAAGACGCCTGGCATGACGTGCGGCCTGCCTGCCATCATATGGAAAAAGGCGTAGCGCTTATTCTCAACCCAAGCGCCAGTCATTTTGCCTTTGGTAAAGCCAGCTTCAGGCAAAACCTGGTCGTTGAGAGTTCGAAGAAATTCAATGTGGCCTACCTCTACTGCAACCTATTGGGCAATGAGGCGGGGCGCATGGTGTACGATGGTGATGTGATACTAGCGCAGCATGGAGAGCTACTTTCTTATGGACAGCGGCTGTCGTTTGCCAGCTGGAAGCTACAAACCTGTGAGGTCAACTTCAGCAACCCTGAGCGGTCGGAACGTCAGGCGATCAAGCCAATAGCGGATCAAAATGAAGAGTTTCCAAAGGCAGCTTCGTTGGCTTTGTTTGACTACATGAGAAAGAGCCGCAGCAAGGGTTTTGTGCTATCACTTTCCGGTGGCGCCGATTCATCTACCTGCGCTGTGCTGGTGGCCGAAATGGTCAGAAGAGGCACTGAAGAACTGGGGTTCGATGCCTTCAAAACAAAGCTGGGGTTGCCGTCCTCTTTGCCAAACGACAGAAAGGCAATTGTCCATAGCATTTTGCAAACGGCCTACCAGGGCACGGTGAATAGCTCCGACGATACTTTCGATTCCGCCAAAGAGCTGGCAGAAAGCATCGGAGCCACTTTCTTCCAATGGCAGATCGACGACGAAGTAAGGGGCTACAGAGAAAAGGTGGAAAAGGCACTGGGTCGGCAGCTTACCTGGGAAAAGGACGACATTGCTTTGCAGAACATACAAGCCCGGGCCCGATCACCGATTATCTGGATGCTGGCGAACATTGCCAATGCGCTACTACTCACCACCAGCAACCGCAGTGAAGGCGACGTGGGTTATGCCACCATGGACGGCGACACTAGTGGCAGCCTGGCGCCCATTGCCGCTGTTGACAAGGAGTTTGTAAAACAATGGCTCAAGTGGGCGCAAAGGGAGCTTGGCTACGAAGGCTTGAGAAGAGTGAACAGCCTTACACCAACAGCCGAACTGCGGCCTAAAGAGCAGCACCAGAGCGATGAAACTGACCTGATGCCTTACCACGTGTTGGTAGCCATAGAACGGGAAGGCATCCGCAACCGGAAGTCGCCTCTGGAAGTTTTCGAAATAGTGAAAATGCTGAAGCTAGAGCCCGATGCGTTATTGAAGCAACACATCAAGCGCTTCTTCCGCCTGTGGAGCCGTAACCAATGGAAAAGAGAGCGCATCGCCCCCGCCTTCCACCTCGACGATTTCAACGTGGACCCACGGACGTGGTGCCGGTTTCCGATTTTGTCCGGAGGGTTTGAGGAGGAGCTGGAGGCTTTGAGCTAACTTTACCGTAGAGCATTAAACAGACTGAATTGTCCTACACCCACGCCGTCTTCTACGAGATTTTTGTGCAGTCCTTTGCTGACTCAAATGGCGACGGCATTGGTGACATCAACGGAATGACTGCCAAACTGGACTACTTGCAAGAGCTTGGTATCACTGCTGTCTGGCTCATGCCCATTTGCCCTTCGCCCAGCTACCACAAGTATGATGTGACCGACTACTATTCCATCCACCCCGACTACGGCACAGTGGACCACTTCAAAAACTTCGTTTACGAAGCCCATCGTCGTGGCATCAACGTAATCATCGATTTTGTCATCAACCATACCTCCTCTCAGCACCCATGGTTCTTGAATGCCCGCACGGGCATCCACGCAAAGTACCGTGACTATTACATCTGGTCAGACAAAGAGAATGTCGTGGAGCAAATAGAGAAGAAGGAAACCTCAGCAGATTCGGACAATATCCGGCAATGGCACCCAATCAGCACAAAAGACTCAACAGCGCAATACTACTATGGGTTTTTCAATAGTGACATGCCAGACCTGAATCATGACAACCCGGCGGTGAGGAACGAGGTGTACGCCATCGGCAAATTCTGGCTGTCGGAAGTGGGCGTTGATGGCTTCAGGATGGACGCAGCTAAGCACATTTTCCCAGACGATAGAGCAGCCGACACTCATGCGTTTTGGAAAGCATTCAGGGCACAAATGCAGTCGGTGAAGCCCGATGTCTATCTCATTGGCGAAGTATGGTCCGATGCCAAAAGCGCCTCCCCTTATGCAGCAGGGTTTTCTTCACTATTCAATTTTGATCGGGCTCAAAGCATTCTTGAATCTGTGAAGAACAGGCAGCAGAGAGCGGCAGCGGTGGTGGGCAACTCCTACAAAATAAGTGAAGGTCAGCGACTGGTGGACATAATAAACGAATCGTTGCCATGGTTTAAAGCGCATAACGAACATTTTCTGAAAGCAAGCTTCCTTAGCAATCACGACCAGAACAGGACAGCGTCCGTTCTGGGCGGCACGATGGACAAGATAAAGCTGGCTGCTTGCATCCTGTTCACACTTCCCGGCATTCCCTTCATATACTATGGTGAAGAGCTGGGCATGCTGGGCATGAAGCCGGACGAACACATCAGGGAGCCAATGTTGTGGGACGAAACCGAAAGAGACACCTACCGAACCCGCTGGATAACGCCCCGATTCTCAACTGCCGAAACAGTTGTTCCGGCGATGCAGCAGATGACTGATAAAACCTCCATTTACAATCTTTACAAGCAACTTATTGCGTTGAAGGAGACAGACCTATTTTCATTGGGAGCCACTGAGAGCCTGCCACTGGAAGAGGGCAATATCCTGGCGTTTAGGCGAAAACTGGGAGAAATGCATGCTTTGGTTTATCACAACTTGTCTGCGAAAAAAATATCGATAGGAATACCAGAGGGATATAAGGAAACGTTCGTCCAGGGCAAAGTGCAGGTGTTGGGCGGCGTGCTAACACTAGGTGCCAGGGCTAGTTTGGTTCTCACTACTCAATAGCAACGCAGCGTCCTAGGGCACCGGGTCGTACCCGCTTCCTCCCCAGGGGTGACACTTGCCAATCCGCTTTGCGGCCAGCCAACCACCTTTGAAAGGACCATGTTTGGTAATGGCCTCTTTGGCATACTCACTACAGGTGGGTGCGTAGCGGCAGGCCGATGGAAACAGTGGCGAAATACTATACTGATAAAGCTTGATAGGCAAAACAGCCAACCAAATACCCAGCTTTCGAAAAGATGTCCTGCCTCCCATGTCTTAGATTTCCTATACAACAATCAGTCCGGCCAAAATATCCCCCAGCCTGAAACACTTCCTTTTCACCTTAAATATCGGCATTAATGAGGACTTGTTTGGCAGAGTAACTAAGTTTGAGGTTTCTTTATTTAATTTTCTCCATTATAGAATCTGAACTACAACAAATAAAGGGAAATTTGGGTCTGTCCGTGAAATGAAGCTGCCACAGAAAAGGAATATAGGAAAGGATGAACCGGTAATGCAGCTGAAAATCAATGCATTTGCGATTGCCTGCTTTTTTGCGCTGACATTTTTCAGCTGCCTGCCTTCGGCTGCTCAGGATTCCGGCAAAAAAAATAAGACGGTTGCTGCGGACACCATTCCGCAGCGTTTTATCAAGGTCGAGAAAATCTACATTATCGGCCATAAAAGAACCCGCAAGTCGATCATTACCCGGGAGCTGAGCATCGAAGAGAATGGCATCTACGATTCAACTACTTTGGCTACTACCCTGGAGCTGGACAAACAAAAGATTTTTAACACCCGCCTGTTTAATACTGTGGATGTGACCTTGCTTGAAACCGCCCCCGGCATAGGGAGTGTGCTGGTGAAAGTGGAAGAGCGCTGGTACTTCTTCCCTGCCCCTATCTTTCAGCTAGCCGACCGTAATTTTAACGACTGGTGGACAAACCGGGGGCGGGATTTTAGTAGAGTCAACTATGGTGTAAGGGTTGACCAGTACAACCTGCGGGGCATGAATGACCGATTGCGGCTAATAGCCCAGTTCGGTTTTACAAGACAATTTGATATCACTTACAGCATTCCCTATTTCGACAAACGGCAGCGTCATGGTTTTACAACCGGCGCCTCCTACAACGAGTCGAAGAATGTGGCCTACCAAACAGATAACCACATACCCACCTTTATCCGGTCGGAAGACTTGATACAGAACCGATTCAATACCTACCTCCAGTATAGTTACAGAAATGCCTTCTACAACTTTCACTACTTCACTGTTGGATATCAAAAATTGGAAGCAGCCGACACAATACGGCAACTAAACCCAAATTACTTTGGCATCAATAAGGGGCAACAACAGTTCGTTCATCTCAAATATCAATTTTTAAGAGACAGGAGAGATTTCCGAAATTATCCTTTAAAGGGCTACTATGTATCCTTCATAGGTGAAAAGGACGGTCTCAGCAATAAGTCAGATGTTAACCTTTGGAGCGGAAAATTGCTCTATGCTAAATTCTGGGATATGGGTAAAGGGTTCTACTTTGCCACAGGCCTTACCGGCCTAGTCTCAGGCCCCTCAAGCCAGCCCTACTCATTGAACCAAAGTCTGGGATTCGGCAGAAACTATGTGCGAGGCTTTGAGCTCAACGTGGTAGAAGGGCCAAGGTATGTACTGAGTAAAAACACTTTCAAAAAGGAGATTTTCAAGACTACGAAAGACATTAGCAAAATCATGCTGATCCCTCAGTTTCAGAAACTACCGCTTGCTCTATACGCAAAGGTGTTTTTTGACCTGGGCTATGTGCAAAATTACCCGAACTATGAACTCAACACCCGCTTGAGCAACAAGCTGCTTTATGGCGTCGGCACTGGACTTGACCTCGTTTCTTTCTACGACTTTGTTGTACGAACGGAATACTCCTATAACAGCCAGGGAGACTTTCATTTCTTCCTCAACTTCAAGGCAGAACTGTAATAAGCTTTCATAGCCAAACCTTCAATTACTCTTCTCAGTTTCTTCAAAAACCACAAGCTTTCTCTTCCCTCTTTTATTGACCAAAAACCACTCCCCAACACGTACGCCATTTTCGTAATGACCCTCATACTCTAAAGAGCCATCTTTTCTATAAAATCTCCATAAACCGCTTTCCAAGCCCTCGGTATAAGCTCCTTCCTGCCAAATAGTACCATCATCATAATAAGACGTCCAACTCCTGTTCGGCAGCCCATTTTCATAAGTGCCTTTGCGAATCAGAACACCCTGGTCGTTCATAAAAACCCATTGCCCCTTGTACAAACCCTTTTCATAGACTCCCTTCTTCTCAAGCTGCCCGTTTTCATGATAATAGAAGGCTGAATCAGTGAGCAGTCCATCTTCCCAAGCCTCTTTAGCCATGATAGTTTCATCGGGATAATAGTACATCGCCAGGCCATCGAGCTGGCCAAGGCTGTAATTGATAGTGGCGCTCTTCGTTCCCGACGGGTAGTAAAACACCCACTCTCCTTGCTTACGATGCTTGTCTAATATCCCCTCACTTTTAATACTCCCAGTAGGGTATTTCTCTACTACAGGCTGCGCAAAAAGCGATAAATTAAAAGTAATGAGCCCTATTAGAACATTTAACTTCAATGATTTAGGCACGCCAATCTTGTTTTAACTCCACATAATTTTGCAAAAGAGAGAGCTTTAGCTAGATTAATACGATGGTTCAAAAGCTTTTACTCTCTGTATGTATTGTTTTTCTCGCACTTAGGGCAGCTGGTCAGGCCGGCGATTACTCCCTGGGTGCCAGAAGCGCCGCCCTGGGAACCACCTCTTCCACGCTCACCGATCAGTTCAGTCTTTTCAACAACCCAGCCGGGCTGGCTCAGGCAAACTCGCCAGGCGTTTTTGCAAGTTATGAAAATCGTTATCGAGTAGAAGACTTTCAAGTGATGGGCGCAGGTGCTTCCGTTCCTTTTGGAAAGTTCACCACCGGTGTAGGCTTTTATCGGTTCGGTGGCAAACTCTACACAGAGCAGTTGGCAAGTTTAAAAGTGGCCAATAAAATTGGGTTTGTGAGCCTTGGTGGAGGTCTTAGCTATGTACAATACAACATCCCAACCATTGGCACCAGGGGCGTATTGGTAGTTGACCTGGGTGGCATAGCGGCAATCAACAAGCACTGGCACCTGGGCGCACATATTTACAACCTCACCCAATCAAAGCTGGTGCCCGGCACTGGTGAAAGGGTGCCGACTGTGATGAAGCTTGGAGTTTCGTACCGACCCATTACGGCGTTCATGGTCAATATGGAAGTATCCAAAGACATTAACTACAAGGCGATAGTAAGAGCAGGAATGGAGTATTTCATCATTCCCCAGCTTGCGCTGAGAACCGGCTTCAGCACCGGCCCCTTTATTTCCTGCTTCGGCCTTGGGTTTAAGCCGGGCAAATTTCAAATAGACTATGCCTTCAGGAATGATGCAAGACTGGGAGAACTGCACCAAATGTCAGTGATTTATGCTTTCGCCGATAAAAAATAGCCTCGCTGGCATAGCCCTTTGTCTCTTATGCTGCTTACAGCTACATGCACAGCAGCAGCCACCTGAACCACCGGCCGAGGACATCGATCTATATGCTTTTGTGCAAGAGCTCTTTGCTATACAGGACGAAGACGTCAACTACGATGACTTGTACGAGTCTTTGTTCCAACTCTACACCAGCCCGATAGACATCAATCTTGCCACTTTCGAAGATTTGTCGTCTTTTTATATTTTAAGTCCGATTCAAATTGAAAGCCTGCTCAACTACCGGAAGCTTAACGGGCCTCTTCTTTCCCTTTATGAGCTACAAGCCGTACCCAATTTTGAATTGGCTACCATCAGAAATATCAGGCCCTTCGTTACCGTTTCAGGAGCAGGCAGCAAACAAGGGAAGTCACTTTTTCAACGTGTGGTAAATGAAAAGAACAACTACCTGCTGCTGCGAACGGAGCGGACTCTTGAAACAGCCAGGGGCTACACCCAGGCGGATACCGCCACCAATGGTGATCTGAGTAGCAGGTATGCCGGAAGCCCCTACAAGCATTACGCTCGCTTTCGGGTAACCCATCCCAACGACTTTAGTTTTGGTTTCACAGTGGAGAAAGATGCAGGCGAGGAGTTGGCCTGGGATCGATCGAGACATGCCTACGGTGCCGATTTCTATTCTTTTCATGGACAATTGAAAAACCAGGGCAATTTCAAGGCCATCAATATTGGTGACTACCAACTTCAAATGGGACAGGGACTGGTGTTTGGAGCAGGATTTGCCGCCGGTAAAGGCGGTGAAACCCTTCTGACAGTCAAAAGAAACTCTACTGGTCTGCTCCCTTACACCTCCGTGCTGGAAACAGGCTTTTTCAGAGGGGCTGCCGCTACCTATTCGTTGGGCAAATGGGAGCTCACTGCCATTGCCTCCCGACTCCGGCAAGACGGCACCGTGCGAACAGACACCATCACCGACGGCCCTGAAGCCTACATCTCTTCCATTCTCAACACAGGCTTCCACCGAACCGAATCGGAAATAAATGGCAAAGGTCAGGTGGTGGAGCATGATGTGGGAGGCAACCTGCAATACAAAAGCGGCACTTTTCAATTTGGTCTCAACACTTTGTACACCCAATTCAGTACACCTATTCAAAAAACGTCGGCACTGTACAACCAGTTTGAGTTTTCCGGCCGAGCTAACCATACCAGCAGTTTATATTTCTCCAAGCTCTGGCAAAACACCCAATTTTTCGGCGAAGCAGCCAGGTCTGGCTCCGGAGGATGGGGTGCCATTGGCGGCCTTATGGTGAGCATTACCAATAGTCTTGGTGCCAGCATGGTGACGAGAAACTACCAGCGAGATTTTCATAGCTTTTACGCAAGATCCTTTGGAGAGGCCTCGAGAAATGTGAATGAGAAAGGCATCTATTGGGGCATCAAATGGCGAGTCGCATCAAAGCTGCTGATCACCGCCTACTATGATAAGTTTAGCTTTCCATGGCTGCGCTACAATACCGACGCTCCTTCGGATGGGAATGAATACCTTGCCATGGCCACTTACAGTTTCAGTAAGTTGACGAAATTTTATGTACAACTAAGGCAACAGACCAAAGCCGAAAATGGAGAGGTACTTGCGAATAATTTACAGGTGCCGGTTGAAACCAAAAAAGGAAACATAATTCTCAATCTTGATCATGACACAGGCCACCTGTTAAGTTTCAAATCCCGGCTACAGCTAAGCAGGTACGAAAAGGAAGAAGTGGTGAGCACAGGATTTGCCATCATTCAGGATTTGAACCTTACGCTACCAAAATGGAGGTTCAGCTCACGCATTGCCTTGTTCGACACCGACGACTATAGCAATCGGCAATATGTGTATGAAAAAGACGTGCTTTATGCCTTTTCTATTCCTGCATACACGGGCAAAGGCATCAGAACTTACCTGCTTGCTCAATACAAAATTGCCGATAAGGTTACCATATGGGGCCGCTGGGCAAAGTTTTCATATATGAATACCAAAAGTACCGGATCCGGTTTGCAAGAGATAAATGGCTCTTTAAAAAATGATTTTAAAGTACAAATAAAGGTGGCTCTCTGGTGAATTTTTATCATATGTTATTTTTTTAAGTTATTTAGCGGCTTTAAACTTGCTTTTGCGAGTCAACTTTTCCTTAAGATACCAATGAAGCTGTGATATGAATTCAGATAATGTTTTACTTAATGTTATTTTTTTTATATTTACTGAAAGTAAAACAGCATTACTTCTATGATAATGGAGTTTACGGATATGAAGGAGCTAATAGTTATTGATGATGACCCGATCAATAATTTCATTTGTAAAAAAATGATTGAGGAGATTTCTGGCGATTTCAAAATCAGAAGTTTTGAAAGTGCTGTTGAAGGTTTAGCCTATCTGTCTTCTTTGGATCAGCAAGCACAAAGCTATCCAACTCACATTATGCTGGATTTGAATATGCCACAGTATAACGGCTGGCAATTCCTTTCTGACTATCAACGACTAAACCTCCATCAAACTCATCATACCTGCTTATATGTTGTTAGCTCTACGATTCTGAGAGATGAAATTGAGAAAATTAAAGAACTGTCATTTGTAACTGACTTTATATCTAAGCCATTGACTGTCTACAAGCTAAAAAAGCTTATGGAAACTGAAGACTTGCCGTAAACCAGGTGACTGTAAGTGTAATAGCAATCTCTTTGAAGGTTGCGATTGCAGAGAATTCTCACCCTACCGGCTATTTTTGAGCATTGTGGAACTTTCATGGAGACTATCGTATTTATATGTATATACATTAAATATTGATACCTCCATGACATCCACATTAATACAAAAGGAAACCCCCACCGACTTCGATATCCATCCGCTCATTAAAGATAGGTGGAGCCCAAGATCCTTCTCATCAAAAAAGGTGAGCCGTGCCGCTGTCAACCAACTTCTTGAAGCCATGCGCTGGGCTCCCTCTGCCATGAACGAACAACCCTGGGAAGTACTGGTGGCTCAAAAAGGCACGGAAAGTCACGATACCCTGGCGAAGACACTTGCCCCAGGCAACCAGCCCTGGGCGCCAGATGCGCCGTTGCTGCTGCTGATGATGGCACGAACTACTTTCAGCAACGGTACTTCAAACCATTCCGCATTGTATGACCTGGGTTTGGCAGTTGGTAATTTAAGTGTTGAAGCCACCAACCTCGGGCTTTCGCTTCATCAAATGGGTGGATTTGACAGGGCCATGGCCCGAGAATCATTCGACCTCCGTGAAAACCTTCAGCCAGTAGTACTCATTGCTATTGGCTATCGGGATAGCCATGAGACCCTGCCCGAAGCCCTGCAACAGAGAGAACTGGCTCCGAGAAAAAGGAAGAAAATTGAAGAATTTGCAGTCGTTGATTTCTAACTGCCTGTGACAATCATAAATCAACAATGATGGTCTAATAAAGCTTCCCCTCCGTTATATTTAAAACCAGGCAGCTTTATTTATTCATGATATACAAGAAGCAAGATCCGGCACCACATTTGCGGCAAGTAGTGAAGAGCTATTGGCGGGTAGACAGCGAAGGCGACAAAACCATTACTACCCAAAAAATCATCCCCGATGGTTACCCGGAGATTATCTTACACTATGGCTCGCACTTCGAAATCTGCCTCTACAAAGCATGGCAACCCCAGGCATTGCACCTTCTCGCCGGACAAATAAAAAAACACTTCTTTCTTAGAAACACCGGTGCTTATGGCATGATTGGGATCAAATTGATGCCCACCGCTCTGGCCAAATTGTTTGGCCTTTCAATGCATGCTCTTACAGACAAAGTGGTGAATTTCCACGAAGTGGCGAATGGCAAATTTTTGGAGCTTGAGTCAATCGTTTCTCAGAGTCCTGAAAGCTCACAGGTTTTCGAAAGAATAGACAGTTGGTTCAGTCCATTGAGCACGGAATGTCAAAACAATACTTCCAGAGTCGATCGGGCATTACAAGTTATCTTCCAAAGCGGGGGAACCAGGCAGGTCGGCGAGCTGGCTGTCGGAGTTGGCATTAGCGAAAGGCAGTTAGAAAGACTTTTCCATCAGCATGTAGGGATATCACCCAAATACTACTCCCGAATTATCAGGTTCAACAAAATATTTGACTTGATGCAAAACCAAGATCCGGCATGGGTACAAATGGCACTAGATTCCGGCCATTTCGACCAGTCTCATTTTATTAAGAACTTCAAAGCATTTACCGGGGAAGAGCCGACAAGCTACCTTTTCAACGAAGAAAACATGGCCAATTTCTTCCTTCACAAATAGATGTCGGCTTTTTACAATACAAAATGCTGTTCCTTAGCTATGATTGAATAAAAAAACTATGAAGTCAATCCTATCTATCACTCTCATCCTGTTGACAGCGTCATTGTTAAATGCACAGTCAGCAAGCGCTGTTTCAGCTAAAAATTTTAAAAAGCTCTCGTGGCTGGAGGGCACCTGGGAGCGCACAAATGTCAAACAAGGAAAAAGTGCTCACGAAAGGTGGGAAAAGGACAGCAAAACAAAGTGGCTGGGATTCGGGGTTTCTTTGCAGGGGGAGGACACCACTTTTTTGGAAAAGTTGAGCATCGTAGTCGAAAATGGGGGTATTTACTACATAGCCGACGTGCCAGAGAATAAGGCACCTGTGCTGTTTCAGTTCACCCAACTTAGCGATCAGGGCTTTGTTTGTGAGAATCCAACCCACGATTTTCCAAAGAAGATCGCCTACAAGCTAGAGGGAGACAGGCTGGAGGTTCAGATATCCGGGGATGGGCAAGCTGTGGACTTTGAATTTGTAAAGAGAGAATAAAAAAAGGGGCCTCCGCCCCTTTTTTATTCTCCATCAATAACACCATCAATTGGAAAGTTCCGATGGCCAGGTTTTGCTGTCTGTTCGTGTCAGGACAGTGGTACCGGCGTCTCCATAATCGTTAGACCAGTCAATCGTCAGGCTTGTGCCGTCGTTGTTTTTAATAACGAAAGTGTAAATAAGACCGTATTGATCGGAGCCAGTAAGGCTAATCTTGTTACACACATCCACCAACCTCACTCCTACTGCAGGCGTATCGTCCCAGGCGCAGTCATACTGACCAAACGTAGCATCAGATACGGCGTACCTGCCGCCACCAAGGGCCGTGAGTGTGCCAGTGCCTGTAACGGGATTGCTACAGTTGCCAGCCGCCCCGCCAGGACCAGCTGCGATCACAGTTGTAGAAAAGTCAAACGTTCCGCCAAGATCGGAAGCGCAGGCAATCGACCAGCGCACGTTACAACCCCCGAAGGATGGCTGAGCAGGCTGTTGACACAAATCGCTATTCAGAGCCACTGTGAAAGTTCTTCCATCAGCAGAGTGGATTGGGAAAGTAAGATTGAAGCCATCGCCAACTTTAAAGAAGCTCAAATCCACACCAAGCGACTCCGCCGCAGAGGCTGCTGTAAGGGCAAAGGTAGATGGAAAGGTAGTAACCTCGCCAACCTTCACTGCATCGTACACTTTATCAACGTACACATCCTCCAGCTCATTGTAGGTACCATCTTTCTCAGTAAATGTTAGTATGATATCAACACTCGACACCTCTGTCACGTCGAACCCATCCACATCAATGGTAAACTCCACTTCCTCAGAAGCCAAAGGGTTCAGGGCATTGAAGAAGTTTTTATTGGGGTTCACCGAAATCTTTGTCACCGCCCCAATATTATCATTGATGTCCGGTGCTGGATTCCAGTCCTCGTCCTGACAACCGTTCAGTAGAATGAGCCAGGAAAATACTACAGTTAATATGCTTATTTTCTTCATGTTCGTTTGCTTTTAAAGTTAGTTAGCATCCCAGAAAATTGGCTCACTCACCAAAGGCACCGGATTGGGGGCATTTGGATTAGAAGAAAGCTCTCCCGGAGGATAGGGAAGCCTCAAAGGGAATGGGCCGCTTGGAGCAAGCGCCGACGGCTGATCGTTTGGCATTCCTGTGCGACGGTAGTCAGTGTAAGATTCAAATCCATTGCCATAGCTGGCATAGAATTTTTCAGTCATTACAATGTTCAGTCTTTGGGTGTTGTTACCTGCCGCTGTGTAGCGGTCCGAAATATCATCAAGATAGTCATCGACATCCGCCTGATCCATTGCTATCGCATTGTTAGGATCAATCGCCAGGCCAAAAGCCTCCACTTTGCTGAAAGAGTCCTCGATGCCCTTTAGCGTAAGTGCCAGAGGATCGCCAGGTGTCCCAAGTGTGATGGCTGCTTCTGCCAGCATAAATGACACATGGAAATTGGTCAGCCAGGGCATAATACCAGCACCTGTGCCGTGACCTCTGTCAAACCTACGCTCTCCGCCACCCGGGCCTACATCATAGGAGCCGCCTATCGGATACACACCAAAAGTTGCCCTGATAGTATTGTCACCAGGGATGCCTGACGGATCGCCATGATCTCTGCCAATATAACCGTCGGCCGCAGCGCCCAATGCAGGCAGGCCATTTGAAGGCTCTTGCCCCCCAAGCCATCCATACACACAATCGCTTCTTTGAGAACAAGGCTGCGTCTGGAAGTCCAGGTCATCATCTTCTCCCTGTCTGAAAATGTAGAATGGCAAACGGGGATCATTCTTGGCAATCAAATTGTACATGAAGTAGTTGTTCATGTACTGCGTTTTGCTGCCGGGGATGTACTCCTGCTGATAAATGGGGTGCTGGTTCATTGGAGACACAGAAGACCCAAACGTAAACTGAAAATCGTCAGCATTGCTCGATATAAAATTGTTCTCCGTTATCAGCGTTTCAATACCTGCTTTCGATCTAGCGGCATCGACTAGACGGATGTTAAGCAGTAAACGGAGTTTAAGCGTATTCGCTGCCTTCACCCACTTGCTGTAGTTTCCACCGTAAATCAAATCGCTTGAAACTGGTGACTCGCTGTTCTCAATGGCTTCCTTTAGGTCAGCCTTTGCAACATCTACCAAATCAATGATATGGTCGTAAACAGCAGCGTCGTCTTCGTAATGCGGAAACAATACGTCCTCACCCTGCAGTGCTTCTGTATAAGGCACGTCGCCCCAGGTGTCCACCAGCACCATATACAGGTAGGCCTTCAGTACTTTGGCAATACCAGAGTAACCTTTGAATCCTGCTTCTTCTCCCTGCTTGACAATTGTCTGCAAGTCTTTAAGCGCCTGATCAAACATCGAATTAAAGTCGTTGGAGAAGTTAGCACCGGTGATATTGTAGGTGCTCTGGTTCAACCTTGTGTAGTGCTGAATAAATGCAGATGCATTTTCCTGCACGTTCCTGGTCGTCCAAAAACCAGCCGACAACTGTGCTGCTGGCAATAGCAGGTTCAATGACGCTTCTGACGGGTTGTTCGGGTCAGTGTTTATATCCAGGAAATCTGATCCACACGACATACTAAATATCGTCAGCATCACTATCCCTGCCTTTGAAAGTCTATTTCTTAAAATCTTCATATTCTCTTCAATTAAAAAGTGAATCTTAGGTTAACACCATATCTCCTTGTCGTTGGGATAATTCCCAGGTCGATGCCCTGGGCGTTACCGCTCTGAAATGCACTCAATCCCTCCACATTACCCGTTCCCAGGGAGTTTGTTTCTGGATCAAAATTGAGGTCATCTGGGAAATTGAGGGCTTTGAACCATAGATTTCTACCTGACAACGAGATGTTAGCAGAACCAAAAGGTGTCTTGTTCAGGAGAGTCTTTGGCAAAGAATAGCCAAGAGAAATTTCCCTTAAGCGTATAGTGCTTGCGTCAAACACAGAGAACTCTTCTGGCCCTGAGCTCCCGAATGTGTTGATAAAGTACCAGTCGTTGACAGTAAGTGAGGTCGTGTTAGGAATGGTGTTTCCGTTGTCATCCAGCCTTGCACTTTGCGTGCTTGGATTGCCAACCACGCCGGGAATTACAACCGTTACCTCACGGCCTCTTGGGCCTTCTGGCACCGTACCAGTTGTTAGGCCTCGGCCGTATACCTGATTGTAGGTTCCCGACCACATGTCGCCACCATCACGATAATCGAAGAGTACGTTCAGTGTTATTCCTTTAAAACTGAAGCTGTTAGTAACACCCAAAATATAATTAGGGTTAGGGTCTCCGATGATTTGCTCCTCAGATGATTGAATGAGCTTTCCTGTGGCAGGGTCAACTAACAATTGACCGTCTTCAGATCTGGCAGCTACAGAGCCTTTGATCTGACCATATGGCAAACCTACAGCATGAACAACCCTTACGCTATTACCGAAGCCATTGATAAACACTTCATCCAGGCCTTCTGTCAGCTCTTCAACGACGTTACGGTTGCGGGTAAACGAAGCAAAAATATTCCAGTTGAAGCCGTTGGCCAGCGATACTGGCGTGAGATCCAGGCCAACTTCGATTCCCTTGTTGCTCACTTTACCGATATTGGACACGGCACTGTTAAAGCCAGAAGTCGACGGCACAGTAATAGCCACAATCTGGTCAGTAGTGTTTCGGTTATAATAAGTAAAGTCTATTCCTACCTTATTCTTGAACAACCTTAGATCGGTACCGATTTCATATTCAGTAGTAAACTCAGGCGTCAACAGTCCATTGCCCAAACCACCCGAAACAGTTTGTCCGTTGGTTCCAATAAAAGGAAAATCAACGAAGGCAATATTGTTACCAAAACCTGGCCCGGATGGGTTGGTATTGAACAACACTGACTGCGTGAGGTATGGCGATGGGTCACTACCCACTTTGGCAACGCCTACCCTTATTTTTCCGCTATTCAGGATATCGTTAGAAATATTCAAGGCATCAGTGAAAATGAAGGATGAGCTTGCACCTCCGTAGAAATAGCTTCTCTTGTCTTTAGGCAGTGCCGAGGTCAAATCATTCCGACCTGTTAGGTTAAGGAAAAGGTAGTCCTTGTATGAGAAGGAAAGGTCAGCAAGGAAAGCCTGGTAGGCTCTTTCAGATTTATTTCCTCCAAAAGGCGTTACACTTTGGGTGTTGTCAAGATCGTTGATACCATCAACGATGATGCCGACTCCCTGAAATGCCTGACGATCCACCGTTCTAAGGTTAGCGTTGTGACCAACGATGGCCTTCAACCCAATATTCTCAGACAAGTCTCTTGAAACGGTGATAAGTAAGTTACCATCCAGCTCCATCCTTCTCAGGTCGTCTTTAATGATTCTACCTGTAGGGAACGCTGTATTGGTTCTTGGAAGCACCTCGAGTTTGCGGTCGGTAAAGCCGTTGAATCCAACTTTGTAAGTCACGTTTAACCATTCGAAAACGTCATAGCCGATGTTGAAATTTCCGAAGTACCTGTCAACATCGCTGGTATGCGGAGCGTGATAGGCCAAGAAATAAGGATTGTCGTTGTCAGGACGATAGAAAGCCTGATTGCCATTGGCATCCTGATAAGGCAGCCCTTTTACATTTACGTTTGGTGGCGTGAAAAGCAGACGCTGTGTTACAGAGGGCCCGCCCGAGAACAAACCTGTTGACGGAGGCGAGGTAAGATCAGTATTTACGTACGTCATGCTGCCGCCAATAAAAATGCCATTGTCCAGTGTGGTGTTGCCACCAAAGTTCATGCTGGTTCTGGTCACTTCGTTGTTGATGACAATTCCCTGATTGTTCATTCTGGAAAGGCCGGCTACGAAATTGGCCTTGTCATTGCCTCCTGAGATATTCACGGCTGTTTCAAGCACCCCGCCGGTCTGGAAAAAATCCTTAGGGGTATTGTAAGCGCCAAGAAGCACTGAATCGCTGCCAAACTCAGGAAAGTAAGGCGTATTGTTAGGGTTGTTATACCGGTCATATGGGTGAGCTACCCAGGGACGCCCTGTGGCTGGATCTATACTTTTGATCAGGTCGGCGTTCTCCTTTACCTGCCACGCAGGCGAATTCAAATCGAAAGGAGCGCCCCACGTGCCAAAGTTGCCATCAACGTAAAGGAAGTTATTTCCCTGCGTATACTGGGTTTGATAATCAGGCAAATTGGAAACTTTCTCAGTGGAATAAGAAGTGTTTACACTGATTTCCATCCCCTTACGGGTTCCTTTCTTACCAGCTTTAGTTGTTACCACAATCACACCATTCGCAGCCCTTGAGCCATAGAGAGCCGCAGCTGCAGCACCCTTCAACACGGTCATCGACTCGATGGTGTTGGGGTCAAGATCAAAGGAACGGTTGGACGTAGTGGTTTGGCTGGTAAATGAGCCAGTGGCATAGGTGGTGTTGTCAAAAGGAACACCATCCACTACCCATAGTGGCTGGTTGTTTCCCAACAGGGAAGAGGCTCCCCGGATGGTGATGTTTGAACCCTGGCCTGCCGCACCACCTGCGCCAATAATATTGACACCGGGTATTTTACCCTGCAAGGCTCTCAAGGCATCGGGCTCAGATTTTTGAGCGATCTGGTCGCTCTTGAGCTCTGTTACAGCATAACCAAGTGCTTTCTTCTCCCGCTCAATACCAACTGCTGTCACAACCACCTCAGAGAGTTGTTTCACATCGGACTCCATGGTTGCGTCGATGACGGAACGGGAGCCGATTTCAGTTTCCTGGGACAAAAGACCAATAAATGAAAAAACCAATGTCCCTCCCGATGAAGGAACGGTGATTTTATAATTACCGTCAATATCAGTGACGGTACCAGTTGCGGTGCCTTTCAGCACCACGTTCACACCAGGTAGCTCTGTGCCGTCTTCGGCTGAGACTACCTTACCGGATACGGTTCGGTCCTGCGCCCAAACATGGGTTAATGCTGTCGCAGTAAACAAAAATGTAATCAGTAGAATTTTTCTCATAAGAAAATAATTGGATTGTAGTTAAAAATGATTGTGGCTATTAAGCCATTCGATACATACAGGTTATGCATGTCGCCTCGCTGTCCTTGGTTTTCGCTGCCGGAAAGAGTCCGCTACCTTAGCGGAAGTATCCAAGTTCAAATGTCAGCGAAGTGTTGCGTGATTAATTCCCCCTATTTGTGGGATTTTAAAATATGGAGCGTTCAATAATTCCAACAGAAAGCATGTTTCATTGAAAATACTATAATGAAAGTCCGCTTGAGAAAGCATGTGTACAAAGGAAAATTCCTTTGCAGGGGGAATAGAGCAAGCTGGAAAAGAAAAAAGCCTCTATAGAGGCTTTTTTCTAATTGCATATTCAGGTTGAAACTTAGATGTACTTGTTGTGTCGGCCTATCTCAATGGCGTTGGCCTTCGATTTTACTCCCAGCTTGATGTAAATGTTCTTAATATGGGTCTTGATGGTTTCCCTGTGAACGAATAATTCATCGGCAATTTGGGAATAGCTCTTGCCCTCGGCCAGTTTTTCCAGCACCTCAGTTTCCCTTCGGGAAAGCGGTGAGTCTGTGTTCCGTTGGAAAGATTCAATAACCATGCGTGATATTTCTTTGGAAAGAGGGGCGCCTCCCTGTAGCACTTCATCAATACCGTCAAGGAGATCGCTGTAGCTAACAGCCTTGGCCATAAAGCCTGCTGCACCTGCGTTGAACGATTGAAAAACTGATTCTTTGTCGGTATGCAGCGAAACCACAATAATATTGGCCTTCGGCAGCTTCTTCTTGATGCGCCCAATCCCCTCAATGCCACTCATACCCGGCAGTTCCAGATCCATCAATACTACATCTGGTGCGTCGCTTTCGATATTATCCAGGGCCTCTTCGCAAGAAGTATAGGTGTTCACGACGTGGTATTTAGAAATACTATCGATCAGTATCTTGTAGCCTTCTTTGATAACAAAGTTATCTTCAACAATGCAGATCTTGGTAGGAATGGTTGTCATAGTGTTTGACCACATACAATAAAAATTAGGCTAACTGGAAAGCAGCTATATCAAGCAAATCGATCACGGCCATAAAATACGGTTGGAATATGACCTTACTTACGCTTGGTAACAGCTTAGAGTTGCCTGACCCTCTACCGTAAACAGGGGGATTTTTAGGCCACCCTTGCAATAAAAGATAGCCAAACGATAGTGCGCTAAAATTGAAACCGAAAAGTATCCCAAAAAATTGGGTCTCGATCATATACTACTTCTGAGTATGTTGACGCATTGGTGTTCAGGTCTAGTTCAGTTTGAGGATAAGGTAACCGAAGAGCAAATTGTCGTGGTAATTGTAAGGGAGGTTGCAATGAAGACGGAAAGCCACTTCGTCTGAACAAGTTGTAGGCATGGTAAGTATTGCCCCAGCTACAAAACCACATCTGTTTTGCCATCACATCCAGCTTTTTCCTGGGATCCACCTGATCTTCAAATTTTTGAAGCCATAAATCGACGTAATCGTCAACCTTCTGTGACTGGGGCTGCAAAGAGTGGAAATCTGTTTTTTCTCCAAATGACACCACTTCACCAATATGGTTTCGAATCACCGCTTCTAGCAACTCAGGCTCATCCAACTCAATATACCCAAGGATTGAAGCTTCCAGCAGATAAAACTTAACGTTGACCGAAGTGAGCATTGGGAATATCCCACCACCGGGAGCTGACCCTGGCGCCGGGACGGAGGCTACGTCCGTGTCGTAATATCCCCCAGCCGGGTACACCCCTGGCATAAGCCGCCACTGAAAATCGTTGGGAATACCGTTAGGGTCAGCCCTATCCCGACCGAAAAAACCACCCAAATAAGTCAACTCAGCTTCCGTTGGGTTCTCACCGAAAAGCTCTTCCAGTATTTCCGGATTACCTGCCAGGTATTTATAACATCTCCCGAAATAACTACAGCCACCATTGGAGGTCGGAGATTTTAAACTTGATATAACTGCCTTGTAGTCGCCTGTTTGCCTTCGAAAGTAAAACGGAAGCCTCGGATCTTTATCCCTTAGCATTTCGTACATAAACTGGTAGCTAATGTAGGGGAACTGATTGCCTGTAACGTACACTTTTCTATACCATGGATGATCCTCATTTCCACTATCGATGTTACTGAACTGAAACTGAAAATCCTCGTCTTGTTGTTCAATTAGCTCTTGCTGAAGCAATTTTTTAATATCGCTAGCTATATTCGGATTAATTAGTCTCGTGCTCATCAATAGCTTAAGCTTTAAGGAGTTAGCTAGCTTTTTCCATTTGGCAGGGTTGCCTCCATAAATAAAATCTCCTTCCACGATGACTGGGGAGTGCTCCTCCAGTTTTGTGATAGCTTTATCCAACTGCGCAAAAGCATCGTCGTAGATTTCCGCTGAAGAGAAAAACCTCGGGTTGGCATCTGACCCATTATTCGCAGATGCAGTATTGACAGGCACATCTCCCCACAAGTCGACCAAGGTGGTATTCAGATATGCTTTATAGATCAGAGCAATGGCATTGTAATGTGGACTGTTGTCCTGTGTTAGCTCGACCATTTTTTGTATGTCGGCCATTGGCCCCGTGTATAACTGCTCCCATACGCTATTCCACGACTGATTGCGCATGTTAAAGTCATCGTAGAAAGACATCGTGCCCATGAAACCATGCTGCGCCATATTTAAGTCAGCCGACAGTATCCTGGCCGTTTCCGTCTGAATTCGGGGAAGTAGCAGCCTGGGCTCCACCATTGACGGTGCGTTCGGATCAATATTTATGTCCTGACAGGCTGGGCCTGCGAATATGAAAAGGGAGAAAAAAATTAACCTGGCTTTCATCATGTAAACTATAATGAAATTTACGGACTGCATATATAAAACAAAAGAGTCATGGGTTTCCCTATGGCTCTTTACAATCATATTTTTTTCCGCTCTACTCGTTCCTCAACGTCTCCGCCGGGTTAGTCCGGGCAGCTCTCACAGTTTGAGAGCCCACGGCCAGCGCAGCAATGCCAAAAACAACCAGAACACCTCCAAACAACTCCAGGAAGCCAAAGGTCGCTTTGTAGGCAAGGTCGTTAAATACTATCTGATTGAAGAAATACCAGGTAGCAGGCACCGCAATAGCGGCAGAAATAAGCAAAAGGAAGATAAATCCTCTGCCAAGCAGGAACACCAGCGCCTGTTCAGATGCACCAAGCACTTTTCTTATGCTAATCTCTTTCAACCTTGTTTCCGTTGTGAACACCACCATTCCCAGCAAACCCAGCGAGGCGATGGAGATAGCAAGAAAAGCCAAAAAGCCAATGATCTTTACCATTACAAGGTACTCCTCATACGATTTCTGAATCCTGTCGTCGTAAAACTCCGCCTCAAAAGGATGGATGGCGTCCAGCTCATCCCATTTACTTTCTATTTTCTCCATTGTGCCGGGAATGTCGGACGATGAAATCAGCGCATTGATCACATAGTATTGATCTGCTTTGTAGCGATAGGCAAATTCTTTGATTGGAGAATCTATTTTACCATAGTGAAAGTCCTTTACCACGCCAACTATCTTCACATCCTTGTCATCTACCTTTAACGTCTCCCCAATAGCATCCAGCGGCTCACCAATATTGAACCGTTTAAGAAGCTTTTCATTCACGATGATCTGACCTTCGGCGGAACTATCAGACTGCGGGATGAAGTTGCGCCCTGCTATAAGCTCCAAACCATGAATTGGGATGTAGTTTTCGTCAATACCATTGTAGTTTATATTGGTAGAATCCAGAGGGTCTTTGTACTTCGCTGTCGTTCCCCAATAACTTCCAACACTTGTAACAAGCGTTGATGCCGACATGTCTGTGATTTCTGGAATTTCAGATAATGCGGTTTTCACTTTTTCGACTTCATTACCTAACAGATCTATATTGAGGATGTTATCCGTTTTATACCCAAGGTCAAAGTTGACGGCGAAATCGTATTGCTTGTAGGCCATGGTAGCACCAATGATAAAAGCAAGAGACAACGTGTACTGAAAAACGATAAGCACCTTACGGAAAGTGACGTTGCCAAACAGCTTCAGAGATGAAACATTTTTCAGCACCTTATGCACGCTGATTCGGGAAAAAAACAGCGCTGGAAAGAATCCTGCCACAACTCCCGTCACAATGGCCAGCAGCAGGAAGTAAAAGAAAGTCAGTGGAGAAGGGATAAGTGTGATCATTTCACTTATCTCTTCACTAAGGCCTAAAAAGCGGGGCCGAATGGCTGTGTAGTACAGAATAAAGGCAAAGACCAGCGACAGCCCGGAAATAACAACTGCCTCCAGAATAAACTGTCCAAAGACGTTCCCGCCGGAAGCACCTATCACTTTGCGAATGCCCACCTCCTTGGATCTCCTTAAAGAGCGGGCAATGGACAAGTTGGTATAATTAAAGCAAGCCGAAACGAGTACCACAAAAGCTAAAACAGTGATGATCCAAACCATCTTCAATTCAAAAGACGGCCCTATTTGATTGCTGAGGTCTTCGCCAGGCACGATTGCTGACATGGGCTGTAGCCATAGGTTAATCGTGGTGTGCTCATCCACCTCATTTTCCTCAGCACTTATTTGGTCAAGGCTTGCCTGAAGGGCTTCCATGTCTTGATCAGGCCTCACCACCAGGTAGATGTAGTTGGACCACATGTTGTTCCAGCGGGTCAGCCTGGTCGACTCTTCATTTTCCTTTTCTTTAATTTCGTATGTGGAGTAAGAGGCCACCACTGGTGCCCGCAAATGAGAATTTCCCGGCATGTCCTCCATCACTCCGGTAACAGTGTAGCTATCCTTGTCGTTGAGCTTGATCAGCTCTCCGACCGGGTCTTTGTCATCGAAAAGCTTTTTGGCCGTTGTTTCATCGAGCACAACGGAATAGGGTTCTTTAAGCACGGTGGCTCCATCACCTTGTTTTAGCTTAAATGAAAACACTGAAAAGAAGGATGGCTCCGCATAAAGCCCCTCAATGGCAATTATTTTGTTATTGTAGGCGGCATCTCCACGAAAGTTTCTGGTTATCAGTACCATTTCTTCAATGCCGGGAATATCACTTTTGATCCGGCTCGCTGCCTGAATAGAGGTAGAAGCGAACTTGCTTTGATCCTCCTGCAACCGTTGATAGGTATTCCCAACCCGATAAATCCGGTCATACTTTTTATGGAAAGTATCGAATGAATAAATGTCCGTGAGGAAGGCAATCATGAGCAGCCCGACTGACATACTGATGGCAAGTCCCACCACATTGATGGTGCTGAAGAGTTTGTTTCGGGCCATACTGCGAACCGAGGTCTTGAAGTAGTTGGATAGTAAGATAAACTGATTCATTCCTTTAAATATTTGAGGTTTTTGAACTGTATAGAACCTGAAGAACTTAAGCACATCGACAATGTAGACAAGCTTTGCAAAGGCCGCTCCTTTTCTCTCCACATTCCTTTCGAAGTATTCCAGCAAGTCGCCCTGTAGGTCTTCGTACAGCGAAGGCATGCAATACCATTCGAGCAAGCGGCTTGCCCACTGTGGTGGGGATATCGATTGCTTTGTCTTCATCAAATCTCCTTAAACACGATGTCCGGAATCATGCTCCAAAGCTGGTCACGTTGCTCCTTGGCTTTAAGCAAAGTAGCCTTGCCACCACTGGTAATTGTGTAGAAGCGTTTTCTTCTACCTCCCCGCACATTGGTTGCTTCACCCAGTCCGCTTTTCACGTAGCCTTTCTCCTCCAACCTGTTGAGGACAGCGTGCACCACTCCCAGCTTCACCTCTCTACCAGTGTGTTTGGTAAGTTCGTCGCAAACCGCCACACTGTAGGCCTCCTCCATCAAAGCGGCTATAGTGAGCAAAACCAGTTCTTCAAATTCTCCTAAGTTGGTACCCTTCATCTCTCAATATTTCATTTGTTCATTAAATGTATGTAAAATGGTTTTAATATATTCATTGTTTGTATGTAAAATATTGAATGGCTAGTCGTTTCCTTGTTTGTATTTATGGTTTATATTTGTATAATAGAAATATAAAAGATGTTTAAGATGGCGACATTCACCAGCACACTTCCAGATGAGCTATTAAAAATACTAGCGGAAAAGGCCAAAGCACTTTCTCAGCCGAAGAACCGACTCATTGAAAATGCGCTTAGGTTGTACCTCGAACATCTTGAAAAAGCAGAATACATCAAGTCGTACAAACAGGCAGCAACAGACGACGAGATACTCTCTATTGCCGAAGAGGGAATGGCCGATTACTTGAGAGAGCTTGAGAAATGAGACAAGGAGAGATTTGGAGTGCCAGTTTGGATCCTGTGAAAGGAAGTGAACAGGCAGGCTATCGTCCGGTGGTGATAATAAGCGGTAATCTGCTGAATACTCATCTTCCAATCGCTATTGTGATTCCCCTCACTTCAAAAATCAAAAACTACAAAGGAAACCCAATATTAGTACCCGATGACAAAAATGGATTAAAGTCGATCTCAGAAATGCTGATCTTTCATATCAGATCGATTTCAAAAGACCGACTTATTGAAAAACTCGGAGAGATTGATCAATCCACCGTTCAGGAATCAATTAAAACCCTCAACGATATTTTGAAGTACTAACCATTACATCCCTTTTTCCTTGACCGGGGTGGGTTGTTTGGGTGATTTGAAAATCCCGGCATTCAGTTCATATCCAACAGATTCTGGAGTAAGGTGCAGATAGTTGACGGGATAGTCCGGCTCCTTCCTGATCACAAGGTCCATTTCCCCTTTTTTGATTACCCTGGTTTCCACGAAATTTTTATTGTTAGTCGTTTCCACCAGCCCATTGCTGCCATAGTATCCCATATAGTGCTCGTTATCTACCATGACACAATCGATGAACTTATACGCCGGGCTAGAGTCGCCAGGCCTAACCCACACATAATTGCCACCTGCAATCACATTGTTTTTGAAAGTAAACCGCTCCACCGGGCCCATCCATACGGCGCTTTCGTTGGCTCCGTAAATGATGCTATTCGTCACAGAGAAGTCTTCAACCGAGCGGAAAAGCAGAATGGCGTTCCGGCAGTTGTAGAAAACACAATGGTCGATACTGGTCTTTGGTCCCTGGGCCCAAATAGCACCCTGAATCTGCGAGCTGTGCACCTCCGATACGAAATAGCATTGCGACACGACCATATCACCCAATGACTCGTCTTCTTTGGAAATGGGGTAGTAATACACCACGTCAGGGTGGGCACTGCCCAACATCTTCAGCCCACGAATAGTGACATGGTTAGCTGCCACGAGAAAACCGGTAGAGTGAAGAAACTGCGTCTGGGAATTGTTGGAGGATATTGATTGGATCACTGGCATCTTTGCAGGTGTCCAGTCGGGGTCATCAGGCATGGTGACAGCTTCGATCGTAAACCGACCAGTGTCGCTAAGCACCCGCAAAGGATGGATGGCCACCTTATCGGTGAGAGAATACAAACCCGGAAAAAGTTTGATGGTAATCGGGCCACTACCAGTAAGCTCATTGGCTATGGCCACCGCTTTTTCCAGAGACGCATACGGTGCAGACTCCGAGCCGTCGGCTGCATCACTGCCGGTGCCGGGGTCAACATATAATGTCTGAGCCAACGCGGCACTTGCTCGTAAGAGTAGAGAAAGAGAGAGGGTAAAGAGTAATTTTTTCATCGCTTTTGATTTTGGTGTTTTTGCGATGCAAGTAGTAGTTGCGATGATTCCTTAGCCATTCAAGCGCTGTTCAAGTTCCTGCAAGAGCGTCACAATGCTGTTCAAAGCTGCTCAAGCAAAACCCTTGCCTTCACAAAGAAAAAGCCTTGAGTAAATTCAAGGCCTGTATTCAATCAAAAGCTGTTATTAACCGCAAAATTTCCCGTCAGGAAATTTCTTTTACTTTTCTTTCAAGAGCGGAGAGTCTTTCACCCAAATCGTAGTAGTTAGACTCAATAAATTCATAAAACTCATGGTTGTGTTTACTCAAATCTTCAAAGCCTTGTTGAAGAAACTTGAAGCTGGCATCTATCTGATTTTTGTGCCGTTCGAGTTCCCTTTTAAATTCGCTACGATCCATAATGACTTTATTTATAAGTAAAGTACGTTAATGATCACCTATTCGAAAACAAACTGGTCAATGGGCAAAAAATATCATCACTTCCGGATAATCAAAGTGAGATATTTTTGCATAAAAAAAGCCCCGGAATTCCCGGAGCTCTTTCCACCCATTTATTAGCTTATCATTCATGCTATTCAGACCTCAAACTTTTAATAGGGTTCATCCTCGACGCTTTGATCGATTCAAAACTGATGGTTAATACAGCAATGCCCAGGGCAATAAGGCCCGATATTGCAAACACCTCCCAGGTGATGCTTGTGCGGTAGGCGTAGTCGTCCAGCCAGTTTTTCATCAGGTACCAGCCCAGCGGAATAGCCAGCAACAGAGAAATGAACACCAGCTTGATGAAATTGAGTGTGAGTAGGTTAAAGATGACCCGGCCGGAGGCTCCCAGCACAATGCGTATGCTGATCTCTTTGCCTCGCTGCTCCACCATGTAGGCCGACAGGGCAAAGAGCCCCAGACAGGCAACAATGATAGCGAGCACAGCGAAAGTGGTGAATACCCTGCCCATAGTCTGCACGTCCTCATACATGCGGGCATAGCTTTCATCGAGAAACGAATACCTCATCGGCTGGTTGGGTGCAAATTCATCCCAAACGCTTTTGATAGACACCATTACCTCCTTCATGTTGGATGAACCTACCTTGACGGAAATGACATCCCCCCATTCTCCATACACCATCGTTAAAGGTTCAATTTTTCCTTTGAGTGACTCAAAATGGAAGTCCTCTACTACGCCTATGATGGTATAAGGCCGCCAGTTTTGTATCCTTTCCCCAACTGGGTTCTCAAACCCAAACTCTTTTACAAATGCCTGGTTGACAATGATAGAGGACGAATCTGCTGCCATTCCCGGCATGAAATTCCGGCCGTCTACCAGCTTCATCCCAAGGGTTCCGATATAATCGCTGTCGACATACCAGCGTTGAGCGCCCACGGCCTTGTCTTCTTTGGATTTACCTTCTTTCCAAAATTGATTGCCATCCCGCTTGGTGCCAGAAATAGGCAGATACCCACTGATGGCCGCATTTTGAACACCAGAAATATTCGTCAGTTCGGTCTTCAGCGTTTTGATTTTATCACCCAGCGTATTGGCCCCCTGAATCAACACCACCTGCTCCTTATCGAAGCCTATCTTTTTATTGAGGATATACTGCATTTGGCGGTAGATGATAAAGGTGCCAATGATCAACACAATGGATGTGGTGAACTGGAATATCACCATTACGCCCCGCATCTTTGAGCTCCTGCTTCCTCTGCTCAGGCTGCCCTTCAAAACATCTATTGGCCTAAAGCCGGATAAGTAGAACGCCGGATATAGGCCAGCAAGCACACCAACAAGTATGGCGGCTCCTGCGAGCGTCGGAATAAACCACCACTCGCCCCAGGGCATGGTGAGGGATTTGTCGGCCAGCTGATTAAAAAACGGCATGCCTACCCATGCGAGCAAAATACCGGCGACAAACGACACCCCGCTGTAAAGAACCGACTCGGTAAGGAACTGCCTGACCAGATGGATTCTGAATGAGCCTACGACCTTTCGCATGCCCACCTCTTTCGCCCTATTGGCCGATTTTGCAGTAGACAGGTTGATAAAGTTGATGCAGGCCAGCAGAAGAACGAAGAAGGCAACTCCTCCAAAAAGCCAGACAAACCTGATATCACCCTGCTCCACCATGGCGTGTATGCCGTCGGAATAGAGGTAGACGTCAGCCACAGGCTGAAGCCTGAAGAAGTGGTTCTTTTTTACCTCACCTACAGATTGATCACCGGTTTTCTCAAGATGCCCCACATAGTGGGTATCTCTTACAGCCAAAAGTTTGGTCTCCAGTTCCTTTGGATCGGTGCCGGGCTGCAGCTCGAAATAGATATTGTAGTTCCAGCAACACCAGCTGGTTTGCTCCCCTTCCCAAAACTCCACCCCGGTCAGGGTGATTAAAAAATCAAACTGCAGGTGTGTGTTGTTGGGAAAGTCTCTCATGACGCCGCCCACTTTGTAGGGCGTTTTTTCATCATCATTCAAAATGATCGCCTTGCCTACCGGGTCTTCGCCGGGAAAGTATTTGTCGGCAACCGTTTGGGAGATGACGATAGAATAGGGGTCGGCCAGCGCATTTTCCGTTTGACCGTACACCATCGGAACCTGGAGTATCTCAAGCAGGCTCTGGTCAGCGTAAACAAAGCCTTCTTCGTATGTATTTTGGCGCTGATCTGCCCTGCGAAACAAATTGCTTCCAGCATACCACCAGCCGGCATAGGGGATCAGGCGGCCGGACTTAACCACCTCAGGGAATTCAGCCTTGAAGATGCCCGCTGTGGGTGCGGGAAAGGATGTCCATTTATTGGTTTCTCCTTCCTCCTTAAATTCGTTGTATACCCTGTAAATGTTCTCACCATCTTTGTAGAACTTGTCGTAGCTAAGCTCCTGTCGGATGAAAATGGTGATAAGGATACAAGCGGCTATCCCCAGTGCGAACCCTCCAATTTTGATGGATGTATACATTTTTTGCCTGAGCATGCTTCTCCAGGCTACTTTCAGATAGTTTCTAAACATGGCTGCGTTATTTGAGTTTTGTGACTTTTCGTTTGTTCGCTTTATTGCAAATGGCTGGAGAAACTGAACGACATTCCAGACAAAGAGCCAGTCAGCTTTGTTTTTACCAAGCTTCTGTACCCTGCGTTCATGCAGCTCCATCATGTCTCCCAGCACTGCATCGCACAGGTGGTCGTTGCAGAACCTGCGAAAGAAACTGATAGCCCAATTGGGCGGCCCTGCATTCTTTGGAGTCGACTGGCTCATAGGCTATTTCCTTCCCACACAATCTTGGGCACCTGATTCCACATGGCATTGCGGAGCTCTTTGGACTGCTCCAACACTTTAGCACCCGCATGAGTGAGCTCGTAGAGCCTTTTTTCTCTGCCTCCCCTGCTTTCGGTGGCTCCTCCCATTTTGGATTTGAGATAGCCTTTGTCTTCCAGCCTCACCAAAGCTTTGTGCGCCGAGCTGAGCATCACATTGCGGCCTGTTTGCTTTTCCAGCTCATCCACAATGGCCAGGCCGTAGGCATCGTCGTGCAGAATACCGACTGTCAGCAATACAAGCTCTTCGAATTCCCCCAGGTATGTTCCCTTCATATTTGTATTTGTTTCACCTTTGCCTATAGTACCTGACAAAAAACGAAAGGTTGCAGGGGCGGTGAAAAAAAAATCCTGAACCATCGATAGAAAGTAAAAAAAGCCATGAAACCACGGCTTTGAAAAGGATTTAGTTGACGACTGACGTCACTCCAACAGCCACCCCAGCACTGCACCCATAAATTCACTGCACTGGTAATCGGTGACGCCATTCCAGCTAGCCATGTAAAGCGGCGTCATTCCATCACCCATGGCAATTACCTTCCCGCCGTTGCTAAGCTCTTTGAATACTCCGAAGGGTTCTTTTGTTTGATTGTTGAAGCAAAAGGGTGTGCCTCCCTTCACCACACGACCGCCGTGGTAGGTGACCTTCAATGGCTTGCCAATAACTGGGGTTGGTTTGGTAAATCCGCCTGACAATGAGTCTGAACTGTTTTCGCCAAACTGGATGCCAAATGGACGGAGCAGATCATTCGTATTGGTTTGTTTGAGTGTTGACCAGTAGTCTTCCTCCATCACCAGGAACAAAGAACCTCCTTTTGACACATACTCAGTGATGGTCTTCACTTCAGCGGCGCTATACATGCTGGAAGGGATGTGGATAAAGAGCAAATCACATTTGGCAAGTTTAGCAGGCGTAATCATTTCGTTGAGAAATCCAACCTGTGCTCCCAGGGCACCTGCGTTTTTGCCAAGCTCACCAACAAGGTACTCCACCCTTGGAGCATCACTGCCAGCCGATGAGTTCATCTTGTTGGGGTTGTTGTAGAACTTCTGCCCATGAGCCACATCCACGAGGATGGTGTATTTGGCCGACTGACTCATTAAGCGACTGGACGAAAGGATCGACATGACCATCATGAATGCAATTTTCCAGCACATGCGTCTGGTTTCGGCTGTGTTTCTTTGGTTTTTCATTTTCATTGAGTTTTTGTTTTGAACCTATTGGTATCAATTAATAAAAAGATCGTAGGTTTTAGCGTTCAAAGGCTGTTCAAGTTCATTCAAGATGGTATATATCAGGCGGCCTGGTGAAAAGCCACAAAAAAAGCCGTGAAGACACGGCTTTAAAAAACTTACGGATAATTGAGTTGCTTATTCATCCCGAAGGCATTTTGTTGGGTTTACTGACGCCACTTTGAAAGTTTGCCAGCCCACGATGACCCAGGCAATAGCCAGCGCTACTATTCCCGACACACCAAAATACCACCACTCCAGGTCAATCCGATAAGCGAAACCCTGCAGCCAGCTGCTGGCTATGTAGTAGCTGAAAGGAATGGCGATAACGATCGCCACTAAAATCATCTTACTAAAGCTGGCAGAGAGCATGTAGACAATCTGTCCGATACTGGAGCCCAATATTCTCCTGATCCCGATCTCCTTCAGTCTTCGCTCGGCCGCAAACGCTGCAAGCCCAAACAAGCCCATGCATGAAATGATGATGGCCAGGCTGGCGAAATACCCGGACAAAGTGCTCACCCTTTTCTCTGCCTGATACTGCCCCTGATAGTCCTGATCAAGGAACCGGGGCTCAAATGGGAAACCGGGGTTGAAGCTGGTGTGAAGCTCGGCGAGTTTGCCTACTACTTCCTTTTCCCTGCCCGCAGCAATTTTCACCATAAAGCTTTCACCTTCCTCGCCTGTCAGTATAAAGAAAACGGGCTTTATTTCTGAGTGAAGAGATTCGAAATGAAAGTCTTTTACCACGCCAATTATCTGCCGGTCTTCACCCCAAAGCTTGATGGTCTTTCCCAGGGGATTTTCAAGGCCCATGTAGCGGATGGCGGTTTCATTGAAAATAATTTTGGAGCTGTCGGCACCAAAAGTCCTGTCGAAGGTACGGCCTTCCCTGAGCTCTATTCCAAGCGTTTCCATCAGGTCATAATTGACGGACAGGTTTTCAAACTCAGACCTATCGTTCGGATCTTTTCCTTCCCAGTAAATCCCTGAAGTTCCACTGTTATGACCTGTCATGTCGTGGTCCGTGCTGGAACCATTGACAACGCCGGGTATGTTTTTCACTTCAGCCAGGAAGGTAGTCGTCGTCGAAATGCCTTCAAGCTTTCCTTCCCTTGGGAAGATGAGCACCTGGTCTTTGTTGTAGCCCAGGTCTTTTGATTGAAGCATGTCCATTTGTTTGTACACCACCAGCACAGAGGTGATGAGCACTATGGTAATCGCAAACTGAAAGATGACCAAACCCCTCCGTGCCCATAGTTCACCAATCGAGCGATGCAGCTGCCCCTTCAGCACCGCCGACGGATTGAATCCCGACAGGTAAAAAGCCGGGTAGCTGCCAGCCAAAAAGCCTGTGACGACGGCTATGAGCAATGCCCCGGCGATCATTTTTAAGTCAAAGTCGATGGCCAGTTGTTTGCCTGTGACGACATTGAACTGAGGTAAAAAGAGATAGGCCGTCAGCAACGCAAGCATCAGAGAAATGATGGCGATCAAAATCGACTCGCCCAGGTACTGATAAATCAGTGCCGTGCGACCCGAGCCCATAGCTTTTTTGATGCCCACCTCTTTCATCCTTCGGGATGCTCTGGCGGTGCTTAGATTGGTGAAATTGATGCAGGCGATCAGTAGAATAAAGCCAGCGATGATGGAAAACAGCTTTACATAGGTGATTCTCCCTCCCACCATCTGTCCATTCTCATACTTTCCGTGCAGGTAATAGTCTGGATACAGTGCCACAAATGCGGTTCGATTGGTTTCTCCCTTGACCTTGCCGGCGATATATCCTTCGAGCTTCTTATTGAATTCGTCTGCGTCAGTTCCGGGCTTAAGGAGCAGATACGTCTTCACAAATGTGTTGTTGTAGTTCCAGACACGTTCGTACTGGTCTTTTATCAGATCAATAGAAATGATAATATCATGCTGAAACGAGGAGGTGGGCGGTGCTGTTTGGAAAACACCAGACACCACAAAATCCTGTTCGTGCTCGAAGCGAATAGTTTTACCGGCAACGTTGCTGGCGTCGCCGAACAATCTTTCGGCCATATCGGCCGATATCACCATGGAGCTTTTATCGGCCAACACATGATCAGCCTGACCTTCCAGCAGCGTGACAGAAAAGACTTTAAAGAAATCCTTTCCAGCATATATGTAATCACTCTTGATATTTTTCTCCCCTACCGTCAGCGTGGCTTTGCCTCTTGAAGCAACTCCCGTTACGTATTCAACCTCCGGAAAATCTGCCTGCATGTCGGCAGCCATGGGCCCCGAGTTGGTTTCTGCCGTCCATATTCCGTACGATTGCTCCCTGTTTTCGAAAACCTGATAAAGGCGATCGGCATCTTTGTAAAACTTATCGACACTCAGCTCATGATTCACCCAAAGATAAATGAGCAGCACGCAGGTCAAACCCGAGGTAAGCCCGGCAAGGTTGATAAGAAACGTGGTTTTGTACTTCCTGAAGCTGCGGAAAGACAGAATAATGGTGTGTTTTAACATGGCAGTATAATTTGAGTTTTGACCTATTCGTAGTGACTTAATATTCCTTGGCCGGAATGACTTCAACACATCCCACACAAACCTCCTTTTTGCCTTTTCAGGTGATCTCTCCGCCCGCTTTTCAAAAAGCTCAATAAGGTCTCCTTCTATCTCATCGATATAGTCTTCCCGGCAAAACCAGCGGAGGAAGCGGAGGGGGTATTTGGGGGGCCGTATATCCATTGGTTATTCCTGACGGAGATATTTCGATGGACTCACAGATGCTACCTTCAGACTCTGCCAGCCAACAATGAGCCAGGTAATCACCAAAGCCAGGGAGCCAGCATTGGCAAAATACCACCACTTCAGGTCAATTCTGTATGCAAAGTTATCCAGCCAATAATCCGTCAGAAAGTAGCTCACAGGAAGTGCTATGAATATCGCCACCAGTACCATTTTACTGAAGCTGGCGGAGAGCAAGTACACAATCTGCGCCATACTCGAACCCAGTATTCGGCGGATTCCAATTTCCTTCAGTCTTCGCTCGGCAGTAAAAGTAGCCAGCCCGAATAAACCCAAACAGGAGATGAGAATAGCCAACCCGGCAAAATACCTGGACAAGGTGGAGACCCTCTGCTCGGTCAGGTATTCTTGCTGATACTGTTGATCCAGGAACTGATAGTCGAAGGGAAAACCGGAATAAAAAGTGTTGTAAAGCGGCTCAAGCTGAGCGATAACTTCCTTCTCTTTGCCTGCCTCCACCCTTACGGCAATTCTACTGGTTCGCTGGGGAGCCAGCCACAAAACCACCGGCTCAACATCCTTGTGCAAGGACTCAAAATGAAAGTCTTTCAGCACGCCAATGATCTGACGATTTTCGCCCCACAGGTTGATCTGCTTTCCGACAGGGTCATTCAGTCCCATCATTCTGATAGCAGCTTCATTGAAAATAACCTTTGCACTGTCTGCTCCGAATTCTCTGGAAAATAGTCGTCCGGCTTCAAGCTCAACCCCTAGCAATTCGAGCATTTCATAGTTCACGGCCATCATCTCAAACTCCGTTTTGTTCTCAGGGTCTTTCCCTGGCCAGCTTACTCCATTGGTAGAAGCCACGTGCTCTATCAGAGTATGCTCAATACTGGATGCCTGTAAAACTCCGGGTACTTTGCCTGCTTCTGAAAGAAATGTTTCCAGGGTGCCAGTATCCCACCCTTTCCTGTTCAAAAGCAGAATGTTTTCTTTGTCGTATCCCAGGTGTTTATTCTGGACAAACTCAATTTGCTTATAAACAACCACCACCGATACCATCATGATAATCGATATAGTGAATTGTAACACGACCAGCCCTTTGCGAGCCCATGCCTCGCCTGTAGATTTGCTTAGCTTACCTTTTAAGACCGTGGCAGGCTTAAATGACGACAGGTAAAGGGCAGGATAGCTTCCTGAGATGAGTCCTGTCACAAAAGCAATGACAAAAAATGGAAGTGCAACTGATGTGCTTAATTGGAGAGAGAGTTGCTTACCAGTGACCATATTGAATTGGGGCAGTAACAGTGCCACTGACGCTATCGCCAGTATCATCGCCATCATTGTCAATAGCAACGATTCACCCAAAAACTGGAAAGCCAAAACAGACCGTCCGGCCCCTATGGCTTTCTTTATCCCTACTTCCTTCAGTCTTCTGGAAGCCCTGGCGGTAGATAAGTTCATGAAATTGACGCAAGCGATGGCGACAATGAAAATGGCAATAACTGAAAAGAGCCTTACATACTCAATTCTTCCCCCAGCCTGCTCTCCATTTTCATAGTTACCATACAAATAGGAGGTGGAGTAGGGAACTGCAAACATGGTACGGTAAGTAATCTCGCCGTTGGTTTTTCTTTTGATCAGGTCGGCAATCTTTTCATTGAATGCGTCAAAGTCAGCACCAGGTTTCAGCAATACGTAGGTTTCCGGCCAGGAAGTTTGCCAGCGTTTTGCCCAGCCGGCATGATCCAGATAGATATTAAACGAAACAACGAAGTCAAATTTCAGAGATGAATTGGAGGGGATATCCTGAAAAACGCCCGATACCACAAACTGGTCATCGTGTTCCAGTTGGATAGTTTTGCCAATGGCGGCATCTACCGATTTAAAGAGCGCACGGGCCAATGTTTCGGAAATAACAATGGAGCTATTGTCAGCAAGCACTTGATCAGCATCGCCCTCAATCAGTGGAAACGAAAACATGTTGAATAAGTCTTTTCCAACAGATTGTCCTTCCGCCTGCAAGTCTTTTTCTTCCACCGAAAGCGTATACTCTCCTTTTCCAAAAGTCGGGATAGCACGCTCTACTTCAGGGAATTCCTCTTCAAGTGTGCTGGCAGTCAGACCCGGCACCCAGGTTGAAGTAACAAGCGCACCGTCCTGTACCCGATGCTGCATGACCTGATAAAGCCGATCATCCTTTGCGTGGAACCCGTCTACATTTAATTCGTCGTTCACCCACAGGTAAATAAACATGGCGCAGGCCAAGCCGGTAGAAAGCCCTATCAGGTTGACTGCAAAGGCGCTTTTATACCTTCGAAAACTTCTGAATGCTAGTAGTAAAGTGTGTTGAAACATGGCAGTAATATTTGAGTTTTGACTTATACTGAACGATCTTATATTTCTTATCCGAAACGACTTCACCACATCCCACACAAACCTCCTTTTTGCATTCACAGGTGATCTCTCCGCCCGCTTCTCAAACAGCTCAATAAGATCCCCTTCTATCTCGTCGAGATAGTCTTCCCGGCAAAACCAGCGGAGGAAGCGAAGGGGATATTTGGGGGGACGGAGATTCACCCGAACGATATTTTAGGGATCTGCTGGTAAAGGCTGGTGCGTAGCTCGTACTGGCTATCGAGCAACTTTTTGCCTAATGCAGTAATTACATAGAACTTCTTCCTGCGACCGCCACGCTCACCTGTAATTCCACCATATCTGGAGATGACAAAACCTTTGTCCTCAAGCCGCTTCAGCGTGACGTGAATTGCACTTATGTTGACCCTTTTGCCCTGCTTTTCTTCGAGGTTTTCGAGGATGGCTACGCCGTATGCTTCGTCGTGTAGGGCAGCCACCATGAGCAACACCAGCTCTTCAAATTCACCTATTGATTGTTCCTTCATTTGCCATTTTATTTACTTAACAAACGTGAAGATAATGTATTAGTTTCAATTTTGTTAAGTAAATAGATGCAAAAAAATAATAGCCTCTGAGAGAGGCTATTAATCACTTCTGGGAAGGAGTGCGAAAATAAGGGTTGAGATTCGCTAGAACTTTAGCAAATCGCTTACTACAATGGTTTTACCAAGCAGTACAATCTCGTCTCCTATCCCATATACCTGCTGGCTTGAATAGCTGTTTCCAACAGGGTCAAGATGTACTGTTATCTGCCTCGTCGCAATGTCAATGATCCAATACTCTGGAATACCATAATTAGCATAGAGAGGCATTTTAACTTGTTTGTCATGATGAAGTGAAGAGTCAGCCACTTCAATGATGGCTAAGACATCCTGAGAACCGGGATGAGCCTGGGAATAATCATCAGCTCTGTATTTCAAAATAGAAATATCAGGTTCAGGTTCGTTATTTTCATCGAGTCTCACAGGATCCTGAATTCCTATGACTGCGTCACCCTTGAATATTTCATTTAATATCCTGGCCAGGCTTTTGACTACACTTCCATGCTTGCTTCCTATAGGGGATGCGGCCCCCCGACTCATTTGATATATTTCTCCGTTGATTAACTCCACCCGATCACCCGGCTTCAGTATGCCCACCTCTGCCATCTTGTAGTATTCGTCTACATTAATCAACCGCTTCATTACTTCTGTAGCCATATGAATCTCAAATCATTATTTCGCTAACCAGCATTTCCAAATCAATGAATGGAAGGGATACCTTACTGTCTATATTTTTGAACGAAGATGATTGGTATCTGCCTTTCCCCGGATCGCTATAAACCTCCAGAACGTTTTCTTTCAGGTTAATAATCCAATAAACAGGTATGCCTGCCAGTGCGTATGTGACACTTTTTACTTCCCTGTCAAACTGAAGTGAGCTATCAGCTACTTCTATAATAAGTAAAGCATCATTAGGCCCCGGAAATTGATTGATATAAAAATCACTTCGGGGCTTTAGCAAACAAATATCGGGCTCCGGTTCATTTCCCTCATTGATTCTGATGGGGTTCTGCACACTGACAATCACGCTTTTGAGCAATACCTCTTTCAAAAAGTTACTGGCCTTATTAACTGCGCTATAGTGCTTATTTCCAATAGGACTCATCTCATATATTTCACCGTTAATTAACTCCACACGATCTTCGGGCTTCAGGATACCCACCTCAGCCATCTTGTAGTATTCGTCTACATTAATCAACCGCTTCATTACTTCTGTAGCCATAGCAAATCACTTTTACTAGTGAAATATACGAAATTCTCAGCTTTTAGGAATAGCCAACTATTCCGTTCTAAGCGACTTCACCGGATCAGCCGTTGCTGCTTTGATAGCCTGAAAACTCACTGTAGCCAAAGTGACTATCAGCGCAATGGCCCCGGTGACGGCAAAAACCAACCAGCTGATGGTGGATCGGTACACAAAGCTGTCCAGCCAGCTGTCCATAAAATACCAGGCCAGTGGCATGGCAACCAAGCAGGAAATGACCACAAGCACCACGAAGTCTTTCGACAGCATTTGCCAAAGGTTGGCTACTGATGCACCAAGCACCTTTCGGATGCCAATTTCTCTTATTCGTTGCTCGGCCACAAAAGCCGACAGCCCCAATAAGCCAAGGCAGCTAATCAGAATGGCCAATCCAGCGAAGACAAACCCCAGCTTACCGATTCGCTCTTCCTCCTCAAATTTCAGTGCATAAGCGTCATCAGCAAAGGTATAGTCGAAGGGCGTAGACGGGGTGAGTCTCGCAAACACTTCCTGAATTTTAGGAAGCGCTTGGTGCGTGCTGACCGCTGGATTGAGGCGGATGTACAACCACGACATATCGAACTCTCCCAAGAACATGACTGACGGATCGGTGGGCTCGTAAGGGGAACCTTTGACCATGTCTTTTACTACGCCGAGAATGGTATATGAGCCCCTATCCTGCCATGTTAGCTCTTCGCCGACGGGATTTTCCAGCGCAAATAGCTTAGCGGCTGACTCGTTGATGATGATGCCACTTTTATCGCTCGTTATGTCTCTGGAAAAGTCTCTGCCATCAACGAATTGCAACCCGACGGTTTTGCCGTACTCATACGTCACAAAAATAGTGTTGAATGTCTGCTCATATTTTTCTCCATGCCAGGCAAATCCACCATTCCAGCCCCTGGTGTCAGTCACCGAATAGTTGGCCTGGGCAATTTCCTCCACCATGCCTGTTTGCTTCAGTTCATTTCTTAGCACCAGGTACTTTCCTTTGAACTCCTTCGAAGCACTCCTCAGCGAGATCAAACCATCCCGGGAGTAGCCAACAGGCCGGTTCTTGGCATATTCCAGTTGCTGATACACTACCAGCGTGCCAATGATCAGGCTGATCGACACGGTAAATTGGATGACCACCAACACCTTCCTGGGCAACGATGCTAAACGACCGGCCTTGAAAGTTCCCTTCAGTACCTTTACAGCATTAAGCGATGAAAGGAAAAGAGCAGGATAGCTACCAGCCAACAATCCCGTTGCCAGAACAATCGATAAAACGGCCAGCCAAAAGAGAGGGTTTGTCCATGGGAATACCATGGCCTTCGCTGCCACCACATTGAACCAGGGCAGCGTGAGCACTACTAAGAAAATGGCGACTATAAAGGCAAGTAAAGTGACCAGCATGGACTCACCAAAAAACTGCTGTATCAGCTGAATGCGGTGCGAACCAAGAGCTTTGAGTATCCCAACTTCCTTGGCACGTTTTTCGGACCTGGCTGTGCTGAGGTTCATGAAATTGATGCAGGCCAGCAATAACACGAATGCGCCAATGATGCCATTGTACCAAACGGCTTTCAGCCTCTGGCTTGTCACCGGTGTGCCGTTCTCAAATTCCGAATAAAGATGCCACTGGCTCATTGGCTGAAGAAATATTCTCGGCTCTGACTCTGCTGTTTCTTCGTCAACATGAGGCATCATTGCCTCAGCGATGGTAGCTGATATCTCATCAAACGAATGCTCTGGTTTGATTTGGAGATAGATGTAGGTAAAGTAATTATCCCACACATTGAGTGTTGTCCAGCCATTTACATATAGCTCGGCAGGTGCCAGGTAGGACGCCTCGCTGAATTCAGTGTTTTTCGGAAGGTCTTCGTACACACCAGTCACTTGCAGGCTGGTGGTGGCATCCATGGTCACCATCTGCCCAACAGGGTCTGCCTCGCCGAAAAGCTTGCCGGCAAGTGAGGACGACAACATAATGGAGTTCATTTCTTTCAGCCCGGTCTGGCTGCCGTATTTCATGTCAAGCGTCAGGATTTGCGGCCCGCCGTCCTGCATAAAGTAGCCACTTTGTGAAAACTTCTTTTCTCCAACAGCAATAACCCGTTCCTCCAGTCTGGCTCTCACAAGTGCCACTTCCTCAAAAAAATCTCCATAGTCGGTCTTGAGTAGAGAGGCAAGCCCCGGCGCATGAACCGTGCTGGCGAAACTGTCAAATTTATTGGTACGGTAGACTTTAGCGATAGTGTCGTAGTTTTTGTGGTACTTATTAAAAGAGAGTTCGTCGTAGATCCACAGACTGATGAGGATAGCCACGGTCATTCCGGCCGCCAATCCACCAATGTTGATGAGAGAGTAGCCTTTGTTCCGAAGGAGATTCCTCCAGGAGATTTTGAAATAGTGCTTAAACATGGTTGTATAATTTGAGTTTGACCTTATTATTCTTTTTAATGCAAATGGCCGCAGAAAATGGAGCACATGAAACCAGTAGAAAAGGCTCTGTTTCCATTTTGGCTGGTCGGCAAGCTCCAGGTAGTATTCTGAGAGGTCGCCCAGGATTTCATCCAGCAGGTCGTCTTTAACAAACCATGAAAGGAGTTTGTCTGCCGATTTGGGTGGATATGGTTTCTTCTCCTGCACGTTTATTCAGTTCTAAGAGATTTTACCGGATTAGCAGTGGCTGCTTTGAGCACCTGGTAACTCACCGTCAGCAAGGTGACAAAGAATGCACCAACCCCTGCCCACACAAACACCCAATACGAAATGGGCGTACGGTATTCATAGTTGTCCAGCCAGGCATTCAGACCATAGTAAGCAATAGGGATCGCCACCGCTATCGAGACAAGCACCAGCACAAAGAATTCAGTAGTAAGCAGTTTCCAAAGGTTGCCGACAGAGGCTCCCAACACCTTCCGGATGCCGATTTCTTTGGTACGCTGACTGGCCATAAAAGAGGCCAGGCCGTAAAGCCCAAGGCAGCTGATGAGAATAGCCAGGGCAGAAGAGATGCCCGAGAGCTGGCCTATGCGCTCTTCTGCGGCAAACTTCCGGGCGTATTCCTGGTCAGCAAATTTGAAGTCGAAGGGCACGTTGGGAGCGAGGCCTTTAAAAAGCTCCTCAGCTAACGCCAGTGCCTCACCGGTGCTTTTTTCTCCACTCAGCTTAAGCAGAATAAAATTCGTCATGTTGTCGTAATTGAGGATGTAAATGGCAGGCTGCACCGACCTGAAGGGAGATTCCACCAGCATGTCTTTTGCCACGCCTATTATCTTGTGGTCAGCCGCTCCGTTGTTAATGGTCTTTCCAACCGGGTCTTCAATGCCCATATACCTAACGGCTGTCTCATTAATAATATAAGCCGACGAGTCGCTGGCCAGGTCTCTTGAAAAATCCCTGCCATCGGCCATCTCCCATCCTACCATTTCACCGAAATCGTGACTTACCCAAAACGTTGCAAAGATGTCGTTGAAGCCTGGATCCTTTCCTTCCCATTGAAATCCACCGTTGCCATTCCACACATCGGTAAGCGGACTGGAGGAGAATGCCATTTCTTCAATGGCGCCAAGGTTTTTGAGCTCACTTCTCATCAGGTTATACTTCCCTTCAAAATCAGTGGTAAATACTTCCATCATAATGATTCTCTCGTTATCAAAACCGATCGACCGGTTCCTGGAGTAATCGATTTGTCTGGCCACCATGATGGTGCCAATAACCAGGGTCAGTGAAACGGTGAATTGCATCACAACAAGAACTTTTCTCAATTTACCGGCAGAGGCTCTTGCTTTAAAAGTACCCTTCAAGGCGCTCACAGTGCCAACTGATGACAAATAAAACGCCGGGTAGCCCCCGGCCATCAGACAGGTAGCCAAAACGAAACCCAGGCTGGTCAGCCAAAAGAGGATGTTTGTGGCTGGAAAAGCAATTTGTTTATCTACAAGCTGATTGAAAGAAGGGAGCGCCAGCAATACCAGTACCAGGGATAAAGTAAATGCCATTAACACAACCAGAAACGATTCGCTTAAGAACTGAGCAATCAATTGGCTGTGGGTAGAGCCTACTGACTTTCGGACACCCACTTCTCTTGAGCGATTTTCCGATCTGGCGGTCGTGAGGTTCATAAAATTGATGCAAGCTAGTATTAGAACGAACGCCCCTATGACCCCAAAAAGCCAGATATACTGAATAAACCCTCCTGTTTTCACGCCGTTTTCCCAATTGGACTGCAGGTGCCAATCGGCCATAGGATGTAGAAATACCACCGGATTGGTGCCTCGCTGCGATTCGGCGAGCTGGTCGTACTTGACCTTTTTGATCTTCTCGCTTACCTTGGTCATGCTCGCATGCTCGGCCATCTGTACATACAGCTGAAAAGAGTTGTTGTCCCACTGGGGATTGTTCACTTGTCTCTTCACCCAATCATAGGATAATATATAGGTACGCCATGGTGCTATGAACTTCAGGTCTGTTAACTCAGTGTTGAGCGGAAGGTCTCTATAGATTCCGGTCACCATTGCACTCACGCCTTTATCGATTTTCAGGGGTTTACCAATTGGGTCTTCATCGCCAAAAAGTGCCTGTGAAGCTGACTCAGAAAGCAAAACCGACCCAGGCTCTTTTAGCCCGTTCCGGTTGCCCTTCAGCATTTGCAGCGAAAGCAAATGCGGGGCATCCACATCCATGTAATTTCCTTTGATAAACAATGTTTGATCTCCAGCGGATAAAATATGGTCGCTCAGGTACGCACTGATCACTATGTATTTGAAGTCATCACCATATTTGGCCTCTAATTCATCGGCGAGGGGAAAAGGAATTGAATTTTGTGTTTCTGTGTCTCCATTGCGGGTCTGGTGCTGAAGTACCTGGGCTATCCTGTCGTAGTTTTCGTGATAGGTATTGTACGAAAGCTCATCATATATCCAGAGCCCAATAAGCATCGTAACGGTAAGCCCAACAGCAAGTCCGCTAATATTGATGAACGAGTAGGCTTTGTGTCTCAGTAGATTGCGGTATCCGATTTTGAAGTAACTTCTGTACATCGCCGTATAATTTGAGTTAGTTCGCATCGGCGAACCGCTTATTATTCTTTTCAGTGCAAATGGCCGCAGAAAATGGAGCACATGAAACCAGTAGAAAAGGCTCTGTTTCCATTTTGGCTGGTCGGCAAGCTCCAGATAGTATTCCTGGAGGTCGCCCAGGATTTCATCCAGCAGGTCGTCTTTGACGAACCATGAAAGGAGTTTGTCTGCCGATTTGGGAGGCCGTTGATTTTTGGATGCAGCCATAGACTATTATCCCAGCTTATTGATGGCCAATTCAGGAATCTGCCTCCACAAATTCACCTTCACATCACGGCTCCTTTCCAACACTTTCCTGCCAGAGGCTGTGAGGCTAAAAATCCTTTTGTGCCTGCCACCTCTTTCCTCGGTGGCACCACCAAGCCTCGATTCAATAAAACCCTTGCTCTCCAGGCGATTCACTGTCCCATGCACAGCCCCAATGGTTACCGTGCGGCTCGCCTGTTCCTTCAATGCTTTGCGGATGGCCAGCCCGTAGGCATCATCCTTCAGCATAACGATCAAGAGCAACACCAACTCTTCCAGTTCACCGATGTATTCCTTTTCCATTTGCCATTAGTTATATATAGTATAACAAATATACGGAAAGAGTTGAGATATGTTATATAAAGTATAACATATCTCAAAAGTGTCTGCGACCAGCCTAAATTGTTTTTAGAGATTACTCAGTTCTCAGGGACTCTACAGGATTGGCAGTGGATGCCTTGATAGCATGGTAGCTTACCATGAGGAGTGCCAGCGACAAAGCCAGCCCGCCGGCAAGGGCAAATATCCACCAGGAGAGCTCTATCCTGTAGTCAATATCGTCCAATCCCGTGTCAAACAGCCATCCAGCCAGGGGCGCTGCCAAAAGAAAGGACAAAATTACAGGCTTAAGGAAATCCACAGAAAGAGCGATACTTATATTCGAAATTGTGGCACCCAGCACTTTACGAATACCCACTTCCTTTTTTCGTCGTTCGGCCACGTAAGCTGAAAGACCTATCAAGCCCAGACAGGCGATGAAGATGGCTAATCCACTAAAAAGAATGGCCATACCACGCATTGACCGAATCACCTCAAAGCGCTTCTGATACTCATCTTTGGTGAAATGCATTTCGAAGGGATAAGTCGGAAAGTAGCTCCCGAATATTTCCTCAATCTGACCAATTCTCTTCTGCCAGTCCTGGTCGTTCTGAAAGCGCACAAAAATATGGCTGATCCGGTTAGTTCCAAGGTAAATTACAAGGGGCTCGGGATCACTGGTGGGGTCATTATATACAAAATCCTTTACCACACCCACAATGTAATTATTGTCGCCCAGGTGAGTTCCCACAGGCTGTTCCAACCTCATTCGCCTGGCGGCGGTTTCGTTGACTAAACAAGCCAGGGAGTCGGCGCCAAACGCCGGGCTGAAATCTCTGCCATCTGCCATTGTCAAGCCACTTGCTTCCACCCAATCGTAATGCACCCAGGTAATGTTGATGGGGAAATCTTCGTCGGGCCCCTTTCCCGGCCACTGAAAACCAGTGAGGCCTCCGCCTACCCTGATGAGATTATCTCCTCCGGCAGATACCGCCGTTACGCCCTGCACTTGTAGCAGGTCATTCTTAAAAAGATCAAATGCTTTGGCCATGTCTCCACGCACCGGTAGTTCGATCAGGTTTTCCTGGTCGTATCCCAGTGGCCGGCCCTGAATGTGGTCGAGTTGGACATAAATGACAATGGTGGATATAATCAGGAAGATGGACACAAAAAATTGAAACGTTACCAGCGCACGACGGAAAATGGAAGCTCCCTTTCCAGCTTTACCCAGACCCGTTACGGCCTGTACAGGTTTGAAGCCACTGAGGAAAAATGCCGGATAGCTCCCAGCCACCATGCCGGTAACCCAGCCGAGAGCCAACACAGACGACCATAGTTGCCAGTTGGCAAGTGACATTGACAGGTCCTTACCTGTGAGTTCGTTAAATGATGGCAACAGGAGGTTGACCGCTACAATGCTTAAGAACAGGCCAAAAAAAGTGATCATCATTGCCTCAGTTAAAAACTGGCCAACAATGATCCTTCGTTGCGCCCCTATCACCTTCCTGATCCCCACTTCCTTTGCCCTCCGTTCAGAACGTGCCGTGGCCAGGTTCATAAAGTTCACACAGGCAAGCAACAAAATAAACACTCCCAGGGCTCCTACAAGGTACACAAAGACTATCTTGCCACCATCGGGCTTTCCATTGTTAAAGTGGCCATAGAGGTGCAGGCGTTCGATGGGAAAAGCAAACAAATGAACCTCTTCGTTGTCCAAATGCTCTTCAACCACGCCATCTATTTTTTCATTAAAAGCAAGCAAATCCGTGGCCGGAGCAAGCATTATCCATGTCTGGAAGGAATTATTATCCCATTTAAGCTTTCTGTTTTGCTCATAGGTACTGAAAGGAATAACGATATCAAATCGGATCGAGCTATTGGTTGGGACATCCCGAACAACTGCCGCCACCAAAAATTCGTCTGTATTATTAACGGTGATCGCCTTTCCTATTGGGTCTGTATGCTCAAATAGCTTTTTGGCAGTTCGCTCGGTAATGACCACACTGCCGGGAGAATTTAAAGCTTCTATAGCATTCCCCGTAACAGACGGGAAGGTCATTATGTTAAAAAAATCGGGATCCGCATAAAGTATCGCTTCATAGGTGTTTTCGTGCCCTGCGTTCACCAGCTGTTTGCCAGCCCCAAGCGTACGGGTAGCAAAAACTACTTCGGGCATGCCACTCTTGAGGCTCGGCCCTAATGGTGCAGGCGTAACATCGCCTGTGAAGTATTCACCGCTCATTACCTCATGACGCATCAATTGGTAGATGTTTGGCTGGTTTTTATGAAAAGTATCATAACTCAGCTCATGCGAAATCCACAATAGCAGAAGTATGCCGCAGGTTAAACCGACGGCCAGCCCCGATATATTAAGAAGCGAGTAGAGGCGGTTGACCCGAAGGTTTCGCCACGAAATGGTTAAGTAATGTTGAAACATCGTTGTATAATTTGAGTTTGACCTTTTCCTTTCAAATGCAAATGGCCGAAGTGCACTTAGCACGTCGAATGCGTAGTAAATATCGGCCCACAGCTTTCCCCTTCTCTCCCTCCGCCTCTCATACAGCTCATACAAATCCCCCTGAAGCGTTTCCAGCACTTCTTCAGAGCAGAACCACTGCAGGAAGCGGTCGGGCAGGCGGGGTGGGTGTGGGGTTTTAAAAGGCGAGCTCATTCTGTCTTAAGTGATTTTACAGGATTGGCAGTGGCCGCCTTTAAAGTCTGGCTGCCTACAGAAACGCTGGCGATGAGCAAGGCGACAAGCCCAGCCGATGCGAAGAACCACCACTCCAGGGCAATCCTGTAGGCAAAGCTGTCCAGCCATTCTTTAGCAATCAGGTAGCTTACTGGTAAAGAGATGACAATGGCCAACATTACCACTTTGGCAAAGTCGCCTGAAAGAAGCTTTATAATACTGAAAACGCCCGCACCCAGTACCTTCCTGATCCCGATCTCTTTTTGTCTGCGCTCCGCAGCGAAGGCTGCCATGCCAAACAATCCTAAACATGACAGGACTATTGCAATCGAAGCAAAATACCCAGACAGGTCTGCTACCCGCTGCTCCGATGCGTACAAACTTTGATAGGCGTCATCCAAAAACTTAAATTCAAAAGGGACACCGGCATTGTGCTCCTGATACCGGTCCTGAATGGCAGCAATTGTTTCACTCCCTGAATCTGCTTTGATCCGAATGTTGACAACGCCAGTATACTTTGGGTTAAGGACGACAAACATTGGTTTGATCGACTCATGCATGGATTGAAAATGAAAATCTTTCACTACTCCAATGATCTTATGCCTCTTCCCGAAAAGATCCATCCACTTACCAACAGGATCCTCCAATCCCATGGATTCAATCGCTTTTTCATTTAAAACAATGGAGTTTTCTTCGTCGCCAAATTCCTTCGAAAACACACGACCTTTGGCTACTTCAATTCCAAGCGTTTCAAATGCACCATAGTTAACATTTAATCCGGCAAATTGTATTTCATTTTCCGATGGAGCCTGCCCCTGCCAGGCATGCCCACCAGAGGTGCTTCTTACTTCGACAATAGGCTCAGATATGCTACTGGCATTAACTACGCCCCGAGTATTCTTTACTTCTTCAAGAAAGAGCTGCATGTCTTGATTCTGCTTTCTAGGCCAGGAAAAAGTGAGGACATGATCTTTCTCAAATCCCAGATTTTTCGTCTGCACCAGGTTCAACTGCATATAAACCACAGCAACACCAGTGATTAGCAAAATGGAAATTGCAAACTGAAAAACAACCAATCCTTTACGAACCCAAAGTTCGCCACCACGGGTGTGTAGTTTTCCCTTTAGGGTTTCTACCACCTTCAACCCTGACAGGTATAATGCAGGATAGCTACCTGATATAAGGCCAGTGATCAATACTGTTGAAAAGCCAAAAAAGAACAAATCCCATCCATCTTCAGCCAGTGTAAGATGCTTACCTGTTATGGAATTGAACTGGGGTACCAACAAAAAAGCCAGCACAAAAGCGATGACCAGGGAAATAATAGCCAGCAATGTTGATTCACTTAGATACTGAAGTGCAATCGCTCTTTTCGAAACACCAAACGCTTTCTTGATGCCCACCTCCTTCAGGCGCCTTGAAGCTCTTGCGGTAGAAAGATTCATGAAATTGATACAGGCTATTACCAGGATGATCCCTGCGATGATGGAAAATAAGATCACATAGTCAATTCGACCTCCTGTAACGACACCATTCTCAAAACGCCCATACAGATAGCTGTCTGAGAACTTCTGAAGAAACATATGAGAGAAATCAGCGATTTCCAAGCCCCTCTTTTCACTATAAAAATCGTTAAGTTTTACACTGAATTCATCGACATCCACACCGGGCCTTAAAGTGAGATAAGTCATGATGGGGTTGCTATCCCAATTGACATCCATTCGGTTCCGTTCTAAAAACGCCTCATAAGTCACCAAAAAATCAAATTCCTCTGACGCATTTGCGTCTGGTTTTTCAAAGACTCCGGACACTATGTGTGTCCCACCGAAACCATCCAGATCCCACTCTACCATTTTACCCAAACTCTTTTCAGGGCTTCCAAAAAGTTTTATGGCGAGCTCCTTAGAAATAACCACTGAATACTTATCCACGAGCACTTTTCCGGGATCTCCTGATATAATTTTGTAAGTGAAAACATTGAGGAAATCCTTCCCGACAAACCATCCGTTGGCCTTCATGAACTCGCCTTCAGAAGATACTACGGCGGGAGGAACAGGGCGAACTGGCACAACATATTCCAGCCCGGGCATTTCGCTCTTTAGCGCTTCAGGCAGGAGTGTGGAATTAGCAGGTGTTGTTATGATTCCATTGCCCGCATTGATGTTTCTTTGGATGAGAAACAGTCGATCATTATTAACATGGAACTTATCATAAGACATTTCATCATGCACCCACAGATAGATCAGGATCACTGACAGCAGGCCGATGGATAACCCTGTCAGGTTGATGAAAAAGGAAGCCTTGTACCTTAAGAAGCTTCTGAAAGAGATGAGTAGAGTGTGGCGTAACATACCAGTATAATTTGAGTTTGACCTTTTCTTTTCAAATGCAAAGGGGCGAAGTGCGCTCAGCACGTCGAATGCGTAGTAAATGTCCGCCAGTAGCTTTCCTTTCTTCTCCCTCCGCTTTTCATACAGCTCATACAAATCCCCCTGAAGTGTTTCCAGCACTTCTTCGGAGCAGAACCACCGCAGGAAGCGGTCGGCAAGGCGGGGTGGGTATATGTTTTTGTGGCTCATTTATTACTCTGTTCTAAGTGCATTGACCGGATTAGCCAACGCAGCTTTAATAGCGTGATAACTGGCAATTGCCAGGGTCAGAAATAATGACCCAAGCCCTACAGTTGCGTAGACGTGCCAGCCTATGTCGGTCCGGTACGAAAAATTCTGAAGCCATTTATACATGATATAATAGCCAATGGGCATTGCTATGAAACATGCGACGCCAACTAATACCAAAAACTCTTTGCAAAGCATGGCCCATAGTTGCGTAATCGACGCACCCAGTACTTTTCTGATGCCTATTTCTTTTATTTTCAGCTCCACCGTAAAGGCGACCAGGCCGATCAAGCCGAGGCTGGCAATCACCATCGTGAATACGGAAAATAGTGTGAATACCTGCCCTCTTTTTTCGTCGGCATAATACTGCGATTCAAAGTCTTCGTCGAGAAAGCTGTAGGAAAACGGCTTGCCAGGATTCACCTCCGCCCAGGCAGCTTCAATCGCCGCCAAATTACCGGCAATGTCCTGACCTGATATCTTTATATCGACGAGGTCGCTGCTCTGCTTGAAAAATATGGCCAGAGGCGAAATGGGGCTGTGGAGAGATTGTTGGTGGTAGTCGTTTATCACGCCAACGATAGTGTAAGCCGGATTTGGTGTGTCGTCGTCACCGTCCTCAAATTCAAAGTGCTTGCCAATCGGGTCGTCCCACTGCATTCGGGTAACCATCGCCTGATTTACCAAAGCGGCCATGGTATCGGTAGCAAACTGTCCCGAAAAGTTTCTCCCTTCTTTGATTTCAAGACCCATGGTCTGAAGAAAATCGTAGTCGGCCCAGTAAAAATCGACACCCCTGTTAATCATTCCTTCCGGGCTATCAATATTCATCAGACTATAAAATACATCACTTCCTGGTTTGGCAGAAGACGAGGAGACCTCAGAAACACCTGCTTCAGCCTTCAACCTGTTGCGTAGCACCGGATAATTAGATTTGGTGAGCGAATCGGGCATTTGCAACGACACTACCTGATCGCCCCTGAAACCAAGGTCTGCCTTCTGCATGTGGCTGAGCTGATCATAGACAACCAGTGTACTAATCAACATAGCGATGGACACTGAAAACTGAACAACGACGAGCGTTTTCCTCAGGGTGCCATTTGACTTACTGTTAGCGCTATTGCCTTTCAATACTTTGGCAGGATTGAAACCTGACAGGTAGAAAGCGGGGTACCAACCGCCAGCGACTCCCACGAATAGCATCGCCAACAGTGACCCGGCAACAATCCGGGGCTGCATCAAAAAATCCAGCGTTATTTGCTTGTCGGCCAATTGATTAAAAGCAGGAAGGAGGACAACAACCAGTACTATGCTGATGGCATAGGCGATGAACGAGGTAAGTGACGACTCTACGAGAAACAAACTGATGAGCTGCTTTCGGAAAGACCCCATGGTTTTTCTAACTCCCACCTCCCTGGCTCTTTTTGAGGCAAGGGCTGTAGCCAAATTCATGTAGTTAATACAGGCAAGCACCAGAGAAAGAAAACCAACAACAGAAAGAATGTAGATGTAGGCCACGTCGCTGCTTTCTCCCTGGCTGTCGCCAAAATTTGATGCGAGGTGTATATCTGCGAGTGGTTGCAACCAATAATTGACTGTCACTCCAAAATCTTCAAACTGCGGAGCCACAAACTCATCGACAATGTCTGCCAATGCTCCTTCCACCACGCCCTGCTGATCAGCGCTTTTCAACAACAAATAGGTAGTTGGGAACCAGCCACCCCAATCCGAAAATTGCTCGCTTGGGAAGGTGGCGTATGATAGGAGCGCATCGATCTTGAGGTGTGAGTTTTCCGGCAAATCTTCTATCACGCCGGTGATCTGGTAAACATCTCCATTGTCACCATTCCGAAAGGTTCGTCCAATTGGGTCTTCTTCCTGAAAGTAAATTTTCGCTGTAGAACTTGTGACGACAGCGGTATTTGGCGCATTCAAAGCCGTGCCGGGATCGCCTTCTATAAACTTGAAAGTAAACAGATCAAAAACAGTGGGTTCGGCATAGCAGAAGTTCTCTTCATACTGCCGAACGTTGTGGTTTTCACTTTCTATGAGCGCTTTATCAATTTCTACAATCCGAACTGCCAGTTCCACTTCGGGCCGCCTCTCCCGTAGTTCCGTAGCAAGCGGTATTTGCGTGGATGGATAGTCTGTCTCAATGCCTGAGTCGGTAAACCGGGATATTACCCGATAGATTCTATCTCCTTTTTCCTGAAAGCCATCGTAGCTTAGCTCATGCTGCACATAAAGCAAAATGTAAATAGAGCTCGTCAACCCGACAACCAGGCCTAAAATATTCATCGCTGAATAAAACTTCCTTGCCAGCAGTTGGCGAAATGCCACTTTTATATAATTCCTGTACATACCAATGATATTTGAGTTTGACCTAATTCGTTTTTCTCCGTTGAAAGCAAATAAACGGCAGGCACTGATCACACCAGTAATAAAATAGAAGTCTGCCCACATCTTCCCGCTCTTCTCCCGCCGCTTCTCATACAGCTCATACAAATCCCCCTGAAGTGTTTCCAGCACTTCATCGGAGCAGAACCACTGCAGGAAGCGGTTGGCGAGGCGGGGTGGATTTGGGGCTTTGTTCTTCATCCTGACTTATTATTCAGAGCGCAGACTTGTTACCGGATTCATCAAAGCCGCTTTAATCACCTGGTAGCTTACTGTAAGTATGGTCACCGCAACGGCACAGAAGGCAGCACCAAGAAAAACCCACCAGGCGATGTCTATTCGGTAAGTAAAATCCTGCAGCCATTTGTCCATCAGGTACCAGGAGGATGGGATAGCAATAACTAAGGCTATGCCAACCAGCTTCATGAAATCATGTAGCAGAAGATTGACTAACCCCATCATGGAGGCACCTAATACTTTGCGAATACCAATCTCCTTGGTGTGCTGCTCGGCAATAAAAGCCGACAGGCCATACAGCCCCAGGCAGGAGATGAAGATGGCCAGCACTGTGAAAAGCTTGAATATAGCGGTGATGCGTTGCTCGCCCCGGTATTGGTTGTCCAAATCCTTATCAACGAAGCTGTATGCCAGTGGAAAGGCTGGATTAAGCTCCTCATTGATGGCTTCGAGGTTAGCAATAGCTTCTTCTGTTTTTCCTGCGGGAATTCGCACGACGACAATTCCACCCCCGCCGATACGAAGCACCAGCGGTTCTATAGCATACTGAAGTGGCTTAAAATTGAAATCCTTGACAACACCTATTACCATCCCCCTTTGCTCGTTGAAAGAAAGACGTTGACCGATTGCAGTTTCTTTATCGAAACCCATCACTTGCACAGCCTTTTCGTTGACAATGAAGTTGTTCTCGTCAGTCGTCAACTCTTCTGAAAAGTTCCGCCCGCTTATCAGTTCTACTTGAAAGACATCGAGAAAGTGTTCGTCCGTTCTTATGTCTGGAATCACAATCTTTGAATCAGGGTCTTTGCCTTCCCAGGTCACATCTATATTACCGGTCACAAGGTTCGTGGGCAAATCAGAAACGACTGTAAAATCGCTAAAGAGTGGGCTTTCTTCCAGCCTAGTCTCCAGCACCTCCTTTTTACTCCATAAATCGCCCTTCATGGACATGTACAATAAATTAGATTTATCGAACCCAAGATTTTTATTACGCAGGAAAGTCAACTGATTGTGGCTGACTATTGCGCCCACCACAAGTGAGACTGAAATGATCAATTGAAACACAACCAGGCTGTTGCGGAAATTGAAGTTCCCTCCTGCCTGCTTTAATTTCCCCCTCAAAACAGCAATAGGCCGGAAGCTGGACAAAAAAAGTGCCGGATAACTACCCGAAACGATGCCAGTAAGAAATGCTACAACCAGAAGAGCGCCAAGCAATCGGGTATTACTGAGATCAAACCGGAGAGCTTTATCGGCCAGGTTATTGAATACAGGAAGGAACAGGTATACCAATCCAATAGCTAGCAGTAGCGAGATAAAAGAAACAACAACAGACTCAGTAAGAAATTGCCCAACCAACTGCTGCCTGGTTGCACCGACCACCTTTCTGAGCCCTACTTCCCTGGCTCGGCGTGCGGAGCGTGCCGTAGCCAGGTTCATGAAATTGATGCAAGCCACCGCCAGGATAAAGATGGCAATGATGAAAAAGGTATTGACATATTGCACGTTGCCATGTCCGGGCAAATCGATCTGCAAGTCAGAATGAAGATGGATATCGGTGAGCCGCTGAAGATGAAACCTGGGTTGGAAATTCATCCCTTTACTGGCCCATATATCGTCAACTCTTGCCTCCATGCGCCCAATACCTTCTGGCGATGAAACCACACTTTCATTGAACTTCAGGTAGGAGTAGAAATTGAAATTGCCCCAGACCTTGTTAATTAGGTCGGAGTTGGTCTTCGCAAGACTTGCCATCGGCAATATCACATCAAACTGAAGATGTGAATTGACCGGCACATCTTTAAGTACACCAGTCACAGTGAAGGTGCTGTTGTTGTCCTTTCTTATTACTTTACCGATCGCATCCGCTTTACCAAAGTACTTTCTTGCTGTGGATTCGGTCAGTAACACTCCCTCAGCAAAGCCCAAGGCCGTTTTTGCATTACCCTTTACGAGGGGAAATGCAAACACCTGTAGAAAATTTGAGTCAGCGTAAAACACCCTGGTTTCTTCAAACTTCTTTTCATCATATTCGAACAGGGCTGTCACTGGTTTGCTCAAACGAACCGTTGCCTCTATTTCGGGCATTTCAGCTTGAAGCCCCTGAGCCATGCCAGCAGGGCTTACCGCAGCGTTAAACCCACCTCCCGCATCGGCTGTTAATCTACAAATGCTTTCAGCATTTGGATGAAAAGTGTCGTAACTCAATTCGTTGCCCACCCAAAGCATGATGAGAATGGCACTAGCCAGCCCGATGGCCAACCCAGAGATATTGAGCGCCGAATATGCCTTATTATTGGAGAGGCTGCGCCAGGCAATTTTAAAATAGTTGTTGTACATAATGAAAATATTTGAGTTTGACCTATGCTTAATTCTCTTGAAGGCAAACGGCCGACAAGCACCTATCACCCCCGTAATGAAGTAAAAATCGGCCCAGAGCTTTCCATGTTTTTCCCTCCCTTTCTCATACAGCTCATACAAATCCCCCTGAAGTGTTTCCAGCACTTCTTCGGAGCAGAACCACTGTAGGAAGCGGTCGGCGAGTTTGGGAGGACGTGGATTTTTGGCGGGCATTTATTCCGTGCTAAGGTTCAAGCCGGGCACCTGCCTGGCAAATTCCATCCTCAGCTGGTTGGCATCCTCCAGCATAGTAATGCCATAGGCCGTCAGCTTATAAAATTTCTTCCGGCGCCCCCCACGCTCGGTGGTGGCTCCACCCTCTTCGGAGGTCACACAGCCTTTATCTTCCAACCGGTAGAGCGCCGAGTGTAAGGCCCCAATGCTGGGGTTCTTCCCCATTTTTTGCTGAAGTGTTTCCTTGACTGCCACCCCATAGGCCTCCTCGCCAAGCGAACCCACTGCCAGTAATACCAATTCTTCAAATGCTCCTAATTTCATATCGTATATAATCGTTTCGTTATATCATTCCTAAAACCAAATCTAATTTAAACACATTTGATTCCTAAAACCAAATGATATGAGAATTATTTATTTCCTGTTTGCAAAGGAAATGCGAGGCAATGATTAAAGTGGGGCCGGCTGGAAGAAATATATACTATGCCAGCCTACAAAGAATTATAATATTCAAAAAAGCTGATCAGCTCCTTCTCATTTTTAGGAGATATCTTCTCCTTTTTAGCGAAAGCACTGAGCTCTTCCTGTTTGTCAGGAAACTCTGCTATCAATTTCTTTATGCTGGTTATCTTAGCAACTCCCCCATCACCAATCTTGTAAAAGTATTGATCCGGCATTTTCTGGTACCTGGCCGGGGTGGACGCCGCCTGCATGGCCTGGGCCGGCTGAGCTTCTCTGAACGAAACAGCTTTTTTCATCAAAAGTTGGGCTTTACCACTGTCAAGCCGAAGGTAAAAGCTGTTATCCATTTTACCTATCGCTTCTCCTTTGTCCACCACAAACACATACTTTCCTATCACCACTTTCTCTATCCTCGGCTCCGGGTCAAGCACATAAACTCCTTCGTTCTGACTGAACTCAATCACATCTGAGTCAATATTGTACCGCAACGGCACCCCGGTATAGCTCCCCTTGGTGGTGTACACCTCGCCCTCTACAAACTCTGGATTTAAGTAAGGAGAACCATCGACAGGATATTCCTGCTGGTATAGACTTTTATCCTTTATCTTGATCAGCATGTGATCTGCAAGGTTTCGTCCATTAAAAGATTGCGAAAAAGCTGGAGAAAAAAGAAAAGCCAGAAGTGCCGTAAAAAGCAGCGTGTTAAGGTGCATAATGATGTAGTTCAAATAGGAAAAATATTTTGAAATATAACGCAATATTAGCTGGCTAAGATATGTCTTTGGAGAAACTATTGGGCATAAAAAATACCACCCGCTAATGCATGGGTGGTATTTATACAGAAAACAAGAAACCTATGTATTTCTTGGAAAGTAACTATAAGACAAACTTTCTGCAACATACCCCTAAACGACAGTGCTTACCTCGGCAGAATTTGCTTTATTGAATAAAAAATATTCATGATTGACAGGCGATCATTCTTAACAAAAACCGGTGAAGCGGCTCTTGGTGCTGCATTTCTCCCGTTGGCTGGTTCGCAGAATAACCTCCTTGTATTAAAAAAACCTTCTGGCAAGTCCGAGGCTGATCTCGTAGCTGACGAATCGTTTTGGTACCAGGTGCAGCAGTGTTATGTGCAAAACCCACATTTTATCAACCTGGAGGCTGGCTATTTTAGTCCCGCTGCCAATGTGACCCTGGAAGATCAAATTGACAACGTGCGGATGATCAATGAGTCGCCAAGTTTCTATATGAGACGGAAGCAGTTTGAGGAAAGAGACGCATTGCGGCAGCAGCTTGCAGACTTTGCAGGCTGCGGTACCGATGAGCTCATCATGACCAGAAACACCACTGAATCGCTCAACATCGTCATTCAGGGGCTGAAGTTGAAAGAGGGCGAGGAGATTCTCCGTACCAATAGAGAGTACCCAAGCATGATTCAGGCGTTAGACCAGCGACAAAAGAGATTTGGCACGCCCGTGAAGATTGTTTCACTTCCATTGATCCCCGATTCGCAGGAGCAAGTTGTGCAGCTGATAGAAAAAGCTATTACGAGCAAGACGAAAGTGATTCTGGTGTCGTTCATGACCTACCTAACAGGCCAGGTGCTGCCAATCAAGGAAATATGTGCCATGGCCCACAGAAAAGGCATCGAAGTGATTGTGGACGGTGCGCACGCTTTCGCCCATCTACCATTCAAAATATCCGAACTGGGTTGCGATTATTTTGCCTGTAGCCTTCACAAATGGTTGTGCGCCCCTCTTGGCAATGGGCTACTCTATGTGAAAAAAGGAAAAGTGAACAACATCTGGCCACTTTTTGGAGACACTGATTTTGCGGAAGACGATATCAAAAAGCTGGAGCACTTTGGCACCCAGCCCTGTTCCAATCAACTGTCGATAGCAGCAGCCATCAGGTTCCACGAGAGCATTGGCAGTGAGCTAAAAGCATCACGGCTCAACTACCTCAAGCACTACTGGGTGAGTAGGGTAAAAAGCCTGCCTAAAATAAAAATAAACACACCTCTGGGAGAAGGTCAGTCTTATGCCATTTGCAATATAGGTGTTGAAGGAATGACCCCGAATGAACTGGTAGATACCCTTTATTCCAAGTACAAGGTATTCACTGTGGCTATCGACAACGATGATATACAGGGCGCCAGGATTGCTCCGCACCTGTACACCACCAGTACAGAGCTTGATAAACTAGCAGAGGCTTTGGTCAAGATAGTTTCAAAATAAGTCTAAATTCTGCTTACTTTTAGGCAATTGTGTAGAGCCGGAAATTTTCATTGTCATTGAATCAAAAAGCCACAGGCCGTATTTAACTGAATGAAAAACCTGGTATTGTTATTATTTGCTTGCATGCTTCAATACTCCGGCTGGGCCCAGCTGGTCAACAACAAATCATTTGAAGGAGCCAATCGCCCGAACCGACCACCAGCTTTCTGGTACCCTTGCTCGTCGGAAAGCACCCCTGACACCCAGCCTTTTTCATATGGTGTGACCTTGCCTGCCGATGATGGCAACACCTATATGGGTATCGTTACCCGGAGCCTTCCTGTCGAACCCTTCGAAGTGAGGGAAGACATGGAAACCAGGCTCAACCTTCCCATGATAACAGGCTTTCCTTATGTGCTCAGCGTAAGTCTGGCTCACGCTGATAGCATGGGATATGACGACAATGGCACTTTTATATGGGTCAACCGACCGATCAAGCTTACCGTGTACGGGGGCACAGAAAGCTGCCTTACGGAGGAGCTTTTATGGGAGTCTCCCCTGGTAGACAACACTGAGTGGATACATTTTGAGGAAGTAATCAGACCTGAAATGGACAATTTGAGGTACCTGGTGTTTGTGGCAACGCCCGAAGGCAATCGCACAACCAATGGCAATATCCTTATCGATAATTTCAACCTGATTGAAGAGCCTTTGATAATTCCATCTGCTTTCACCCCAAATGAAGACGGATTTAATGATGAATTTTTTATCAAAGGAATCAAGCCCAGGTCTTCTTTGGTGATAGTGAGCAGAGATGGAAAAACAGCCTTCGAAACAGAAGACTATCAAAATGACTGGGCTGGCGGAGACTGGCCATCAGGTGTCTACTTTTATACGCTTACCAATTCTATAAAGGGCAAAACTTGGAAAGGCGAAGTGAGTATTATCAGGTAAGAATTTTAAAACAACTGTTTTGGGCTTCCAGCGAAGACGTGCCGGAAGCTCAAAACACCTGGCAAGTTATTTCCAGCCGTAGGCCTTCATCATTTTGTGGTAAATCTCTGTGTTGTGGTAAATACCAGCAAAAGCTTCAGACCCTGCACCAAAAGCATACACAGGAACCATGGTAGCTGTGTGATGGCCTGTGGTAAACTTAGGCTCGAACTTCCAGGGATCCTCCGCTTCGGTTAAAGAGTATCCTCCGGTTTCATGATCGGCAGTGATCACAACAAGTGTATTACCATCTTTGGCTGCGAAGTCGAGCACTTTACCTATGGCGTTGTCAAAGTCAATCATCTCAGAGGTGATGTATTCAGAGTTGTTGTTATGGCCTCCCCAGTCAATCTGGGAACCCTCTACGACCAAAAAGAAGCCTTCAGGGTCATTCGCCAGCTTTGGCAGCATCGCTTCTACAGCTTCGCTCAAAATAGGGCCTCTGCCTTCAGCCACGGGAGCAGGCTCTCCGTCAGCGATGAAATAGCCAATTTTTTCCGATGTACTACTCTTGAATGCCTCCAGGCTTTCTACAAAACTGAAGCCTTTTTCCTCCAAAGCAGGTAATATACTGGTGCTGTCTTTGCGAGCGGCGAAGTACTTTCTTCCACCGCCAACAAAATAGTTGACAGGCGAATCGATCATGTCAGAAGCAATTTCCTCGTGCATGTTTCTCGATGGCTGGTGGGCATAAAAAGAGCCAGGAGTGGCATGGGTGATGGTGCATACTACAACAAGACCAGTGGCAAGGCCTTTGGCTCCGGCAGTTTCGAGAATTGTTTCTCTGGAAGTTGAATCAGGCATCACACCGATGGCTCCGTTATAGGTTTTCTCACCAACAGAAAAAGCCGTGGCACCAGCAGCTGAGTCAGTTATCAGTGCATCACTGGAAAAAGTTTTACTTAGGCCTACATACTGCACCCGCTCAAGATTAAGCTTAAAGTCGTTGGCAACAAGACCGGCGGTTGCCTGGGTTAATCCCATTCCATCGCCTACCATAAAGATTATATTCTTCACGGCCTTTTTCTCAGGCTGGGTGGGAACCTCCTTTGGAGGATTGCAGGATGCCACTATTACTAACAGCAGCACAAGAATTCTTTTAGCTAGATACATTGATGTTTATTTGTTTGAATTGGAAGTTACTTTTTCAAATGACACAAAAAATTCGGCACCATTTCCTTCTGCGCTTTCGCACCACACCTCTCCGTTCATGGCTTCAGTGAATTTTTTCACCAGCGACAAGCCAAGTCCTATGCTTTCCTCCCCTCCCGTTGGCTGAGCACTTAGTCTCTGGTATTTTCCGAAAACCCTCTTCATATCTTCATCACTCAGCCCGGGGCCATCGTCTTTCACTGAAGTGACAACCCTGTCAGCCTCAAACCTGAGGATCAACTTGATCTCTTTTCCTTCCGGAGAGTACTTCAGTGCATTGGAAAGAAGGTTTTCTATTATATTCCTGTAAATGTTTTTGTCAACTCTGGCGCAAGCCGGGCTTCCCACTAGTTCAGTAGTCAGCTTTAACTTCTTCTTATCGGCATATAACCGGTAATTCTTTTTCTCCTCTTCAATAATTTCACGCAGGTCGATATTTTCAATATCCATGTTGAAAGTGGAGTTTTCTATCGCTTCTGCATCAAGAATCTCACTCACCATAAATTTCATCCTCGTTGTGGCCCGTTCCATAATACTCAGATAGGAAACCATATCGTCGGAAAAGGCTTCCTTTTCATAGTGCATAAGGTTTACCACCGACATAACCTGATTGACTGGAGCTCTCAGGTCGTGCGCCACCATGCCAATGATCTCATTTTTTTCTTCATTGATGATCTTTAGCTGCCGGTTCTTTTCTTCCAGGCTTTCGGTCTGGTGTTTGATTTCCTCCTGCTGAGCTATCAACTTGTTGTTAACTCTTTGCTTTGAAATGTAGTTTCTATAAAACACCAGTGCCAAAATGATCAGCAGTATCACCGCCGTAATCAGCCATTTGAGCTGAACAGACTGTGTTTCCAGCTCTGCTTCTTTCAATAGAATTTCACTGTCTTTCTTCTCCGATTCAAACAAAAACTGTAGTTCTGATATTTTGCGAACGGACCTGACGTCGAGCAGTGAGTCCTGAAACTTGGAATACAGCATATGGCTTTCAAGTGCCTTGTCGTATCTGCCCACCCGTTGGTACACCTCCGCCAGGCTGTAGTAGGCCTCCATAAGCTCCTCGGTAAGCCTGATTCTGCCGCTTACCGTGGCTGCCAGCTTCGAGTAAAACAAAGCAGTTTCCAGATCGTCTTTTGCAGCATAAGCCCGGCCGAGTTTATTGAGGTTGTCTGCCACCTCCAGCTGGTTATTCATTGACTCGGCCAGCCTCAGTGCACGATTGTAGTATGATATGGCCTGGTCATAGTCTTCCAGGTAGAGGTACACGTCACCCAGGTTATTGTAGCCATCGGTTACGCCGTAGCCATTGTTTATTTTTAGGTCAATTTCGAGCGCTTCGTTATACCGAAGAATGGCCGAACTGTAGTCTTTTTGATCTCTGAAAACGTCCCCAAAATTATTGATATTCTCCGAAACGAGCGCCGAGTCTCCTATTTCGTTGGCTAACGCAAAGGATAAATCGTAGTTTCTGCTTGCCTCCCTGTAGTTCCTTTGTCTCCTGAAAACATCGCCAATACTATTATAACATTCCGCAACACTTTTTTTATCCTTCTGAGCCTCATGTAGTTGAAGCGACTCGTAAAAAGTCCTGTATGCCAGCTCAAGCTGGCCTCTATTTTGATAGTAGTTGCCCTGTAGAAATAAAGCCCTTGCAACGCCTGCGGTGTAGTCATACTGTCGGGAGACTTCCAGTGCCTCGATGATCAATGCTTGTGCGGAATCAGGCTCCGTTCTAAGAAAAACGCTGGCAAGATGATTAATGCTGTCGACAAGCGAGACGTAATTGTGAGATGGTTTCGCTGGTTCCTGATAAAAGTGTTTCCCAAACAAGGGGGGCACCGACCCACTCATCAAGAACAATAGTATAAAAAGCATCTTCCTTCCTTTCATTGAAGCATGGGTGCGCCTAAAATCACTGACACAGCAAAAATAGCAATTATGATACAGTACCTAACAGAACTGTGATTAAAGGTTTGTGAAGTCTTGGGATGGGAAGTGAAGAAAAAGCTGTTTCAACGATAGTTGACTGACGAGCCTGATTAAAAGGGAGGTTCGCTTTCAAAATATCGACATTTGGTCTACGGCCAAATTCGCAACTGTCGATTGAAACAGCTCTGTGTGTAGAAAATATTTTATTTCGCTTTCAATGCTTTTTCAAGCTCATCAATCATTTTCTTGGTGATGGCTTTGGGTTTGTCTTTTTTATATTTCACAAGTGCCTTCAAGGCCTTTGCTCCTATCTCATACAATCCAGACGAGTTTTGGTCATTCCTGAAACTTCCAAGTACCCAGTCCAGCTCCGCTTGAATTTTCTCTTCAATCCCTAGTTGTGCGAGTTTCTCACGTGCCTCAACGCAAGCCATCTCAATTTTCTCATTAGCCGAAGTAGCCATAATAGTAATGCTTAATAGAGTGATGATATTTTTATTAATTACGCACAAAATTAATCATTTCATTAGATAATATACAAAGAATAATAAATAATGTTAACACAAATTTAATTCAGCAAACGATTTCGTAACCACTTGCAGGTACTCTTTTTCTTCAAAAACTCTGGGCGAATCTTTTAAGATCGGCAAAAAGGGGCCATAACGAACTCAGCCTCACGTACCGATAGCGGGGGTGCTGCTTTCTTTCTGGTTGTGATGTAAATTTGAAAACGTGGGGATTACTGTCCGTCAGTGTCAGGCTTTTTGCCTATGGGAATCATGTAGGCCAAAGACACAAAGCCTACCAGGTGCTTGGAGCTGTCGGGGATAGTAGAAATGAGTCTGTTTGAAAAAATCATATCGCTAATCGTGACCTCCAGGCCCCCTTCCAACTGTATCAGCCCAAAGCTGAAAAGTCTGTTGAGCCCTCCCGATGCCCTCAGGCCATAGCCCATGGTTCGATCCACTTTGGGATTGAACCGATAAAACTCTTCTCCATCTTGTACCAGCCCAAGCAGATCGTCTTTCTGGTTGATGAATATTTCAAGATAAGGCCCCATGTTAACAAAAAATTGGGTCTTCTGCTTCCCCAGGTAGGCATTCATCAGCAGGGGAACCTCCACATAGTTCATTTTAGTGCTGTAAAAACCAGAGTCGAACAGCTGCTTGTATCCCTTCTCGATGTAGTTCACTTCCACTTGAATACCCGCATGTTCCGCCAGAAAGAGCTTTCCAACAGCACCATATTGTTTGCCGTAAACAAAGCTCGTCTGCATATTCACAGGCCTGAACGTATCGCTAAAAAGCACTTGGCTGAAATGCCCCCCACCTCGGAGCCCAAAATAGCCCCATGCTCCTCCTTTACTGCCACCAGTGGGGGCTGCAGCCGCTTTATCTATTTCCTGGCCAGATACAGAAAATTCAGACAGACAAGCCGCAATGAAGATGAAAATCCGAAAAAGCCTCATTTGGATTCCTTTAAAATTAAAATGTCTCAAAGGCAAGATTTATTGTCTTTCCTATGAGACATTCATAAGTACCGAAAACCTTTAAAGAGCTTACGACTCCTTAGGACTTTGGATTTTGGTTTTCTCGTTCTTCTCTTTAGCCGGCCTGGAATTGCCGTGAGAAGCAATTGTAATTTTTCCTTTTCTAGTCTTTTTATCTCCTCTTCCCATTGTAATTATGTTTTGCGGTGCAAATTTAAGTTGAAGTGCAATATTAGCAAATTTTAGTGGTTCCTTCACGACGAATGTACCATTGCCTGTTTCTGGCCATGAACACACAAGTTCCTTTCACAATTTCCATAGCCGGAAGGGAATAAATTCCTGTATCCGATAGTTTCGCAGAAACAGATAAGGAAATTAAAATGAGCAACTCCGAAGCCAACACATCCCGCAAGGCGCAAGCAAAAGTGTTGAGAGTTTTCCGAAAGGTGCATCGCCTAACTGGGGCATTCCTCTTCGTATTCTTCTTCTTTGTTTCCATATCAGGCCTGCTACTCGGGTGGAAAAAACACTCGGGCGATTTGATCCTGGCCAAAACCCGAACCGGGCAATCAGCTAACCAGCAGGAATGGAAACCAATGAGTGAACTAATGACAATTGCCCAAAACTATCTTCGTGATTCCGTGGATGCCAGCCTATCGCCAGCCATTGACAGGCTGGACGTCCGCCCTGGCAAAGGAATAGTAAAAATCCTTTTCGCTGACCACTACCAAAGTTTTCAAATCGACTGCACTACCGGCGAGATACTGCATACCGAAACCCGGCTGTCGGATTTGATCGAACATATTCACGACGGCTCCATCGTCGACGACACCTTCGGTTGGCAGAAAGGCCTTTTTAAGCTTGCTTATACTACAGTTATCGGTCTGGCTCTTCTCGTGTTTACCATTACTGGCTTTTGGCTTTGGTATGGGCCCAAAGTGATGAGAAGGCAAACAAATTAGGTTCACCCGATGTTAGCAAAATCGCTATGAGATGATTAAATTTTCAATTCAAAAATAGAGAAGAATGGCTAGAGCAAATGTGGCACTGATCCAAGCGATTCGGCATACAGCCGAAAAACTAAAAAAGGGCAACAACTACATGTGGGGCCATATGGGAAGCTGCAACTGCGGCAATTTGGCCCAGGAAATCACCCAGCTAACCAGGGCCGATATTCATGCCTATGCGATGAGAGGCCATGGCGACTGGGCGGATCAAATCAACGACTTCTGCCCCACCAGCGGCATGCCAATGGACTTGCTCATTAGCGAAATGCTCAGCGCAGGACTTGACAGGGAAGACCTTGTTCACCTCGAAAGGCTTTCTGACCAGGAAGTGCTTTGCAAGCTCCCCCTAACCGAACGGAACCTTCGCCACAACCACAGAGACGATGTGGTGAAGTATCTCACAACATGGGCGTCCGCTTTGGAGGATGAACTACTCGACAAAGTGAATATTTCCGATGCTACTCAGCCCTCGCTGCAAAAGCTACCTCTTCTTTAACGGATAGTAAAAAAAGAAACAGTCTTTGCTCTTGAATTTTTGATTAGGAAATATGGCCCAATCGGCAATTCGCCCTTCAAATTGAAGGCCAGCCTTTTCCAGCACCCGCTTCGAGCCGGTATTGTCCACATCGCAGCAGGCCCACAAGCGATACACCCAAACCTGGGCGGCAAACCAGGGCAGCATTTCGTTCAGCACCTCCACGATAAAGCCCTTGCCCCAAAAAGCGGGGCCAAGAATATAGCCAAAAGACACTCTGCCCTTTTCATTGATAAAGCCAATTGAGCCAACAGGGGTGCCAGTCAGGTCAAAAATCAGGTAAGTGAAGTCGGTGCCCGCATTCCATGCTTGTAGCGCATAGTCTACAAAAGGCAGGGTATCTTTTTCTACGGACTTGTGAGTAGGCCACGATATGTATCTGGTCGATTTTTTAACCGATGCATAGGTATCGAACACATGTGGCGTATCAGTGGGCACGATCTTTCTTATTTTCAATCTTTCTGTCTCAAACTGTTCCTTCACTTGAGGTGCGGTCATTGTTACCAATATTTCACTTAAGATTAAAAAATAATTTCGATAGTTGTAAACCACCAACCATACCTTGCTTTAAAACAATAGCACATGGAAGCAGAAAGAGAACTAGACGATTTATACTTTGACTTGTGGGACAACACATACGAAAAGACGGTGGTTGTAACCAGTGACGACACGGACGACGACGATACATTTTACGATGTGGCTGTCAGGCGAGACAGCAGTTACAGAAGAATAGACGATCTGTAGTTTCCATTTCATACCTTTACTGCAGGTATGAAAGACATTATCCATCAATATTTCAAAAAAGAGCTAGAAGGCTTCAAAATACTTGTTCAGGTAAACCCGGAGAGCCTCAGGGGCACAGAACTCATTGTCCATTCTAACGGACAAATAGAAAAAACCAAAAGGGTATTTGACAAAGATATTTTTGAAGACCTGGCGGCGGATGAATTCAAAGACGGCAGTCCTCTAGAGTTTAATCTGTACCTCAAAGGCCTGGTGGAATAAGGCCATCCCATCAAAGTTTGTTTTCTATTTGATTTTACCATTAATAATTCCATAACTTTGCAGCGGCAAATCGGTACGACCAGCTCCTGCTGAATCCCCCAGGTCCGGAAGGAAGCAAGGGTAAGCGGTTGTAGCGGTGCGATATTCGGTTTGCCATTTTTTATTTCCCTCCTTACAATTTAGCAGAGATTAACTAGCTTTGTAAGCATTCTTAAAACCCCTCATACTATGCAGTTTTTCATCGACACAGCAAACCTTAGCGAGATCAAAGAAGCCAACGACCTGGGCGTGTTGGATGGTGTAACCACCAACCCAAGCCTGATGGCCAAGGAAGGCATCACAGGCAAAGAAAATATCCTGGCTCATTACAAAGCCATTTGCAAGATTGTGGACGACAACGTAAGTGCCGAAGTTATTTCTACCGACTTCGAAGGCATGATGAAGGAGGGGAAAGAGCTTGCCAAAATCGATGATAAAATTGTGGTAAAGGTTCCTATGATTCGTGACGGTGTGAAAGCCATCAAAGCATTTTCTGCTGAAGGCATCAGAACCAACTGCACATTGGTATTTAGCTCAGGCCAGGCCATTCTGGCAGCGAAGGCTGGAGCCAGCTATGTTTCTCCTTTCATCGGAAGACTCGACGACATCTCTCACGACGGCCTTGACCTGATTGAGCAAATGGTGCAGATTTATACCAACTATGCCTTCGAAACTCAGATACTGGCAGCCTCAGTTCGCCACACCATGCACCTGATCAAGTGTGCTGAAATAGGCGCCGACGTGGTTACCTGCCCGCTTAATGTTATCACAGCACTGCTGAAGCACCCGTTGACTGACAGCGGTTTGGAGAAGTTTCTGGCCGACTACAAAAAGGGCAACTCCTAACAAATGAGTGTCTCAGCAGTTGTATCTTCATCTACCATTGAAGATATGTATATTATTAAAGTGAAGGGCAAGGCCAAAATTCCTGACTACATCCAGCTGAGGGATGATGATTTTGTGCTTATTGCCTATTTCAGAGCCGACAGGCCTCTGAAAAATATTGAAAAGTACGGATTGGAGGGGAAGGAAGAAGCGCTTCAAAAATTGATCACTGAGCTGCCTTTTGGCAAGCTCCAAAAGCTAAGCCTCTGAAAATGTCATTTAGTTCTGAGCCCGTTGTTGCGATAAGTAATGCTACTGTGTTTCAGGAGAACAGCACAGTGCTGAATGACATTACATTTGAGATTGAAAAAGGTGAGTTTGTTTACCTGATTGGCAGAACAGGAAGCGGGAAATCGTCGTTGCTTAAAACCCTCTATGCCGACCTTGCTTTAAGACTTGGCGACGCCACAGTGGCAAGTCACTCTATCCGAAACATCAAAAGCTCAAAAGTACCCTACCTTCGCAGGAAAATAGGCATCGTATTTCAGGACTTTCAGCTTTTCAGCGACAGAACCGTCTCCGAAAACCTCAACTTCGTGATGAAAGCCACTGGATGGACTGACCGATCCAAAATGAAAGCCCGTGAGTCAGAAGTATTGATGAAAGTAGGCCTGGGGTCAGTAGGCAACAAGATGCCCCACCAGCTTTCCGGTGGCGAGCAGCAGCGGGTAGTAATTGCCCGGGCGCTAATCAACGAGCCTGCTATACTACTGGCCGACGAGCCCACAGGAAACCTTGACCCAGACGTTTCTGATGGCATTTTCAAACTTTTTCTGGAAATCAACAACAGTGGCACGGCCATTCTGATGGCGACTCACAACCACGCCTTTCTGAAAAAATATCCGGGGCGGGTGCTCAAATGTGAGGCCGGGCGTTTACTCGACTCCAAAAAAGACAGCTTCAGCCTCTCCACAGAAGACTTCTAATTTTCTCAAATTGCTTACTTTTAACCATGAAGCCATCAGTAACCGAGGGACTGAAGAGAACAGCTGTGCTCTGTATACTGCGTCATCAGGAGGAGTTTCTTCTCCTCAAAAGATTGAAAGAGCCCAACAAGGACATGTACACGCCAGTGGGAGGCAAGCTCGATCCCTTTGAAAGCCCCTACGAGGCAGCAATAAGAGAAACCTTAGAAGAAACAGGCATCAAGCTGTCTCACATGCAGTATTGTGGAATCCTTGTGGAAACGTCTCCCACCAAATACAACTGGTGCAGCTTTGTGTACGTGGCAGACATTGACCGCCTTCCGCCACCACTCTGTAACGAGGGCACCCTTGAATGGATAGCCCTTGACAAGGTGCCGGACATGCCTACCCCCGAAACAGACTGGCATATTTACCAGTATGTGATGCAAAGTAAGCCATTCGCTTTCCAGGCCGATTTCAACGAAAACCTTGAGCTGCTGAGAATGACTGAGGACATTGAAGGAAAGGTAATCGTGTCAAAGTAGCCCCTATGCCACATTTCATCCAGGCCAAATCCATTCTCAATAAAACCAAACGGCGGGATCCCTGGTTTCTGGACGATTATACTATCAACCCTTATAGCGGCTGCTCGTTCAACTGCCTGTTTTGCCATATCCGGGGCAGCAAATACGGCGTCCATATGGAGGAAAAGCTGGCGGTAAAGGAAAATGCTCCAGCACTGCTTGATAAGGCCCTGGCGCTGCGGGCCCGAAAGGGGCAGTACGGCTACATAGTGCTTTCTTCTGCAACCGAACCATATTTACAAGCAGAAAAGACCTTCAAAGTAACCAGAAGCCTGCTTGAGGTAATCATGAAATACAGGTTCCCTCTGCACATAATTACGAAGTCGGATCTTATCTCCAGAGATTTTGATTTGCTGCAGGAAATAAAAAGCAAGGCTATTTTGCCTGATGACCTCAAAGACAAAGCTCCCTCGGGCCTGCTGATTACCTTTTCATTCTCGACAGTTAGTGACCAGCTCGCACATATTTTTGAACCGGGAGCAACACCCCCTTCGAAAAGGCTGGTCACCCTCAGCGACTGCCTGAGCAAGCAATTTCATGCAGGTGTAAGCCTAATGCCTCTATTACCCTACCTGTCTGATACCGGCGAACACCTTCACCAGATGATGGGCAGTTTTCAAAGAGTGGGAGCCAAATACGTAATGCCAGCCAGCCTGACGCTGTTTGGCAATAATGCTGCAGATAGTAAGGTGCTTGTCATGAAAGCCATAGCAGCGCACTTTCCACACCTCAACGAAAAGTACCAGCGCTTCTTTGAACACCAAAACGAAATGCCCAAATACTACACGGAAGCACTCAATAAAAAAATGGTAGAATTGGCGGCAATGTATGGCCTGCCTGATTGCATTATTTCTCAACCTGCGTGATTCGGGATTTGTATGGTCAGCTTAGTGCCTTTATCAGGCTCAGAACTCAAAATTATGCTGCCCTTTAGCCGATCTACAGTTTCCTTTACAATATACAATCCAAGACCAGCACCAGACTCAGATGTTTTGAAAAACATATTGAAAACCTGATTACGGTATTCCGGGTCAATACCCACTCCGTTGTCTTCCACAGACAAGATCGCCTTTTCCTCATCAACCACAGCCGATATCTTTATGAAGCGAGGCTCATCAGTGAGCTTTTTCGAAAACCTGATAGCATTGGATATGAGGTTATCAAAGATAAAAGTGAGCCTCAGCGCATCAGAATGAAAGGGAACATCTTGTTTGATGTCCTTCAAAATGTCTATTGACTCAAATCTCTCCAGGTACCTGAAATTGAATATGCTTTCAGTAATAACCTTATCAAGATCGACTGCCACATACTCAAGCGTTTTGCGGGTATTTTGTGAATAATCAAGTATACCTCGTACAGTATTGTCAAGCTTCACTACGCTTTGTTCCATCAAGCTTAGGTATTTTTCTACTTCAGATTGAGACACTCCGTTTAGCTTCGATAGCTGTATAAGACCCAGTACCGAGGTAAGCGGTGCCCTGAGATTGTGCGATACCCTATAAACAAAGCTGTCCAGCTCTCCGTTGATTTTCTTCAGTTGCCGGTTCTGTTTTTTCAAGTTGGCCTCGGCTTCCCTGCGCTTTCTTTCTCCTTCCTTTTGATTAATGGCATTGTAAATAGCCGAAGAAAGGCGTGCCAGATTACTCTTAAGTATGTAATCGTCGGCACCCTGCTTGAGGCACAACACTGCGAACTCTTCCGATACCGTGCCAGTCACGAGTATGAAGGGTATATCTCCCATCTCCTCCCTGCAAATTTTGAGCGCCTCGGTAGAATCAAACTGAGGAAGCAGGTGATCGGACAGCACCAAGTCCGGTTTGAAGTCAATCAGTTGGGTTACATAATCATCCCTGTTGTCTACGATAACGTCTTCAAACACTACACCTTGTCTCTTAAGATTTATCTTTAAGAGATCAGCGTCCTCTTCAAAATCCTCCAGGATCAATATTCGCAAAGAACTGGACTTGTTCATTGGTCAGTTTGGTTCGGGTTGCCGGGATAGTAGTTGGTTCTTAACCAGAAATCGCCAACGCACAGCATCTCCTGCCTGAATTTCTCAAACTGCACGTGTTTTCTCACAAAGCCGTTCACGCCAAGGGAGTAAGACTCCCGGATCACGTTATCGTCGCCACAAGATGACATGATCACAATAGGGATGTGTTTTTTCAGTTCGTCTTGTTTTATCTTTCGTAAAACTTCCAGCCCACCCACCTTTGGCATGTCCAGATCCAGCAACATGAGAACGGGTAGCCTTTTGAATGAAGCTGAAAAGAAATACTCCAGAGCTTCCGCTCCATCAGAGAAATGCACAACGCTCGTGATCAACTTTCCAGATTTGAGCACCCTGGTGGTGAGTTCTGCATCTTCCTCACTGTCGTCTACAATCACTAAATAGGGCTCTACTTCTATTTCAGCTATCATCTTTTGTGTTTTTCGTAGGTATACTAAAGTAAAATGTCGCACCTTTGTTGGGGCTAGATTCTGCCCATATATCCCCTCCGTGCCTGGAAACAATCCGATGACTCAAAGCCAGACCCACTCCGGTTCCATCGTACTCCTTCGCACTATGGAGCCGCTGGAAAACACCAAATAGTTTATCATAATAGGCCATATCAAACCCCACGCCGTTGTCCTTTATAAAGTATACTTGCCGGTGAGGTTCCGAATAACATCCAAAAGCTAGCTCAGCTCGGTAAACTTTCGAGGAGTATTTGATCGCATTTGAAATAAGATTGTACCAAACCTGCCGTATTGTTTTTTTATCCCCCCAGGCATCAAGCTCTATTTCATTTTTCAGGAGAATCCTGGGATCATCGTTCCGCACCTCCATTTCTTCCAGCACACTTTGCACCAGCAATTTCATATTAAAGGTAGACTTGATCAGCTCCTTCCGGCCCAGGCGTGAAAAATCAAGCAGGTCGTCGATGAGCCGGGCCATCCGGGCAGCGTTCCGCATCACGATACTGATCAGTCTTTTACCCTCATCGTCAAGTTTGTCATTGTACTCTTCTGCAATAATCTTCGTGTAACTATCAATTGACCGCAAAGGCGCCCGTAAGTCGTGCGAAACTGAGTAACTAAATGCTTCCAGCTCGGCATTCAAAAAATGAGCCTTTTCTTCTGCCTGCTTTCTGGCGGTGATATCGAAGATAGAAGCACGGTCCTTAATAAATTTTCCGTTCTCGTCAACTACAGCCGTTGCATTCAATATAGCTGGGAAAGAAGTACCGTCACTTCTGACAAGCTCGAATTCCACGGCATCCGCCCTCCCGCCTTCTTTAAACAATTGGAAATTCGATTTGAAAACTTCCCGCTCTTCTTCCTTCAATAAATCTGAGAAATTTTTCTTGTGTAATACCTCTTCCTTGCTGAAGCCCAGCCAGCGCAACAGCGTGTTGTTTATCTCAATAAAGTTACCGCTATCGTCAAGAGAATGGTAGCCACAAGGTGCATTGTCGTAAAGGTCTTTGATTGCTTCCGCACGCTGCCGCTGGGCCCTTTCTGCAGCCAAACGCTCCTTCATCCGACTCCGAACTATGTACAGTGTGATCACAAAAATCAATAGAATTATCAACCCAAAGGCGACATACAGTTGGTAAAACTGGCGGTTGGCGGCATTTGCAAGACCTACCCGTTTGCCTAGTAAATCTCTTTCATTGCTCTTCATACCCTCCGATATCCGTCTGATGCCATCAGTAAGTTGTTTGCCTGTCAATGAATTTCGATTTGGCGGAGTTGTAAGTTGTTGAATACCAGCACTTTCTACGGCCCCCAAAGCAATCTTTTGCGCTATTAGCTGTCCCAATGTATCTAAACTTTGGAGCTGCCTGGCATTGTCGGCTACCAACTTTTCCAAGCTATCCAGGTGTACGGCAATATCCTTGCTCCTTTGTTTGTAGGTGTCTTCAAAGGATTTATCTCCATAGATCAGGAAGCCCCGCCGACTCGATTCAATTTCAAGCAGATTTGAATAAATCGCTTCAATTTGAAAAAGCACTTCGTGTGTGTGCGATACTTCAAAGGTGATGGAACGAAACTGCGACATATTCCGGTAGGAAAAGAACATGGTGACAACCAGAAGCAAAAAAGCCGTCGCAAAACCCCCAATAATACGTTTGTCAACTTCCGATAACATTTTTCTTCTCATAAAGGCTGTCGAATGAATCTGATGCCACAGCCTATTTTTCTGTTATTTTATCCGAATTATTAATCTTTCGTAAAGCTGTTCCATACCACCAAAAGTTGACTAAAAGTGATATGAGGTAATTATTTATAATAAAAATTGTAAAATATCAACAAATAAGATAAATATTATCAGACAAGAAATATGAAATTGCATTTTGAACCTGTTATAAATCTACAGGATTTACAGAAACAAGTTCCAACCACCCATCAATTAAGACGATGCGTTTCACTTCATAGTATTGAATACCTGCTATTAACACAAGTGACTTTTTTCTTTGAAAAGCGATAGTCTTCAATTTTTTACTTTAAAAAAACGCAGCTCAATCGTGGCTAAATATGACTAATGCCGATGGAAGTAATGGCTTTAAAAAAACATGGAACTTGTTATCTCTCATGCGAACGAAAATGCTTTCAGGTTCCGTAATCAACTGACTTATGGCCGCTGGTCAAATCCGTCGTTCAAAACTTGAAATAAGGTTTTACTTTTGCCAGAACCTCTTAAACAATACCCCTACTACGTGAAGTATTTTTTACTCCTGGTGACGCTGATGAGTTTAGCACGGCATGTCACCTTTGCTCAGAAAAAAAATGAAGACTATAAGCTCCAAATCCAAAAGGCATCTTCACCAATAGTTATCGACGGTGCCATGGACGAGCAGGCCTGGCTCGACGCCGACGTCGCTACCGACTTCTTTAGTATCCTGCCCATGGATACCAGCTTTGCCAAAGTGCGCACCGATGTGCGCATGACTTACGATGAGAACACCCTCTACCTGATAGCCACCTGCTTTCACGGGCCCATTGAAGGCCCTTATTATGTGGAGTCTCTCCGAAGAGATTTCAGCTTCGGCAAAAATGACAACTTCCTGCTGTTCATGGATCCCTTTGACGACCAAACCAATGGCTTCAGTTTTGGCGCCAATGCAGCAGGTGCGCAATGGGATGGCATTATGTACAACGGAGGTTCGGTAGACCTCAGCTGGGACAACAAATGGACCTCGGCGGTGAAAAACTACGACGACCGCTACGTGTTCGAAATGGCCGTACCTTTCAAAAGCATCCGATACAAAAATGGCATCACCAATTGGGGCATCAATTTCAGTCGCCTCGACCTGAAAACAACCGAGAAATCCAGCTGGGCACCTGTGCCACGGCAGTTTCCCAGTGCTTCGCTAGCTTACACCGGCATACTCGTCTGGGATCAGCCGCCACCAGCCGCCGGGCCCAACATCTCGGTGATTCCCTACACATTGGGTCGGGTGACGAAAAACTATGAGGAGGGCACCGACGCCGACGTGACCGGCGACGTGGGAGCCGATGCCAAAATTGCCCTCACCTCGTCGCTGAACCTCGACCTCACTATCAACCCCGACTTCTCGCAGGTGGATGTAGACAGACAAGTGACCAACCTCGATCGCTTTGAGTTATTTTTTCCCGAACGACGACAGTTTTTTCTGGAAAACGGCGACCTCTTTGCCAATTTTGGCTACTCCTCCATTCGCCCCTTCTTTTCCCGGCGAGTTGGACTGGGAGTGCCTATTCAGTTTGGTGCCAGACTCAGCGGAAGAATCAATCGCAACTGGCGGGTAGGATTGATGGACATGCAAACAGGAAAGGTGGAAAAGACTGCCCTCCCTTCACAGAATTTTGCCGTGATGGCAGTGCAACGCAGGGTCTTCGCCCGCTCCAATATAGGCTTCCTGTTTGTGAACAAAGAGTCGATCAACTACACGCCTGACCTCAGCTCGGATAAGCCGTTTTACTCGCAGTACAACCGCAACATGGGGCTGGAATACAACCTGGCCACATCAAACAACAAGCTGACAGGCAAAGCGCTCTTCCTTAAGTCTTTTAGCCCCGACGTGAAAGGGCAGGACTTCACCCAGGCGGCCAACCTACAGTATTCCGGGAGGAAACTGACAGTGGCATGGCAGCACGAATATGTGGGCAAAAACTTTACTGCCGAGGCAGGCTATGTGCCCCGCAAAAATTTTATTCGTTTGTCGCCTCAGGTGAGCTACAACTTCTTTCCAAAAGGCAAGCTGCTGCTCAGCCATGGCCCTACGCTTGGCACATACACGGTGTTTAAACCGGATTTCTATCTGACCGACAACACTACCTTCGGTAGCTACAATTTCGTTTTCAGAAAGCAGGAGAGATTTACAGTGTGGCGGGGTTATGACTATGTGGAACTGTTGTTTCCCTTTGACCCCACCAACTCAGGCAAAGACAGCCTGCAAACAGGAACAAAACACAATTGGGCCTCATGGGGCACTGAGTTTAGCAGTCGGCCACAAAGTGTTTTCACCTATGGGTTCAGCACCCGCTATGGCGGCTACTATAACGACGGCACAAGATTCAACTTTACCACCGATATTGGCTACCGGTTCCAGCCCTATGTAAGCATAGCCCTAAGCTCGAGCTACAACAAGATAGTGATGGACGAGCCATGGAACACTACCAACTTCTGGCTGATTGGCCCACGCCTCGACGTGACTATGACTAACAAGCTCTATCTCACGGGCTTTTTGCAGTACAACGATCAACAAGACAATGTGAACCTGAATGCCAGGATACAGTGGCGCTATGCGCCGGCCTCCGACTTGTTCATAGTGTATACCGACAATTACCTGCCAACGCCCTATGAGTCGGGACTGTTCAATGTAAAGAACAGAGCCATTGTGCTGAAGTTTACTTACTGGTGGAATATTTAACGCACAAAAAAGCCGGTGTTTCTACCGGCTTTAGTTAATCTGCCTCCTTAGTTTTTGAAACTATTCGGCTGCGTCAGACCGCAATGCTTTCGTTTTTTGCATTCTATTCTCACTGCCTTTACAGGGAATCATCGTAGCGCAAGTATTTCAATCCAATTGATCTGGCTGTAGTTTCCATGTGGATTTTTTTGAAATAGATGATTCATTACATCTTTATTATTTCTATTTTGAAGAAACAATTATCTAACTACTACAACCAAACCAACCTAACTATGAAAAAGATAGCATTCTTTTTTCTGTCAACCTTTCTCCTGACAGCATGCTCACAAACAGAGAAAACTTCCGCCACCGGTGATACGGCGATGGAAGGTGAGGCTAGTACCGACGAAAGCGAAGCAGGCGCCCAACCACTCGCTGCGGTATGCGTGTGGGACAATCTTTCCGTAAGAGCTGAGCCCAATGCTAAAAGCAAGTACATCACCTCTATTAGTATCGGTGAAACGCTAACCCTGCTGGGAGAGTCTGCTGTTGACTCCAGCGACAACAACCGGGCCTATGCCAGGGTGAGCCTGGCTGATGGCAAAGAAGGCTGGGCACAAAGCCTGCTGGTGATTGAGGGAGGCATGGCCGCTGTGTTCACCGATGATGTGTCTATTTATAAAAGGCCCGACCTGCTCACCAAGTCCGACAAAAGCTTCAGCCAAATGGATATTGTAGCCATAAAAAGCCTGCAGGACGACTGGGCGGAAGTTGTTGGCAAACGCAACGAGGGCACCTGGATAGAAACAGGCTGGGTAAAAAAAGAAAACTTGTCGCCAAAGCCTGTTGACATTGCAGCCGCCAAATTTGGCAGGATCGCACTGAACGAAAAGGACATGGAAAAGAGAAAGCAAGCCATTTCGGATATTGTGAACAACCCTGACTTCTCTGGCTCCACGTTTATTCCCAGGCTGGAGGGCGAGCTGGAAGGAATGAATATTGACCCAATGGCTGAACCGGCCGACAGTGTGGCTGCGCAGCAGTAATCCCCGCTTTTGCATGGTTCGCTCTACCGGGCGAACCATATATTTACTTCTTTTGTGGTGTTATGCAAACACTGTACACCTCAGGCGACTGGTCGTTTCTCCTCAGCAAGGTATTCCATTCTGAATTCCTGGCCCCAACAGGGCACTATGTACAATGGAAACTTGCCAACGACTGGGACGACTACAATGAGCTGACCCATGCTACCCGTTTTTTTGATGGGGTGAAAAAGAAAGCCACCCTGGGGATAGATTCGCACTTACTGATGAAGGGCGAAGAACTGAAGGGCGCTCTTTTTATGGTGCATGGCGAGCTGGTAACAATTGAATCGAGGCATCCGATACCGAAGCCCGAAAAATCTCTTATCCTCAAATACTTCCATATCATGGAGCAGGGCCAGGGCATTGGGCAGCGATGGCTGAAAGAGGTTATCATACCCTACTATGGAAAGCTGAGCTTCACTGACATCTACCTTAGCTCCAGTCACCCAAAGTCGTTTGGTTTCTACGAGAGGTTTGGGGAAGAAATAGCGTCTTACTCCTCACCAAGCGACAACGGCTTGATGACAAGGGAAGGAAAGTGCTTTAGGATCAGCCTCGGCTAAGCCTCTTCTGAGGCAGCTATAAGCGCAACAAAACACACTACAGGCGGCGTCTGAAAATCACCTTCCCCTAACGAATACTCATTCAGCTCCAGCAATTCCTCATTTAGTGAAAATCAGGCATAAACATGCCATATTTTTATTTTCGCAAACATCAGCATTCCTATGAAAACCAACTCGCTAAAATATTTCACAATGCTGCTTCTGCTGGCCAGTTGCCAGGAACAGATCGAGCTCATCGAGCCGCAGGACATCAACCTGCTGACCGAGGCTTTGACCAACGACGACCTCGAAATGAACGACCAGGGCATCCCCAATGTGGTCTTCCGAACAACCAATAAAGGCAAACACAAAGTGGTAGTGAGAGACAATTCGGTGGTGCCCGACGAAAAGGGAAAGACCGTGCTTACAATCAGTTCCAAAGGCAACCACGGAGGGAGCGAGCACCTCTCTTTAAACTTCGGTAAAATTGACACACAGTATTCCATTCCCTACAGCCCCGGCGACAATGGGTATGAAGGCTCGGTGGTCACTATCGACCTACAGTATTTTGACAGCAAAGGCAGCCTGGTGCAATCGCACCACTATGATGCCTATGTGGACGAAAGGGGCAAAGCTATCTTGCAGGCGCCAAGCCTTGGTGAACTAACGATTCTCAGCACAGGTGCCAGCGGCAAAGAGGGCTTCCAGTTGGCTGTTTCCATTCCTATTTACAACGATCCGGCAAGTGTGGTGAGTAAAATAGATATCGCATTTACTGAATCCATGAGCGGCATGAAGCCACCGGAGAAGATTACACTAAGCGAGCTACAGAAAAAGCTTGGCACAGTGAACAGCCTTGTCTGGACACCCACTGATCCTACAGGCGGCATCTTCACCACTAGTGTGACCATGGCCGACTTGGAAGGAATAATTATCGGCGAACCCGGTGGCGGACAAACCGTCATTCAAAAAGCCGATTTCACAGGCCGTGTCAAAAGGGTAAAGATCAGAAGGCGCCGTGAAGACAACTACTTCAGAACGTCGGTAGTACTGGATGGCAACAGTGCTTCGAGCATAGTAGAACGCATCGAACTGATGATCAAAACTGAAAACGGCATAATAGAGCAAGTTGCCTACCCCACAGCCCGAAGTATTGAGAACGATGAAAACGGTGGCACCACCTACGTGGCCCAGGGCCCTGGTGACTTATTGGAAACAGACAAAGCCTACAGCGTAACGGCCATCCTGATGGGCTTTGATGGAAAACCCGTGAGCGCCTTTACTGAGAACGTGTTGGTGGAACGGCCGTGCTGCGGCCGGATTCACAGGATCAGGATCAGAGAAAACAACAGTGGAACCAATTTCCGCATCATCGTGGATGAAAACACCGATCCAAAGAATGAGCCCGCCTCCTATGTGCAGGTAAAGTTCAACGACACCTACGGCAATCCGGCACCAACCCCGGAAACTGCGGTCCTGACCTTAACCAATTCCAACATTGAAAAAGCACTCAATACCTACGTGTATAAGCCTCTCACCTTTGAGGGCAAAGTCAAGCCGATTGAGACAATCTATAGCATTACGGCCACCATGCTCCGTGCCGACGGTAGCGCCATCGGGGAGCCTTATACAAGTGATGTGATAGTGGAGGAAAAGGACCAGGAGGTCTCCATTGTCACCACTACAACAGACGGAGGAAAAACATGGGACTTTCAAATGGAAATCGCTGGTTTTAGTCACAATGAAGATGTCCTGAAGATGGAGTTTGAGCAACCATATCCAGGCCCGGAGCCCATTCAAAACCTCGTTTACTTTGTGAAACAGGTAAATGCAGACAATCGCAAGGTTTACACACTGAGCGGGGCTGAATTCAAGGGCGACGCTACAGGTGCTGAATACCCTGTAGTGGTGTACCTCAATAAACATCCTATAGGGCTAAAGTTGGGTATTAGCAAAGGCTGGGAAAGCAACTGGTATGGCGGATAAGAAGGTTTTATCCGAATAAAATCTGCTGGATAAATGAAAAATCCGATAAAAAGGTAATCACGATAAAACAAGTTGGCAGCACAGGTAAACCCCGTGTCATTTTGATGCGGGGTTTTTGTTTACTTACCCGCATTCAGCTATATGCATAAGCTGTGGGCAAAATCCATAACAAAAAAACGGATCAAGCGGAAAATCTGGGGAAATTGACCTTTAAACCCAATGTCCCAAGTGGTCATAAAAAAGCAAAAGGTCCAAGCTTATCCGACTGGAGAAGCCCGGCCGGGCGAGACGCATTGAACCAGTTTTGCTTTTTTATCTAACCACAAACCAAACACTCGATCCCCAGAAATACAGATTGATGCAAAAAAAACGACTCAGCTCACATTGGCACGAGATCCCTCCCCTAGTGTCAACCAAGCGGCAGCTCGACGGTAAACTCTGTGCCACCACCCAGTTCACTTTGGAGGTGAATTCTTCCTCCCAGTGATTCTACCTGCGTCTTGGTCATAAACAATCCCACACCTTTTCCTTCGACGCTTTCATGAAATCGCTTATACAGTCCAAAAACCTTTTCCCCATTGGTTTTCAGGTCTATGCCTGTGCCGTTGTCTTTGAAGGTAAGCACGGTGTACCCGTTTGATTGATCACTTTTTATGTCGATAGTCAACGGTTGATCACGTTTTCTGTACTTAACACTATTAGTAATGAGGTTGTGAAAAATGCTGTGCAAATAGCTCTTTAAACTGTACACCTCATCTGTTTTTGAAAAATCAATATTTACCCAAATATCATTGTGCCCCTGCTCATGCCCTATCATCACTTGAATTTCTTCCACCAGTCCACGCAGGCCTATTTTTTCCTTTGTTTGTGTGAGCTGCTGACGCACCTGTAATACCTGGTCCAGGTCTTTAATGACCTGATCGAGTTTTTTTGTGGTGGACTCCATGGAGGTTAAACACATCTGAAAGGATTGCTCGTCCAGCGCAGAGGACTTTAGCAACCCCGAAAGCCCAAGTATGTTGGCAACAGGCCCTCTCAGGTTATGTGAAACTATATAAGTAAACTGCTCAAGTGCCACGTTTCGTTGCAGCAGGTCGTTGGTGATTTTGTCTCTTTCCTTTTCAAGCAGCGTTTGAGTAGTTATGTCTCTCATGGCCCCTACCATTCGCTCCGCCTGGCCCTGGCTGTTGCGAATAATCAGGCCCCTGTCGCTGACGTAGGCCAATTCACCATTTTTCCGATAAAACCGATACTCATCTTCCCACACATTGGCTCGGGGGTCCTCTATGCAGCTCATCATGTGCTGGTGCACACGAGCCTGATCCTCCTCATGCACCTGTTCTATCCATCCATCTTTGAGCATTTCATCGGCTACGCTTATTCCTCCAAACACTTCAATGAAAGTATTTGAACGATACACCATGTCATCCATCAGATTCCAGTCCCAAATCACATCTTTCGTAGCCCTGGTGACCAACTCGTACCTCTCATTGCTCACCTTGATTTGCTCAAGATGATTTTTCTCTTTCGTGATCTCATGGGTGGCTACGCTCATACCGATGAGCTCATCATTTTCACTTACAATGGGATGTATGCTTACAGAAAACCAGCATTCCGGGCGGTCAGCATTTGCGTAGTGGGACTCGTAGACCAACTTTTGCTTCGAAAGCGCTACACTTTCCAGTGCTTGCCTTACTATTTCCTTCCTGCCTGGCAGCACGATGTCCTCGTATTTTTCACCAATAATCATTGCATATCCAGCCTCTCTTCTGGCCAATTCATCGGCTTGCCGGTTGAACAATAGAATTCTTCTTTCAGCGTCAAGCAGTACAAATGCTGTATCGGTATTTTCGAGAATGTTTTTAAAATTGGCCTTGGCCTCTTCCAGTGACAGAGATGCTCGCTTCTGCTCGGTTACGTCCTGCAATATACCAATCACTTTCACTGGCTTGTTGCGCAAGCCGTTAATGATTATCTCACCACGGCCAACTACATGAAGCAACTGGCCCTGCCGGGTAATCACTCTGCATTCTACCTCAAAAGGCGACGATACCGCCATTGCTTCCCCAACTACGGCGTGCACCCTTTTTCTATCATCCGGGTGAATGTGCGAAGTGATTACATGAACGTCAGGAACAATCTCTCCTGGTTCATAGCCAAGAATCCGATAACACTCGTCAGACAACCGAAGAGAGCCGGCAAGCGAATTCAGCGACTGTTGCAGGCCCATCTCCCAGCTACCCACCCTGGCAATACGCTGAGTCATACTAAGATGAGTCTCCTTATTCTGTATCTCCTCCTGCGCTCTTTTTTGGCCCGTAATATCGTGCACTATGGCAATCAGCCGAAGGGGTTCACCACTTTCCGGGTCACGCACGAGCGTTCCCCTCTGACACACGAAGCATTCGCTACCGTCCTTTCTGATCAGCCAGTGTTCCATGCGGCAATCTTCTCCCGATGCAATCATTTGCCCAAGAGTGGTCTCCACCAGCCGTTTGTCGGCAGGTAGCAAGTGAGCAAAATAGAGCTCCAGGGTTACCGGCACCTCATTTCTGGCATACCCGAAAATCCCGTACATCTCTTCTGACCAATCCAACTGTCCTCTCAGAGGGTTCTGGCTGTCCAAAGTCAATTCCCAGGTACCCATACTGCCGATTTGCTGAGACACGAGAGAGCGGATTTCTTCGCCAGACAGCTGCTTTTCAAAATTTTCGTAGCTTTCGCTAACGGTCTGCAGGAACCCTTCAAGATGCGGGGGTATCGTTTCACCAGCAGAAAGAAACTGTTCAAGCTGGCGCTGTAAAAGCTTATTCAACTGACCAGGTTTTAGTAAATCAGGAGCGTGACGGTCGTTCTCCTCGGGTATATACATAGTGGTTGCACGAAAATTCTTGATAGAACTTTTAAAGAAAAAACTTGATGGTTCCAGGGGAAAGCAATTGCTAGCAAAAGCCCGCTCGCAATTTTAGAGAAATTAGCTGAACGAGCAAACATAATGGAAAGGTATAGTTCCAGGCACAACTACATAAAGCCTTACAAAGGGTTAAATATATCTGGCGTCAGTGGTGACGGGAAAAGGCACAAAAGGCCGCCCAGTTTCCACTGGCACGGCCTTTAAGGACTTGAATTATTGCTTATTACTGCACTGTTCTTACTCTTACATCACCGTAGTCGCTGCTGAGGTTGATGGTGCCACCCTGGCCCGTGCCCAGCTTGCCACGGTATTCCTTGCTGTTGTGGTCTTTCACCACATAATTGAATTCGAAGGGCACACCTGAGTACGACATGTCGCAGTACTTCAGGTTGGCTTCTACTGAAGCGTTGGCTCCACTTTCCAATCCAATATCAAACGACCCAAACTTACCGTCGAGGCTGATGCGCTGAAAGCCCTTGCTCACCTTGCGCACTGTGAAGTCGCCAGAGTAGCTGGTGGTCAGATCCATTGACTTCCGAAGCAGGTCGAGTTCAAAGCCCGAGAAGCTCACCCTACCTGTGATGTTGTTGAGCGAGCCGAATTCCACACTGCCATATTTGGCGTCGAGGTTCACGTCCAGCAGCTCTTCAATATCGAGGTCCGAAAACTGACTATTGATAGTAGCGTTGCCCACTTTGCCCACATCGAGCTTACTGTATTTCACCGTCATATCGGTCTTTTTGGTGCTGGCAATGTCGCCGCTACCAAACGATAGCTCCAGCCTGAGATCGTTCGAAAATGTTTCGGCTTTGATATTGCCATAAGCAATGTCAAGGGTGGCCGGGCCATCGTAGGAACCAATGTAGGTGTCGCCAAAGCTGTTCTTCACTATGAGCGGCAGGTTCGAAGGCATTTTAATCGTGTAGTTGATCTCGAACTCTTCGTTGTTGCGGTTGTTCAAACTGCCGTCGATTCTCGTCTCAAACGAAATCGCCTGCGACGACTCCATGATAGTGACATTGATCTGGTCAAGCATCTTCATGGCCCTGGATTCATTTCGGTTATCTACTTTGATCACCACCTCCACGTCTATTTGTGGTTTGTCCCAGGTAGAAATCTCCACTTTCCCGAACTTATTCCTTACCGAAAACTCGAGGCGGTTGTCATTTACCTTGTACGATTTCGACACCCTCTTCTCTTTTTCAGAGCCCTGAGCACTCGCCAAGTCTGCCACGAACAGCAGACAAAGGGCCAGTGCCGAATATTTCAAATGTTTATACATTCCTTTTTTCATGATCTTTCTCTTAAATAGAAACTGCTTCCTCCTGCGCTTTTTTCTGCTGAATCCGCTGCAGAAGACTGATTTGTTGATTTAGAATTTCGACACGCAATTGGAGATTGCGAATTACTGCATCCATCAGTTTCTCATTATATTGAAAGCTTTTCAATTCATTTTTTAAGTCCATGTACATGGAGTCAAGTTTCTCCACATCCTGCAAAAACTCTTCTTCGAGATCGCTATTGGCCAGGCGAAAGTCTTCTATCTCCTGTTTCTTCTGGCTGATCAATGTTGTGTAATAGTGATCAGCCTCCACAAACTCCTTGTACTCTTCACTTACAGCCACTTCATTTCCTCCGTTTTCCCTGTACTGCATCACTTTTTCCACTGCAAACCAGGAGCTGGTAAGAAAGAAAAACACTGCCGCTACTCTCCATGTCCAGTTCCACATGGGAACAGGTTCCTTTTTGTCTTTATCAAGCCCTTTGCTAATGTTGGCCCATACCTTATCGGAGGCTTCCTTGTCATCAAAGTCCCCCTTGTGGTTGCGAATAAATTCTTCTAAACGACTACTCATAATTCACCTCCGACTTCAAAATTTCTCTCAATCTGCTTTTTGCCCTATTAAACTGCGACTTCGATGTTGATTCTGTTATGCCCAATATGTCCGCAATTTCACGATGATCGTAGCCTTCCAACAGGTAAAGCGACAACACCGCTCTGAAACCGTCTGGAAGTTGTGGAATGGCTCTCTTGATCCTTTCCACACTTAACAAAACTTCAGGATCATTTTCAACCGAAGTTTGCTCTTCGGCCACGTCCACTTCACCAATTTCCTGGTCACTCATTTCCAGCTTTCGCTTGCGAAGGTGGTTGATACCTTTGTTCACCACTATCCGCTTTAGCCAGGCACCAAAGGTGGCGTCGCCCTTGTACGACTGAATATTGCGAAAGGCACTTAAGAAAGACTCCTGCAGGATGTCTTCTGCATCAGATTGGTTGTTCACTATCCGCCATGCCACATTCAGCATGGCTTTGTTATACAGTTTGTAAAGCTGGTATTGCGCCTCTCTGCTCCCCTCCCGACAACTGTCGATAAGGGACTGATGGATATTGACAACGGCGCTTTTCCCTTCCTCCGTCACTGTATATGCTTGTGAATCCTCCAACCTGTATGCAATTGCTTTCTCCAAAACTTTCGAAATTCTATACCAAAGACCTTGGGAGAAATAGAGGGTTGCATGAGGAGTTTAAATGTGAAAAATTGTTCTATTGTTTTTGCTGAATACCGTCGTACTCATCGTCCGGATGGCCGTCATTGTCCCAGTCGAGGCGGGAAACGAACCTGGCCTGGTTGTTTTCCAGTAGTTGAAAAAGGTAGCTATTGTCGCCCTCGTCGGACGACAGGTAGAGGCTGTCGCCAATGAAATGCCAATGCCCTCCCGACTCAAAAATCAGAGAGTCGCTAAGGTTATAGTAGCGGGACATGTAGGTACCATCGCTATTGAAGGTAGTTCGGATCGGGCGCATTTGGAGAACGCTGTCCCAGTCGCCATTCTTGATGGTCAGTGTGGAGTCAGCTGAGCTGTTGGCGATAGTATGCTGGATCAGTTGCAGCGACACATTCCTCCATTCGCCTTCGATGAGTTCGTAGTTATCGGGTTGGCTTGTGCAGGAAGCCAGCAAACAAGCGAGGCAAACAAAAGAGTAAATAGCCTTCATTGGATCATGATAGGGATATACTAATGGTTCAGTTCATGTAAAACCCAGGGCATTTGCAACAGCTCACAAAAAAAATAAAGCAAACAGCACTTACTAAAAGACAATCCTTCCAGTTGAAAGCTTCCATTTCTCTGCAAAAAATCAGGAAGCCTTTTCTATTTATTCAATCACAGTTTTATTGCATATTTACTCAAAGTCTACTACTTATCCCTTATAACCATGAATAAATTATTTGCACTTATTGCCATTTTAATAATTAGCGTTGGGTGCTCCAGGGGCATTGAAGCCGATTTGATCGTGAGTGCCAAGCTTATCTGGACGGGCGATGAGAGCAATCTACAGGCAGAAGCCATGGCGGTTAAGGCCGACACGGTACTTGCCGTAGGCAGTCTGCAAGAAATGCTGGCCTACAAAGGCTCCAACACTGCCATGGAAGCTTACGATAACCAGATGATCATCCCTGGCTTCATCGATACCCACACCCACTTTATGGACGGTGGCTATAACCTGCTGTCGGTGCAGCTCAGAGACGCCGACACACCCGAAGAATTTATTGAACGTATCAAAGCCTATGCAGCCACCATTGAGCCTGGTGAGTGGATACTTGGCGGTGACTGGAACCACGAAAATTGGGATGGCGAACTGCCACAAAAAAGTTGGATCGACAGCGTAACAGCCAAAAATCCATTGTTCATCAACCGGCTGGACGGTCATATGGTGCTGGTCAACAGCAAAGCCATGGAATTGGCAAATGTCAGCAACCAGCAGGCAGATATTGTCGGAGGAACTATTGTAAGAGATGAAGCCGGTAATATTACAGGCATTTTTAAGGACAACGCCAGGAGACCTTTTTACAAAGTGTTGCCTGACCCTTCTCTCAAACAACAGCTAAGAGCGGCCAAAACTGCTATGGAATATGTGGCCTCTCACGGTGTAACCTCGGTACATGCGCTCAACGATATGAACGAGGCCTATGCTCAGCTTCATAAAGAAGAAGAAATGACCACCAGGGTGTATGTGACAGGTTCGCTGGCTAGCTGGCGCAATGCCCTGAAAGATGCAGAAGCATATAAAGGCGGCGACAAGTGGCTGAGGTTTGGTGGCGTGAAGGGTTTTGTGGACGGCTCCCTGGGGTCGCACACAGCCGCTTTCTACGAGCCATTTTCCGACACACCCACCGACTCCGGTTTTTTTGTCAATACGCCAGACGACCTCCATCGGTGGGTCAAGAGTGCCGACTCAGCCGACCTGCAAGTGATGGTACACGCCATTGGCGACCGGGCTATCCACACGCTGCTCGGTATTTTTGAAGAAGTAGAAAAAGAAAACGGTTCAAAAGACCGTCGTTTCCGCATTGAGCATGCACAGCATATTCTTCCTGATGATTTCGTGCGGTTTGCTGAGCTAAACATCATTGCATCAGTGCAACCCTATCACGCCATAGACGACGGGCGATGGGCTGAAAAAGTAATTGGCGCTGAGCGCATTAAACGAACTTACGCCTTCAAATCATTGCTCGATGCCGGGGCCAGGGTAGTTTTTGGCAGCGACTGGTTTGTAGCACCCCCCATTCCACTGGAAGGTATTTATGCCGCCGTCACCCGTCAAACCCTGGACGGTGCCGACCCGGACGGCTGGGTGCCTGAGCAAAAGATAACAGCGGAGCAGGCGCTCCGGGCTTATACCGTTGATGCTGCCTACGCCTCTTTTGAGGAAAATATAAAAGGCAGCCTTGAGCCGGGAAAGCTAGCCGACTTTGTGGTGTTGGATAGAAATATTCTTTCCATCCCAGGCGACGAGATTCGAAACACCAAAGTGATAGCTACGTTTGTGGGTGGAAAGCCGGTATTTATGAAGGAGTGATTAAAACGGCTGGAGTCTAGAAGTCGCCTTCACCACCTTCGAAGTCCTCTCTTTCCTCCCGGCCTCCTCCTCTTTTCTTTTGGTTGAGGCGGTAAACAAAGCTGACCATAAACTGGCGGGCACGCCACTGAAATTCGCTTTCCTGATAAAATGTTTCTCCCTGAGTGATGCCCCTCCACTTTCTGGAGTTGAGTATATCCCTCACACTCAAGTTGATAGTGCCATTGCCGTTGAGGATGTCTCTGTTCAGCCCCATGTCGATGGCATAGTAGGCCAGCCTTTCACCTTGTGGCGTATTTTGAGGCGCTCTGTAGAAAGCATTCACCTGGTAGTTGATTTTCTTCCAAAGTGTGACCCTGGAATTTACCCTCCCACTCCACGTGTAGGTGTCGGCGTTGAGCGACTCTCCATTAAAGTCCCCTTCTATGATACTCCGGTAGAAGTTAAAGTTGAGGCTTGATGTCCACCAGTCAAACCAGTCTTTGGAAATATTTGACTCTACGCCAAAAGCATTTTCGAAGGCGAGATTGAGCGGCTGTGAGAACGTTACACCATCGGAATCCACGTAATTCACTCTCTGGCTCACGTCACTGGTTCGGCGGTTGTACACGCCAGCGTATATGGTAGACGTTTTTCCATTGACCAAATAGCCAATTTCATAGCTGTTGGTGAATTCGGGATTCAGGTTTGGATTACCCGTGCGTATGTTCCTTGCATCGCTAAAAGAAGAGAAAGGGTTCAGCTCCCGGAACCTTGGCCGGCTGATCCTGCGGCTGTAGCTTACCTGCCAGGAGTGGGTTTCGTTGAGATGATAGTTGGCATGGATACTTGGGAAAAGGTTGGCATAAAGCCGATTGTTTGTTTCGTCGGTTTGCAGCAACAACGTCTGGATATCGGATAGCTCGGCTCTCAAACCAGCCTGGTACGACACCTTGCCATGGCGATTAGCGATCAGGCCGTACACAGCATGCACATTCTCCGTATATCTGAAATCATTGGTGAAGTTCACGAGATTATTCCAGGTGCCAACCGAATCCTGCTCTTCTACCAGGTAACTGGTATTGATTCTTCTCAATGTGCTCCTGAACCCTGCCTCGAACTTGCCATCCTTTGAAAAAGGATGCACATAGTCGGATTGAATCAGAATGTTCCTTTCCGTTTCATCATTGAGCGACCGCTGGCGCAACATAATCATATCTATGTCTTCGCCTTCGAGTAAACGTTGTTCGATATCAGAGTCTTCTGTTTCGTTATTATCCCTGTACTGAGCATAGGCCGTCAGCTTGCGGTCTTCGTCGTCAAACGACCGTTCATAGTTCAGCGTCACCTCTGAGTTCAGTTCATTTTCCTGCTCGGTATTGACCCGACCCGTTCTGTTCTGCAACACGTCGTTGCTATTAAAGTCTTCGTAAATCAGATTATTCACATTCTCTCCGTCTTCGTACCTCACCACTCCCGATACTGTAATGATGTCTTTTGGGGTCACAAAGAAATCGGCTCCGGCTCGCAGGTTGTGTGCCCAGCCCCCCCTGGTTCTGTCTTCGGTTCTTCTTGTAATAAATGAGGTGTCGGGAAGCGTATATCGCTGAAAGGAGCTACCTCCGCCGGGGCTCTCCCGGTAGTTAGCCCCGTAGTTAACAAAGTAGTTTATTTTCTCTCTGCGAAAGTTGACATTGGCGCTGGCTCCATAGTTGGCCGGGTAGCCAGCATTCAATTCAAAAGATCCATTTACCCCGTTTCTATCATCCTTTTTCAGCACGATGTTGATAATACCCGCCGATCCTTCCGCTTGATAGCGAACCGAAGGATTTGTCACTACTTCAATGCTTTCGATCAGGCTTCCCTGCAACGACTGGAGCCCGTTTGAACCGCTGATCCCCACCAGCCCGGATGGTTTTCCATCAATCAAAATTCTTACGTTCTGGCTTCCCCGAAGCGCCACATTTCCATCGGTGTCAACGGTAACTGACGGCACGTTGTCGAGCAGTTGTGTGGCAGTTCGTCCCACATTGCTTGGGTCTTTGCTCACGTTAAATATGCGTTTGTCGAAGCTCATTTCCATTTGGCCTCTCTCTGCCTCCACCACCACTTCCTGCAAGGTTTCACTGTCTGCTTCCACAGCTATGGTGCCCAGATTCATACGTTTCTGCCCCTCCGCTAAGGTTATTCCTGAGAAATACTTGTCTTCGTATGAAACAAACTGCACCAGGCTGTAATAGGATCCGGGTGCCAGCTCAATTTTAAACTGGCCCTGGAGGTCGGTAACAACGCCGGATACAAGGCTGGAGTCGGGCGTATAGAAGGAAACCGTAGCAAATTCCAGAGGGTCACCGCTACCTGCATCAACGATCTTCCCTACAACATCCACTTTTCCTCCTTCCCTTTGAGCGGCAATATCCGCTGAAGTAAATAAAATGAGTCCTGCAATAAAGAATATTGTTGGGCGTGATAAATTCATGATAACTTTGTGTTGTTAAGCGAATGAGAAGTGCGAAAATTTGCCTGAAACAAATGATGAACATCACTTCCTGTCGCCTGGTATACTATTTAGTAAGTGTTTTAACGTCTATTTTGTTCAGAACTTTATGTGTTCGGCACATATCCCCGATCAACGGGACGCAAGTAGAAGTAAATGAGGTGATTAACTATGCAGGTAATTGATTTACCCAACAATACAGAGCATGCACGGTACTTTGCCAGCCTGCCTGACGGGGGGCCCGTGTACCATGAATTTCATCCTGAATGGATCATAGTAGAGCCATGGAATGCTATTTCCTCGCTGCTCATTCTACTCCCGGCAGTTTATTGGGCGTTCAAGCTTAACAAAGAGTTGAAGAACTATCTCTTTCTGGCTTACTGCATGCCGTTGCTGTTTTTGGGCGGACTTGGCAGCACACTCTTTCATGCATTCCGCAATAGTGAGTTTTTCCTGTGGCTGGACGTTTTCCCCACAGCCGTTTTGACCATCTCGCTCAGCATTTACTTTTGGATCAAAGTATTGCCCAAGTGGTGGCAAATCATGTATATCATTGTGCCTGCGGCGGGCATCAGGTATGGCATGTATTTTATTGTGTCACCTCATACCGCACTCAATATCTCATACGCCATCACAGGCACCCTCCTTTTTCTGCCAATTTTGCTGCTGCTAAACAAAATTAAGTACCGTTATGCAGGAATAATCGGGGCTTCGATAGCGCTGTTCGTGCTGGCACTTGCCTTCAGGGAGCTGGATGCTTGGAAGGAAAATGCACTGCCCATGGGCACGCATTTTCTATGGCATATCTCCACCGGCGTAGGCGCATTTTACCTGGCTGAATTCCTCTACAGATTTCGGAGACTGGAGAATTTAAAAGGCGAGATTTATTTAGAGACTGCTTCCTGAGCGTTTTTCAAGGCTATTTCAAAATCGGGGGACACCTCCAGCGCTTTATCAAACATGGCTTTGGCTCCAACATTGTCTCCCTGAGCCTTGGCTGCCAGCCCTTTGAGGTTATATAAAGCAGCATGCATGCTTACTTCCTGCGTGGTTTCATCTGCTTTAGGAAACACGATCTTGGTCTCCTTCAATTCCGGCTTTGCCAGCAGAATATCCGCTGACGTGTTTACTTCCACGTAGTGCTTCACCTGTAGCTGAAGAAACGCCATTTTGTAGAGTGTCAAAGGGTTATTTTCTTTCATGTAAAGCGTTTCGTACTGTGCGAGTGCTCTGTCGGGCAAGCCAAGACTTTCATAGCAAATAGCAGAAAGTTCCAGCATCAATGGGTTGCTGGGATTGGCCCGCAGTGCTGCCTGAGTCACGATGGCGGCAGATGAATAATTTTGAAATTCGTAGTATAAAAGAGCCAGTGAGTCAAGTAGCGCTGGATTTTTGCTATCAATGGCAATCATGTTATACAGCGCTGTTCTGGCTACGGCAGCATCGTTGAACAAAGAGGCCATTTCAAACACTTGCTTGTTCCTTTTGAACTCAGGCGTGGACTGAGGCGAATCCTGAGCAAAGGCTGCAACCGCTCCAAAAAACACCAACATCAACGTACCAACTACTCTTTTCATATTTTTCTTAGTTAATAAGCTTCTTTAACAATCCCGAAATTAACTTCCTCAGTTGAATCACGAAATATTTCCGCACGATTTAACAACATTTAACCTGTCGTGCTACCAAAATTGATCTGCTCCCGGGGCAGGTTACACTATTGGTTTTTCAACTCCTTTACGGGCTTCAGGCCCATCTTCAGCCCTGTTTTCAGCATCAGCTCATAGGCAGGCTCAAATTCATTGCGGATTTCTCCTTCCATGATCGCTTCCTTGATCACTTCTTTGATCTCCCCAATGGGCTTGGAAGGAGGAATGCCAAAGGCCTCCATAATCATTTCGCCGGAAACTGGTGGCTGGAAGTTCCGAACATGGTCTTTACCTTCTACCTCCGCCATTTTCTGTTCTACCAGTTCAAAATTACTCAGGTAGCGCTGCACCCGGTTGTGATCCTTGCTGGTAATGTCGGCCTTGCACAGCTTCATCAAGTCCTCCACATCATCCCCCGCTTCGAACAACAGGCGACGGATGGCAGAATCAGTCACTTCCCTTTTTACAAGCGCTATTGGCCTCAAGTGCAGCCTGACCAGCTTTTGCACATACTTCATTTTTAAGTCCATGGGCAGGCGCATCCTTCTGAAAATTTTGGGTACCATGCGGGCACCTCTGTCTTCGTGGCCGTGGAAGGTCCAACCCACTTTGTCGTTGAAGCGCTTTGTGGCTGGCTTGGCGATGTCGTGCATAATGGCTGCCCAGCGCAACCACAGGTCGCCAGTAACCTGACTAACATTATCGAGCACTTTCAGGGTATGAAAGAAGTTGTCCTTATGTGCCTTGCCATTGATCACCTCTACGCCATAAAGATCAACCATTTCAGGAAAGACAAACTTGAGGACACCGGCATGAAACATGAGCTGGAAGCCATAAGAAGGCGGGTTTGAAAGAATGATTTTATTTAACTCATCTGTTACCCGCTCCATTGAAACAATTTCTAGCCTATGGGCATTTCTGGTGATGCCTTCCATGGTATCGGGCGCAATATCGAAGCCAAGCTGCGCAGCAAACCTAATGCCCCGCATGATTCTCAAGGGGTCGTCCGAAAAAGTGATATCGGGATCCAGCGGTGTTCTGATTGTTTTTTTGCGCAGATCTTCAATGCCATTGAAAGGGTCGACAAGCTCGCCAAACCTTTTCTTGTTCAGGCAAATGGCCATGGCGTTGATGGTGAAGTCCCTGCGGTTTTGATCATCCTGCAGGGTGCCATCTTCTACAAGGGGCTTACGGCTGTCGGATCGATAGCTTTCCTTGCGGGCTCCAACAAACTCAAGCTCATACTCACCCCACTTGACCTGAGCAGTGCCGAAGTTTTTGAAAATACTGAGGTTTGATTTGCCCTTGATGCTGTTGGCCACCTTCTCTGCAAGTGCAATCCCACTGCCAACACACACAAAATCAAGGTCTTTGGATGGACGACCCAGGAAAATATCTCTCACAAAACCCCCAACAACGTACGCCTCCACACCCAGCTCGTCTGCTGCTTTACCAACAATGGTAAACGCAGGTTCCTTCTCCAAAATGCTGAGTATTTTATTCACATGCTCACCCATAGCACAAAGTTAGCCCATTCTCCAGAAAGAATAGCATAAGTAAGAAAAGCAGTATCAGGCTTTTTTCATGTCAAAAAAGAAGGTCGTGCCCTCGCCCAAAGCCGTTTCTATCTGCAGCCAGCTGCCCATGTTCTCCACAAATTCGTAGCAGAGAAGCAACCCCAGGCCGGTTCCTTTTTCGTCGTTAGTTCCAGATTCGGAATAGTGGGTTTCATGCTTAAACAAGAGCTTCAGTTTGTCTTCAGAAATACCCACGCCGTTGTCTTTCACACAAATTCTCACAAAATCGCCCATGTCTTTTGCCTGAACGACAATGGCTCCATCTGTTTTGGTGAACTTAATGGCGTTGCCCACCAGGTTCCGAAGCACTACAGTCAGCTGAGGAGCATCACCCATCACAGTGATGCTTTTCTCTGACTCGAAGGTCAATGTGATGTTTTTCCTTTCCACAAAAAGAGTGAAGTGAGACACGATTTCGGCAAGGATGGGTTGGAGCAAAACCGGCTCTATATTGGTTCTAATGCCGTTCATTTGCGTAAGCCCCCAGTGCAGGAGGTTATCGAGCACGTCAAATGACGCATCTACGCTTTGCTTGGCTTCTGGAGCTACTTCTCTGAGCTCTTTCAAGGTTATTTTCTTGCTATTCAGTAAATCCAGCAGCTGCTTCAGGTTGGCCACCGAATTCCGAAGGTCATGACCTATGATGGAAAAAATTTTCGATTTTGTAGCATTCATCTCTCCAAGCTTTTTGGCTTGTGCTGCTATCTCATCGTTCTTGACCTGAAGTTCACTATTGTGTTGATTTTGAAACCTGGAAGCCCTGAACAAAGCAAAGGTGAGTGCAATCAGAAGACCAATAGCCACGAGCGAAAGGAGTATGTAGTAGTTTTTGGCCCTGGACTCCTGTTCATTCAGCGCCTTTTCCGTTTCAAGGAGTTCTATTTCCCCCTGCTTGCTTTCGAGGTCATACACTGCCTCAATGGACGCTATGATGCTTTCCTTGTCAGCGTTGTAAGTGCTATCGCTGATCTCGATATACAGCTTGTAGTTAGTGAGAGATTTTTCATAGTCTCGTTTTCCTTCATACCCTCTGGAAAGCACCATATAAGCCCGCATGGCTATCAGCGAGGAACCAAGCTCCTGCCCCATCTCAAGCGTTTCTTTTCCTTTGCGGATGGCTTCATCGTACAACCCCTGCTGAAGATCGACATTGGCCAGGCGCTCAAAGCCAAGTGCCACTACACGGCGGTTACCCGTCAGTCTCCCTTCCAGTATGGCCCGCCAGTTATAATCCACCGATTGCTCAACGTCGCCTTGATTAAAATGAATGAGTGCTATATGGCTATAAAATATCGGAATAGACGATCTCAACCCCAGGCGGTTAGCGATCGCCAGGCCTCGGGTGCAATAGTCCAGGCCTTTTTCATAGTCGCCAAGAGAGATAGAAATACCACCAAGATCTCTGTACGCTTCTATCAGCGGTTTTTCCAACCCCAATTCTTGTGCTAAAGCCTCCGACCGTTGATAATAAGTCAGCGCCATGGTGTAACTACGTTGCTCAAAAAGGTTTCTTCCGGCAGATAAAAAAGCACTGACGAGGCCTTCGGAGGGGCCATACTGTTCGAAAATTCTGATGGCGTCCAAAGCATTTTTAAGTCCGTCGGCGTAGTTACCCTCCACCCAGTGTGTCCAGCCAAGCTTCTCATATCCCCTGGCCCTGGCATAGTCAAACTCTTGTTGATCGCCAAGCTCCAATAGTTTTTTGGCATAGAAGAACCCTGAATCTACATTGGACAGCATGGCAACATCTGCCTTTGACGAAAGCTCATCGACAATGGATGAATCAGGCTTGTCCGTACCTTGGCCAGCACTTCTTTCAGGGAGAAAAAGAGCCAGCAAAAGAAGGCAAACAGCGAACTTACTCAGAAAGATGAACTGTCTAAAATTATCTCTCCTCAACAACATGAGTCTTAAGGTTGATGGCGTTTTGAAGGTTGTAACAATAAACGGCATCCCGCCACTTATCCTACCCACTTCTAAATCACTCATTGTGGTTCGCTAAATATATGACTTAAGCACTTTGAATGAAACTTTAGCTCGTCAATCTTTCTCCGCCCATGCCTTTTGAAGAAATCTAAGCCAATTTCCGTGCATTACTTGTTCAATTTCTTTTTCAGAATAACCTCGCTTGGCCAGCAAATCTGGCACTGTTTGCAGGTCAGCTATGGTGTTCAAATCGTACGGGCATTGCTCTTTCCCAAAGGCACCATCCAGGTCGGATCCAATGCCAATGTGCAGAGCATTGCCCGCCAACTGACAAATGTGATCCATGTGGTCGATCATTTTTTCGAGGTTGCAATCCATCGCCAGGGGAGTCGATTGGCCCCGCACCCAGCCGGGCACCATCATCCAGGCATCCAGGGCACCGCCAATAATAGCACCCCGATTGATCAACTCTTTGATTTGCTCGTCACTGAACTGGCGGTTGTGATTAACCAGCGCCCGGCAGTTGTTGTGACTGGCCCAAACGGGCCCATGATAGTGATCCAAAGCCTCCCAGAAGCTGTCGTCGCACAAATGCGTGGCATCCAAAATAATGCCCAGCCGCTCCATTTCTTTCAACAGTTCCCGACCTTTTGGCCCCAGCCCTCCGGTGGCGTCGGTGCCTTGAGCATATCGGCCGGGCCCATAATGCGCCGGGCCCAATGCTCTCAGCCCGTAACCATAGGCTCTTTCAAGATGGCCGACGGTAACAATGGAGTCTGCCCCTTCGAGGCTTAAGATGTAACCTACAGGTTTGCTCTCATTTATTTGCCCGTTGTTCCACAAGGCAAGGTGGTTATTGAGGGAGGAGAGGTTGGTAACCTGAGCCATTTCACCGGCTTCTTCCATGGCTTTGTACCATGCCAGTTGGCCTTGCGTTTGCGCCCAGGCTTGCTCAGGTGAATGCCAGCCGGGCAAAGGATTGCCGGGCGCCACATAGCGGGCAATTTGCGTAGCCACTACCAGGCCTATGTTTCCCCGCCGCAGTTCAGGCAATGAAACTACGGCCTTGGCCCTGTCTGGCTTGTCGGCCAGCCCTTGCTCCCTTTTATTGATGTCAGCTACCGGAAGTCTTATATCCCGGTTCCATTCCAGGGCGTTCATGGACAGGTCAAGGTGGGCGTCGATGGTGAACATAGAGGATTTGAAATTTGTCGATTTCAAATTAGGAATTAGTCCCCTCTAAAAAAATATCAGGAGCCGGAAAGCAGTTCCATTGCCTTATCAAGCGCACTTTCTTCATCAACCTCCACATCAGGCTTGATACCGACAGCTTCCCAATTGGTTTTTGTTATGGGATTGATGGCCCGACCGACGGGAATGATGGCCATAATTCCTTCTGAAATGGTGTACCGGTTGACCGGATGAGCCCCGCCGCCCGTTGTTTCACCCACAATGGTGGCTCGCTTGAGCGATTGCATATTGTAAGTAAACTCCTCAGCTGCTGAGAAAGTGTAGTCGCTCGTAAGTATCACAAGCGACTTACCGCTAAGATCGGGCCCTTCAATATCCTGTAGGGTGTAAAAATCGGTACTGGAATCCCTGTTTCGGAAATAAAGCGTGTTAAGGTGAACAGGCTTACTTCTGTCAAAAAAATAACTGGAGATGAGCTGCACTGCGTCGGGCGAGCCACCACCATTATTACGAAGATCCAGGATCACAGCTTTGGCTCGTGACAGTATCGTCATTTGCTCAGTCAAGTCGGCCCTGAAGCCGCTACCCGGGTTATAGAAACCTGTAATGTCAAGGTAGCCTACCTGATCGGCCAAGATCTTCGCCTTCCCGAATCCATTAGGGTAACTGGGCACTTCCCTCCTGTTGGAAGCGCTTCTACCCTGACTGCTCAGCCAGATCCGCAAATGCTTGTCGTCGACTACTGACCTCACCTCTTCGTGCAACAGGTTGGCCAGTTGTTCGTCGGTCATTTCTCCATCAAACCTCCCTTCGCTCAAGCGTTTGAGCAGGTGCTCACTCATTTGCTCTGCCTTGTCCTCATAGATATAATTGTCTTTCAGCGCAGTCGCCAGGGCTTTCACCGTCGACTCTACATGTGGGGTTGGCCTGGCGTCACAAGCAAAGGCAGCCACTAAGATACTGAAATAGAAGCATTTGATCATAGGGGTAAATATAAAACCATCGGCACTCGAAACGGCCCCCATTCCGGGGGATTTTTTCGCTGCCAGTTACTTTAAAGAGAAAAACATAAAATGGCTATATTGGCTACTTAACACCAAACCATCTATCATGCGGTCTTCCATTATTCTGCTCTTTCTCTGCGCAGTGCTGCTATCTTGTTCTACCACTCCGGAAGAGAAGAAACCCAATATTATTTACATACTGGCCGATGACCTTGGCTATGGAGATGTGGGTGCCTATGGGCAAAAACTAATTCAGACGCCAAATATTGACGCACTGGCGAAGAATGGCATGAAGTTTACCCGTCATTATTCCGGAGCTCCGGTTTGTGCGCCATCGAGGTATGCACTGCTCACCGGCTTGCACATGGGGCATTCCTTCATTAGAGGTAATGACGAATGGCAGGAGCGGGGCGCCGTGTGGGACTTCGCAGCCATGCTGGCCGATTCAACCCTGGAAGGGCAGCGTCCGATACCCGACAGCACCCTCACCATGGGTGAAGTGATGCAGCAAGCGGGCTACAAAACGGCCCTTATTGGAAAATGGGGGCTTGGGGCACCCGCCTCCGAAAGCACACCTAACACGCAGGGCTTCGATTACTTCTGCGGCTACAATTGCCAGCGTCAGGCACACAACCTTTATCCTACACATATCTGGGAAAATGAAAGCCGCATCTACCTCGACAACACATTTATGGCTCCTGGCGAAAAGCTGGAGACGGGCGCCGATACGCTGGCTGAGTCGAGCTTTGATAAGTTCTACCAAACTGACTATGCCCCCGGAGTAATGCACGAAAAGGCTTTGGGCTTTTTACGTGAGAATAAGGACAATCCTTTCTTTATGTATTATGCCTCTCCTCTTCCTCATCTGCCTTTGCAGGTACCGAAAGAGTACGTGGAAAAGTACCATGCCATTTTTGGTGAGGAGCAACCCTACCTCGGCAATCTGGGCTATTTTCCTCACCGCTACCCAAGAGCCGCCTATGCGGGCATGATCAGCTATCTGGACGACCAGGTGGGCGAACTAGTGGCAACACTGAAAGAACTGGGGGTTTACGAAAACACGCTGATCATCTTCACCAGCGACAATGGTCCTAGCTATACCGCCGGGGTTGACTTCGAGTATTTCAACAGCACCGGCCCTTACACCAATGGCTATGGTAGAAACAAAGGGTTTGTTTACGAAGGCGGCATACGTGTGCCGATGATCGCTAGCTGGAAAGGCAAGATCAAGCCTGGCACTACCACCGACCTTGCCTCAGCTTTTTACGACGTGATGCCCACGCTATGTGACCTGGTCGGGATATCCGCTCCTGCCAAAACAGATGGTATCAGCTTCCTGCCCACTTTACTTGGGCAGGGCGACCAGAAGAAACATGAGTTTCTCTACTGGGAGCTGCTGGAATACACCGGGCAGCAGGCTGTGCAAATGGGCGACTGGAAGGGCGTAAGGAAAGGGATATTTGAGGGCAATTTGGAGGTAGAATTATACAATCTGAAGACTGACCCGAAAGAGCAAAGCAATGTGGCCGCAGAAAACCCGGAAGTGGTGGCGCAGATTGAAGCCATCATGAAGCAGGAGCATGAGCCAGCAGCGACTGAGAAATTTAAGTTTGAGGCGCTGGGGGAGAAGTAAAGGGCATGAATGAACGGTCGCCCATCCCGGAAGTGGCGGACGCCAATCAGGTAGACATCACAAGGGAGACCGTTGCGATATATGGAGCCAATTTAGTAAACATTACAAGGAAGACCGTTACGATATTGAGAAGAACAAAGCACTGATAACCTAACAGCACAAATAACTATGACTCAACCACCCCTCTATCTTATTGTGACCTGGAAAGTAAAACAAGGCCAGGCCGATACTGTCATCAAACTGCTTCGAGAAATGGTTCCAAAGACCCGGGCAGAGGCAGGCAACCTGTTTTACACCCTGCATCAGGGCAAAGACGATGACCACACGATTGCGCTGTATGAGGGTTACAAAGACGAAGCGGCCCTACAGGCTCACCGTGACGCCGACTACTTTAAGGAAATAGTGCTGGGTAAAATTGTACCGCTACTGGAGTCGAGGGAGGTGGTGCTGGCGCATCCGTTGTGATAGCTTAAAAAAGTCTCTTTTGATTTGGTAATAGTTCAAATCACTTTCACTACACGATGAATGATAAAATTACAGAGCTAGAAAGTCGCAACTCCGAATTAGCTAAAGAAATACTGCTGAATGAATCAGCTATTTACGAGGCTCAGAGTGAATTGAATCATGTTGACCCGGACATAATAAACCATGAAAAAATTCAGAGCTACTTCAAACATGTGGAACTGTTAATTGAAAGACTAGAAGCAAAGAACTATCTTTATAAAAAAGAGATTTATCAGAATGATCTCGAGATCAAAAGATTAAAAGGGAATGAAGAGTAGCGCAGATATAGAAAAGGTAGCAAAGAAGCTTCAGGTACAGATCGAAAACCTGAAGAATCGTTTAGAAAAGACTGACAATGCGTCCAAAGAGGCCGTTATTCTCAGAAAAGAAATTAATAGTCTCAAAACTACTAAATAAGCAAGTAACGAAGTTTTGAGTGCTCTCACCCAAACAAATCTGAGCTCAAATACCGATCACCCCTATCGCAGGTAATGCAGACGATCACACCGGACTCCAGTTCGGAAGCTATCTGTAGTGCTGCATACAGGGCGCCCCCACTGCTCATGCCCGCCATGATGCCCTCTTCCCTCGCCATGCGGCGGGTCATTTCTGTGGCCTGGCCCTGGCTTACGTCCACCACCCTATCGACTCTTTCTGGCTCAAATATCTTAGGGAGAAACTCCGGCGACCAGCGTCTGATCCCGGGAATGCTTGACCCATCGGTTGGTTGGGTGCCTACGATCTGGATATTGTTGTTCTTTTCCTTCAGGTAGCGGCTCACCCCCATGATGGTGCCCGTAGTGCCCATAGCAGATACAAAGTGCGTCACCTCACCATTGGTATCATTCCAAATCTCGGGGCCAGTGGTTTTGTAATGTCCTTTCCAGTTGTCAGAATTGGCGAACTGATTAAGGATGGTATAACCGTCCTCAGCAGCCATTTTATCTGCCAGCTCTCTGGAGTATTCGATGGTTTTAGCAGCCGGGGTTAAGATCACTTTGGCTCCATAAGCTTCCATCGACAGCACACGCTCTTTGGTAGAGTTGTCAGGCATGATCAGGGTCATGTGCACACCCATCACCTGGGCAATCATAGCCAGGGCAATGCCTGTGTTTCCGCTTGTTGCTTCAACTAACTTGTCGCCTGGTTTTATATCGCCACGCTCCAGAGCACTTTTGATCATATTGTAAGCAGCCCGGTCCTTCACACTTCCGCCGGGGTTTTGTCCTTCCAGCTTAGCGTAAATGGTCACATTCTTATTGGTTGGAATTTTTTCCAACGCTACCAATGGCGTGTTGCCAATTAAATCAAAAAGCTTCATTGAGCAGATTCTTTGAAGATGAGCAGATCAGTTTCCTCTGTATCACTATTGTACATGCGGGCCTGGTAGTAGACTTTCGTGTTCGGAGCTACGCTGCGAGTCAGCCATACATTGCCACCAATCACACTATCATGGCCAATAACGGTTTCGCCACCTAAAATCGTGGCGCCAGCATATATCACCACGTTGTCCTCAATGGTCGGATGTCTTTTTGTTTCCGCATCTTTTTTATCGACACTAAGGGCACCCAATGTTACTCCCTGATATATTTTCACGTGGTCACCAATGATGGTGGTTTCTCCTATCACCACGCCAGTGCCGTGGTCAATGCAGAAATGCTCCCCAACTGTGGCTGCCGGGTGAATATCGATCCCTGTTTTGCCGTGGGCGTGCTCTGTGATAATCCTTGGAATTACCTTCACACCAAGCTTGTGCAGCTCATGCGCAATCCTGTAGGAAGCAATGGCGTAAAAGCCTGGGTAGGTGCGAATTACCTCACTCTGACTCTTTGCAGCCGGGTCACCTTCGTACAGCGCTTTGATATCGTCTAATATTTTTGAATGAACCTCCGGCAGTTTTTCAAAGAAAAGCTTTGCCACATCTTCCAGATCCACCACACCCTTGATAGGGTTGAGTGTGAGCATCTCATCCAGTTCAATCTGAAGTTTTTTCAGGTGTATCTCCAGCTCTCTTTGAGAAGAAAAAGCCCGCATGGAGAAGTCAGGAAACAGCGTTTCGAGCAAGTCAACAAAAAACTGTGATACCCTTTTAGGGCTTGGACACCTGGGACACTCCTGGTGATCTTTATATAATTTATCTAGAAATTCCTTCTGCATGATGTATCAAACTGTTTTTAGAGAAAAGGGTTCCCTTCAATTCCATGAAAGGACAGGAATTGTCGCAAACTGGCATTCAACTGATGTCATTTGCCTATCCACCCTTCTTCCGATAGTAGTAAATATCGGGATAATTGTTATTTAACCCAGACCATCCGGCTACTTAAACAAATTCGTTATGAGCACATCAAACAAGCCATTGAGTAAAGCTATTGTTTTTGCTGGCTTTGCTACAGGCACACTGGATATCCTCTCCGCTTTCGCCAGTGCCTGGCTCCGAAATTCCACCATCCCCTCAGCGGTACTCAAATTCGTTGCCAGTGGTGTTTTTGGTGTTGAAGCGCTCTCCGGTGGAGCAGTGATCGCAGTTTTCGGCCTGCTGTTCCATTACTTAATTGCCTTCGCATGGGCCACTCTCTTCTTTTTGCTTTACCGCAGAGTGTCAATTTTGCGAGCAGGGATCTTACTTCCGGCGGTTATTTACGGGCTTTTTGTGTGGCTGGTCATGAACCAGGCGGTGCTGCCATTGTCAAATACACCAAAGTTCCCTTTCAACCTGACCTCAGCAATCATTGGTTCATGTATATTAATTGTGGCCATTGGTTTGCCAAATGTGTTGCTCGCCAGAAAACATTTTGGTTCCTGACGGGGCATCAGTCTACTTTCATGATTTCGCCTCTTGGCCCGACGCCCGCCTCGTTGAAAGGCTCTATCTGGAAATAGTAGGTTTTGTCCAGGTCCATGGCTGTGAAATAATACTCATTGGCACCATACACCATGACGCTGTTGTATAGCTTATCGGGTGCAATACCTGTGTAAATGTTGTAACCCGTGGCATCGGGCATCTGCTCCCATTTCAGCCAGGCATTGCGGCGTTCGCTGTCGCCACGGAGCACAATAAAATGCCGGACAGGTGCCGGAAGTGGCTTGTTCTGCTTACCAAAAACCCGGAAGCCACTAAGCGCAAACTTGCCTGTGGGCATATGACTGTTTTCCATCTTCAGATAGCGAGCCTTAATGGGCTCACTGAATTCAATGTAGTCGTGAGGCACATCTGTTTTGTTTTGTGCTTTGTTGGCTGCCACCTTCCATTTCTTGCCATCCTCTGAAACGTAGATAATGTACTGATGGTAGAAATCGGTTGGCTTGCCAAGGAAGTCAGCATCCTGATCGGCATAATTGATTTGAATGGCATTCACCTGGCTCACCTCGCCCAGGTCAGTTTGAAACCACTCTCCTTTGTTGCCGGTAGCAGCACTCCAGTAAGTTTTGATGCTTTCATCCACCGCTTGGTTGGCTGCAAAACCTCCCAGGGTAGATGACACCTGCACAGGCTTGTTATAGTTGAGCAGCATCCACCCCGTGAACCTGCTCTTCAAATGGTCGGCCGGGCCATTCGGGAGGTAGTGAGGGTAGTCGCCGAAGGTGGTATTGCAATACAGGATGCCGTCGTCATCAAACCCTGCTGGCCAAATGCCGAGGCGTCGTTCGAAGTTGTTCTTCACGCCAATCACTATCGTAGAGACATGCCACCAGTTGCCTGATAAGTCCTGATAGGTGGCACCATGCCCGGCGCCTCTGGCAAACCCTCCGGGCTTGTAGGCAAAAGGATTGTGCGACTGGTAAGTCCACGGCCCAAGTGGCTTGTCGCTGGTGTAAACGCCGTCGGCATAGCCGCTAAACTCCGTGCCGGGCGCACCGTATTGCAGGTAATATTTGCCATTGTACTTATTGACCCATGCCCCTTCCATAAAGGGGTCAAGAAAAGTATTGTCGGCATGCTCGCCAAAGCGCTCCCAGCCATGAATGCTGTCGTTCAGGTGGATCAAGTCAACACGTTCGCCAATTGGCTGTAAGGTTTTTCTGCTGACCTCTATTCCATACATGGGGTAGAAATTGCTGGAACCGTAGTGGAGATACACCCGGCCATCATCGTCCTCTAGAAAGGCAGGATCCCAGGCGGCACCCTCAAACTTGTCAACGGCCTCCGTCCAATCGTCTACTGTGGGGTTGGTGCTCATCCAAAGCGGAAACTCTTTTGTATGAGTAGAGCCAATAACAAACAGTGTATCGCCCAACACGAGTGTGGCGGGTGCACAAAGCTCATCATACACATCGTGCCATGGCTTCAGAAATTTGCGAGGGACAAAATTCCACTTGTACATGTTGTCGCTCCACCAGTAGCCCCATTGGTTGGTCGAAAAGAGATAGTATTTGCCCTTAAAAACAGTAATGACGGGGTCAGCGGTGGCCCGGTGTCTACCCATTTCGCTGAAGTTGGGAATGGGCGTGTAGCCATAATCGATATTGATGGGATTGCAATAGGTGAACTGCTGAGCGAAAGAAGCAATACCAGTAAATAGCAGGAGGGCTATTAGGGTGAAACGTATCATAGGTATAATGAATAAGCAGAGTAAATATAAAAATAGTAAATATCAGAATTCGTAGAATTTCGGAATGGGCGGAATTGCCTATATTACAACAAGTAAATTCTGATGCAAACAACTGCTCAACGATACTACCCCTCCCGCAAAAGCGTTCTAGTCTGGCTCACTGTACTGCTAGTTGCCTATCTCGGCACAGCCAACATCTACCGGTCTCTTGTATCGATGCACACCACTTCAATCTTTATCTCATTGGCTATTTGGGTCCCCATTCTGGTCTTCATCCTCACCATATTTTTCGGCACCGGCTATACCATTAAAGACAATGTTCTGATTGTAAAAATCGGGCCATTTATAGCTGATAAAGTCGATATAAAAGACATCTGGACGGCTCATCGCACTTACACCTTGCTGTCGGCACCGGCTAATTCAATCAGGAGACTGCGGATAAAGTACAAAGGTGGTTCGCCTGACAGGGAAAACGAATTCCTGGAGGCCCTGAAGCAGCTCAATCCAACCATTGAAGTATTAGTTTAAAACCGCCTTATTGCCGGTCATCGCATCCTCGCCATAGATTTTTGATCATTATTGGTAAATTGGATTTTACTCAAGCTTAAACCGCTCCCAATGAAACTCATCAGTCAGTTAACTTTCGGCCTTTTGTTCGTCGCTTTCCTTTATTCTTGCAGCCCTTCTGCTCCCAAAGAAGCAGAGAAAAAGCGGCCCAATATCGTCTTCATCATGTCGGATGATCATGCCTACCAGGCCATTAGTGCCTATTCCAACAAGCTGATTGAAACGCCCAATATCGACCGGATTGCCAAACAAGGCATGTTGTTTACCAATGCCAGTGTCACTAACTCTATCTGTGCACCTTCCCGTGCCGTTATCCTTACAGGCAAGCACAGCCACCTGAATGGCAAAATCGACAACAACTTCCCGTTCGATACAACCAATATCACCTTCCCTCAGCTTTTGCAAAAGGAAGGCTACCAAACGGCCATGTTTGGCAAACTGCACTTTGGCAACAGCCCGAAAGGTTTCGATCAATTCAAAATTCTGCCTGGCCAGGGCGCTTACTATAACCCCGACTTTATTACCAAAAACGAAGGCAATATCAAGGTGGAAGGCTATGTGACCGACATCATTACCGACATGACGCTGAACTGGCTCGACAAAGAGAGAGACGCCGAAAAACCATTCCTCCTTATGTACCTGCACAAGGCCCCGCACAGAGAATGGTTGCCAGCGGAAAGGCACTACACCGAATATATCAACAGGACTTTCGAAGAACCAGCCACCTTGTTCGACAACTACGAAGGGCGTGGCTCTGCAGCCAAAGAGGCTGAAATGAATCTGCTCACCCATATGAACTGGGCCGGTGACTCCAAGATCTACCCTGAAGTAATGGACGAGCTGGGCATTCCCGAAACAGCCAACTGGGACAAGGCAGCCTTTGCCAGGGAGGTAGGCCGCATGAATCCTGAGCAAAGAGCCAAATGGGACGCCGTCTATGGCCCCATGAACGAGGAGTTCAAGAAGAACTACCCCAACATGACGCAGGAAGAAAAGATGAAATGGCGTTATCAGCGCTACATGCAAGACTACCTGGGTTCCATTGCCTCAGTTGACGAGGGTGTGGGCAAAGTGCTTGACTACCTGGAGCAAAATGGCCTGGCCGACAACACCATCATTGTTTACACCTCCGACCAGGGCTTTTACCTGGGTGAGCATGGCTGGTTCGACAAGCGATTTATTTACAATGAATCGTTCAAAACCCCATTGCTGGTTAAATGGCCGGGTGTAGTTCAGCCAGGCACCACCAACACCCAAATGGTGCAAAACCTCGACTTTGCTCCAACACTACTATCGGCTGTGGGTGCCGCAGTGCCGTCAGACATGCAGGGCGAGAGCCTGATTCCACTGCTTAAGGGCGAAAATGATAGTTTCACACGAGATGCTGTTTACTATCATTACTACGAGTACCCGGGTGTGCACATGGTGAAGCGCCACTACGGCATTGTGACTGAAGACTACAAGCTGGTACATTTTTACTATGATGTAGACGAATGGGAGCTTTACGACCGCAAAAAAGACTTGCAAGAAATGACCAATGTGTACGACGACCCGGCTTATGCAGATGTGGTAAAAGACCTGAAAGAGAAGCTGGCTGGGCTAAGGGTGAAATACAAAGACTCAGAGGAGCTCGATCAGATGTATATAGAGAAATACAAGGAACTCAAGTAGGCCTATCGATCATAAATGAAACCGCAGCCCAGTGGCAATGGAGAAAAGATTGGGAGCGATCTTGAGTGGCTTTGTGGTGTAGTTTACCGGCTCACCCAGGCTAAGGCCAGTAGTGGAAGCCCTGGTATACACATCCTGCTCAAGCAATATTTGAATAGATAAGTTTGGGTTAATGAAATAAGATGCCTTTGCCATGAAGGCAAGACCTGGCACAATTGTCGTGCGTCTGGCTTCATCATACACAAAAACATCAGGAAACGACGAAGAGCCGTACGTTTCCGTCGCCAGGTAAGTGTCACTAAAAATCAGCCCGGCTGCTGCCGACAGCTGAAAAGGGGTACCAACAGCTCTGTAGTAAGGCTTAAGGTGGTACATACCGTATAATTTATGGCTGCTCTGAAACATGTAAACGGATGTTCTGATCTCGTAACCATTCCTGCTGCCGTACAAGTTTACCACATCGCCATACTCATTTTGGAAAGCATAGCCTACTTCGAGCGTATCGCTCAGCGAGTAAGAAATACCGATTCTAAATATGCCAGCATGTCCTCTTCTGCTGTCACCATACCTGCTGTCAAACTGCAAAGGGCTGTAGTTCTTTTCGATTTTTCTGCTCATGCCAGTTAGCCCAAGCCCATAGGAAAGGCCAAAGTGAAACCGGGGGCTATACTGCGGATGCCGTCTCGCAATTGGTGTCTCAGTGAAGCTATAGTTACGAAGCCTTTTCTTACCCTTTTCCGATGGCCTTATCAAATGCACATCCTGGTTGGTAAACCTTGTAAGCCGGTCTATCGGAAGTTGGAAGGCAGCCTTATCTCCTCCCACCTCATAATCAAGATGAACCCCTTTGGCTCCATCCACAACACCGGCCACAATGCCCACCGGAGTAACAAACAGTACAGACCCCACCACCAGGTCAAAACCTCGCCCAAAATAACCGGGCTCGTTGGAGAAAACGTAGGTAGCCCACAATGACTCCCCAACTAGTGCCCCCCAACCAAAGCCTCTCCAGAAACTGCCCTTCTTGAAATAAGCAATCCTGTCAATTTCCTCAGCCCTCAACTCCTCCACCAACAGTTCATCTCGTTGTTGAAAATGAAGAAGTCCGTTTTCCCTATCGAGATCAAGTAAAAAACCTGCGACCTCGGTTCCATCTGTCTTGATGGCTTTTAGCAACACAACTTTCCGGTCATCAACAGGTAAAGCAGACTGACCAAACGCAGCGCAGCTATGCCACATAGCGACACAAAAAAAGACGCATTGAGTAAAAGTCTGTTTATACATTTTCGGGAGAAACTAATGAAAAAGTCAGTGGAAATTAATCATTCGCCGTAAATAAAAGCCGTTTAGCGAAAAAATAAAATAGTAGCATAATCGATATCGCATACATTATCGAGAGCAACTCACCAAAGCTGAAGATTGTGGAACTAAAGCCCGGAAAGGCCGTTATGAAGTCAATAGGATTGCCAAAATATGGATGCTATAAATACCATTCATCTGTTTGGACTTAGAATAGATGAGCCCATTGTTACAATCACCGATCTGCTGGTGTCGGCACTGTGTATTTTTTACTACTACAAGCTTCAAAAATCGGGCAAGACCGAGAAAGTATTCACCTGGTTCAAGTACTACTTCCTGCTGATGGGCATTGCCACAGCGCTCGGCGGCTTGCTCGGGCATGCGTTTCTCTTTGCCTTTTCCTTCGGCTGGAAGCTGCCTGGCTGGATCATCAGCATGTTTTCTATTATGCTGATAGAAAGAGGCGCTATTGAGCATTCGGGGATGCTTTTTAAGGAGTCGGCAGTGAAGGTGCTGAAGGTGATCAATATTTTAGAGTTACTGACTTTCCTGTGCCTCACCATTTTTACGCTCAATTTCTTTTTTGTAGAGTTCCATTCCGGCTATGGGCTAATGTTCGTGGTGTTGTCGTTTGAGGGTTACCTATTCCTGAAGACCAAAAACCCAGCGAGCAAAAATATTCTCATCGGCATTGCCTTCGCTGCTCTGGCAGCATTAGTGTTCATGAACAAACTGTCACCCCACCAATGGTTCAATCATCTAGCACTTAGCCATGTGCTGATGGCAGTGGCTACTTTCTTTATTTATAAGGGCGTGCGAAAAATTGAAGTGAAATCCAGTAAAGTACCGGTATAGTTTGACTGTATTTTCTTTCAAATGATTTTTTTAGTTAAATTTATGTAATCCTATCACTTTTTACACTCCTATACTATGAAACTACTTCAACTATTATCAGCCCTTTTCTTTGTTACGATTGTACTTTTTACGGCGACGAAATCTCAAGCTCAGGAACTTCCTGTTTTTCGTAAAAACGCTGTATATGCTGAGCTCGGCGGAACGGCCGTGAAAGCCTCTGTTAGTTATGAAAGACTAAACCCTTTAAAAAAGGGAAATACCCTGGCTATGTCTATAGGGGTTGGTGCTCCTGTCACAATTGAAGGAACAAGAGTATATATGGTTCCCATGCAGTTCAACTGGCTTCTTGGAAAGTCGGCGAGCAGAGTAGAACTGGGCTTCTCAATTAACCCTGCATATCACACATACACAAGTTTCAAGGCCACACCTGAAGAAACCTCAGGTCGGTACTATACTGCCATGCCTAGCATTCGCATCGGTTACAGATATATGGGGCCGAAGGGGCTGGTTTTCAGAGCTGGATACACTCCAATGCTGGTCGTGTTTCCCTGGGCGGGGGTTAGCCTGGGCTACAGCTTTTGATATTTAGCGGCGGCCCGTCTTTTATAATTTTTCGATTTCCCTGATGCAAAACCGACAGAGAGCGCACTTCTAGCGGTTGGTGGAAAACAACGAACACTTGCCATCTGGTTTCAGACGGCTATCCAAATGGGTTTTGCTAACAAATCAGATTCTGCAAGTAAAATCTATGGCCCTTTCACCTGATATCCCTTATATTTAAATTCTACTTAAACTTTTGATCAGATGACATTGAATAGAAAAGACTTCCTGCGTGCAGCAGGCTTGGCAGGAGCTGGAATGATGCTCGCTCCTGGCATGAGCAATGCAAAACCATCAAGGGCCAGCAAATACACTTTTCAACTTGGCCTTGCCAGCTACACTTTTCGTGAGTTTTCGCTGGATACCACCATAGAATACACCAAGAGGCTTGGCATTTCCAAGATTGCATTGAAAAGCATGCACTTGCCGCTAGACTCATCAGAAGCAGACATCAAGGCAGCTGCAAAGAAAATAGCCGATGCAGGTCTTGAGTTGTACGGTGCTGGCGTCATTTACATGAAGACGGAAGCCGAAGTAAACCAGGCGTTTGCTTATGCTAAGGCGGCAGGGATGAAAATGATCATTGGCGTGCCCAACTATGACCTGCTGCCGTTGGCGGAGAAAAAAGTGAAAGAAACTGACATCAAACTGGCCATTCACAACCATGGCCCGGGAGATGACCTTTACCGCAGCCCTAAGGACGTTTATGAAAAAGTGAAAGGGCTGGACAAGCGTATTGGCCTTTGCATGGACATTGGCCATGTGGTGCGCATTGGCGAAGACCCGTCTGTATGGGCAGAAAAGTTCAAAGACCGCATTTACGACATCCACCTTAAAGACGAGGACAAAGCCCAGGAAGATGGAAAACCACTTGAGATTGGTCGTGGGGTAACCGACATTCCAGCTTTCCTAAAAACCATGATTAAAGTAGGCTACACCGGTTATATGTCTCTTGAATATGAGAAAGACGGCAAAGATCCGCTAGCGGGTGCTGCTGAATCCTTCGGCTATGTGAGGGGAGTGCTTAAAGTGATCTGAGCCCCTGCACCTGACATTGATGATAAAAAAAAGAGGCTCGTAACACAGCCTCTTTTTACTTGCTAAGCGATGCAACACACTTTTACTCCCCACTTCCGATGAAAAACTTTCTATCTCTTCTCCTTCTATTCTGCCTTTGGCTGCCGGCTGCTGTAGCCCAAAACATCCTCCAGCTTCACCCGCAAAATCCGCACTACTTTCAATTTCAGGGCAAACCATTGATCATTATCGGCTCTGGCGAACACTATGGAGCCGTGATGAACCTCGACTTCGACTACAAAACCTACCTGAATACGCTGGGAAAAGACCAGCTCAACCACACCCGCCTGTTCACTGGTGCTTACCTGGAGAAGCAGGGCGATTTCGGCATCAAAAAGAACACCATGGCACCGGCGGAAGGCAGAGCCATTCTGCCGTGGAGGCGGAGCAACCAACCTGGCTATGCCCTCGGCGGCAACAAGTTTGACCTTGACCAGTGGGATCCGGCATTCTTTGCCCGGCTGAAAGACTTCATGACCCTGGCCAGCACCAACAAGGTGATCGTGGAAGTCTGCCTGTTCTCCGCTCATTATGGTGGAGGCTGGAACTACGCCGCCTTCAACCCCAACAACAACGTCAACGGCACGCCAGTGCTGGAGGCCAAAGACGTGAATACGCTGAACAACAAAGGCCTGCTGGCCCGCCAGGAGGCCTATGTGAGAAAGCTGGTGCAGGAACTGAACGGCTTTGGTAACTTCTATTTTGAAATACAAAACGAACCCTGGGCCGACAACACCGAAATCGTCTTCACCAGAAACGACTACGGCGAAAGTCCGTGGACAGACAAGATCCAGGTAGTGTCGCAGGCGTCTAACGAATGGCAGAAGAAGGTAGCCAGCTGGATCAAAGATGAAGAAAGCAAGCTGGCCAACAAACACCTGATTTCGCAGAACATCTCCAACTTTTACTATCCTATCACAGAGCCCGATCCACAAATCGACATTTTCAATTTCCATTATGCCTACCCACGAGCTGCCAGCGAAAACTACTACCTCAACAAAGTGCTGGGCTTTAACGAGACCGGCTTTGCCGGAGGCGAAGACGACACCTATCGCCGCCAGGTGTGGCAGTTTGTGATGGCAGGCGGTGCGTTGTTCAGCCACCTCGACTATTCCTTTTCTGTAGGCCAGGAAAACGGACAGGATACCACCTACGAATCGCCCGGCGGAGGCAGTCCTGCACTGAGGAAGCAGTTTGGCGTTCTGAAAACCTTCATGGAAATCCATGACTTTGTGAACCTGAAGCCCGACGCCTCGGTGGTGAAGGCAGCACCCGGCGCCACCACGCTGGCCATGAGCAATGGCAAAGACAGATGGGTGGTGTACTGGGAATCGTTGGCTGTAAAAAGCCACAATATTTCACTCAACTTGCCAGCAGCCAGTTACTCTACTGAGTGGATAGATACCACCACTGGCAACATCATTTCAACGGGTGCGGCGAAAGACGGGAAAGTGCCCGTGCCAGGAACGGCGGATAAGGTGCTGGTGGTGAGGAGGAAGTAGCGAAAACCACACCCTCATATTATGAGTATAATATACGTATATTATGGGTTTGCAAACGGATAATATAGCTTTATGGGCTTTATTTAGGTATTTTTAATTATTAACTTGAAAAATACTTATAATGGAAATAAACGACACTTTTGTCGTTTACACTAGTGTTAGGAGCAAATTTCGCTACGTAACTTGCTATGTGGATCAGGACAGCCTATCTATTCTTAGTTCTTTCTTACTCACCTCAGGACCATAAAACTCCAGAGCAGGCTGCCGTGGACTATTTTTTTACAAATGTACTAGAACAGGATTTTCCCGACCTTCAAACAGTAAGGTTTAACGCTGTTACCCGAACCGATGGCTACTATAGTGTTTTTTATGGATGCCAGGACTTCGACCGAGAATTTGTCAAGACAATGAGCGACGAGACTCCGGGCCCAAGTGTTTCAGTTAACGCAGACAAATGTCCTATAGCTTCTAAAAAACCTAGATCTAATTCTTCACAACCGCAAATATTTGTGCATTCCAGATTGGAACTGGACGGACAATTCTACATCTACATACAAGTCTATCAAAAGCTTCATTTTGTTGAACACTACCTTTTGACAGTCAATCCGAAGAATTTATCAGTAAAACATGTTTGTAAAGTCAGCGAGATTATTTGAAAATGCTCCTAACACAACGGTAAAAATGAATGCGGGCTTCACCAGTTATCATAGGTTAGTTGGCTTGGATTGTCCGCCACAAAGTATAATTTTATCATCGGCGTGGCTAAGATGTAGTGGAAGCGGAGCTGCATTAAACTCCCTCACTCATTTTAGGCAGGCGTTAGCTGTTATTGGTAGAAATAGATATGATCACCTATTTAATCATTCTTATCTCAACCCTGTTAAACCCATGCGAAAAACTCTCATTGTCAGATGAAATAACGACAAGAGAACTTATTGCAGTAGTAGAATTATCAGAAGAAGGTGATAATTATATCATCTTTAATATAATTCAAAGCTACAAGGGATTTGCAGGAAATCAACTTGCCATGAGAGGAGAATTCCAATTCGAACCTGAAATACATTATCTAATTTTCGCTGATTTAAAAAATAGCAGATATGAATTAAATCCATGCTCATGGACTCAGAATCTACATAACGTATCTCAACAAACATTCATGGAACTGAGTAACTTGGTTTGCTTTGATCCTGAAGAAGTCCGAACAGGCGCCTGTGATCGATCATGGAGCCCACCGGTTTGCGGATGCAATGGCAAAGAGTATAATAATATGTGCGAAATGCACAATGAAGGGATAATGAAATATACTCGAGGGAAGTGTCAATAAACACCAGCTAACAAACGATGATGGCGCATGGCTTTACCTAGCACTTTGCCAAGATCCTGCTGAACATCCCAATTATCTACCGCCAGGAAACTGAAGTGCTTTCTGCCATCTCCTCTCGTGGGAGTTTTTATCTGGAGTAGTGCAGTGCTATTCTGATGCTTTGAATGCAGCGGCAGATAAGCTACTTTAATCGGAATTTAAAAAGTTCGGGCCACAGCGCCATATCTGAGGTTAGCTGTAATTACGATAAGATGGAAATTAGACGACTTTATAATCGAACAAGCTCTAAATGGAACAATTATCTTTCCTTTAGACTTACTTATCTAACACTTTTTTTGACATTGATCTGGGCTTGTGAAACTTCTGAACCATCTGGGCCTTCAGTTGAAGTTTGTTCTTTAGAATACGGTGAATCCATAGTTTCTGTAAATACTCCAACAGATGAAAACGATGCAATTTCCATTTTGGAAATGAACCTTAAATCTGACAATGCTCTCGAACACCCTAACGGATATCGAATTGATTTTGACACAACGAGCTCATGGTATTGGTCCAAAGCGAACGCTGAACACGTCAACTTCGAAACAAAAGAATATGCCGGTAGCTGGTTGAAACAAGGCTGGTATATTGACATTTTTTCTGACCAGATGAGTTGTTGTCTAACCTATTACATTTCCGAACAAGGCGGAATGAGCGTTGTATACTTCCACGAATGTTAAAAAACAGCTAATAGACCGATAAAATGAATTGTGCCTACTTTCTCCGTAGAGAGGCCAGAAGTAAATCAAACTTTTGAGCCTTTGGCGAGGGCAGGCGCACTCATTTTGCCAGCCGGGTTTTTCCATTTGGTGGGCCAGCAAGCACTTATTGCCAAAACCTACACACCGAGTGTCGGTTGCTCCTCATGAAAATCTCTATCTGACATACGAAAATCCGTATGTTATATCCGAAAATTCCTATGTCATATCCGAAATTCTGTATGTGATAACCGAAAATCCATAACCCACATCCAAATTTCTCGATATAAGAACCAAAATTTGGTAACCAACATGCAAATTTCCCTAAGTGATAACCAAAAATCCGTATGTAGTAACCGAAAATTCCTATCTGACATACGAAATTCTGTATGTGATAACCGAATTTTCCTAACTGGAAACCGCAAATTGGGATGTTAGTCACTAAAATCTTGAAGTGATACAGAAAAACAGGTAGCCGGAACCGGGTGATTTTGAACCAGCTCCCAAAATCAGGGAACCACTTCCCAAAAATTGCAACAAAGTTACCATTGATCACGAACCAGAAAGCCAGATGAGTGAAACAGATAGCAATTGCTTTAAACCGGTTAGGAATGAACCGGCAACAGAACGGACAAGCACTGAGAAGGTTCAGAAAGCACCCCCTAAAAATCAAAATTTCTTGGCTCGCCCCTCAGCCGCCGGCCCTCCAGAATTAGGTATTTCTTCCCCTGCGAAGGGTCTCGCATCTCCGACAATGCGTCTTCACTGGTGAGTGCGATGCCTGCCCCCTTCTTCAATAGGTATTCGTCATAAATGGCAGGAAGCAGCTCCGCCGCTTTTTTCCGCCGATGCGTAGCTGCCGCCCGAAAAATGGCCTCCTGCCAGTCGGCGTGCGCTGCAATCGGCACCTGCTCAGGTGATGTAGCTTTCAGGTAATCAAAAGCCCATTCAATCTCTATGTCGGGTTTTTCAGAAATCCACTTTCTGTATCCGGCAATAAACTGAGCCGTTTTTCGGTCGTTGAAGCGTTCGGCAAATTCGACCAGATCTTCATCCAGAGTACCTAAATGCGGCTTTTCCTCCGAAGCCTCTGAAACATCTGAATCCAGCTGTTGATCCGAATCGAGATCGGCCTTGGGGGAAACATGATGGTGAGCAAAGCCCTCAAGGTAATAAACTTGCTCTTTTTCCAGCCGGATCGATGGCAGGCTAAATAACATGTGGTTACCCGTATGTAAGTTGTGAAAATCGTAATAAGGGATATCGGTTTCCTGATCTTTTTTGTAGCGTTGACTAATACCTGCGTAGTCCTGGTAATCATAAGAATAGATAACCTGCCAGAAGTCGGATCCTACCACAGGGGTTTTGAGATACAGAAGGTAAAGATCAAGGTCAGTTTCGGAAATATCGGGGATGCCTGTGTAGTCCAATATATACTGTGCCACATTTTCAAAATCTTCTGAAATCTTTATCCCAGGCAGGTTGGTCACCTCTTCGGCGTGCCACCGACACGATAGATCAAATAATTTTTTTTGCTGAATCTCCCTCAGCCCTTTCCAGGCAAGATCCTGCCAGGTGCCCATCAGCTCTCGTTGGTTGGCCGTGGTGTAGTCGCCAAACACCAGAAGGTTAGCCTTGTGCCTGGCATACTGTCTGACGAAATGCTGCACGGAGTCTTCCTGGTACTGCGCAAAAAATTTCAGGTAGCGCTCATCATTGAGCATTTCTTCGGCGATCTGCTTTTGCAGGTCTTCATACTGTTGGTATTTATCCTCTTCCATACCAATAAGACTTTGGGGTTACCGTCGTTCAACAACTACCTCTTTAACATCCCTAATCTTCAGATCAAATTTGAGATATGCAATTTTTTGAATCAACACTTTATGCATTTTGAATTTAGATGGAAAATTTTTACATACCAAAACTAGAGTGAGTACGACTATTTTCAAGCATTCGATGGGTAGCCTCCTCCAGCCAGCCCAATGCCGTTTAGTTTAAGAGGCTGCTCAACAACAGCCTCTTTTCACCAACAAGCATCTTCCCAGCTATTCTAACGCTAAACGAATGGCCTGTTCAACGGGAGCGTAACCAACATTTGACTCCGAAACAGACAACTCACCCTTTAACAGCAAGGGTGGTTGTGCCATAAATTTAGGGGTGTTTCCTTTGTGCAGTTGAGCTGAATGAACGAGAAAAGGGTGACACAGGTAAACTGTTCCGGCCTCACCAGTAGCATAAACCTCTTCTCTTCTGGGCAATCCGTCCAACCTGTTGGCAAGCTCCATAAATGAAAGACCTGAATCGCCCTCTTTTGACAAGAGCCGTGCTACGTCAATATGTGACCCTTTGTAAATGACTGTAGGCGCATCATTTTCGCTGACATCGGAATACAAAATCAACATCAATAAGGCCCGCCCTTTTGATCTGGCATTGACACGCCATTCAAGAAAATTGCCAGGGTCGTTGCCCGGAAAGCTTGCATCAACATGTTTGCCCGTGTCATTCGGTTGCTGACCAGCTGGAAACCTTACAGGAAATGTTCCTACACTTCGACAAGGAATCCATTTGCCTTCACCGATCAATTGATCAAAAATTGAATACAGCTTCGGCGTGTTGATTGAATCAATAAAGGGCTGCTGGGTATACATCCCCAAACGAATAACGGGCTTCGTCCAGGTAGAAGGATTTGATCTGTCGCAGGGAAGGTCATTCCACAGGATGTCTAAGGCAGCGTCTGCAGTTGCTTTAGCAAATGCGTTATCGATACGAACAAAACCGCTGAGAATAAACTGTTCTATTTCCTTTTCACTTAATAAATCTGACATGATTTTTCTATTAAGAACCACCCCGAAGAGAGCAGCAAGTAGCTGCCAATCCATGGGCTTGGTTTGAGATTGTTAATAAAACTAATGATAGTTAAATATGTACGCTATGTACAGGATATAGCGCATGGCTTAAGAACTAAGCTTGAAAAAGGTACTATAGCATTACAGTCATTCTCATACGATAAAAGTAAAAATTATCTGTAAAATGACAAAGCAACAAAAGGCATCTGGCTACGGCGCTGGATAGGAATGAAACGGCGACGGAAAAACGGGGTCTCCTTCCCGGCGCATATTCTTAAAGTCAAAGCTTAGAAACTGATCCTTTTCAGTTCGGTCCTTGGCTGCATAAGAGGTTTTCCAGTTTCCACTCACATCTTAGCGTATGCTGTTTGATAGTTTCATTAACATTAATCTTTGCCATCCAGCAATGGAATGCCTTGCCCTTCATCCGACAAACTATTTTCGCTATATTTAACTGTTCAGTGGCCTCGCAAGGCGCTGTTTAAGTTTATGGTGAAACTACCAGTGAGGCATTCACAATGCCATCCACGGGAAGTTGTTTTTTTATACTCACTTGTAAATTCCGTCGGCAGTTCAGCCGGTGGATCATCTATCTTTTTACCTCAGTGACTAACAACACCTTTATGAAAATCAAAACACCACTATTTAACCTTTGCAGCACTTTCATCTTTGTACTACTTCTTCACTCCACCATGGCGCAGCCCGGCACACTGGGAGTGTTCACCAACAACGCAGACGTGGGCGCTACGAAAACAGTCGGAAAAACGACTTACGATTCAAACAAGCAGTCATATACCATTTCGGGCTCAGGGGAAAACATATGGAGCCAGAAAGATGAGTTTCAGTATGCCTACCGCAAAATGACAGGAGACTTTATCCTCCGGGCAAACGTAGCATTTGTTGGTGAGGGTGTTGACCCACACCGTAAGATTGGCTGGATGGTAAGGCATAGCCTCGAAGTGAACTCCCCTTGCGTGTCGGCAGCTGTGCATGGCGATGGGCTTGTATCGTTGCAGTTCCGTGAAAACCCACAGTCGGACATGGATCAGAAGGCGTTTGCCATGACCCACGCTAATGTCATTCAATTGGAGCGAAGAGGCGACACCTTCATCATGTCGGCAGCTAAAATGGGAGAGCGATTTTTTGAGGAGCAGGTATCGGGCATCGAGCTGGGCAACGAGGTGTATATTGGTCTGTCGGTGTGCGCCCACAATCCTGACGTGGTTGAAACGGCCACATTCAAAAATGTGCGGGTGATTGTTCCGCCAAAGCCAGACTATGTGCCCTACAGAGATTACATCGGTAGTCATATTGAGTTGATGGACGTGGCCACGGGTGATCGGACAATCGTTTTCAGCGCAGATAATTCCTGGCAGGCACCCAACTGGATGGTAGACGACAACGTCTTTACTGTTAACTCCGGTGGATTGCTCTATGATTTTGATTTGAGAACCGGAAAGCCAACAAAACTGGAAACAGGTGCTGCCATCAGAAACAACAACGACCATGTGCTGTCTTTTGATGGAAAGCAAATGGGGATCAGCAGCACCCCACCGGAAGACGGGCACTCGATTATTTTCACGATGCCCAGAAAGGGCGGCAACCCGAAACGGCTCACCCCAAATGGCCCCTCCTACCTTCATGGCTGGTCGCCAAATGCCAAAGAGCTGGTATACACCGCCGTGCGTGACAATGCATGGAATATCTTCAAAATACCTGCGTCAGGGGGGCAGGAAGTACAGCTTACTAAAACTCCCGGACTTGACGACGGGCCGGAATATACCCGGATGGGAAATATATCTACTTCAACTCCAATCGGACTGGCATTGGCCAGATTTGGCGCATGAAGCCCGACGGAAGCAATCCGGAGCAGGTAACGTTCGATGAGCTGAACGACTGGTTTCCACACATTTCTCCCGACGGCAAATGGATCGTTTTCATTTCTTTCCCAAGAACGGTGGACTCAGGGCAGCACCCATTTTACAAGCATTGCTATATCCGGCTAATGCCGATTACCGGGGGTGAGCCAAAAATTATTGGCTATATTTATGGAGGTCAGGGCTCTATGAATGTGCCGAACTGGTCACCCGATGGGAAGCGCATCGCCTTCGTGAGCAACAGCGCTTTCTTGAACTACTAGCCTAAAAATAGCAACCACCTATGAACAACATAACCTATTTTGCTTTCTTGCTAATCGTTGTTGGGTCTTGTAGCCCCGCTAAGGAAAAAACGGGCTCCAGCCAGCCAGAGGCCATTGACCAGCAGTCGATTCGCAAAATTGACGTGCATGCGCATTATCGCTATCCCCGACCCTACCTTTCCTCCTTTTTTCAGGACTGGAACATGCAGGCCGTGCTGGTGGATGTGGCTCATGAGGATTCTGCTGGCATCCGGCGCAGCTGGGAAGAGTATGTAGACATGAACATCGAAAACCCAGAGATATTCTATCTATGCAGTTCCCTGGTGGGTGTGGGCATCGATGACCCGGACTTTGCCACCAAAAACATTGAACGGCTGAAAGAGGAGATTGCCACCGGAGCCAAAATGGTGAAGGTGTGGAAGAACTTCGGCATGGTGACAAAAGATGCTTCAGGCAATTTCATCCAGATTGACGATGCCCGGCTACAGCCTATTTGGGATTTTCTAAAGGAAACCGGCATCCCCGTGATGGCCCATATCGGGGAGCCGGTGCAGGCATGGCGACCATTGGACGACCCAATGAACCCGCACTACGAGTACTACAAAAACAATCCGCAATACCATGCGTTCGCCCATCCTGAGATCCCAGGCTATGAAACCATCATCGCTGCCCGTGACCGGTGGATTGCAGCAAATCTGGATTTGCCCATTTTGTGCGCCCACATGGGCAGCATGTCGCACAACGTGGATATGGTGGCTGAGCGCCTGGACAAATATCCAAACATGATGGTTGAGCCTGCTGCCCGGTTTGGCGACCTGGCCAGCCAGAACAGCGACAAGGTGAGGGAATTCTATGTGAAGTACCAGGACAGGATCATGTTCGGCACCGACTTTGGGAACTACGGTCCGGCAAAGGGCTGGACAGCCGAACAGCTAAACGCTGAGCAGGATGACCTCGATGCCACTTACAACGACCTGTGGCGGTACCTAAGCACCACCGACTCGCTGGTCATCAGGAAGCAACACACAAGGGGCCTGGGCCTATCCAGGGAGGTATTGGAAAAGGTTTACTTCCAAAATGCGAGCAATTTCATAGGGCTTCAATAAATAACACTGCATCAGGTTCTTTTTGAAACCAGGGCCACCTGTGATGGCCTTGGTTAACCTGAAAAGCCGTCGAGGATTTTTCTTCCTAATGCAAGCTCTTCACCTCGCCGGCAAGCTTCTGCAAAGTGTCTTTGGCATTGCCGAACAGCAATCTGGTTTTAGGGTCAAAAAAGAGTTCGTTTTCGATGCCGGCATAGCCCTTGCCCCTGCCCCGCTTCATCACAATGATGTTCTTAGCGAGGTGTGCATTGATGATTGGCATGCCCGCAATGGGGCTGCCGGGATTATTGATGGCGGCCGGATTCACGACGTCGTTGGCACCTATGACCACCACCACATCGGTGTTGGCTATGTCGGTGTTGATGTCATCCATCTCCACCAGTTGGCTGTAAGGCACATCGGCTTCTGCAAGCAGCACATTCATATGCCCGGGCATGCGGCCGGCCACCGGATGAATGGCGTACTTCACTTGCACACCCTTGTCGGCCAGCAGCATGTCGAGTTCATGACAAACATGCTGTGCCTGCGCCACAGCCAGACCGTAGCCAGGCACTATCACCACACTTTTAGAGTAAGAAAGCAAAATGGCCGCATCGCTCATGCTGATTTCCTTCATGTCGCCTTCGGGCCCGGCACCGGCACTTGCCCCCGCCCCGCCAAAGGCTCCCAGAATTACATTGAGCAGTGACCTGTTCATAGCATTGCACATAAGCACCGTAAGGATAGTGCCTGCAGCACCCACCAAAATACCTCCCAGGATCATCGCCTGGTTGCCGTAAATAAACCCAGCCATGGTGGCAGCGATGCCCGTGAGACTGTTGAGCAGGGAAATCACAACCGGCATGTCGGCACCACCAATGGGCATCACGAAGGTGATCCCGTACACCAGTGAAATACCGAGCAGCAGATACAACGCCCAGCTCAGCTCTCCCGCTGTTTGGCCCGAAGCCATCATGTAAGCCGACAGCCCCACCACCACGAGCAGTAGAACCAAATTCAAGTATTTCATCCAGCCAGAGACAGTGTCTCCAACTTTTCCGTCGAGTTTACCGTATGCCAACATACTACCACTGAAGGCGACACTTCCTACTATCAGTCCCAGCAGTGTGGCCAGCGCCGAACCCACATTGCTCATGTCGGTATTCGGAAATTCCAGCATCGCCACCAGGGCCGACGCCGCACCGCCTGTGGCATTGTAAAACGAAACCATCTGAGGCATTGCCGTCATCTGAACACGCAGTGCCGCTACCCAACCTAAGACGGTGCCAACTCCCAGCGCCGCCAGAATGATCCATACGTTGGCCAGTGGAATAGCTTCTCCCTGGCTGTCTTTGTGCAGCAGCAGTGTGGTGACCATGGCCAAAAACATTCCAGCAGCCGCATAGAAATTTCCTTTTCTGGCCGTTTCCGGGTGGCTCAGCAGCCGTAACCCTACCACAAAGAGAAGAGCGGCCAGCAAATAGCTTAACTCGAGCAAAGCCCCGCCCAGGGTGAAATCGACACCATTTAAACTTCCAATTACCTGATCCATAGAAGGTTTATTTCTTTTTCTTTTTGAACATCTCCAGCATGCGGTCTGTCACCACAAAACCACCAACCACATTAAGCGTGGCAAAAATGATGGCAAGAATTCCCAAAATCAGCTCCAGCGATACTTTTGACGTATCGGCATGGCCAACGAGGATAATCCCGCCAATAATGATCACACCGCTTATAGCATTGGCGCCCGACATGAGTGGAGTATGCAACACGGATGGCACGTTGGAAATCACTTCAATTCCCAAAAAAACCGACAAGGCGATAATGAAAATGGCCTCTCTGTAGGTGAAAAAGAAAACAAATACCTGCTCCATTACATATCAATTAGCTCTCCAAAAAGTGATTTTACCCGGCTATTCAAAACTTCACCTTTGTGGGTGATACACGTGCCGGCCACGATGTCATCTTCGAAATTGAGATGGAGCGACCCATCGTCGGCAATCAGCAATTCGAGGAAATTAAAAACGTTTTTTCCGTACATCTTGCTGGCATCTACCGGCATCAGCGAAGGGTAATTTGATTGCCCGATGATTTTCACACCATGATGCACAACGGTGTCATTGTCCCGTGTCAGCTCACAATTGCCACCACTTGAAGCCGCCAAATCAACGATCACCGATCCTGGTCTCATTCGCTCTACTGCCTCCTTTGGAAGAAGCACCGGTGCTCGTCTTCCGGGAATCTGGGCCGTGCATATTACCACGTCAGCTTTTGCAGCATGGTCGTTGATGGCCTGTTGCTGCTTTTGTTTGAATTCTTCCGTTTGCTCCACCGCATATCCACCTGCCGCAGCGTCTTCTTTAGCACCTTCCACTTCGACAAACCTGGCTCCCAGGCTCATCACCTCCTCTTTCACGGCCGAACGCACGTCGAAAGCCTGCACCTGAGCACCCAGCTTTCGGGCAATGGCAATCGACTGCAAACCCGCCACTCCGGCTCCAAGCACCAATACGGTGGCCGGACGGATGGTCCCTGCTGCGGTCATGAACATAGGGAAAAAGTTGGGGAGCTGGCTGGCTCCTTCCAATACGGCTTTGTAGCCTGAAACAGTAGCCATCGAAGAAAGCACATCCATCGCCTGCGCCCTCGACGTGCGGGGTATGGAATCCATACTGAAGCTGGTAATGCCCTTTTGAAGAAACAGCTTCACCAGATCTTTATTCCAGAGGGGATTGTATTGGCTTAGCCATACTGTATCGCTCCGCAATTGCTCAATCAACTCGGGAGCGGGCTCTCCGATTTGCAGCAGTAAATCAGATTTAGCCAAGACCGCTTCTCTCGAAACTATCTCCGCCCCTGCGTCCTCGTATAATTGGTTGGATTGAAATGCCGCTAACCCTGCATCTTTTTCTACATAAACCTGAACTTTCTGCTGAACCAACCTGGCAGCGATTTCCGGTAAAAAAGCGATTCTCTGTTCATTTCCGCTTTCTTTTAGAAGGCCTACAATCATTATTCTGTGTTATTAGCTATAGGGTGTATCTACTACTTTCAAGGCAAATAAACATATGGCTAGAAATGTCCTGCAGTCTTTATACTATCCAACTTTTAAGCCATTTCTGCGCCAATTACCAGGAAACACTTGCCTGCAACTTATGCATTAAAAATCATGAAGCTTTTAATCTTCATTTGCGCATCACTTTCATGCGCACCACTTCCCACATTCCCAGAAACTGCGATAATAGCTTCAATATGAGTCTTTTGCAAAAAAACTTACCCACTTATGGCAGTGCGTGTCTCTTATACAGACGCAGTTTAGCCGCCTGCCATGTACAGCGGTCAGCCATTTTCAGGATTACTTATTCATTTCTAGCTCGTGAACCAATTCTTTGTGCTACTTTCCTAAACGAACTGTAAACATCGCCAGGCTGATGATGCAAGAAACTACTACACAACGACCCCATTATGGCCAGCAATAATTTTAAGATTCAGGGTCTTTCAGCTGAGGATGTCCTCGAAGCCAGGGCAAAGTATGGTGCCAACACACTGAACTACAAAAAAGAGAGCGGCCTTATCGATGCCCTCAAAAGTATCGCCGCAGAACCCATGGTCGTGCTACTGTTGGTGGTCTCCTCCATCTATTTTTTTACCGGCAATATAGGTGATGGCCTTTTTCTGGCGGCAGCCATTGTGCTGGTGGCAGGTATTTCTCTGTATCAGGACTCCCGCAGCCGCAATGCCCTCGAGAAGCTCAAGAACTTCACCCAGCCCATGTGCAAAGTGATAAGAGGCGGGCAGACAGTAGAAATACAAAGCAAAGACCTGGTGGTGGGCGACAGCCTGATGGTGGAGGAGGGCAATACCATTGCCGCAGATGGCATCATCGTACATTCCAATGATTTTTCAGTCAACGAATCGATTCTCACTGGAGAGTCGATGGCGGTATATAAAGATGCAACTAAGGAAGATAACAAGGTTTCGCTGGGCACCACAGTAGCCAGCGGGTTGGCCATAGTCACTGTTACCGCCATTGGCAATGCGACCCAGCTTGGGAAAATTGGTAAGAGCCTGGAGGACATTGCCGAAGAGAAAACCCCACTGGAAAAGCAGATAGCCAACTTCGTCAAAAAGATGGTGTTAATCGGTGGCATTGTCTTTCTGGTTGTATGGGCCATCAATTATTTCCGGTCTTACGATGTGCTGGACAGTCTGCTGAAGGCCCTCACCCTTGCCATGAGCATTTTACCAGAAGAAATTCCTGTGGCGTTCACCACTTTCATGGCGCTTGGGGCCTGGCGACTGATGAAGCTTGGTATTGTGGTGAAGCAGATGAAGACGGTGGAGACGCTGGGCAGTGCCACGGTGATTTGCACCGACAAAACTGGTACCCTTACTGAAAACAAAATGAGCCTGGCAAGGTTGTTTGTGCTGTCTTCGCAGGACATAGTGGATGCCAGTAGGCCGCTTTCAGCAGATGCTCAGTCCCTTGTTCGGTTGGCTATGTGGGCCAGCGAACCCATCCCTTTCGACCCTATGGAAGTGGCGCTGCACGAAGGTTACGGACAATTTACGGTAGCTGATGAACGGACTGCCTTCAAAATGATTCATGAGTATCCGCTGGGTGGGAAACCGCCGATGATGACGCATATTTTTGAAGACCAAGAGGGTAAAAGAATCATTGCTGCCAAGGGAGCGCCCGAAGCGATGATAGCTGTATCTGGCCTGTCGGTAGGTGAAAAGGAGCAAGTGCATGAAGCTATTAACACCCTGGCTAAAGATGGCTACCGGGTGCTGGGAGTGGGCGAAGCACATTTTGACGGCAACAACTTCCCGTCTACTCAGCAGGAGTTTGCCTTTGCTTTCAAAGGTCTGGTGGCCTTTTACGATCCCCCAAAAAAGAATATTCCATTGGTGCTGGAACAGTTTTACGCCGCAGGCATCCAGGTAAAAATAGTAACTGGAGACAATGCCCTCACCACCGGTGCCATTGCCCGACAGGTGGGCTTCCACGGGTTCGATAAAAGCATCAGCGGTGATGAGTTGATGCAGCTAACGGAAGAGGAGCTGAAGGAAAAAGTAGAAGAGATGCAAGTATTCACCCGCATGTTTCCCGAAGCCAAGCTGAGAATTATTAATGCCCTGAAAGCCAGGAACGAGATTGTGGCCATGACAGGCGACGGCGTCAACGACGGGCCTGCCTTGAAAGCCGCCCACATTGGCATTGCCATGGGCAAGAAAGGTACAGAAATCGCCAAGCAGGCAGCGTCGCTTATCTTGCTGGAAGACGACCTTTCCAAAATGGTGGAAGCAGTGGCCATGGGACGGAAAATCTATACGAACCTGAAAAAAGCCATCCAGTATATTATTTCCATACATATACCGATCATCCTTACTGTGTTTCTTCCACTGGCTCTGGGCTGGATATATCCCAATATCTTTTCGCCCCTGCACATCATTTTGCTTGAGTTGATCATGGGGCCTACCTGCTCAATCATCTATGAAAATGAGCCTTTGGAGAAAAATACAATGATCCAAAAACCACGCCCGTTCAGCAGCACTTTCTTCAATTCGAGGGAGCTTACCACCAGTGTGGTGCAAGGATTAGCAATCACAGCGGGCACGTTGCTCACCTACCAGCTGGCAGTGAATGCAAGCGCCAGTGAAGAGGTGACCCGCACCATGGTTTTTGTGGCCCTCATCTCTTCTAATATCTTCCTCACACTGGTTAACAGGTCGTTTTTCTACTCAGTCCTCACTACCTTAAAGTATAAAAACAACCTGGTTCCACTCATTATCGGCATCACTATCATCATTTTAGGGTTGCTTCTCTTCGCACCCCCGCTTACACGGTTCTTTGGTTTTGAGTCCCTTGGTTTGGGACAGTTAGGCACAAGTGGTGGGATTGGCTTCCTGTTTGTAGTTTGGTACGAGATGGTAAAGTGGCGAAAAAGGAGAATGGCTTCAAATTGATAGAGCTTATCCGCATTGCCTGGTGAGTAAAGGCTGATTTTTCTGAATGATATCTCCCGGCTTTTTGTTGAAAGAATAGGAACAATTAGCAACACTATTTAATCGCAAAGCCATGAGCTACAGCATAAATAAAATACTAAAGGGTAAAAGCTTCGATGAAGCAACAGAACAAGTGATCGCTGAGTTGAAAAAAGAAGGATTTGGGGTACTGACTGAGATTGACATCAAAGAAACGCTGAAAAAGAAGCTGGATGTAGATTTCAGAAAGTACAAAATTTTTGGTGCCTGCAATCCGCAGTTCGCTTACAAAGCCCTGCAAAGTGAGGATAAAATCGGCGTATTCCTCCCTTGTAATGTGGTGGTGCAAGAGCAGGCCAACGGAGAAATTGAGGTATCGGCAGTTGACCCAATCGCTTCCATGGGCTCAGTAAAAAACACAGACCTGGAAGGCATAGCAAAGGAGGTTCAGCAAAAGCTTGCCAGCGCAATCAATAACCTTAATTGATCTCGGGGGAAACAGGCTGCTATTCATGATGAACCGAAACGGTGCAGTTGCATGAAAAACATCAGGCAGATATGGCACGATCTGGCTATAGCCTATTCGCAAGATCAGGTATTGATTGATAAGCTATGGCAGGAGATTGAAAATGCGTATTTGTCATCTGGTCGGCACTACCACAATTTGAACCATATTGAATATATGGTCGGCCAGGCCACAGCGCATAAGTCGCAAATTGCTGATTTTGATGCACTTTTATTCAGCATTTTCTATCACGACTTTGCGTACAACGCTCTCAGGAATGACAACGAGGAGAAAAGTGCTGTGGCCGCCAACGACGCACTACGGATGCTGGGAGTTCCCGAAGAAAAAATAGAACGATGCGTAAAGCAAATATTGGCGACAAAGGAGCATACTGCCACACAAGACAGCGATACCCAGTACCTACTCGACATTGACCTGGCAATTCTGGGAGAAAGCTCTGAAATCTATCAGACATACACCAGGGCAGTGAGAAAGGAGTATGCTGTTTACCCCAACTTTGTGTATAGAAAAGGGAGGAGAAAGGTGGTTCAGCATTTCCTGGACAGGAAAATAATTTTCAAAACTGACGCATTTCATTCGAAGTATGAACTTCAGGCAAAAGCTAATCTTACTCACGAACTAATGGAGCTCAGTAACTAGAAAGGATACCCAATAGCAAAATTGAGCGCCGGGTTTTTGTAGTCAAACCCGAAGCGTTCGCCCTTTGGCAAGTAGGGCTTCTGAATGGGAGTTGCAAGGTCGAGCCTTATCACAAAATTCTGAATGTCCACCCGCAAGCCTGTTCCCACGCCAACCCCCAGCTCCCTAATAAACCCGGAAGTGAACTTGCCACCGGGCAACGCAGCGTTTTCGTTGGTCAGCCAAACGTTCCCCGCATCGGCAAACAAGGCACCTTTAAGAAACGAATAGATCGGAAACCGATATTCGAGGTTGGCCTCCAGCCTGATGTCGCCAGCCTGATCGAAAAATGAGCCTACGTTTTCGCTATCGGGATAGTAGGTGCCAGGCCCCAACGACCGCACCCTGAAAGCCCGAACACTGTACGGCCCCCCGGAAAAGTACTGTTTGGAGAAGGGCAAGGTTACCGAATTGCCAAAGGGAAAACCAAAGCCAGCAAAAAGCCTGGTCACAAGCTTCTGTGTCTTACTGATGTAAGCATAATGCTGAATGTTGATGTCGCTCTTGTAGTACTGGGCATACTCCAAACCGAGGAAGGTGTTTTTCTCTGTCTGTGAAGCCACCTTGTTAAGTAAACCCAGTCCGTTGCCTGCTACATCCACATTAAGCGTCACAAAAAACGGATTCCTGATGCCCGAGCTTAATAGTTCGTTGTAGGTAAAGGTGTAGGTGAGGCCTCCTATAAACTTCTGGTCAAAGCTGCTTTGCAAAAACTCATTTTCCGCCAGTATGGTCTCAAACTCCGGCGACGTATTGACAAGGTTCACAACATTGACACTCAAGGGAGTCAGCTCATGATAAACATACCTGCTGGCATTCCAGTTGTAGCCAAAGGAGCCTGTGACTGACTGCAGGGTATATAGCTTACTCCTATTCAGGTACTCAACCCCCGTACTAAACCGTGTTTTAGGCACTGCGTATTTAAATTTTCGACCCACTTCACCCGGGAAAAGGAGCCTCGGGAAAACAAGATCACCTTTTAAGCCCAGCTGCACACTACTTAGGCCGGTATTGTCGCCTTTGATCAACTGCTGCTCATAGCCAGCCTGGCCTGTGAGGTTCAGCGTTTCTCCTCCCCGGAAAAGATTGCGATTGCTGTAGGTAAGCGACAATGACGGCCCCACAAAGTTGTTTGACTTCGTTACCCCCTGAAGCTCTGCTCGCAGTGCTCGTTTTTTAAGTGGTGACAGGTAAATATTGGTCGCCAAATAACCCAAAGTATCACCGCCGTTTTCCTGGCCTACCTCATCGTAACGAATATTCACAAACTTGTAGGTGCCAATCGACGAAAGCCGGTTGCTTGTTCGGCGTGAGTCAGTGGGATTGTACCTCTTGCCCTTTTCAAGCAAAACATAAGGCGCCAGGCGCCGGGGCTGAAAAAAGCCCGAGTCCTGAATAAATTTGATTTCCGACAGTGTTACTGTGTCATTCTTCACGCCCTCGTTCAGTGAATAGTGTGGAAACACATTGATGGACGCAACTTCATAAGGAATCACCGACTTATGAGGCACATCTTTCTTGAGCCTTAGAAACAGGTCGACAGATTTGTCTGCGAGCCCGTTAGTGTCGGCCTCAAAAATGAGGAAGTCAGCATTGAAATTGTAGTAGCCCTTGTTCTTCAGGAAAAGGTCGATCCGATCCCGCTCCGCTTTGAAACGCTCCAAATCGAACCGGGCACCCGGTTTAACGAAGCCGCTGCGATCCATGTACTCACCAATTTCCTTGTAAATGGGAAGGCTACCACTATCCAGCTGGTAGGTTCTGATGGTGTACGGTGCCTTTACCTGTACTGCATACTGAACTGTGCCGGTACGCTTTCCTTTTTTCTCCAACGAATTAATGTCACTTCTGAAAAACCCCCGGTTTTCCAGTCGGTTGTTCATCAGCTCCTCTACCCGCAAGGGATTCACATCAGAAAGATAAACAGGCTTTTCGCCTATTTTCTTGTTCAGGAATCGGTAATAAAGGCCGGGGCGCTTCCTTTGTGCCTTGTAGTAAGCCAGCAACCCCAGACGAATCCCCAATATTTTGGAGTTGGGTTCAGGCATCATCACAGTTTCCAGCTCGTCTTCTATCTCACTGAGATGCCGCACTTTGGTCTCCGCTTTCAAGTCGATCTTTGACCCTGTATAGAGCAATTCGCCCTCCGGGATAAATTTTTTTACCCGACAGGAAACCATGCCTGCAACAAAGCACGCCGCAACAAAGACCGGTATTTTGATGAATGCCTTCAAACTCCTATTTCTTTTCAGCTTTATTTCCTTCAATCTCGCCTTCCACTCCTTCGTCCTTCGCTATTTTTTGCCAAAGTTCCCTGAACTTATTAAACTCCTTGTTGTACATAAAAGCAATGCCAGTGACGATCAGCTGTCCGTCAATTACGCTCTCAAATTCGTTCTTTCTGAAGCCCTTCAGTCGATACCGTCCATCCTCTGAGAGCAGGTATTCAAGGCTGACATTGCCAATAACAGGTGTTGTACCCTCCGTTGTTTGGCTACTCCCTTCTATATCCACGGCACTACCCACCTGAACAATCAGGCGGTCATTGAACAGCTTCTTTTGTGCATTGATGTCAAGCTGGGTTCGGTCCTGGGGAGTTTCTCCCTGGTAGTCGGTATAGCTATCGAGTCCAAAATTGAGATCAAGACCAGTTTTGCCTACCAGTTTGTCGGAAAAATTATTCAGCTGCCCCGAAAGCACTTTGTTTACGTTGCCCCGTGCGACCGCCGCAGCGCCTCCGCCACTTCCATCGCTGCCCGAGCCTGGAAAAAAGCGATTGAGCACCAGCAAGGAAAACACCTGCTTATTCAACTCACTCTCCTGGCTGTTCAATTGCTGTAACCTGCCATACACGTCGCCGCCAATGGCCCCTTGTTCATCCTCAGGCATATCCAGTGCGAAGGATAGCTCAGGCTGGAGCAGTTGCCCATCCACATTCAGATAAACAAGGAAAGGAAGTTTCTGCTGATACTTACTGGCCAGGCCAGTGCTTTCACCGGACGTTCTGATGGCCATCAGCGGTGCTGCCGAAGTTTCCACCTTGTAGATAGCCCGCACATTTAGTGAAGCGTCCAATGGATCGCCACGCCAGGTAATGGTGCTCTGCGGGGAAATCTCGAAGCGTTTTTTTACCAGGTTGTACAAGCTCGCTTCATAGTGCCCACTGCTAATGGAATAAGTGCCGGAAAGTGTCGTCCGGCCATTTGGTTCAAGCCCTACTATCAAATCGCCCGTGCCGGACACCTGAAAGTTATCACCGGTCTTCTCATCAATAATAATTTTGAACGTTGCGTTTTTGTCTACTGATAAAGTAGTATTCACATCGTAACCTACCAGTTGTGCAGAAGCCGTCTTGGTATCTCCTCTGGTCAGAATATCGTCGGGGTCTTCTCTGTTAACAAAAAGTACCACACCCTCTCTTTCCATCACATCCACTTGTGATTCAGGCACTACAAAGGTGAAGTCGGTACCTTCTTTGATAGCAAGCTTGCCCTTGATCACTGGCACTTTCAGGTCGCCGCCCACTGTGAGGTCAGCATCCATTTTTACTTTTCCGTAAAACAGTTCATTGTCTTGTTTGGACGCATTGACAGGCTGGAAATTTCTTGCGTTGATCGTCAACTGGAAGGTAGGATTGCTGATGTTTTCTGTCAACACTTTTCCATCAAGCCTAAAGGCGTTTTCATCATTGTCGACTACTGTAAAATTATCCATGTACAGTCCGGTATTATCAACCTTGAGTGTTTCGTCGGGCAATGTAAAACGAGTGTCTAAGCTATTCACAATAAGGCTGGCAGCACTAAACCGAATAGTGCCTGTGTATTCCGGAGAAGCAGTGGTGCCGCTTATTTTAACTACGCCCGCCACACTTCCACTGGCTTCGGAAAAGGTCTCTTTTGCAAACCCCTCAATCACACTGGCTTTCACTTCATTTAGCTTCAAATCGAGGTTCATTTTTGCTCCTGCCTCATCAGCCAGGTAGTCGCCTGTCAGGTCAAGATCCGCATTGCCGCCTTTGAGGGCCAGGTTGAAGTCGTAGCTACCTCTTCCAATAGATTTCGCATTAACTACCATATCGCCCATATCGACCTCCATCACGTTGAGCTGGTTAATCTTGAGGCTGGCCAAGAGGCCTGTGTTACCAAACGGATCCTCCACAATGAAATCACCAGACAGCACTCCCGTAACGAGCGGCTGGTCGGGGTTAAGTGAGCTAAGCAGCGTGGCAAGGCTAAAATTCCTGAAGTCAATTCCAATATGCGCCTTTTCTATATTGGGCAGGCTGGAGCTAACGGTGAGCGACTGCTGATTCTTGCTCAACGTGAAATCCTGGAAGGTCAGCAGCCTATTGACATAGCGTATCTCATTTGTTTCTTCAATGGACCAGGGGGTTTTATCGAGCACAAAACCCGATGGAACAACATGGTAAGTTATCGTATCACCATCAAACCTAACCTCAGACTGCACATGTGCAATCGGCTCCTCTTCAGCGTAGCTGTCGAAGTCAAACGTTAGCAGCTTGTTCCTAAGTGCTCCGGCTATGTTGGTTCTCTGAACGGCTAGAGGGCCTGCTTCAACGCCCAGCCACCCAAAGTCGAAAGTCACGCTGTCTCTCCCGCCTGTGAGGTCGAAACGAAGGCTGTCCACTTTGCTTCCTCCATAGGCAATAAGCGGCGCCCTGACCGCAGCCGCCAGCTCATGCCTGGCCTCATCAAACGTAGCGATGATGGTAACTGAGTCCAGGCGTTCCAGCCCCGGCAGCAGCACTTCGTTCAGCAACGGCGACTGCCGAACCGTCAAGGACATATCCATGACGGTATTTCGCAAAACTGTGTCGGTCGCCACTGAATCAGAAAAGTAAGCATTAAGTTGCCTGTCAATGGCAGCTACTAGCAGCGCTGGAGACGTGTTTGATGCTACATTCATTTGCAAAGAACGACTCGCCACCCGTAAACTGGTGCTGTCATGCCTTACGATCCCCTCTGCACTAAAGGCACCCAGTGGGAAGGATCGGCTATCGTAGATGACAAGACCATCTTCTATGTCTGCTTTTAGGTGAAATGCATCTGCATTTCCTTCAAAATTGGCCTCCAGCCTGAATCTGGCTCTGATGTCTTCTTTGGCTATACCAAGAGCCAGCAAATCCGCCCCTTTCAAATCAAGCACCATGTTGACCGCTGATGAAGAAGAATCCAGCTCCATCAGGGCTTTCAGCGAAACGTCCAGGTTCTCATCTTTAAACAAAAGATCTATATCGCCTTTTCCATCGTTAATGCCGCCTGCCAGTGTCAATCCTGAGAAATCGTAGCGATTGAACTCCAGTGTTTGAAAGTCAGACTGGAGCGATGCATTAAGTGACGAAAGGCTTGTTCCTGATCCGGAAGCCTTCGCAGAGAAAGTCAGCATGCCTATCTGATCACTTTTCAACAGCTTACCGAGCCGGAGTTCCTTCACGTCAATATCAGCGGCGAATGATAGCTGCTCTTTATTAGAAAACTTACCGTTTACGTTTATTCTACCATCCGGAGTAGTCAGGTTGGCTAATATGGTTGACTCGTCAAGCTCTCCGTTGGCCGTCAGGTCAAGGGTGATTGTCGTCGGCACGGCCACGTCCAGCTCATCTTCCGACGTAAATTTAACAACGTCCGTTCTACTTGTTTTGAAAGTAAAAGGTGCCGCTGCAAACTGAAGGTGTTGCACGTCCAGAACATTTTTCAACGCTCCGTTCCATGACAGGGTCGTTTCATCACCCCAGTTGATCAAAGCATCATTAACCTTTAAGTCGGCGAGTGACCCGGTTAGCTGAAAATGGCCGCTTAACTTTTGCTCTGCTAGTGCAACGAGATATTTGTTTTCAGCAAGGATTGGCTGAAAAATGAAGGCGTCGCTTACATTGATACCCATCTCGGCAATGTAGAGATCGAATACTGATGTTTCTGGTGAATTGAGCGCCTCCGCAACGGAAGGATAAGAAACACTTAAGCTACCCTTCACACTGCTTTTGCCTGTTTCGACTTCCAGATTTGCTAACGATAAGGCGTTGTCCTCCACCTTCAAATCAAAAGCGAGTTGCGTCAGGTGTAGGCCACTTGCTTCACTAAAGGAAAGGCTGTTGACTTGCGCCTGCGCCAAACCCGGATGAAGAGCCACATTTGAGGCTTCGAATGCCAAGTCAGCGAAAGCCATGGCGTTGGCATTGAACACTCCTTCCCGGGAGCGAATTGTGTCTGCCTGATAAGCGAACTGATTGTTCGCCAAGGTAATAGCGCCCACCTCCACTTGCCAGTCTGGCCATTCGAAAGTTACAGGCTGCTGGCTGTTTGCAATAGTGTCTGTCGGCTGGGTATCGGGCTGCCTACGCCTGGTGGACATATACGAAAGATCCGACTGGTTGAAAACAATAGATTCGATGTTGATTTTGTTGCTGAAGAGGTCGATTTGCGGTGTTTCAGCAAAAAAGTGGCCAATCAGCGCCTCCACCGAAATTGAGTCCGGCACAGACAGGTAACTGCCCTTCACGTCGTCCAGCGTCAGCTCGTCGACCATTAAAAAAGGGAGTGTTGACGATGATCCGGCCGTATCTGCTGACTGCAATAAAGCCTTTACTTGTTTGTATGTTACTTCCGTGTGCTCCAGAACAAAGGATTCAGCATGAAACTTCATCTGGTCGAGATCAAAGTCGTCCATTTCAATCTCCAGGCTGCCTATTTTCAGCAATGCCAGCATCCCGCCGACTTCGTCATCATAAGTAATATCAAAATTATTAAAGGTGATCGATCCAACCTCTATAGTGAAAGAATTTTGCTCTTGAGGAGCTTCAGTAGCTGCATTGGTCGTGTCTGGTTCCGCAACAAATGCGGCTATCAGGAAATCAAAGTTGTATGCCCCACTGGGCTCTTTTCTATTTACCCTGGCTGTCAGTCCCGACCATTCCAGCATTTTCAGGTTGAGTCCGTTTCCTTTGATCAGAGGGAATAGCGCCACCGATGCCTCCAGACTCTCGGAATAAAGCAGGGTATCGCCCTGCTGGTCTTCAACGTAAAGGCCTTCGAGGAAAGCATTACCGGAGAAAGTAATGAAAAGCCGTCTGATGCCCACCCTTGCTCCTGTTTTGTCTGCTACAAAACCAAGCGCCTTGCTCACAATGATATCCTGCCCCCAGGGACTTCTGATAAGCAACACGGCTATGATGAAAAGCAACAAGATACCTCCCAAAATACCCGCTATGATCTTTATGAATTTATTTCTTTTTGTTTCTGGCATATAGTCCAGTCATCCCTGCCTGTGCAAGGCGGCAATGTGGCAAAATCTTGTCTCAGGGTTGGAAGGTGCAATATAACAACGTAAGATATCACCAAACAGCTATTTTCAAACTCAATACGGCAGGGGCATTTTTTGGAAAAAGAGAGTTCAGCAGCCAAGTCGGCTGGCATTACCAATGCAACTTAGAGAATAAACAGCTTCCATTTGTTTGACTGTCAATGAATTGTGATCGGCATCGACACACTTTCCCTCGCCACTATTCATGCTGCTGGAAGAAAAACTAAAATTATTTGCGTAAGCAAATACTTACATATACATTTGTAAGCAAGTACTTACGCAATATTAATGGAAATCAGACGAGATGTATTTCAGGCAATAGCCGATCCAACCAGAAGGGACATTCTCAATATGCTCACGCAGAAATCGCTCAACCTGAACGCCATCGCCGAAAATTTTGAGATGAGTCGTCCTGCCATTTCGCAGCATATCAAAATACTAACCGAGTGCGGGCTTATTGTCATCGATCAAAAAGGACGGGAGCGCTATTGCCAGGTACAGCCGGAGAAGCTGAGTGCCGTAGCCGATTGGCTGGAACCCTTCCGTAAAATGTGGGAAAATAGATTTAACCAACTCGATAATTTGCTTACCCAATTAAAAGAAGACAAAGATGAATAAGACAGTTTTCACCAAAGATTTGACTAATAAGAAAATATTAGTTGAAAGGCATTTTGATGCGCCCGTAGCACTGGTTTGGAAAACCTGGACCGACGCCACGCTGCTGGATCAATGGTGGGCTCCAAGCCCATGGAAGGCCAAAACGAAATCGATGAACTTTAAGGAAGGCGGCTACTGGCACTATTGCATGGTGGGGCCTGAGGGAGAAGTAGCCTGGGCCAGGCTTGACTATGAGAAAATCAAAATTCATATCAGCTATTCGGCCAAAGATGCATTTTGCGATGAGGATGGGAATATCAATAAAGATTTTCCGGGAGCGTACTGGCAGGTCAGTTTTTCTTCATCGAACACTGGCACCAAAGTCAATGTAGTCACCTCATATAACTCGGTAGAGGAGCTTGAAGCCATGGTAAACATGGGCTTCCAGGAGGGCTTCGCCATGGCGCACGACAATCTGGACGAGCTAATCAAAACCCTTGTCTAAAAACCCTTTGCATGAATGCGACAAGTCGCAGACTACCCTTGTGTTTGTCGCATTCATACCGTAGTGCCCTTGTCAAAAAAAAAGATATTTGACCATCACAAACCCAACCCAATACCGATATGACAAAGCAACTTTGGCTCAACCTGCCTGTGAAAGATGTAAAGAAGTCAAAAGCCTTTTTTACAAAGCTTGGTTTTCAGTTCAGCACCGGACCTGGAGATACCGAAACCTCTGCGGCTCTCTTAGTCGGAGAGAAAAATGTGGTGGTGATGCTGTTTGAAGAGCCTGCGTTTAAGGGCTTTGCAAATGCTGACATTGCTGACACAAGCAAAGGCTGCGAGGTGCTGCTTTCTATAGATGCTGAGAGCAAAGAGGAAGTAGATATTTTGACTCAAAAAGCGATTGATGCTGGCGGGAAAAGCTCTCACAAACCGTCCACAATGAGCGGCTGGATGTATGGCAGTCTTTTTATTGATCTGGACGGCCACCGCTGGAATGTGCTCTACATGGACATAAGTAAAATGAAAAGTTAACGTTCACCAACCTAAACCTACTACTATGAACTTCTTTAAAAGCGCAGGGGCCGTTCTGCTTGGACTGGTTGTCATTTTTGCATTGTCTCACGTCACCGATGTTGTTTTGGAGAAATCGGGTTTGATGTTGCTGCCATTCGACTCAAATCCGCTTTGGCTAAAACTTTTCGTCACTTTCTACCGCACCTTTTATGTGTTTGTCGGCGGTTACGTGACGGCAAGAGTGTCCCACGCTAACCCCATGCGACACACCATTGTACTGGCCTCCATTGGCACAGTGCTTGGCATCCTTGGAGCCATCGCTATGTGGAGTGAGCCACCTCATTGGTATCCTATCGCCCTCATTATTCTCGGCTGGCCAAGTGCCTGGCTTGGCGGAAAACTTAGAGTGAAAAATTAGTCTGAGCTTATCACTTTTTCAAAACATTTCCGACGTGCTAAAATTCAAAACAGTCATTCTGCAAATGGGCAACAACACCGGTATTGAGGTGCCAACGGAAACAGTAGAAGCGCTTGGTGCTGGAAAAAAACCACTAGTGGTAGTCACCGTCAATGATTACACCTACCGAAGTGCCATTGCAGTGATGGGAGGAATGTTCCTGATCAGTTTCAGTTCGGCTCACAGGGCGGCATCTGGCCTTGGTGGCGGCGACAAAGTGGAAGTAACGTTAGAAGTAGATACGGCACCCAGAACGGTGGATTTGCCTGAAGATCTCAAGCAGGCACTAGATGCGCATCCCCACCTCAAGGGCAAATTTGATGCGCTCTCAAACAGCAAAAAGAAGCTACTGGTATTGCCGATTGAAGATGCGAAAACAGAGGAAACCAGAGCCAGGAGAGTAGAAAAAGCTATTTCGATACTTCGGGAGGGAAAAATATAACCCTTCCTTCAAAGAAGCTGCTCTATAATCGGTGCTGACAATATCAATACTACAATTAGGATATTGATTCTAATTCCCTAGATTTGCCAATACTACAATTAAGACATTGGTATATGAAAGAATTTCAACTGGGCGAGTTCGAGGAGATTGTGCTCCTGACCGTCGGTGTTTTGTACCCCGAAGCCTACGGAGTGGCTCTCAAAGATGAAATTGAGAAGCGACTGAAGCGAAAAGTGAGCGTGGGGGCTCTTCAGTCTGCCCTGCGCAGAATGGAAGGCAAAGGCTACCTCCACTCCAAAGAAGGCGAACCTAATCCTGAGCGAGGTGGCAAACCCAAGCGTTACTTTACGATCACAGCCTATGGAAAAAAGGCTTTGGATCACTCAAAAGATGTGCGTCTTGAACTTTACAATGCCATCCCGCCAGTAGCACTCGATTTCAAGTTCACATGATCAAACGGCTGGCAAACCGGCTGCTCAGGTGGTATCTCCATCCCGATTTTTACCCTGACATCAGCGGTGACCTGGAGGAATTGTACCTGCGCAACAGAGCTACTTCAGCGCCGGCGGCCAATTGGAAGTACATGCTGCAAGTAATCGTGCTTTTTCGGCCATCGTTAATGCGCCCATTATTCAAAAACTCAATTATAAAGGACACAGGTATGTTAAAGAATTATTTCAAAATAGGTGTCAGGAGCCTTCTGAAACAAAAGGCTTTCACCTTTATCAATGTGATGGGGCTGGCAGTTGGGCTGGCGGCCTTCCTGCTGATTCAGCAGTATGTAAAGTTTGAAAAAAGCTATGACCGGCACTATGCCGATGCCGATCAGTTGTATCGCCTCACCACCGACCAGGTGGTAGACAGCGTGCTGGGCACCAGGGATGCCATGTCGTTCGCACCATCTGGCAAAGTGCTGGTAGAAGAGGTTCCTGAGATCGTAGATGCCACTACGACGCAGAATTTTGGAGAACTCATTTTCCGAAAAGGCGAAAGCCTGGTGACCGAGGAGCACGTGCTGGCAGTCGACGAACATTTCCTGAGGCTGTTCACATATAAGGTACTTGAAGGTCATTCTGAAAGCCTGCTCACAGAGCCCAACACCCTGGTGCTGTCAGCGTCAAAAGCGAAATTCTATTTTGGCGACCAAAACCCAATAGGCAAAACCATCTACCTCCAAAGTGCTTTCGACAGAGACTTTAAGGTGGTCGGTATCGTTGAAGACCCGCCGCAGAGCACACACTACAAATTCGACATGCTCATGTCCATCAGCACCATCAAGGACCGACTGGATGATGATGCGTGGAATGGCTACAACTACTATACCTATGTGAAACTCGATCAGGGCGCTGACATTGAGAACGTCAGACCGCTGCTACCAGTTTTGTCAAAAAAGTACATGGGAGAAGAAAGCAGCCTTGTATTCAATCTTCAGCCTGTGATCGACATCCATCTCTATTCCGATTTCACCTTTGAACCCGAGATGCATGGCAGCGCCAAAGCCGTCAGTTTCCTTGGACTTATTTCAGTTTTCATTTTGATCATTGCCTGGGTCAATTATGTAAACCTCTCTACTGCCAGGTCATTTGACAGAGCAAAGGAAGTGGGTATCAGAAAGGTAGTGGGAGCTCGCAGAAATCAACTCATGTTCCAATTTATTACCGAGGCATTCATGATCAATGTGCTCGGCTCACTGCTGGCCCTCGGGCTTGCCGAGCTTGCACTTCCCTTATTCAACAACCTGATTAGCAAAGAAATTCTGGATCATACATGGAATGATACCGGGTTTCTACTGAACGTGTTCATCTTTGCGATCATTGGCACTCTGGTATCGGGCGTGTACCCAGCTCTTGTGCTATCTGGCTTCCGACCTGTAATGGTGCTGAAGGGCAAATTCAGAAACTCAAAGCAAGGTATTTGGTTGAGAAAAGGCCTGGTCGTGCTTCAGTTCGCTTCCTCGCTTTCGCTGATTGCCTGCACCTTCATTGTTTACCAGCAGGTCAACTACATGCGCTCCAAAGACATCGGTATGTCGATCGATCAGGTGGTTGGGTTCAGAAACCCCAGGGTAAACGACGCCGACTACGAGGCCCACAAACAAAAACGGACGTTGTTTGCTGAAGAACTAAAGACCTATCCTGCTATTCAGGGAGTTGCCATGATTTCCAACCTCCCGGGTGGGGGCAGCTCCGACGTGAACTCAAGCAGCGGTGGTATAAAAATCGTCGGTAAAACAGACCGGCTGGACGCAACTACCTATGTGTTGTCTTTGAATGACGAGGTAATCAGCGTTCTGGATATGGAAATTCTCCATGGTCGCAACTTTGATAGAAACAGAGGAATGGATACTGCCACTGTGCTGGTCAATGAAGCATTTATCAAGCGGTTCGGTCTTGTGCCCGATGTGTCACTGATCAATGAAAAGGTGCAGTTTGGAAAAAACCCTGAAAACCGAAAGCATGACATCGTAGGTATTGTAAAAGACGTGAACAGAAGCTCGCTCAAAAATGAAGTGGAGCCAACGGTTTATTTTTACAATGATACACCTTCTCAGGTGATGGTAAAACTGGCGGCCGGGAAGTACAGGGAAGGTCTGGAAATCCTTGAAACCACCTGGCAGAAGTTCTTCCCAAATGACCCTTTGAGGTATACCTTTCTCGATGAGCGATTTGAGGGACTTTATCAGGAAGACAAACGATTTGGTGCAGTTTTCGGTGCATTCGCTGTGCTCGCCCTGGTTGTAGCCACGCTGGGCCTTTTCGGACTTTCGTCTTTCATGGCCATCCAGCGTACAAAGGAGGTGGGTGTCAGAAAAGTGTTGGGAGCTTCAGTACCAAATATCATTGGCATCTTTTACAAAGATTTCCTGTCGCTGATAGCTGTTGCTTTTTTGGTTGGCGCACCGCTGATCTACTTTGGGATGACTCAATGGCTCGATGGCTATGCCTACAGAATTGGCTTCCCCTGGCTATTTCTTGGCTTATCGCTGCTCATTGTGCTGGCGATTGCGCTTTTAACCGTCGGCTACCAGGTATATAAAGTGGCTGTTTTGGACCCTTCTAAAACACTGAGATACGAGTAAAGCCTCAAAACAGCATTCAAACCACCAAAAGGCTATCCCCCGGGGTGGCTTTTTTTGATGCGCCTCGAATTGACCTCCTTTCGGTACATTCTGCTATCTTGCTTACTAATAAACAACTTTACCCTTAGTACAAACCCACCTAGCCTACTTCATGAAACTTCTGACATTTCCTGCGCTTCTTTGTTTTCTCACCCTTTACTCCTGCTCCACCTCAACTCAGGTGGGCAATGGAGACGCCGCCCAAATCATCGAAAACAGCCTGGTGGCTGGCATGCAAATAAAAGGTGAACCGGTGAAGACCTACACGCTTGCTGAGAGAATGGCACACTATAACGTGCCTGGAGTAAGTATTGCCGTAGTAAAAGATGGAAAGATCAGCTGGGCCAGGGGCTATGGAACCGCCAACTCACAAACTGGCAGTCTGGTTGATGTCAACACACTGTTTCAGGCAGGCTCCATCAGCAAGCCTATTGCTGCACTGGCTGCGTTAAAGCTTGCCGGGGAGGGAAAAGTTGAGCTGGATGCTGATGTAAACACTTACCTCACAAGCTGGAAAGTCCCCGATAGCGAATTTACTCAAACCGAAAAAGTAACACTTCGCCGCCTGCTGACTCATACGGCAGGCACCACGGTTCATGGTTTTCCGGGTTATCACCCTACCATGATATTTCCTGGCATCGAAACAGTATTGAATGGCAGGGGTAACACACCCGCCATCTATGTAGATACAACCCCTGGCACCCTTTGGAGATACTCAGGCGGAGGCTACACGATCATGGAAAAGGTGGTGGAAGATGTAACCGATTTACCACTTGATATTTACCTGAAGCAAAGCGTGTTGGAACCTCTGGGCATGGATCACAGCACCTATGCGCAGCCTCTGCCGGCCGATTTCACAGCCAACGCCAGCGCAGCTTATGATAGCGAAGGCACACTCATAGACGGGCTTTGGCATAACTACCCTGAACAGGCAGCTGCCGGCCTTTGGACTACCCCCACCGATCTGGCCAAATACTGCATTGAAATTCAATCCATTGTGGCTGGCAAAAAGGGTGGCATCTTATCGCAGGAAATGGTGACCCGCATGCTCACCAAAGACAAAAATGACTGGGGACTTGGGCCATCACTGAAAAACGAGGGCAATGGCCTGATTTTTCAGCATGGTGGAAAAAACGCAGGCTTCACGAACAATATGGTAGCCTTTGCTCATAAGGGAGAAGCCATCATTGTCATGACCAATGCCGACAACGGAGGCCGCCTGATTGGCGAGATCATCAACGCCGCCTCTGACTACTACGACTGGGGCCTGTCGAATGTCAGAACCATAGAGACCATCAAGCTTTCTCCCGAAAAACTACAGGAATTTGTCGGAAAGTATCAGTATTCAGAGCAGGTGCCGGGATCAGGCAGCTATTATATTGAAGTAAGGCTCACCAATGGTCAGCTCACTGTGATCGACCCCGAAGAAAACAGTTCTTTCAGTCTGACGCCGACGGAGGCTATGAAATTCATCGACCTGGAAAAAGGAGATCAGATTGTCTTTTCTGCCAGTGAGAATAGCCCGGTGGTCTTGCTTTGGAACAACAACTATAGGTTCTATAAAGTAGAATGATGATGTTACAGTATAACAACCAAACAATAAAAGTACTGCTCACCATTTGGACAATTAGCTGGACGATTCCGTCTCTTGCCCTTGCTCAACAAGTGCGAAAACCCAATGTCATCATTATCCTCACCGATGATCAGGGCTACGGCGATTTGGGAATTACAGGCAACCCACATGTCAAAACCCCAGTCATTGATGCGTTCGCCAGGGAAAGCGCCCGACTCAATAATTTCTACGTATCTCCGGTGTGCGCCCCGACCCGCTCCAGCCTGCTGACAGGCCGTTATTCACTGCGTACCGGCATCAGAGACACTTACAATGGCGGTGCCACCATGGCCCCTGATGAAGTCACAATGGCGGAAATGCTCAAACAAGCCAACTATTCCACCGGCATCTTTGGCAAGTGGCACCTGGGGGATAATTACCCCAGCAGGCCCAACGACCAGGGATTTGATGAGTCTGTCATTCACCTGTCAGGTGGTATGGGACAGGTTGGCGATGTAACCACCTGGTTCAAGGGCGACAGCAGCTATTTCAACCCAACACTCTGGCACAATGGAAAGCAGGAGGCATACCAGGGTTATTGCTCGGATATTTTCGCTGAGCAGGCTCTGAAGTTCATAGAAAATAATCGCCAATCTCCATTTTTCTGTTACCTGGCCTTCAATGCACCACACACACCTTTACAGGTGCCCGACAAGTACTACCAGATGTACAAAGACATTGATCCGTCTATTGGTTTTGACGATGGCAGACCTTTCATGCCTATGAGCGAAAAGGACAAGGAAGATGCCCGCAGGGTGTATGCCATGGTGACCAATATTGACGACAATGTAGGCAAGCTCCTCAAAAAGCTCGACGAGATCAAAATCGCCGATAATACCATCGTCATTTTTATGACGGACAACGGCCCTCAGCAGAACCGGTATGTAGCAGGCATGAGAGGGCGGAAAGGTGACGTTTACCGGGGAGGAATCAGGGTGCCGTTTTATCTGCGCTATCCGGCCAAGCTGAAAGGCAACAAAGATGTCGCCACCACTGCTGCCCATATCGATATCCTGCCAACCATCGCTGAGGCTTGTGGCGTAGCCGCTCCAGCTGACCGGCAAATCGATGGCAGGAGTCTTTGGCCACTGCTAGAGGGCGAAAAGGTCGACTGGTCAGAAAGAACGCTGTTCTTTTACTGGACCCGGCGCTATCCCGAGCTATACAACAACATGGCGTTGCAAAAAGGCCCCTACAAGCTGGTAGGCAAAACTAACTACGATTCCCCGCTGGAAGCTTTTGAACTGTACAATATTGAAGCCGATCCATACGAGCAAAACAACATCATTGCAAGAAGCAAGACCATAGCAACGCCTCTGAAAGTTGAGTTGGATCGCACTTACCGGGAGCTCATTACCTCCGAAAACCTGATGAACCCGCCCAGAATTGCTGTTGGCGGCGCAAAGGAAAACCCTGTGATCCTTAACCGAAACGATGCTGCCGGCGAAAGAGGCATTTGGGCCCAGGAAGAAATTTATGGACTTTGGAGAGTCGGTATTGAAGAAGGGAGATACAATATCCGTTTCAAATTCACTCAGCCAGTAGCAGGTGGCGGTACCTTATACCTCGAAACGGGGCCCATTATCCAGCAGATGGAGGTGGCCGGAAGCACTACCGACATGATAGAAATGAAGAACGTCAGCCTGCCTCAATTGGACTGCGACCTGACTTCGTTTTATGCAGTAAATGGCCGGAGCATCTTTCCTTTTTATGTGGAGCTGGAGAAGTTGGAGTGAAGCTGGGGTAGGCACGGACCTCTCGACCGCTGCTTTAGGGCATGTATGCAAAATATTATATCTTCAATGCCAGGCTGGAAAGCACACTGGCACCTATAAGCAGTCTTTTCGTAAAGATAAGCCGTTCGGTCTGAAGCATAAACTAACCACTCGTTGAAACAAATGAAGAAAGAGACAGGTATGCTCAAAAAGCATAATTCCCTGATAGCAGTAAGAAGACTGCTTCTACTAGCACTACTAGTGAGTCCACTGACCAGCGCCTTTTCACAGGTGAGGCTACCACAAATCATCACCAACGGTATGGTTTTGCAGCGTGACGCAAAACTCAATATCTGGGGCTGGGCATCTCCTGGCGAAAAGATCACGGTATCATTCAACAACAAGCGATATAAGGCAACAACCTCCGCAGAAGGAAAGTGGCTTGTTGAGTTGCCCGCCATGAAGGCCGGTGGCCCGCACCGTATGACGATTTCAGCCAAGAACACCATTACCCTCGAAGATATCATGATGGGTGATGTTTGGTTTTGCTCCGGGCAGTCGAACATGGTTCACCAGCTCAATATCCACGATGTTACTTATGCCGATGAAATAGCCAATGCCAACTATCCTGAGATCAGGCAGTTTCTTGTTCCAACTCGCAACAGCCTTACTGGCCCTATCGACAATTTAGCCGACGGCTCCTGGAGCCAGGCTGTGTCAGAAGAGGTGAGACCCTTTTCGGCTGTCGCCTACTTTTTTGCAAAAAGGATCAACGACAAATACCATGTGCCCATCGGCCTGATCAATGCCAGTGTAGGCGGCACCCCTATTGAAGCCTGGACAAGTGAGGAAGGCTTCAAAGAGTTTCCTTCTATCCTGCAAACCATCGAAAACAACAAGGACACGGCCTATGTCAACGCAATCAATAGAAAAGCAAGACCAAGCCAGCCCCCAAAGCAGCCCGAAGACAAGGGACTAACCGGGCCAAAACCATGGTATGCAGTTGATTTTGTTCCAAATGACTGGCGCACCATCAACATACCCGGCTACTGGGAAGATCAGGGTGCCAAAGACCTGAATGGCATCGTTTGGTACAGGAAAGAAATTGAAGTGCCGGCTTCTATGGCTGGCAAAGAAGCGAAGGTGTTTCTTGGGCGGATAGTGGATGCCGATGTACTATACATCAATGGAAAAGAAGTCGGAAATAAAACATATCAGTACCCACAGAGAAGGTACCCGGTTCCTGCCGGCCTTTTAAAAGCAGGGAAGAATGTTTTTGTCGTTAAGGTCGCCAACTACAACGGCAAAGGCGGGTTCGTGCCCGACAAGCCTTATTGCGTGTTTGCTGGCAGTGACACAGTTGACCTGAAAGGCTACTGGCAATACAAAGTGGGCGCTGTGTTTGCACCCAGGCCATCGTCACCGCCAGGCATCAACGCACAAAGCCAGCCTACCGCACTTTTCAATGCGATGGTGGCCCCTGTCACCAATTATCGGATAAAAGGAATATTGTGGTATCAGGGAGAAAGCAATGCAGGCAAACCGGTCGAATATGCTGACCTGTTGCCTGCACTCATCAACGACTGGAGAACTCAGTTTGACTACCCCAACGCACCATTTGTATATGCTCAGCTTCCCAATTTTATGGAGGTAAATTACCTGCCTTCCGAAAGTAATTGGGCGATTTTAAGAGAGTCGCAGTTGAAGGGTCTGGCGGTTCCCAACACTGCCATGACGGTAAATATTGACTTGGGAGAATGGAACGATATCCACCCTGACAACAAAAAGGATGTGGGCGAAAGAATGGCGCTTGCTGCGCTAAAAATAGCTTATGGGGAAGCCATCGTTTATTCAGGCCCGTTGTACGAAAACCATTCTATCGAGGGTAACAAAATAACCATCTCGTTTTCACATACTGGTGGTGGCTTGACAACCGATGATGGAGAAGCACTGAGCGAATTTGCTATCGCCGGAGCCGATAAAAAATTTGTTTGGGCACAGGCAAAGATCGAGGGTGACAAAGTGATTGTATGGAGTGATGAATTAGCTGAGCCAAAATTTGTGCGCTACGCCTGGGCCGACAACCCTGACAATCCCAACTTGTACAACCAGGAGGGACTACCAGCCTCTCCATTCCGGACAGATCAATGAAGCTTTGTATGCACTAATATTTCGACTCGGCTATAAATAATTACAACTGATGAAAAACCTACTTACTCTATTATTTACCGCTTCCATTAGCCACATGGCGGTTGGCCAGGGGGCGAAAATTGACAGCAACAAATACCCGCCCCTGGTCACTTTTACAGCACAGGAAGACCACGCCAACATGATGCAGCAACTGGGTATTCAGCAGCTACGACCTGGCCCAAGCGGCAATGAATCGGCGCCCAATCATGCCAACTACGACGAATCCATTGCGAACCCCTGCCCTCAGCTCCCGGAGCTGCTCGTCACCAACAGTGGCAAAAAGGTCACCTCGGCCGACATGTGGTGGAAGCAGCGCCGCCCTGAAATTGTAGAAGATATTGAAACTGAAATGTACGGCCGCCTGCCGAAAAACATCCCGGCAGTGACCTGGGAAGTGAAAATCACAGACAAAGAGTTCGTTGGCCGCATACCTGTTATAGCAAAGCAATTGGTGGGGTATGTCGACAACAGCGCATACCCGCTCATCAACGTAGACATCAATATGATGCTGGTGGTGCCCACCAATGTGAAAGGGCCCGTACCGGTTTTGATGATGTTTGGCCGCCCGTCATTTCCTTCACCAGCGCAGCCATCCAATCCCGATATGGAAACCCTGAATGCGGCCTTCAAAGAAATGATGATCAGGAGCAATCCTGAAGTGAAGGAGATTTTTGACCGCTATCCTGCCTATACGCCCCTCACAAAATTGCCTGGCCCTAACTTCTTTGCCCCCGCACCAACGGGGGATTCTCCCCCAACGGAACAGCTCCTGGCGGCAGGCTGGGGTTATGTCACTATCGAGCCCGCAAGCATTCAGGCCGACAACGGTGCCGGGCTTACCCGGGGGATTATTGGCCTGGTGAACAAAGGGCAACCACGCAAACCTGAAGATTGGGGCTCACTGCGTGCCTGGGCCTGGGGAGCCGCCAGAGGCCTCGACTATTTGGAAACAGACACCCTGGTGGATGCGAACAAAGTGGGTATCGAAGGCGTGTCACGCTATGGAAAAGCCGCCCTGGTGACGCTTGCTTTTGAGCAAAGATTTGCCGTGGGGCTCATAGGATCGTCTGGAAAGGGTGGTGCCGTGCTTCACCGGCGTGTTTTTGGTGAAGCCGTAGAAAACCTCACTGGCTCAGGCGAATACCACTGGATGGCGGGCAACTACCTGAAGTACGGCGCTTCCAAAGCCGAATTCGGAAGCAAAACAGGCTGCGACCTGCCCGTTGATTCACATCAATTAATTGCCTTGTGTGCTCCTCGTTTAACATTCATCAGCTACGGAATACCAGAAAGCGGCGATGCTAAATGGCTGGATCAGCACGGAAGCTACATGGCTACGGTGGCCGCTGGCCCGGCTTTCAAGCTTTTAGGCGTCAAAGACATTGGGGTCTCCAATAACTATCAGACTGAGCAAATGCCTCCCGTCCTCACAGGTCTGCTCGACGGCGAGCTGGCATGGAGACAGCACGATGGCGGACACACCGACGCTCCCAACTTTCAATATTTCATTCCCTGGGCAAGCAGCTTTTTAAAGTACGAGAAAGCACAGTAGCCCTGACGACTACAGAGGCGGTAAGCTGCGCTCCCATTGTATCTGACCTGGGAGCCAGCGCCTCGCTCAATACTTCTTTCCTGCCATTCACCACAGTTTCGCAACAAATTCTAACATCCAAAGTATACTCATTCCATAAGAGCATCAGTATGATTTATGAGTACCAGGAATTTAAGCTGAACAGTGTACTTAGTCGGTATATCGACTGTGTGTGGACGGAAAGCTATACAAAACGGCCCGAAAACAAGGGAAGAACCTACCTGGTGGTACCCGACAATACTGTGGAGCTAATCTTTACTTCTGGCACGCTTGAAAGACAAATAAAAGATGGGTCAGGAAAAGTAGAGGTTTTGGGTAGCCATCTCTCGGGACTCAAAACCATTGCCCAGGATGTAAAGGTAAATGGAGAAATGGGCATTTCCGTTCGCTTCAAGCCGAATGGACTCTACCCGTTTATCAAGCCAGGTCTTAAGGAGACAGTGAATCAGTCAATATCTATTGAAGACCTTTTTGGTAAAGACATGCTGGAATTGGAAAGCAAGCTTTTTGAAACCCAGTGCTTGCTAAATAGGGTTAGGCTTATCGAAACCTACTTTATGAAAAGACTGCTGACACTCAACCGGCAGGCCGATGCCACTTTCGACTACCTGATTAACCGCATTGTGGATGGAAGGGGCGCTCACCGTATACTCGATCTGGCGGAAGAAACCGGCGTCACCATAAAAACCTTTGAGAGAAAATTCATGCAAAACCTGGGCGTGTCACCCAAGCAGTGCGGGCAGTTGATTCGGCTGTTTCATACACTGAAAGCCACTAACAAAGCCAGCCAGGTCAACCTCACCAGCATTGCCCACGACAATGGTTTTTACGACCAAATGCACTTTATAAAAGAAATGAAGAAGTTCACACGCCTGACACCCGGCGAATACCTGAAAGCTCCGAGGGATTTGCAGATGCCCATTTTTACAAGAAACTGAAGCTAAACATCTTTTTGTCCAGTTTTTACTATCCTGCTGTGCAGTAACCTCGCAATTTTGGCAATTAAAATCATAATTGGCTTCCTCTATTTCACCATGGCATACTCAGATATGTAAGTAGATACAACACTGACTGATGAAAAAACTTGCATCTATTCTTCTTGCAATATTCCTCGGTTTTATCGCCGGAAGGCTCGCTGCCAGCAACCGCCAGGGTGAGATACCCCGTACGCTCCTGTTTCGCATCGTTTCGCCAAATGGAGCAACTGAATCCTACCTGTTCGGTACTCACCACGCATTTAGCAAGTCTTTTTTCGACACACTATCGAATACGAGGGCCAAACTCATGGCTGCGGAGATAGTGATCACAGAATCAGATCCCGAACCCGGCCATACGGCAAACGACATTGTGAATGCCCGTACGTCCGAGACACTGTGGTCAAAATACCTGACAAAAGCCGACCTTGCCTACCTACGGGAGCACCTGCAAAAGGGCGCCACCAACTTTGAAAAGCTTCGGCCTGAAGAGTTGTATGCCGCTCTCAACAGGGAATACACCATTAACGCCTGTAACACAAGAACAGCCGCCGACCCTAATCTTTCAATCGACGACTATATCGGCTTTCTTGCCAAACAGTCGGGCAAGCAAGTGCTAGGGCTGGAAACGGCTGAAGAGCAACTGGAATTAATCAAGAAAGACATTGAAGGCATGCCACCAAAAGTGCATAAAAAACGTCTGTCCCGGCTTATCGAATTAATAAAGAGTGGAGGTGATACCCAAAGCTGCGAAGCCACCGACATGTACCGTGAAATGGCCTTTGACTACCGGCTAACGGAGCCCTGCCGCAACAGCCTCATGCTGACCGACCGCAACGCCCGTTGGCTGGAAAAAATCGTTGGTGATCTCCAGTCCTCAAGCTGCTTTGTCGCTGTCGGGCTGAGCCATTTGCAGTTTGAGTGCGGGCTTATCAGTCAGCTGAGAGAAAGAGGTTTTGTGGTAGAGCCGATCTCGGCTATTTGAGAACCACCCAATAGTTTCACTGAAGGCTTTTTAAGCAAAAACTATTAGATTGACTTTCCCTTTTCGAGCAAAAAAGGGCTTACGTTATTCTATTTTTAACACCTCATGAAAAAATACCTACTCGCTGTCGTGGTTTGTCTTGTCGCCTTCGACGCCTTCTCACAAGAAAAGTCTTTGCTCAAATGGTGGAATCCAGCCCAACACGAATTCCCGGTCATCGAGGGACAGGCTTGGGCAGGCGAAACCAACTCCCCTTACGACAGACTACCAACTAGGGCAGAGGGCAAAGTCCCACCAGCAGTTTGGAACCTATCACAACATTCGGCTGGCCTCATGGTGCGCTTTCGTTCTAATTCGACACAGATCGTTGTCCGATATATCTCCAGGCCAAAAGGAGAAGGCAATAATTATGGCATGGATCACATGCCTGCCACAGGCGTAAGCGGCGTCGACCTGTATGCCATCACCAACGAAGGGCAGGAACTGTGGTGCGCTGCCAAACGCAACTTTAGCGACACCATCACCTACCGCTATGAAGGGCTCAGACCAAATGATAACTTCCACGAGCTGGGCAGAGAATATCGCCTTTATTTGCCACTCTACAATTCTGTTTCCTGGCTGGAAGTAGGCGTGGAAACTGGTGCTCATTTCAAACCACTTCCTGTCCGCAAAGATAAGCCCATAGTAGTGTACGGAACCTCTATCGCTCACGGTGCCTGCGCCTCCCGCCCCGGCATGGCGTGGACATCCATCGTCGGACGAAAAATGGATCGCCCACTGATCAACCTGGCGTTCAGCGGCAACGGTCGGCTCGATAGCTCCGTCGTAGATTTCGTGAATGAGATTGAAGCCAAAGTGTTTGTGCTCGACTGCTTGCCCAACCTGATCCCTGGCACCTGGGAAAGGCTTGGCATCAACGGAGAGCAGGGGTTAAAGGATCGGGTGCTAGCGTCCGTTCGTACCCTGAGAGCAAAACACCCCTCAACGCCTATTCTCCTGGTCGACAACGCTGGTTATACCGACGCCCTTATCAACGAGGATAGAAAGTGGCAATACTCCACGGCCAACCGGGTGCAGCAAGAGGCCTTTTATCAGTTGAAGAAAGAAGGAGTTACCGGACTCTTCTACCTGACGAAGGAAGAGATTGGCCTCGGACTGGACGATACAGTAGATGGCACCCACCCGACTGACCTGGGCATGCTCCATTATGCCCAAGGCTACGAAAAAAGCCTGAGAGCCATTCTGAAAGAACCGGTGGGTATCGCCTCCACCACCCAACCAGTGACGCAATACCGGGAGCCCAACAACTACGACTGGGAAGAACGCCACAACGAAATTCTGCATATGAACGCCAGCGAACCACCTAAGATGGTGTTCCTGGCCAACTCTATCATCCACTTCTGGGGCGGCTTGCCACGTACTAAACGAGTGGTGGAAGAAGAGTCATGGAAAACGCTGTTCACACCAGCTGGCATGCGCAACCAGGCCTATGGCTGGGACAGGGTTGAGAACGTACTCTGGCGGGTGTATCATGGCGAACTGGATGGCTTTGAAGCCAAAAAGATCTTCATCATGATAGGCACCAATAACCTCCACCTCAACACTGACGAAGAAATCCTTGAAGGGCTAAGCATGTTACTGGACGCCATCAAAATCCGCCAGCCAAAAGCAGAAATTACACTGATGGGACTCTTGCCAAGACGAAACAACGAGCAGCGAGTAGCAGATCTAAACCTTGAAATAGCCAAGCTTTCAAGCACTCAGCAGGTGATATATGCTGATCTGGGTGCTATTTTCTTAAACAAAGACAATAAGATAAACGAAAGTCTTTTTTCAGATGGACTGCATCCCAATGCGGCTGGGTATGTGAAGATGAGAGAGGCACTAAAGCCAATGGTGAGTAAATAACTATTTGTACAAAAACCCCTTTCCTCTCGGAAAGGGGCCCACAGATTAAGCAGCCAGGTAAATCAGGTCGATGGCTTGCCCCTATCGGTTTTTTACTTCTGCGGCAATATCACAGTCGAACGGGCTGAAACCCATAGAATTATTGCCAGCATTGATGAAATAGGCACCATTGGAAGATACGCCTCCAGTACCAAAAAGATCGCCCATCATGCAAGTGCCTTCATTTGGATCTTTACCTGCAAACATCCCTTCAAATCGAAAGTTCTTGGGGCTTTCGTATTTTAAATAAGTAAGGTTAACGGTGGTGACATCATAGCCCCAGTTCTTCTCCAGGTGCTTTTCGATCGTGGCAAGTAAAGCCTCGTCGTCCACCGTGTTGGAAGCATCGCCACTGGTCCATTTGCGAACGATTTGCGCCCTATAGCCATCGTATAGCCCACTACCCTTTGCACTGGAAATAGGAAAAGTAGCTTGCGACACGATAATTCCTGCACCCTTTTTACCCCCGGTTTCAAGCCTTGCTTGCACCTGATGAGTTCCCGCTGGCCAGCTACAATCATCCAGCCGGTCACTGATTCTTCCGTTCAGGTAGTCACCGTCTATTTCCTCTTCAATGTACCCTTGCTTTTTGGCCACCTCAGACATATCTCCTTCAATGTCAGTGTTCGTGTCATAAAAAGCATACTCTTTCAGGCACTCATTTTCAGTGATGAAATAAAACCGCACCGCATAGTTGACCGACCCGCCAGTCATAGCGCTGCCCATGGTTTCGCTGGTGCTGGCAGCTGTTACCGGAAAATAGAGCAGGTACTGATTCACCGTTCCGTCGATGGTGGAAACAGTTTTATTTTTCTGAAGGTCTCCATACAATACGGCCTTAGTGGCATTTTCATCTTTTATCTTCCCTGCATCGGGAAACATTTTTTCTCTCCACTTATCAGCAGAAAGCTGAGCATTGGCCAAATAGCAGGCGCATAAAAAAATCAGTAGTAATAATCTGGTTTTCATGATCAAAAGTTTTTCGGTTTAGACTTCTTGAACCGAAAGCTGAGTGAATGACCGGGATTGTCTAGCTTACATTGAGCCAGCGTCCTTTTTTTTGAGTGAACGGTCACCTGAAGGCAACGAAAATTTCCGTCCTCTCAAATACTCTATTTTGCTAGAAAATACCTGCGTCAGCCATTATATTCCGTCCGTGAAAAGAGGACTTGCAGTACTTTTTATTGTGGTCTATTGGGCACTTCCAGCGTGTGTTGGCCAGGAATCGCTGGTCGATAGCCTGGCGGCCAGTCTCAAAGTGGCGACCAGCAACAGCGACAAAATCAGGCTACTGAACGCCCTGGCGTATGAGTTGTGCTATATAAATGCCGACTCTGCGATCCGGCTGTCAGAAACGTCGCTACAGCTAGCCAGCAAAGAAAACGATGCCAAAGGCAAGGCCGATGCACTGAATAACCTTGGCATTGCTAATCATATCAGGGGTAATTTTCCTGTGGCACTTAACCATTATTCTTCCAGTCTGCTACTCAGGCGAGAACAAAATGACTCAGCGGGGGTGGCTGGTCTCCTCAATAACATGGCTTCCATTTATGCTGTGCAGGGCAACTACCCCGAAGCCCTGGACAATTACCAGCAATCATTGGAGCTTAAATTGAAGCTCGGCAATGAAAAGGGTGCTGCCAATTCGCTCAATAACATTGGTAACATCTACTACTATCAGAAAAACTACGACCTGTCGCTGCAGTACTATGGGCGTGCCCTTGACATTGAAAATAAATTGGGCAATGCTATGGGACAGGGTCGTTCCCTAGGCAACGTGGGGCTCGTGTACCTGGAAACCGGGAAGTTAAACGACGCTCTGCAGAACTATCTCCTGGCATATCAGAAGATGGACTCTTTAAAGCTTGAATGCCAGAAAATGTATCCTGCTAATGGCCTTGGTCAAACGTATTACAAGCTTGGCAGGCTCGAAGCTGCCCACAAGTACCTTGACGAAGCCTATGGCGAAGCAGTGGCTTGCAACGACCCGGTAATTATTTCGTCAAGCCTGGAGACACTTGGTAAAATCAGCGTCTTCAATAAACAGTATACTTTAGCAGAAAAGCGGCTGGCCGAAAGCTACTATGTCGCCAAAGCTAACGACCTGAAGGTGCAGGTAAAAGATGCTTCTAAATCACTATATGAATTTTATAAGTCAAGAGGAAATATAGGTCAAGCCCTGAGTTTTCTCGAAATCAACAAATCGGTGACCGACAGTTTGCTCAACGAAGACCTAACAGAGCAGCTCACCCGGATGGAGGTAAATTATCAGTTCAAGGAGGAGAAAGACTCCCTGCAATTTGCAAGAGAAAAAGAGCTGCTAGCCTATAACTCAGACATCAAACGCCGGGAGCTCATTCAAGTGTCCACTTTCTTCGGGCTTGGGCTAGCCTTTGTGCTTTTGTTTGTGATTTATCGGTTTTACAGGGTCAAGCAAAAGGCCAATGAGCAGCTTTCGGTAAAGAACGAAATCATTTCCCGCACGCTTCAGGAAAAAGAAATGGTATTGAAGGAAATCCATCACCGGGTCAAAAATAATCTGCAAATCGTTTCCAGCCTTTTAAATATCCAATCGAAGATGGTAAAGGATGAAGCGGCGAAGCAGGCGATCCGGGATAGTCAGTCGAGGGTACATTCTATGTCGCTGGTCCACCAAAACCTCTATTCAAGTGGTGAGGTAACCGAAGTATCTGCCAACGAGTACCTGGAGCAGCTCATCAAAACGGTTTGCAAGTCGTTTGATCCTGAAGGGCATTGCCAACTCAATTTAAGTCTTGATCCAGTGGTTTTGCCGCCCGATACAGCCATGAACCTTGGCCTCATCAGCAACGAAATCATCACTAATGCATTCAAACATGCTTTTTTTGGATTCAAAAGCTCGGATGCTGTTGTTTCAGTATCTCTCACAGCCGAAAATCAGAATATTTACCTCTGTATTGCCGATAATGGCGTTGGGGCTAAGAATACGCATCCGTCTTTTGGCACACAATTGATTGATGCACTTGTCCGCTCAATTAAAGGTACAGTTACCATTGATGCCACTAATGGCACCTCTTTCACCATTAAGCTCCCCCAACCCAATGGCCAGGCTGTTTATAGTTGAAGACGAACCTATCATTGCCTACGATCTCAAACTGTGCGTGGAGCAGGCCGGTCACGAAATTGCTGGCATGGCCGAAACAGCAGCAGAAGCCCTGCCACAAATCGCAGCCACCTCGCCTGATCTGCTACTACTTGATATCAATATCAAAGGAGCTGAAGATGGCATCGCTCTGGCCAGGAAGGTTGCTGCCATCCTTCCGGTACCTTTCATTTTTGTCACCTCTTACTACGATGCGCAAACGCTGGAGCGGGTAAAGGGAGTGAATCCCTCAGCCTACATCGTGAAGCCATTTAAGGAAGAAGAAGTGCTGGCAAATATTCAGCTGGCGCTAAAGAAAAACAGGTCGGCAGCAGTGAGTGCAAAGCCAGGAAAGCTCTTCGTTAGGGATGGCGGCATTCTGAAGCCCATAAAAGCGGAAGAGGTAGTATTTGCCAGAGGTGAAAGCAATTACACCATTCTGCATATGGCAGGCAATAGGAAGTTTACGGTGAGCCACACACTCAAGAGCATAGAAGACAAGTTGCCCGATTCGATTTTCTGCAGGGTACACAAATCCTATCTGATCAATCTGGAATATATCGACCTGATAGAACACAGTGTGGCAAAAGTGGCAGGAGAAACCATTCCCATAGGGAAAGCGTACAGAGCCGGCTTGTTCGAAAAAATGCAGATATTGTAATGGAGCATGATCCAATTCAAAAGAACCACTTCTGAAAATCCAGACTTCATCAAGCTAGTGAAGCAACTCGACGTTTATGTGACAGCCATGGACGGAGAAGAACATGCCTTTTATGCTCAATTCAATCAAATTGACGAAATCCGGCATGTAGTGGTGGCATACGATGGAGAAACAGCTCTCGGCTGTGGCGCTATCAAAAGGTTCGACGCTACCACCATGGAAGTCAAAAGGATGTACACTTCTCCAGAAGGTAGAGGGCGGGGAGTTGCCTCAAAAATTCTCCAGGAATTGGAGCGATGGGCTACGGATCTTTCCTATGAATATTGTATTTTAGAAACCGGCATACAATACGAAAACGCCATTCGATTATACAAAAAATCTGGCTACACAGTGATTGAAAACTATGGACAATATGCCAATATGGCCAGTAGCATTTGCTTTGCAAAGCAATTACGCACACAAACCACAACCTGATTTAAGGCCACAAAATACCCTTCCATGACTTCAAAAAAACTACTAACCCTACTCCTGATTTGTTTGTCTGGCTACGTGTATGGCCAAAAAACCAGGCCCAATATCGTCTTCATTCTCACTGACGATCAGCGCTGGGATGCGCTGGGCCATGCAGGCAACTCCATTATTCAAACGCCGGAAATGGATAAACTGGCCAGGGAGGGGGTCTACTTTAAAAATGCTTTTGTTACCACACCCATTTGTGCTGCGAGCCGTGCTACCATCATTACTGGACTTTACGAAAGAAAACATAATTACACCTTTCAACAACCTCCAGTCAAAAACGAATTCATAGACAATAGCTATCCTGCAGTGTTGAAAAGTGAGGGCTACTACAGTGGATTTTTGGGAAAAATGGGTGTCAATTTTGAAGGCCGAAGAGATACTGCTCTTTTCGATGTCTACAAGCCAGAACCTGTAGCGGCCTACTTCAGGCTCGTGGAGGGTGGAACAAAACATAAACATACCACCGACGTGATCAGGGACAATGCCATCGACTTCATCGAAAAGGCACCGGCCGACCATCCTTTCTGCCTGTCGATCAGCTTCCATGCACCACACGCTGACGACAGCTCCCCGCAGCAGTACTTCTGGCCCCAGGAGGTGGACAGTCTGTACAAAAATGTCACTATCCCGGGCCCCTCAATGGCCGACGACAATTACTTTATGAAACTGCCCCTGCCTGTTCGGGAAGGCTTCAACCGAGCCCGCTGGAACTGGCGGTTCGATAGCTCGGAAAAATACCAGCAAATGGTAAAGGGCTACTACCGGATGATCAGCGGAATAGACAGGGCTATCGCCAAAATACGAACAGCGCTGGAAGCAAAAGGGGTGGACAAGAACACAGTCATCATCCTGATGGGTGACAACGGCTACTTTCTTGGCGAACGTCAGCTGGCCGGCAAATGGCTGATGTATGAGCCATCGCTGCGTGTGCCGCTGATCATCTATGACCCATCGGGCGTTGGTGCAAAAACCGTGGAAGACATGGCCCTAAACGTAGACATTGCCCCTACTATCCTTGATTTTGCTCAGGCCAAAGTCCCGGCGTCTTACCAGGGAATGAGCCTGACAGGACATACCAAAAAAACCAAAATGGCCGTGCCAAGAAGGGAGGCTTTTCTGTGCGAGCACCTTTGGAACTTCAAGCCTATCGCTGCCAGCGAGGGCATACGAACCGAGAAATACAAGTACTTCAGATACAGAGATATCCCGGATTCTGAAGAACTCTATGACCTGGTGAATGATCCATGGGAAACAAAAAACCTGGTGCAAGACAAGGCGTCGCAGAAGATACTGGCAGCGCTTCGCAAGCAGTGCAGTGAGCAAATTGAAAGTCTGTCTGAATGAAGATGCGCCGAAAGACTACAAAAGTTTCGCCGGTTTAGCTGAGAAAGATTGCGCCATGAGCCAGGCTGGCTGTCCAGCCTAAAGTCGACAATCCAAACTTTTGTAGTCTCATGCTAAAGGGAGCTGAAACCCTCTTAGGTGGGGCCACCAGCTATCACTGTGGGCACCACTACCAGTCGTGCCCACAACGAAGGCCCTCGCCGAGTTGGTGGCACGACCAGTTAGGCAGCGATGCCCACAGCCAGATAGTACCTGCCGCAAACCACCCCTCCAATTGCCGCTTCTGCACCGGAGGATTTTATGAGGATAAAGGTATTTTTGTTATGTCGGACGCTACAAAAACATTAGTTAATGGGAGCAAAATTCAAATCAGTCGATGACTATATCGGTACTTTTCCTGAAGAAGTACAGTCGATTTTAACTGCCCTGAGGCAAACAATTAAGCAAGCTGCACCCCAGGCAGAAGAGTTGATCAGCTACAATATGCCGGCCTTTAAGCAAAATGGCTTTCTCGTGTCGTACGCCGCCTGGAAAAAACACATCGGCATGTATCCGGTACCTGTTGGTGATCAGGCTTTCCAAAAAACCATAGCTCCCTTTACTACTGAAAAGTCGACAGCCCAGTTTCCATTAAACGAACCAATGCCATTAGAACTGATTGCACAACTGGTAGCATTCCGACTGAAAGAAAACGAGCAAAGAGTGAAGGCAAAAAAATAAAAGACCATGGAAATAGCACCCGGCCACAAATTCAAAACCATCGAAGAATACTTTGCTGCGTTCCCCGAGCGGACACAGCAACTTATGCAAGGGCTCAGAGCAACGATCAAAAAAGCGGCTCCCCAGGCAGTAGAGAAGATCAGCTACAATATGCCGGCTTTTATGCTTGAGGGCATGTTGGTATACTACGCCGCCTACGATAAGCACATTGGGTTCTACCCCACCCCTTCCGGTATTGCTGCTTTTAAAAAAGAACTGGGTGGCTACAAAGGTGCCAAAGGCTCGGTGCAATTCCCCATCGACAAACCCCTGCCGTTAGACCTCATTGCACAAATTGTAAAGTTCAGGGTAGAGGAGAACCTCGATAAAGCCAGAGAGAAAAAGAGGAAATAGCATTCCGTAACTTATTTCACGTCGATCTTTTGGGGAGATGAGCACTCCCGCAAGTCGTGCCCACAACGATGGTCCTTGTCAGGTTGGTGGCACGACTGGTTAGTGACGATGCATCAAAAGACTACAAAAGTTTCGGCTGTTTTACTGAAAAGAAAGGTCGCATTAGCCAGGCTGGTCATACTGCCTCCGCCGACCGATCCAAACTTTTGTAGTCTCATGCTACGGGTGGCTGAACCTCTTGTAGATGGTGCCACCAGCTATCGCTGTGGGCACCAGTGCGGCGATTAGCTCTTCCATTCACCGCATATTTTGCGGATATTATTTCTGAATGCGGGGAATAACAGGTACATTTACCGCATATTATGCGGAGATTACTACCATACATCTATCAGAAAGCAAGCTGGCCAGCGTTTGCATGGAAGCAGGATCAGCTAACTCCCCTATTGGGCAAGGTGCGCCATTTACAAGGAAAACTGGTAGGCAAAATGGAATCTCTTGGGTTTGTGCTGCAAAACGAAGCCGTGCTGGAAACGCTCACACTCGATGTATTGAAATCAACAGAAATAGAAGGCCAGGTACTAAACCCGCAGCAGGTACGTTCTTCCGTGGCTCGTCGTTTGGGTCTGGACATATCCGGGCTGATTCCCTCGGACAGGGATGTGGACGGCGTCGTCGACATGATGCTGGACGCCACCCAGCAATACAACTCCCCTTTGACAAAAGAGAGGTTATTTGCATGGCACAGCTCCCTGTTTCCCACTGGTAGAAGCGGCATGTACAAAGTGCTCGTGGGAAACTGGCGAGATGATTCCACCGGGCCTATGCAGGTGGTGTCAGGTGCGCTGGGCAAAGAAAAGGTGCATTTTGAAGCGCCACCGGCTAAACAAGTGGATGATGAAATGGAAAGATTCCTGCTCTGGCTCAACGAAAATGACAGCAACGACATGGTCATAAAAGCAGCCATAGCCCACTTATGGTTCGTTACTATCCACCCTTTCGAAGACGGGAACGGCAGAATAGCCCGAGCAATAGCTGATATGCTACTCGCCAGGGCCGACGGCATGGCCCAAAGGTTCTACAGTATGTCGGCGCAAATAAGGAAGGAGCGAAAAGCATATTACGACATACTGGAAAAAACCCAGCAGGGAGACGTAGACATCACCCACTGGCTCGACTGGTTCCTGAACTGTCTGCTCAACGCTCTCAATGCGTCTTATGATGTGCTGGATGCAGTGATATTCAAGCATACCTTTTGGAGCAAGAACGCACTTTTGATAGACAACGAGCGCCAGAAGCTGATGCTTGATAAACTAATGGATGGATTCGAAGGCAACCTCACCACTTCGAAGTGGGCGAAGATAACCGGGTGTTCCGCTGACACGGCGCTGCGTGACATACAAGATTTGCTGGCAAAACAGATACTTCAAAAAGCAGCAGGCGGGGGCAGGAGTACGAATTACCTGTTGGTTTTAAATGAAGGCATTGATAGAAGCGTGGAACCCACCTCCATCAACCACCACATTGCTTGATCGGATCAAAGTCTACCTTCTCAGAGAGAAAATATATGCATAAAGTCCAATAAAAGCCTGATTCAGGTTATTTTGCTCTCGAAAACTTATTAGAACCACCGTTTTGTACTAAATTATATCCGCAACACTACTTTTCAGTAACCAAACGTTAAAGACTCAATACTACTTTTTAATTAATCTATGCTCCGAATGAAAAAACTGCTACTTCTCTGTCTTGCCATTTCGCTGGGATTCACTTCCCAAGCGCAAACCAAGCTCATCGAAAAGGTGACAAAAACCGGTGATGAGCTGGTGATTCCTTATGAAAAATACGAACTGGCCAACGGCCTGACGCTGATCATTCACGAAGATCATTCCGATCCGCTGGTGCATGTCGACGTCACCTACCACGTGGGCTCTGCCCGGGAGGAACTCAATAAATCTGGCTTTGCACACTTTTTCGAACACATGATGTTCCAGGGCTCCGACAATGTTGGCGATGAAGAACATTTCAAGATTGTGACCGAATCGGGTGGCACACTGAACGGAACTACCAACCGTGACCGCACCAACTATTTTGAGACCGCACCCAGCAACCAGCTCGAAACCATGCTTTGGCTTGAGGCCGACAGGATGGGCTTTTTCCTCGACGCTGTAACAACGAAAAAATTCGAAGTTCAACGAGCGACCGTGAAAAACGAAAAAGGTCAGGGGGTACTCAATGCACCCTACGGCATGTGGAACGAAACGACCATTGCTGCAGTATATCCATATGGTCACCCATACTCCTGGTCGACTATCGGCCTACTGGAGGATCTCGACCGGGCTAATCTGGAAGACCTGAAGAACTTCTTCCTGAGGTGGTATGGCCCTAATAACGCCTCGCTGACTGTTGGTGGCGATGTTGATCCAAAAAAGGTAATCACCCTTGTTGAAAAGTATTTTGGAAGTATTCCGAGAGGACCGGAAGTAGCAAAAATGAAGCTGGACGCCCCGGTGATTCCTGCCGACCGCTATATCTCGCATATCGACAACAACATCCGCTTCCCTGCGCTGATGTTCACCTATCCTACGGTGCCCAATATGCACCCTGATGAAGCAGCACTTGATTGCCTTTCTGAGATTTTAGGAACAGGTCAAAGCTCTTACTTTTTCAAAAAATTTGTATTAACCCAGAAAGCCATTCAGGCCTCCGTGTTTCACCCGGCGGCGGAGCTTTCAGGCGAGTTTACCATGTTTGTGCTGCCCTATCCCGGGCAGACTCTTTCTGACTTCGAAACAGCCATGCGCCAGATACTGGACGAATTCGCCAAAAATGGTGTGAGCGAAGACGACCTGAAGAAATTCAAAGCCAACCAGGAATCGAATACGATCAACGGGCTGGCCAGTGTCAGCGGAAAGGTCTCACAGCTATCCAGATACCAGTACGCATTCGGCAACCCCAACCTGATAAAAAAAGACCTGCAGCGCTACCTCGACATTACAGCTGACGACGTGATGCGGGTGTTCAATAAATACATCTACAACAAGCCTGGCGTGATCCTGAGCTACCTGCCCAATGCTGAAACAGCTCCTGCCAAACCTGACAACTTCGAGAAGCCAACAAGTGGTGTTAGCGCCTTTCCAAAAACGGACTACTCTGGCCTTACTTATAAGAAACCTACCAACGAGCCATTCGACAGAAGTAAAAGACCCGTTTCCGGCCCAAGTCCACTCGTAAAAGTGCCTGAGTTTTGGGAAACCAAATTCGATAATGGCATTAAGGTGATTGGAACAAAAAGCAATGAGATTCCTACCGTTGCTATTCAGTTGACGCTGGTAGGTGGCCACAAGTTCGATGCGGCCGACCCCAAGAAAAGCGGGTTGGCTCAGATCACGGCTTCCATGATGGATGAGTCAACGCAAAACTATTCAGCCGAAGCCATGCAGGAAGAGTTGAGGAAGATAGGTAGCAGCATTAATATCTACGCCAACAGAACCTCGACGGTGGTGAGCATTAACACACTGAAGAAGAACCTCGATAAAACGCTTCAGCTTGCCGAAGAAAAACTTTTGAGGCCAGGCTTTCAGCAAATCGACTTTGACAGGGTAATCAAGCAGCAAATGGAAGGTATCAAGGCAAGCCAGCAGGATCCATCGGCTATTGCAGGGCAGGTATTTGATCGGCTATTGTATGGCGATGAGCACATCTATTCGGTGCCCACGTCCGGCATAGAGGAAACAGTGGCCAATATCACCCTCGACGACGTAAAGGCGTTCTACAGCAAGTACTACTCACCCAACCTTGGCGAGCTGGTGATTGTGGGAGATGTTGATCAAAAGGAGGTTTTGCCAAAACTAGGTTTCCTGAAAAGCTGGCCTAACAAGAAAGTGGCGCTACCCACCCTGCCTCCTGCTAAGTCAGGCGACAAAACCAAGATTTACCTGGTTGACAAGCCCAATGCGCCGCAATCGCAGATTCGTGTAGGCTACATGACCGACCTGAAATATGATGCCACGGGCGACTACTTTAAGTCGTATCTAATGAACTATCCGCTGGGCGGCGCTTTCAATAGCCGCATCAACCTAAACCTGAGAGAGGACAAAGGTTGGACATATGGCGCTGGCGCCTATTTCAGTTCGACGGAAGACCCGGGGCCCTATCAGGCCTATGCGGGCGTGCTGGCAACAGCTACGGATAGTGCAGTGGTGGAATTTATGAAAGAGATCACAGACTACCGTGAAAAAGGCATTACTGACGACGAGCTTGCCTTTATGAGAAATTCAGTTGGTCAGCGGGATGCCAGAAGCTATGAAACGCCTGGGCAGAAAGCAGGTTTCCTGCGGACAATCGCTCACTACAACCTCGACAAGAGTTATGTGGATCAGCAAACCAAAATCATCAACACCATTTCCAAAGATGAGATCAACAATTTGGCTAAGAAGTACCTCGACGACGACAGCATCTATATCCTGGTGGTAGGTGACGGCGCCACCAACCGGGAAAAGCTACAGCAGCTGGGCTACGAGGTGGTGGAGCTTGATGCCAAAGGAGAGGTGATTGACAAAAACTCCATTAAAGTAGATAAGTAAAACAGCTCTTCTGATACGAATTGAAAGGCCATTCGCAAGAATGGCTTTTCTTTTACAACCGTTTCGAACTTTTGAAAGATCAGGTGCTCGCCTGGCTTTTCCGGGATCAGTCGGTGCTTTTGAGGGATTGATTTTTATTACAAGAGTAACTTTTTACATAAAGGAGCAAAAGATCCAAACCTACCCCGGTCGGGCGGGGCGCATTATGCCAGTTTTGCTTCTTTATTTTCCACCAATGCTGAATGGAATAACGTTGATTTTGAGCTTTACGCCGCAGATTCATTGCTTGACCTCTTTTCAGTTTTCACCAGGCTTTTCCGAACACCCTCAGAGTTACTTTGATTGAACAATACTGTATATTGAATGATCACTACCATTCATTTGTCCATTGAACTACACAAACAAAATCCGGTCGACCCTTTCATTTGCAGCTTTGTTTCTCTGCTTCAGCTCAGTCGCCCAACATACCTCCGACTCAGTTTATTTTACAACGGGCTTCAAGATGGGTGAAGTCACCGCCTCGTCGGTCGTTATTTGGACAAGGCTCTGCGGCAGTCCAAAGCCTGTAGCTGTTTATCACAAACAGAAAGAGCCGCCCTTCAAAAGTCCTCTCAACTTCGACGAAAACATGCCCATCAGTAAAATGGAGGGTGCTGTTGAAGGCGCCTTCGGGGAGGTGAAAATTAGCCTGACTGCAAATGGATTAGCAATTGACAGCGATTGGATCTATGTTTCGGCTTACGAAGACTTTACTATTAAGCGGGAGTTCACAGGCCTGCAATCAAATACGACTTATTCGCTATTGGTTCAGGGCAGAAAAGACGAAGGGTCGCCCGTTACTGCCCTAACGAGTTTCTTCACCACAGCGCCCGCCGCCGACGACATCGTGCCTGTGCTTTTTACTTCTTCCACCTGTCAGTATTACTGGTCGTTCGATGATGCTGTGCGTGGTTTCAAAATCTATGACAGCATGCTGAAGTTGCACCCTGCTTTTCATTGCCAGACCGGCGACTATGTGTACTACGACAAACCAGGCCCCATGGCCACCACCATCGAACTGGCCAGGCACAAGTGGCACGCCATGAACTCATGGCCATCGCTGAAGGAATTTTTCGAGCACATACCGTTGTATTTGCAAAAAGATGATCATGACTTGCTTAAAGACGACGCCACTCCTTTCTCTGACCCTTTCGGTGAGCTGACATTCGACGACGGCTTACTAATTTGGAGGGAGCAAGTGCCTATATCAGGCAAGCCCTACCGAACCGTACGCTGGGGCAAAGACCTTCAAGTTTGGATGGTCGAGGTACGGGAGTTTCGCAGCGACAACAAGGCTCCTGATGGAAAAGACAAAACGATTTGGGGGCAAGCACAAATCGATTGGTTCAAGGAGTCAGTTGAGGCATCAGATGCTACTTTTAAAGTACTCGTCTCCCCCATCCCTATTGTTGGGCCTGATCGGGCACAAGGCAAAATTGACAACCATTCCAATCAGTCCTTTCAGACGGAGGGAGAATGGCTTCGCCAATATTTAGCCGATCAGCAAGTGCTTGTCATCAATGGCGACCGGCATTGGCAATATGTGTCAGTAGACCCCAAAACAGGTCTTTGGGAGTTTAGCCAGGGGCCTACCAGCGATTCGCACGCACAAGGATGGGATCAGGATGACTTGAAGCCAGAACATAAATTTCTACGAGTAAAAGGAGGCTTTCTCACTACCCAGGTCTACCGGGAAGCGGGCATTCCCCTCATCAAGTTTACCCATCACGATGTTGATGGGAAGGTAGTACATGAGGAAGTAATTGGTTCTAATAAATGACTGAGAAACTCTCCCCGGAAGTCACAATTTGCGGCAGAAACCGTGGAAAAGACTAAAATATTGTTATTTTAGATAACGCTACTCTTACAATGATATTGTTACAAATACTAGTTAACGATTACTGCCAAACCAGAGGAACATGAAAACAATCACCAACCTACTCACCCCTGCATTCTGTCTGCTGCTTAATATCGCAATCGCACAACCCAAAAACTTTGAACTCAGTAACCCTAACGCCATAGTACTCAACAATCAGGCTTTAGCTACGTTGACCGGTGGCTATTGGCGGGTATTTGAGGATGCGACTGAGAACAAAGGCCATACCCTTTCCAGTCCCATGAATGTTTCGCTGTGCTACTACCCCAACGGAAAGTTTTTCTACAATGGATCCTTCGGTAGCTGGAAAGTGATTGACGACAAGTATATCGAGCATACGTTTGACGACAAGGCCGATCAGGACAAGGTTAACTTCGGGGGAATCTTTTCGCTGACTGAACTGAGCAGCACCTCACTCACGCTAACCAAGCTACTCACAACCACTCATGACATGAAGCGGACGATGCAAGCGAAGTCCTCCACAGTTTTGACTAAGTCACGCCAGGTGAGCAATGGCCTTCCTTATATGTACAATGGCAAGCTTGACCAAGAGACCGTCGATTCGCTCAGCATGATGAGCGCTGAAGAGCTTTTTAATGCTGGCTTTACCCTTAGCGGCAACAGTATTCACATTTTCTCCACCGACTCCATTTATGTGATACGGCTAAAGGCCAAATAGAAAGTAATGACTACGACCTCCTCGAAAATAACCCTGCACATGGTCTCCAGCCTCGATGGCTTTATTGCCAGGAAGGACAATGACGTATCGTGGATTGAAACGCCTGACACGTATGAAAAGGGTATAGACCTAACCGACGAACAGATCACAACTTTTCTCGAAGGCATCGACTGCTATGTAATGGGCTCCAAAACCTATGAACACGCCCTGGCATTGGGCTGGCCCTATGGCAACAAACCGGTAATGGTACTGACCAGTCGACCAATGATGTCGGCAAGGGTGAATGTAAAATTTCATGCAGGGGATATCGAAAAGCTGGTGACTGAACAACTGAAACCTCGCTATAAAAACATTTGGGTAGTGGGTGGCACTACTGTTGCCAAAGACTTCCTCCGGGCCAGGTTGGTCGACGAAATCATCGTTACGGTGAAGTCGATGCTATTGGGAGAAGGGCTCCTGTTCTTTGATTCTATTGGCGTAGAACAACCCCTCCACCTCAAGGATGTGACCGCCTACAAGAATGGCATGGTAGAGCTGTGGTATGAGGTGAGGAAATAAGTGGGTAACCGAAGCTAGCCGGGTGGCGTCTGACGAAGAGTGATCAACATCGCCCTACGCATGGAAAAAAAAGAAATCATCATCTTCTCGACGCTTGCCATAGCAGTCAGCTCACTGATATGTTTTATCGCCTATCAATTAGATAATCCTGGGATCTCTATCTTGTCAGTTTTCACGCCTGCAATAGTGGCGCTGGTTATGACTGCCGCCACAACTGGCAAGAAAGGCCTCACGGAATTGTTTGTAAAACAAACATCAAAGAAAATGGCCTTAAAATGGCTCCTCCTCTCACTGTTCGGAATTCCGGCCATTGCCTTGTTAGCCATGCTCACATCTTTGGACTTCGACGCCTCCAGGTTTCATTTAAGAACTACCCAACTACTGCCACAGGTTGTTGTGATCATATTAATTGCCATTGGCGAGGAATATGGCTGGAGGGGTTACATACTCCCCAGATTGATGAAAAAAGTGAATGTGCTGTACGCAAGCATCATCCTCGGCCTGATCTGGGGTTTCTGGCATTTTCCAGCCTATCTCATCGGAGCGGGTGTTCCCCTGCAAATGGACTTCTATGTATTCCTTTCATGGGTAGTTTTGGGGACTCTCTTTATGAGCTGGCTTTACTACTATACTAAAAGTGTGCTCACGTCCATACTTGCTCATGTTAGCGCCAACGCAGCCTTCAATTATCTAGTGATTTTGCCTGAGTTTACCGGAAACACCAACACCTTCTGGTGGCTAATCGGCTATATGTCGGTGTTGATGATGATCGTTTATACAGTGGGCAGAAAAGACCTGGTAAAAGGGTAGTTGATCCTCGTTCGTCTTCTTAGCCTGTTGGTGTGTGCCCTCGATAAAACACACCATGCAGCCTTCTGGGCATCTCGTTACGTTACTGCAAATACACGGTACCTGGATTTACCCACCCTTCATTTTCAAAGTATTCTTCCCAACGGTATAAGCATAAGTGGCTGCCGGAAAATAGTGCAAGTTAACTCCATCAATTTCTTTGCTCCCCTCTTTGTCGATGGTGGTCACCAACACATGTTTCAGGCGGTTTTCGGCACTGAACTTCAGCAGGCTTTTTAAGGCCCTGGGCTTTTCGAAATACCTGTTCGACCACTTCACCTCCAGCGCCCAAAGCGGCTCAAACTTAGCCTCCGACAGAGCAACCAAATCCACTTCCCCATTTTGCCACCTGGCATACCAGGGAGTGAACCAGTCACGGTGCATCCATTGGGCATAGATGGCCGTTTCCACCATGTTGCCAATCATATCATCGGTGGCAGACATAGGTGAAAACAAGGCCGCCCGAAGGGACGGGTTGGTGAGATACATCTTAAAAAAGTTATCCCGCTGAAACCGCTTGGCATCCTGGCCTACTCTTTTGACCGTCTTGATCAAAAACGCAGACTCCAAATACTCGACATAGGTCTTGATCGTCTGCTTTTTCACACCTCCAGATTCTTTGCTCAGCGTCTCCAGCGAAAACTCGTTGCCGGTATTGTACGCAATGGTGGTAAACAGCGAATTCAACTCCTGCACATCCCGAATGCCATACAAACTCGGCAAATCCCTCAGCAGCACCTTGTCGATCACATCCTGCCTGATAAACCGACCCGGATTGGCCTGAATCTTCTCCGAAAAAATGACTTCCGGATAGCCCCCAAAATTCATGTAGTCAATAAAATGTCTATTGAGCTCCTCAATATGGGTGGTCGAATAGAAGTCGATATCAGCCCCCCGCCAGTCTACTTTTGAAGGCCTGATTAAATTCTCCAACCCTTTCAAATGGATGTACTCGTTGAAGGTAAGTGGAGGAAGCAGGAAGTCGGTGAAGCGTCCGGCACCACTTTCCAAACTCTTATACTTTAATGCCGCTGCCGCTGAACCCGACGCTATGAACTTGCATGCCCTGTAGCTATCGACCAGCGACTTGAGGTGAACCTCCCAGTTTTTCAGGTATTGAATCTCATCAAAGAACACATAAAGACCAGACAGGTCTTCCTGGCCAGCTGCCGTCATGGCGTACCGCAGCATTTGCTCCAGCCCTACATTTAGATAAACAGGGCTTTCCACCGTAACAAAGATGATCTTATTGGAGGGAACACCTGAAGCAATCAAATCCTGCACCGTATGATACATCATAACTGTTTTGCCCACCCGCCGTGGCCCCATCAATATCAGGGCCCTGCGCACATCAGTTTCGTAGGCCAGCGTTTTGAACAGGCCGAAATACAGCCTCCTGGGCATCTCGTTATAAAAATCCTCGATCACTCCAGTAACCCACCATGGGTTCTCAAACTTGAGGCGTTCTATGATTTGCTTCTCGGATACAGACTGCAAAGTCATACTATTCTCTTCATTTTAACTAAATAAGAACATTATAATCATCTTATTTGCAATAATAATCATAAATAAGGTGGTTTTTGAATAATTCAATGCTTAAAAATAGAAAAAGGGCAGACAAGTCAATTGGCAGAACCGAAGGCCTATCGTAGGGCTTCTGGCCTTCTCAAAGACCTGCTGCGTCCCGTATAAAAAACTCAATGCGCTGGCACTGCTCGTTTCCCACTCAGCGGTGTTTTTCGGAACATGAAGAAAAGCTCAAAAAGACTGCAAAGCAGGCCTGATATCTACCGAAAAGAAAGGACAAAAGGCAGAGCTATATTGATTAATCATTCCTCAGTTTGGAAAACAGCTGGATCGTACAATAGAAGCGTATTGTGTATTTAACAGACACTTACAAACGGGAGATTAGTATCAATTCCCAGGAATAGCTGCTTTCACTAAAAAAACCAGTAAAATATAATGGAAAAATATGCTAGTGGTTGTGTATATTAGCTCGCTTTTGATCAATTACTTAATCCAACAAAAGGTATAATTAACCACCTAAGTTCTTTCTTAAAAAGGAAAAACTAAACAAAGCTACTCCCAAAACCATCCAATCATGAAATATGCTGTAACAAAACTACTAAGCTTACTTACCTTACTAATCATGACTACAGGGTGTGGCGGAGATGATTCTGGCCAGCCGAACGGTGTAGGAAAAATTAGTTTTAAACCTAAGTTTGACAATCAGTCAGCCAACGGCGGAAGGGTGCTAGATTTGAGTGAGGCGGTTTCAATTTTGGTCACCATTAATAAGAGTGATGGCTCACCAACTGAATATTCAACATCTGAAATCGAGCTGTATCAACTAGATGGTGAATTTATCAGTCAAAAAATTTCGCTTCCGGTAGGTGACTATAAATTGACCGAATTTTTGATTCTCGATGAAGACAGCAACATCATATACGCTGCACCTGAAGAGGGCTCTCTTCAAGCGCAGAATGTCAATGAACCACTCCCTATCGAGTTTTCTATAAGTGCGGATGATATTTTAGATTTAGAGGTTGAGGTGTTGTCAACTGAAAATTTGGGGCTTGAAGATTTTGGTTTAGTTGGGTTTGATCTGTCACTGGTGGACTTATTCAGGTTCTACATCAATGTTTCGGAAAAAGGCAACCTTGAGACGCTTTTAAGTGCTGAATTAATTGTGACGAGCGAATCTTACTCATTTCATCAAGAATTAGCACCCATTGCAAATAATTCGATAGTTATTAAAGATGGATATGCTTCTTATGATTTGACCATCGAACATGAGGGATATGAAACATTTAATTTCACATTTTCCAGAGATAGCCTGGGTCACTATTCATCCACTCCACTAACTGTTGAATTAACTGCAAGGGCAACAGAACAGACAATCCAGGAGAGACTTGATGATGGTGAAACACCCATATCAATATATAATAGCGGAGTTTCACTTGACCAACTTTATGGTGCTTCCTATCAGGGCGGTCTAATATCTTACTTAAATACGGATAACGGCATTGGTTTTGTTTGCGCAAACATGGATCAGGCCACAAACATTGAATGGGGCTGTGCAGATATCGAAATTACTGGTGATCAGGGGACATTATACGTTGGTGAAAGAAATTTAGTGGGTGGCGGTGCCCTAAATACACCTGAAATAGTCAATGATTGCAATGAAGAAAATTCTGCAGCAAAAATTTGTTATGATTTAGAATTGGAAGGATACGATGATTGGTATCTTCCAGCCAGGGAGGAGCTTGAGTTAATGAAGGCCAATTTACATTTAAATGGCTTGGGTGACTTTATAAATGAACGCTATTGGACTAGTAATGAGCTGAATTCAGGAGTCAATCCACCTTTAGTGAGGGTAATAAATTTCTCAGATGCTGCTGGTGGAGCAACTTGGAAAACCCAATTATGTGCTGTTAGGGCTATTCGGTATTTTTAGATTTCAAAACTTATACCGCTCTTCGGGATTTGAAATCGCTGAGCGAGAAGCCCGAAGGCCTGTCGTAGGGTCTGTGGCCAGAATAAAAAACATCCCCTTAGATTGAAGACCAGAGGACTATATCTAATGCAGCGCCAGGAATTACAACTTAAGAAGAGAATTAATTGATATATTGGTTGAATGATGCGCTTCAAGCGCAAGTCTCAGCAGCCCTCGCTGCAATTGAGGGCTATGGAGGTTTTTACCAATCAGTTGTGTCTATTCGGACTCTAACCAGAGACAGTGAAAAATGGAGAAAAAGCTATTTACAGAAAAGCAAATAGACATTGCGGCTATTTTGGCAGGCCCTATTCCGCCCGGATTCTTAATTTATAAAAATTATATCGCACTTGGCAAAGAAAAGCAAGCCTACATTGCACTTGCTTCCACCTTGATATTTACAGTCGCTTTTTTCTATGGAATATTTCAGGTACCTCATAGTATCATTGATAAGATTCCAAATTTTGTTTTCACTGCCTTCTATGGATTACTAGTGTTTATTTTCTTTAGAAACTTCATGGCCAAAGATGTAAATGACGCATTCGAGGCTGGCGCAAAGAAAGGATCAAACTGGGCAGTAACTGGCATAACGATATTGGGTTTAGCACTTAATGTTGGAATTATTTTCGGGCTTGCCATGGACCAACCGATTTATGACGGAGAAGTAATGATAGTTGAGGGAAATAAACTCTATTATGATGCTGAATTGGTGCCAATTGAGGACGTCAACAAACTTGCAAAGCAATTTAAGACCAACGATTTCTTCGGCGCTGATTACGGCAATACTGCCCGGCTTCAATTTATTGACGACGAGTATTTCATAACTATGTTGGTTGACCAACAATTTTGGAAAGACTCAGAATTAATAAGCAACTTAACCAGCATGAAATGGCTACTTGAAATTGAATTTGGAAAACCGACAAAACTGATTCTGGAGTCAGTTTCATTGTCAGGAACTTCAAGATACAAAGAACTTTGACGCTAGGCGATATCACCGATACTGAACGGATTGTAACTTTAAGCCTGTTTTCGTGAATATTTGAAAGATCTCCACACCAGCCCCCCCTGGCGCAAACGTCCGCTTGTGTCGATTCTAAAATACTAAAAGGCCCAAGACGCTTGAACCATTGGTGAAATCCGACTGAAGAGGCGAAGCCATAACTGATCGCCCGAGAACAACACTCTCCCCCATTTTTTTACCTCGCCAATACTCCCGACTTTTGCAGTTCGTTGATAAGTCGCATACCCCATGGATTCCTTCAGAGAACTCAACCTGTCTACCCCCCTTCTCAATGCCCTTGACGACCTGGGCTTTGCCAAACCCACTCCTGTCCAGGAAGAGGCTTTTCCCGTCATCCTGTCGGGTAAAAATGTAGTAGGCATTGCACAAACCGGTACGGGCAAAACCCTGGCCTATATGCTGCCCCTGCTGCGGGAGCTCAAGTTTTCGAAGCAGGTGCACCCCCGCATCCTCATCCTGGTGCCCACCCGGGAGCTGGTCCTGCAGGTGGTGGAGCAGGTAAACACCTACGCCAAGTACATGAACGTGCGGGTGATGGGCGTATACGGCGGCACCAATATCAAAACACAAGCACTGGCTGTAGCCCAGGGCATGGACATCCTGGTGGCCACCCCCGGCCGCATCTACGACCTGGCCATCAGCAAGGCTGTGCAGCTCAAAGAAATCAAAAAGCTGGTGATCGACGAAGTGGACGTAATGCTCGACCTGGGCTTCCGCTTTCAGCTCACCAACCTGTTTGAGCTCGTCCCTGAGCGCCGCCAAAACATCATGTTTTCCGCCACCATGACCGACGAGGTGGAAGAGCTGATCAACGATAGCTTTATTGCGCCAGTAAAAATTACCATCGCCATCAGCGGATCCCGGCTGGGAACCATCGACCAGATAGCCTACCGGGTGCCCAATTTCCACACCAAGGCCAACCTGCTGGGTCACCTGCTTCGTGACAAAGACACGTTCAAAAAAGTGCTGGTGTTCGTTACGGGCAAAAAGAACGCAGACCTCCTTTACGACCTGCTGGAAGATCCCTGGGCGCCGGAGCTGGGCATCATCCATACCGACAAGTCGCAGAACAACCGGATCAACGCCATTGAGAACTTCGACAGCGGCAAAAACCGCATCCTTATCGCCACCGACGTCATGGCACGTGGCCTTGACCTGGCTACCGTGAGCCACGTCATCAGCTTCGACACGCCCAACTTCCCGGAAAACTACATCCACCGCATTGGTCGTACCGGTCGGATGGAGGAAAAAGGCAATGCCTTGCTGTTCTTCACCGACAGAGAGGAAGAGTACAAGCTGGCCATTGAGGTGCTAATGTTGCATGAAATCGCCCAAGTGGAGATGCCGGAAGGCATTGAAGTATCACATCAGTTGCTGCCCGAAGAGAGAGCCAAAAGCGGCGACAACAAAAACCCGCATCGCAATGCCAAAAAAGACCTGGCAGGGCCAAGCTTCCATGAGAAGATAGCGAAGAACAAGAAGGTTAACCTGGGTGGCTCTTACAAAAGGGAAATCGTACTGAAATACACGAAGCCGAAGACCCGGGGCGATAAGTTCAAGAATAATAAGAAGAAGTAGAGGAAAGAGAAGGAAACGCATCTAAAACAAATTCAAGTTTGAAGCTTCAAGACGTACTGTTTTAAATACGCTTACTTCAAAAGCAAAGTGCGACAGGGCAGTAAGTAAAGGGATTTTTATAACTTAATCCCTGTAGTTGAACCCTAACATACTTAACTAAGTGAAACACTCTTTCCTGATCGTCCTTTCAATCCTCACCATTGGCTGCACGCCTGGCTCGCAACCATCCAAAGAGATAGCCGAAGTAAAACAACCCAACATCCTGTTCTTAATCGCCGACGACTGGTCGTACCCTCACGCTGGGATTTATGGAGACCCGGTAGTACACACACCCACTTTCGACCGGATTGCCAGGGAAGGCGCTTTGTTTCAGAATGCCTATACGGCAGCGCCAAGTTGCTCCCCTTCGAGAGCAGCGATCCTCACTGGTCGCTTTCCGCACCAGCTGGAGTCGGCTGGCAACTTATGGTCGGTGTTTCCAAAGAAGTTTGCGAACTGGGTCACCATCCTGGGCGAGAATGGCTACTTCACCGGCAAAACCAGGAAAGGCTGGGGCCCCGGCGACTTCAAAGCAGGTGGCTACACCGACAACCCTGCAGGAAAAGACTTCACCTCGTTTGAAGAGTTCTTTGCCCAGAAGCCAGCTGGTACTCCCTTCTCCTTTTGGTTTGGCAGCACCGACCCTCACCGGGACTACGTGCCCAACACGGGCATTCAAACGGGCATGTCGCTGGACGATGTGATTGTGCCGGCTTTTCTACCGGACCTGCCCTGCGTGAGGAACGACATTCTCGACTACTACTTCGAGGTGGAGCGCTTCGACAGAGAAAGCGGCCGCATCCTCAGAATGCTGGAGGAAGCCGGTGAGCTCGACAATACCATTGTGGTGATGACCAGCGACAATGGGATGCCCTTTCCCAGGGCCAAAGCAAACTTGTATGAATATGGCGCTCACATGCCCTTAGCGATGCGCTTTCCCTCCAAAATAGCCGAGGGCACAGTGGTCACTGAGTTCACAAACGCTGTGGATTTTGCGCCTACTTTCGTGGAAGCTGCTGGGTTAGACGCCAGCATGTTCACCTCGGGCAGCAGCTTGTGGCCACTTTTAGCTGGCACTGACAGCAAAGACAGAAGTCGGGGGTTTTCGGAAAGAGAACGCCATGCCAACGTGCGGGCTGGCGACCTCAGCTACCCCAGCCGCAGTGTGAGAACAGAGCAATACCTTTACATCAAAAACTTCATGCCCGACAGGTGGCCAGCTGGCGACCCCACCACCTATCAGTCGGTGGGGCAATATGGCGATGTAGACAACTCCATCACCAAATACCTGATAATGGCCATGGAAGGCAAAACTGCAGAAACCAGACCGGACTATTTCAACCTGACCTTTGCGAAGCGGCAGCCAGAAGAACTCTACGACATCAAAAAAGATCCATTCCAACTGCACAATCTGGCTCTTGACCCGGAGTACCGATCGACCATCAGCAGCCTGCAGGCTGACCTGCAGCAGTGGATGGAGTCTACCGGCGACTTGCGAGCCACAGATCCGCAGACAATCTACTGGGATACCGTGCTTTACACGCCCAACTATCAGTATCATGACTTTGACCTCGCCAATGGCATCAATGAGTACACCATAGCGCCTCCGTTTACAAAAGAGGAGATTCCCTGCCTAGACGAATGATGATAACAGACAAAAAATGAACTACATGATTGTTGAAAAGTTCCGGCCTGGGAAGGTGAAGGAACTGTACAAAAGGTTTGATGAAAAAGGCAGGCTGATGCCGGAAGGTGTGACCTACATTAACAGCTGGATTGACGAAAAAGTGGAAGTATGCTTCCAACTAATGGAAGCCGAGTCGATGGAAAAACTACAGGAATGGATGGACGCATGGAGCGACCTTTGTGAGTTTGAGGTCTTCCCCGTTATATCATCTGCTGACGCCAAGCAAAAGGCGCTTTCAAGCTGACAGCCTTTGCACCGGTTTAGAGCGCAGGTTGTTATCGGAGTATCAAGGCTCTTCAATTGGCAATCGTTGAGTAGCTGCGTTCCTTTTTCCCATGGGAGCGTGGTGAAAAATGGAAGCTGGCGGAAAGCAGTAAAAAAAATAAATCCTACCTTTTGTCCATTCACCAGGCGTCGTGTTGTCTACACTTCAAAACTTTTAATGAAACAAGCAATGAAAGCAATTATCTCTCTAGTCATCTGCCTTTTCTTTCACACACCTTACGTTTCCGCAGGCAATGAACCTGCACCTTTCAACATCAACGACTACGCCTGGCTGGCTGGGCGATGGACGGGCGATGGCTTTGGCGGCACCTCGGAAGAAGTATGGTCACCACCCTCAGCTGACGGCACTATGATGGGCGTGTACCGCCACCACAATGCCGATGGCAGCCTCAACTTCTACGAGTTTATGGTGCTCGATAAAACGGGGCTCCGCCTCAAGCACTTTACGCCTGAACTGGTGGGTTGGGAAACGAAAGAAAACTATATCACTTTTGAAATGATAGCTTTTTCCAAAGACAAAATCGAGCTAAAGGGCCTGGTGTTTGAACGAAAATCAGACGAGGAGATGGAAATACGGCTGAGGTTAAAAAACGGAGACAAGATAGAAACGGAGACTTTTCACATGAAGCGAGCCAATTAGCCTCACATCTTCTCGTACTTCAACTGCGTGTACTGATCAAAGAATTTCTTCAGGATAATATTGGAGCCCAAAACGATAAGGTAGTCGTCTTCACCTATAAAAGTGTCGGCGGAGGGGCCTGGGATAAGCCCTTTGATATTGTCTTTTACGCCCACAACAATGACACCCGTAGATGCAGAAATATTCAGTTCCCGAAGCGTTTTGTCCTTGAACTCCGGCTTCAGGTCGTCGTAGCCAACTTCCTCCAGGTGGTAGCTCATGCCCGACACGCCATTGAGCAGATTTAGAAACTCTATAACGATAGGTTTGGTCACCAGCTGCGCCATGAACATGCCTCCCAGCAAGTCTGGTAGAATGACGTTGTTGGCACCAGCCCTGTAGAGTTTATTCTCCGTTTCAATATTGGAAGCCCTGGCTATGATTCTGATCTTTTCATTCATTGCCCTGGCTGTCAGGGTTATGAACACATTCGACGCATCGGAAGGAGTGGTGATGATAATAGCCCTGGCCCGGTCTATGCCGACGGTGGTAAGGTTGTCATCCTCGGTGGCGTCGCCAATAAAAAGCTTCATCGACTCAGGAATAATATTCACCATGTCAGGATCCTTTTCTATTACTACAAATTGCTCGCCACTCTTTTGGAGCTCCTGGCACGACCGGGCGCCATTTCTGCCATACCCACAGACAATTACGTGGTTCTTTAGTTTGTTTATTTCCATACCCGAGCGATAGCTTTTGACAATTGATTTCAGTTTCCCTTCAAATATGTAGCTGGATATCACGGAGACCACATAGGCAAAAATACCCAGATTCAATAAAATATAGATGGAGGTAAACACCCTACCTGCTGCGCTCAACTCCTTTACCTCTGTAAAGCCAACGGTGCCCACAGTAATAATGGTCATATAGAGAGCATTCACAAAATCCAGGTCTTCTATGAGCGTGAATCCAGCCAAACCCACGCCCAAACTGAAAAGGAAAAGGAAAAACGAAATGATGAGATTCCTGAGTTGCTTGTTTACATGATTGATGGTCTTCAGTTCCGACATCTGCGATTGAGCCTCCGAATAGTTCTCGGAAATTAGAGAAATTTAGGGAAGGAATAAAGCTGAAGCCTCCAGGGGGAGACAATACATTTTTCTTTGATCGATCAATAAGGCATCCATCGCATGGCTTTCGTCAATTGTTCCGTAAATTGAATCACAAACGAAACCAGGTAATTTATGGGTATTTCAATACGGGGAACTTCGTCAATTAAAACACTTGCACGCCACATACTTTTGGCGGCGACTTTAGGTGTTGTACTTTTTGCCTGCAACGAGCCTGAACCTATAAGTTCGGTAAACCCGGTAAATTGGAAACAAAGGTTCATTGAACTGAACGAGTCGGACTCGCTGGTCGCAGGATCAACTTATCTGTCGGTCTATTCTCAAATTTACAGCCGGTCGGAAAGCAGGACCCACGATCTTACGTCCACCATCAGCATGAGAAATACCAGCCTGACTGACTCTATCTATATGCTGAAAGCTGATTACTACAATACCCATGGCGAGTTGCTAAGAACATACTTTAAGAATCCGATATTCATCAGCCCCATGGAAACGATAGAAATAGTGATTGATGAAGTAGACAATGAAGGAGGCACCGGGGCTAATTTTATCTTTGACTGGGCGGTAAAAGATGAAACGCATGAGCCATTGTTTGAAGCCGTAATGATTTCTACTTCTGGCCAGCAGGGCATTTCTTTTACTACGCAGGGGGTTCACATCCACTAAAGTTCTGTGAGGGTGATTCCTGTCCGCTGCACTGTAAAACGTTTTGATTGTCATCCCTTTTTTCCGAACTAGCTAAATGAATAAGCGGATCAATCTACTACTGTTTCTGGTGTGCCTAGCATTCTCTCCTCTATTGGCTCAAAGGCCTTGGGTGTTGGGCCAAATCGACATCCCCCACCCCTACTACTACCGGGAAATGTATGTGCCACAGCTCACCACCGGCCCTTCTTCTGCCACATGGTCGCCCGATGGAAAAAGCCTGATCTACTCCATGGGAGGAAGCCTTTGGGAGCAGAAAATAGATGAAACAACTGCCACACAAATTACCGACGGGCCAGGCTACGACTACCGGCCCGACTGGTCGCCCGATGGAAGCACCGTCGTATTTGTTCGCTACGACAACGATGCCATGGAGCTTCACCTGCTGGATTTGCAAACCGGGAAAACAACCCAGCTTACAGAGGGCGGTGCTGTTAATATCGATCCACGATTTTCACCAGATGGTTCGCAAATAGCTTTTGTCTCCACAAAAGAAACGGGCAACTTCCGGATTTGGATAGGGAGCCTGAACAACATTACGCTGGCAGCCAAACCTCTTTCACCGGAGCGCACCACCGCCATTCCCCGCTACTACTACGGCCAGCCCGATCATCAGCTAAGCCCTTCCTGGTCACCCGATGGCAAATCGCTGGTATTTGTGACCAACCCCGATGTGCTGCATGGGTCTGGCAATATTTACAGAACCGAAGTAAACAACTACAACCCCGTTTTGCTGCGTGAGGAAGAAACAAACTGGCGGGCCAGCCCCGACTGGTCGCCTGACGGCAAGCGAATCATTTACTCGTCTTACCTCGGCCAGCAGTGGCACCAACTCTGGATGACCCCGGCCGATGAAAAAGGCTACCCCATGGCCATGGGATACGGCGATTTCGACGCCACCCATGCCCGCTGGTCACCCGACGGAAGCAAGATCGCCTACATAAGCAATGAACACGGTAACACGGAACTCTACCTGATGGATTGGCTTACCAGCAAAAAGTGGCCATTGCTGATCAATGAAAAGAAGTACATCCACCCAACGGCAACTGTTACTATAAAAACCTACCACGATAGCAAGCAACCGACACCTGCCCGCCTGACGGTAAGGGTTGGTGACAGGAGCTATGCACCTGACGATGCATGGATGCATGGCAACGAGGTTTTTAACCGGGAGGCGCAAAAATTCGAAACCTACTATTTCCATTCTCCTGGAGAAGTGAAAGTGACAGTGCCTGTCGGTGAGGTGAAAATTACCGCCTGGAAAGGCTTCCGAAAGGCAAATGATGCTACCGTCGCAGTGAAAGCAGGCGAGGAAAAAGAGATTGCTTTTTCATGGGCTCCCTCCACCATTCCGTCGTACCACGGCACCTGGAAGTCAGCCGACGTGCATGTGCATATGAACTATGGTGGGCACTACCGCAACACGCCCGAGCACCTGGCCTTACAAGCCAAGGCAGAAGACCTCGACATTGTGTACAACCTGGTGGTTAACAAAGAACAGCGCATTCCTGATATTGAGTATTTTTCTGTAGACCCTGACAATGCTTCAGACGAACAAACCCTCATCATGCATGGTCAGGAATACCACACCAGCTTTTGGGGGCACATGGGCTTACTGGGCTTGACGTCCAATTATCTCCTTCCAGGGTACGTCGGCTATACCCATACTGGCGCCGAGAGTCCGTATCCTTCCAACGCCGTGGTAGCCGACATCGCACATGACCAAAATGGCATTGTGGGCTATGTCCATCCTTTCGAAACGGAGCCTGACCTCTCCCAACCCACGAGCTTTTCCTTGCCTGTAGATGTAGCTCTGGGCAAAGTGGACTACTATGAGGCGGTTGGGTATAGCGATCATCATATCTCAGCCGGGGTATGGTACAAGCTGATGAACTGTGGATTTAGGCTGACTCCTGTCGGTGGCACCGACGCCATGGCTAATTACGCCTCGCTACGGGGGCCTGTCGGACTGACACGAGCGTTTGTGAAAATGGAGGAAGGTGATGAACGGCCACTGCATGAGAAATTCATTGAAGGCGTCAAAAAAGGCAAGACTTTTGCCAGCAATGGACCTATGCTTGGGTTTGCTCTCGATGATCAAGAGCCTGGCGGAGACATAGCGCTTTCGAAAAAAGGAAGGCTCAACTATAAAGGCTTTGTTCGCTCATTGGTGCCTATCGACAAGTTGGAAATTATTCAAAATGGGAAGGTGGTGAAAACCATTACGTTAAGCGGCGACCGCACAACGGCTGATTTCACTGGAACCTTGAATATTGCTAACAGTTCATGGGTGCTTCTCCGGGCTCATAGCGCACCCAATCCTGAAGTCCTCGATATCTATCCGTATGCCACTACCAATGCAGTGTTTGTAAACGTGGGTGGGCAGCCCATACATTCGACTGGAGACGCTGATTATTTTCTCACCTGGATCGATCGTATTGAAGAGGCGGCATCGGCTGTCACCACCTGGAATACTGAAGCTGAAAAGGTCAGGGTGATGAGCGACATAAATAGCGCACGCAAGGTGTTCGAAGGTCGCAGATGATCACATTAAACTGAGAGTATTTCTACTTTGTTATTCAACTGAAAACTAATTGGAAATGACAACAATGACTGATAACAGAAAACTGTATAAAGTTGCTTTTGGACTTGCAGCGTTCACAATAATCTACAATGTTTTAGAAGGTTTGATATCCACCTATTTAGGATTTGAAGACGAAAGTTTGGCCCTTTTCGGTTTCGGCTCTGATAGTTTCATCGAAGTTATATCGGGGCTTGGAATTGCTCATATGATTGTAAGAATCCAAAATAATATAGATAGCAAAAGGGATGACTTTGAACGAACTGCCTTAAAGATAACAGGAGTGGCTTTCTACATATTGGTTTTTGGTCTGATTCTCACAAGTGTTTATAATATCTGGACGGGGCATAGACCAATTACGACTTTTTGGGGAGTTGTGATTTCGATCATTTCAATCATAGTCATGTGGATTTTGGTAGTTTGGAAAAGAAACGTCGGAACTAAACTGAACTCTGCACCTATTTTAGCAGATGCCAACTGTACTTTGGTATGCGTTTATATGTCAATCATTCTGCTTATAAGTAGTGGAATATATGAGCTTTTCAGGCTTTCATATATAGACAGTATTGGAACTTTAGGGCTTTCATACTTTGCGTTTAAAGAAGGGAAAGAATGTTTTGAGAAAGCAAAAAGTGACAAACACTGCTGTTCCGACTAAAACAGAAACAACAGCATTAAAACAGCACCAATCAAACGGCTGTATTTCAGCGGAATGTACCGACAAAAGGCTTCATGCTGAAATCAAAACCTATACGATATTTACTGAAAGGAAAGTGCACAACATACAACCCAACCTGAACAAGACGTACCTCAAGGCAACTAGTGCCAAAGGCGTCTACATTTATGATGAAAACGGCAAGGCATACCTCGATGGGTCTTCCGGAGCGGTGACTTGCTCGCTGGGTCATTCCCACGAAAAGCTCCTGCCATTTATCAAAAAACAGCTCGATAAGCTCCAGTTTGTTTATCGGTCGCAGTTTGCCTCTGAAGAAGCCGAACAGCTGGCCACTAAGTTGTACGAACTATCACCTGACAGGTCACTCAGCCACAGCTTTTTCGTCAACAGTGGTACCGAAGCCATTGAAACGGCCATGAAAATCGCCATTCAGTACTGGCAGGAAAAAGGCAAACCTGAAAAGACACACTTCATTACCCGGAAGAAAAGCTACCACGGCATCACCATGGGAGCGCTTTCCCTATCAGGCCATGTGCTCAGGAGGCAAAGATTTGAAGGCATGCTGGAGAAATACCCTGCACTATCCTCTGACCTGGAAAACGATGCACTGGAAGACCAGGTAGCTGAGTTTGAAAAAGTGATAGACGACATTGGAGCTTCGAAGATTGCTGCCTTCGTCGCCGAACCGATGGTGGGAGCGGCCGGCACTGCCCTGGCACCGGTAAACGAATACTATGCCTGCTTCAAAGCAGTCTGCGACAAGAATGAGATTTTGTTCATCGCCGATGAGGTAATGACAGGCCTGGGAAGAACCGGAACATGGTTTGGCATGGAGCATTGGGGTACTCAAGCTGATATTGTGGCCATAGGTAAAAGCCTGGGTGCAGGCTATGCGCCCATAGCTGCCACTTTGATGACCGACAAGATTTTTGCGCCTATAAAAAAAGGAAGCGGGCTCATCATGAGTGGCCACACCTATAGCGGGCATCCACTCTCCTGTGCCACTGCCTTGAAGGTGCTGGAAACCGTAGAGGAAGATTATTTGCTGAAGAACGTCGACAGACAGGGAGCTACGATCAAATCGGCCCTGTATGAGCTGCAAAAGAAATATCCCGTCATTCAAATTGTGCGGGGCAAAGGCCTGATGATGGGGCTTGAACTGGATCCAACGATAAAAGGAATACAGGCAAAACTCGTTGAGCGCTGCTATCAAAACGGACTGTTGATTTATCCCTCTGTGGGAGGAAAAGAAGGTATTGATGAAAATGGTGTATTAATTTCACCGCCATTCATTATCAGCAAAAGTGAAGCCGAAGAACTCCTCGGCAAGCTGGAGCAATCACTAAAAGAATGCAGCTAACCTATGCACCTATTCGATAAAGTTACCGACTTCGCCACTGCTCAATCAGCTTTCTTTGATGGGATGACCCTGCTCTTTGGTGGGTTTGGTGGTGTCGGCACGCCCCCCGGCTTGATCGACTGCCTTATAGACTCCGGGGTGAAAGACGTGAAGCTCATCGGCAACGATGCAGGCTTCCCCTGGATCGGCATTGGCAAGTTCGTTTGCCTTGAGCGAGCCACACACCTGCTGGCCTCTCACATCGGCTCCAACCCTACGGCGGGCGACTTAATGAACCAGGGCAAGTTACAGGTAGAGTTTTCCCCGCAGGGCATTTTGGTGGAGCGGATACGATCAGGCGGTGTGGGACTGAATGGTTTTTTAACTGAACTCAGCAAAGGCACGCAGCTGGAATACGACAAACCAAAAGTGAACATTGGTGGCAAAGAATACATTTACGAAGCGCCTGTCACAGGTGATGTTGGGATTGTTTATGCTAAGAAAGCTGACACCTTTGGCAATTTGATCTTTGATAAAACAGCCCGCAACACCAATCCTTATGTGGCCATGGCCAGCAAGGTGACCATTGTGGAAGCAGACGAAATTGTGCCCATGGGAGCACTTGCTCCGGAGGAAATTGTGGTGCCGGGCATCTTTGTGAAATACATCGTGCAATCGAAAGGCTATAACTGGAAATGGGTATGGGAGACGAAAGACAAATAATAGCTCAGCGGGCTGCGAAGGAAGTGAAGGACGGCATGATCGTGAACCTTGGCATTGGCATTCCTTCCATGGTGCCCGATTTTCTTGGCAAAGATATTCGAGTTTTTTTTCAGGCAGAGAACGGCATTCTGGGCATGGGGCCAACCCCCAAAGAAAATGCGGATGGCAACCTGAGCAATGCTGCCGGTCTGCCCGTAACGGTTTTACCAGGGGCAAGCTATTTCGACAGCGCCATTGCCTTTGGCATGATCCGCAGAGGCTGCATTGACCTTTCCATTCTTGGAGCGCTACAGGTAAACGCCAGAGGCGACCTGGCCAACTGGATAGTGCCGGGCAAAAGAGTACCCGGTGTTGGCGGTGCCATGGAGCTCGCCTATGGCGCCAAAAACCTCATTGCCGTGATGAACCACTGCGACAAAGACGGAAAACCCAAGATTGTGACTGAGTGCTCCCTTCCTGTGACGACCTATCACTGCGTAAAGAAAATAATCACCGAAATAGCTGTGTTTTCCATTGTCGATCAGCAGCTATATCTCGATGAACTAATGCCAGGCTATTCTTTAGCCGATGTGAAAAACAATACCGAAGCTGATTTTTCCTTCTCCGCTAACTTCAAAGCCCATGACTGACCTTCAAAAGACGTTGGAAGCCTACATCGATGAACACGCCGATGAAGCTATCTCCTACCTGCAGCAATTGATTCAGCAGCCCAGCGTACAAACCAACGAGCAGGGCGTGCAGAAGATCGTGATCGAAAAATTGAACAGGCTAGGCCTTGAAGTAGACGTTTGGGATCCTGTTTATGACGAGCTTGCCAAAAGCCCCTACTTTGTAGCTTCCCGTGACACCTATGTGGGCAGCCCCAATGTGGTGGGCGTGCTGAAAGGACAGGGTGGCGGAAAGTCGATCATCTACAATGGCCATATTGACGTGGTGCCGGAAGGAGACAGGAGTAAATGGACAGACGATCCATTTTCAGGTAAGATCGAGAACGGCAAAATGTATGGCCGTGGCACCACCGACATGAAGGGCGGAAACGTGGCGCTGCTACTGGCCATTGAGGCTGTGATCAAAAGCGGCACAAAACTGAAAGGCGACGTAATCTTCCATTCGGTGATAGAGGAAGAGTCGGGGGGAGTGGGCACGCTGGCCGCTGTACTTCGTGGCTATACTGCGGATGCCGCTATCATTCCAGAGCCCACCAACATGAAGCTGTTCATCAAACAGCAGGGCTCTATGTGGTTTCGGGTCACGGTAGAAGGACGTTCTGCCCATGGAGGCACACGCTACGAAGGAGTCTCGGCCATTGAGCAGGCGATCAAAGTCCACCAGGGCATTTTGGCGTTGGAGAAAAAGCGCAATGCCTCTATTGACGATCCATTGTACAGCCATATTCCTATCCCGCTACCCATCAATGTGGGGTCGATCAAAGGCGGTTCATGGCCGTCGTCGGTACCCGACCTGGTAACAATGGAAGGCCGCATGGGTGTGGGGCCGCACGAGAACATGCAGGAGGTGAAAAAAGAACTGATTGACCACCTGGCCAACCTTTGCGCTACTGACGACTGGCTGAAGAACCATCCGGTGAAGGTGGAGTTTTTCGGGGCACAGTGGGTGCCCAATGCGGTGGAAATGGATCACCCATTCGCAGAATTGATGAAAGAGAACTTTGAGACAATCTATAAGCGAAAGATAAAAATAGAAGCCTCACCCTGGGGAACAGATGCGGGGCTACTGGGAAAGGTGGGCAATATACCTTCGCTGGTAATCGGGCCGGGTGAAACCAAAATGGCTCACTACCCCAACGAGTATATCGAAATAAAAGAAGTGATACAGGCGGCCAAGCTCTTTGCACTTACCCTTACTTCCTGGTGTGGAGTGGAACCAAAAGGTTAGTCCATGAATTCAATCATCAAAAATGGCTCAGCCAGCATCACTTTGTATTCCGATTCTTTCAACAAAAGAATCAGGATCGACGACTATTCCGGCGACGCTCAGGAAGTGCTTACACTCATTGCCCGGTCTGAATATAGTTGGGTAGAAAAAATCATCGTCAAGGCACGGGAAGAGGAACTGCCGGTTTTTCTATCAAATGGCTATTCAAAAGAAGCCCTGATAAAAGGGTATTTCCAGGGAGTAGATATGCATTTTCTGGCAAAGTATCAAAAGCCAACCAGAGGTAGCAATCCCGGGCATTACCAGGAGCAGCAAATGATTGAAAGTATACTGAGCCAGCCTGCTATTGCCAGAAAAACTGATACGCAAATCGTTTCCGTGGCTACCGTGGAAGATGCAGATGGACTGGCGCAACTGTATGCCGCTATTTTTCACGTGTACCCAACGCCCGTCAATGAGTCGGCCTACATCCTGAAAACCATGCAGGATGGCACAAAGTATGTGGTCATTCGGGAGCAAAACAAAATCGTAAGTGCCGCTTCCGCTGAAATAAATGCACAGTATGGCAATGCCGAGCTGACCGACTGCGGCACCTTACCGGAAGCCCAGGGAAAAGGACACATAAAAAAGCTCTTGTCAAAATTGGAAGAGGTTTTGGCTGTTGACAGCATCCAGTGCCTGTACACTATTGCCAGAGCGGAATCGTATGCCATGAACAAGGCCTTTTATCAATTGGGATATTGCTACGGGGGCACGCTGATCAACAATTGTTATATTTTCTCGGGCTTGGAAGACATGAATGTGTGGCACAAGGCGGTGCAACCGAAATTCAGCACATAAGCGGCTGCTCACTTGTCGTGCTTACTAACTCCCCAAATCAATCAGCCCCTCCTTCACTCCAATACTTTTCAGGGCTTTTGCCATGGCCTTATTGAAAGCCGGAGGGCCACACACCAGTACAGGCCTCGACAGGTCGTCGATGTGGTTTTTGAGCCACGCTTCGTCGATATTTCCATAGTAGTCGGGGTCATCCTTGTCGTTGGCAATGATATTTTGGAAGTGGTCGCCTAACATGTCAGTCAGTTCTTCTTCCAAAAACAGGTCTTTTCTGGTTTTGTTGGAAAAGAATAGGAAACAATCAGCCAGCGTATCCTGCTTTTGCATGTACCGCATGATAGCAATGAAAGGCGTAACGCCTGTGCCACCAGCCAAAAAAACGGCCCTTTTTTGAGGCTGAAAAGTATTAAAGGGCTCGGTAAAGCTGATTTCATCACCTGGCTTGAGTCGACTAAGGGCTTCCGTTTTCCCGTGGTGCTCTGCATAAACACGAATCACAAACTCCAGCCTGCCTTCGCCAGGCAAATTTGTTATGGTAAAAGGCCCAGGCTCCTGGTTATTCACTTTAATTTCAACGGCGTCACCAACATTAAACTCAAATTCTGTTGGCTTAGGTATCTCAAGTTGAATTACATTATGGGCTAGCCAATTGATGGCTTTAATTTTTTCTTTATACTGCATGTGTTTGCTGGTTTACATTGAATAATTCAGGCGATGAATTTTCTCTACCTACTTATTAACAACGGCTCCCAGCCAAATTGTTTCAAACAACACTGATAGAGTAAGTGTGTATAGCATCCCAAATTCGCCTTGGCTATCCATTTCTTTGTTAACTTTAACTCCACCAAACCCTATCCCATGTTTCGCTTACTACTTTCTATTGGCTTTGCTTTCCTGGCACTGGTATCCTACGGCCAGCATCCTCACCTCTTCAGAGTCAGAACCATCACAGCGGGCATTACCGTAGAAAGCCTCTCGGATACTACCTCGGTGATCAAAGCGGTCGAATTCCTGAAACAGGCCCGAACCGACTACACCAATGCTGGCTATGAGGTGCAAACCATCCGAATTGCTACGCAGAACCTGTATGAGTACCTCGGCGAAAAAACACTGAACGAGGCCCTGCCCTACCTGAAGAAATTTGATGAAATCGCACAGAGAGATGATGTATCTTTTGCCATCGGGGCAGTGCTTCCACCCAACGAATATAGTGCAGAAGTCGCTAGCTGGGCCGCCAAACTCATCGGAGAAACTGATCTAATCAACTTCAGCCTGCCCGTTTCCTCCACCGATCTAGGTATCCATCGCAACGGCATCAAAGCCGCCGCCGAAATAGTGGTAGCCGTCGCTAAAGTGGGCAAAGGCGGCGAAGGTAACTTCCGATTTACTGCTTCAGCCAATTGTCCAGCTGGGATTCCGTTTTTTCCAGCCGCCTTTCATTCGGGAGTAAATAGTTTCGCCGTCGGGCTTGAGTACCCCAACCTTTTGACAGAAGTATTCTCGAAATCGACCATGGTCAATGCGAGAGAAGCCCTAAAAGCCGAGTTGGAAAAACAGTTCCTACCCGTGCAGGCCCTCGCTACAAAAATATCTTTCACCTATGGCTGGCAGTACGATGGCATCGATACGTCTCCGGCTCCCGGACTGGATGCCAGCATTGGCACGGCTATCGAAACCCTGACAAAGCAGCCTTTCGGTGGGCCCTCCACACTAAGCGCCTGCTCCCTGGTCACAGATGTCATCAAAAGCCTTGACCTTAAAACCTGCGGCTACTCCGGCCTCATGTTGCCCGTCATTGAAGACAAAGTATTGGCACAACGAGCCAACGAAAATCGGTATACCGTGCAGGAGCTTTTGTTATTCTCTTCCGTTTCAGGCACAGGGCTGGACGTCATCCCTCTTGCCGGCAGCACCTCAGCAGCTACCGTCGAACGCATCTTTACAGACGTTGCTTCTCTTTCCCTCAAATACACCAACAAAGCCCTGTCAGCCAGGCTTTTCCTTATCCCAGGGAAAAAAGCGGACGACAAAGTGACATTCGACAATCCTTACCTGACTGCGGCGAAGGTGATGAAGGTGGAGTAGCCTTATGATACAACCCAAATCTCTTATGAAGAAAATAGTCTTTTTTACTTTACTGGCACTCTTCTTCTCGTCAACGGGATGGAGTCAGAGCGCTGATTATCAGCAACAAAAAGCTGAAAAAATAGCAAAAGGGTCAGTGTTTACTAAAATCATAAATAGGGAACTACCCGCCGATATCGTTTATGAGGATGATGACATTATCGCTTTTGTACCACTGCGGTTACAGGCGCCAGTTCATTTGTTGATTGTTCCTAAGAAAGAAATTTACACGATCAATGATGCGACGGATGAAGACTTAATCGTGCTCGGCAAGATGATGCTGGTCGCCAAAAAACTGGCCAAAGAAAAAGGAATTGCGGAAACTGGCTACCGCCTGTCTGTCAATACCAATGAGGATGCCGGGCAGTCTGTCTTTCACTTGCATATGCATTTGCTTGGCGGGGAAAAACTTGGCCAGATGGTGGGTGCAGAGAAACAAACTGACGAAAAATGAGAAATCTAAAAATCTTTCTGACTCTATCAATCAGCTGCATTTTCCTCTCATCGAAAGATCCGGGCACAATCAACATCTGCTGATAGGTGACTCCACTATGGCACCAAAGTCTGTCAAAGCCTATCCTGAACTTGGCTGGGGGGAGGGGCTGGCTGATTTTGTCACTAAGAAAACCAAAGTCCACAACCATGCGGTTAACGGCCGAAGCAGCCTAAGCTTCATCAATGAAGGCCGCTGGCAATCGGTGTTCGATAGCCTACAAAAAGGAGATTACGTCATCATACAGTTCGGCCACAACGACGAAAAAACAGACACCGCCCGCCATACCGAGCCCTTTGGTAGCTATCAGGACAATATCCGCAAGTTCATTGAAGAAGCGAGAAAAAAAGGAGCCATTCCCATCGTTTGCTCGTCCATTGTCAGGCGCCATTTTGATGCAGAAGGTAACCTGAAAGATACCCATGGCGACTACATCGTAGCTGCGGAGCAAATCGCCCGGGAAACTAAGACACCGTATGTGAACATGGAAGCGCTTACCCGCCAACTGGTGTCAGGCCTGGGGCCGGAAAAATCAAAAGACATTTTTCTCTTCACCGACACAAAACAAGATTCCACCCATCTGAACGTGACAGGAGCCGACATTGTCGCAGGGCTGTTTGTGGAAAATGCCAAAGGGCAGGGGTTGTCAATCGCCAGGCAGTTCAGGTAGGCTCAACGGCCATTGGACATCAATCTGCCGTTTTCAAACGCTGACGCAAACTCGCTAAATCCGGCTGCAGAGTCGTCATTCACCGATTTCTTCTGTTTACCCATGTAAATATTTGTACCCTTGCCCCAGTACAAAATTCAAAATAACATGAAGAAATCAATTATTTTCTTATTAAGCATTTGTGTACAGCACGCAACAATTGGTCAACAATCAACTAAAGAAGCCGACAGTCTTAAAAGCATCGGCTTATTAACGCCGGCTCTCGAAAAATACGGCCAGGCTTATTTTGCCAACCCCACACCTGAGCTGTCATATGAAATTGCTTCCACATGCGCCCTTTTGTGGACAACCCAAATGAGGGACACAGCATTTTACTTTTTGGATCGTGCGCTGGTGGAGGACCAAACGTTGAAAGTATTGTATGACCCTCAGTTCCTAAGCCTGATCGACGACCCCAGATGGAAAGAGATGGAAACCGGGCAAATCAAAAAGTATGAGGCAAAAAACGGGGCAATCCAAAACGAGCCCTTCGCTCGGGAGCTATTCAAAATGATCATCAAAGACCAGGGTTTTATGTATGTCGGCAACATCGAACGCCGAAAGTACATTCAGAACGGCGGGCACTTCAGTTCGCCCTCCATTTTCCCGGTATTGGCCATGGAGGAGAGGAACATGAAGGAAAACCAGGAGACGCTGCTACAGCTACTCGACAAATATGGTTGGCCTACTGCAAGTGCTGTAACAGAATATGCCGCAGCTGGTGCGGCGCTTATTATCAATCATAGCTCCTATGAGCTCCGGTCAAAATATTTTCCGTTACTGAAGGAAGCCTTTGAGAAAGGTGAGGCTCAACCTCTCCGGTTTGCCAAAATGCAGGATCGCCTGCTGGTGGAAGAAGGAAAGGAGCAACTGTACGGCACCCAAATCAAATTTGAAAACCTGGTTAAAACACCGTACCCTATTGAAAATCCCCAGTCCGTGGACCAACGAAGAGCCAAAATCGGCTTAGGCCCCTTGAAGCCCTACCTGAAAGAGAGGTTCGAGATTGACTGGGACGTAGCACAGGAAAAATAAACGCTAATTACAGCATTACCTGGCACCCTCAAGCTTCGGAGTCAGCGAAGTTTGTGAGCTTTCATTATTCAGAATAGGCTGGACTTCTATTTTTTTGAGTATTTTCATGACGATACCCTTCTTCAATTTACATTTCGAAAATAGATCATGAGATTAGCACACATCCTCTTCTTTCTACTAATGCTTTTGTTCGGCGCTTATCAGGGTCATTCCCGCCCAACGAAAAAAATACTCAAATACATGAAAAGTCTCGGTCATGGCACCTACTTGTTTGGTCAGGTGGGTACCTGGGTACACAATGAAAATCCTGACATGGACGATGAAAGCAACTGGATCAAAAAGGTGTACGACCACACGGGAAAAATACCACGGTACGGCTGCATCACCTACGACTTTGACGACAATCCATTTACCGACGAAGAATGGAACAACGCAGCCAGGAAAATGTGGGACAAAGGAATGATTGTGGGAATTTATAGCTGGTATGCCAACCCCGCCGGGGGCAAATGGAACGACCCACTTGACATCGACCCTATTTTCGCCGACGGCGACAATCCGACTAAATCAAATTTTTACAAACAAATGGATCGCATGGCAGCCAACCTCCAGTGGCTGGAAAACCAGAAAATACCGGTTGTCTACACGCCTTTCGTGGAAAGCGACGATAAGAACAAGTGGCATGCCAAAGAAGGGGCTGAACATGCTATTAAGCTATACCAACTGGTTCACGACTACTTCGCAAATACCAAAAAGCTGAAAAACATCATTTGGGCTTACCATACCACACAGAGGCAAGGTGCCCTGATTGACTACTACCCAGGCGATGCCTATGTAGATGTCATTGGAAAATCAGCCTACGGAACCGGCTTGGTGTTTACCGAGTACGACTGGGCAGTTGAGAAGAAAAAAAATCACGATAAAGTAATTTGGTGGGCAGAACTAGGCATCAGAGGCGAGAAAGATGCTCCGAGAGATTGCCTGGATGTGCTAAACAAGCTCGAAAACACCTTCCCTGAGCTGGCAGGGTTTGTCTTTTGGAGCGACACCGGCTTCTACAACGTCACTGGAAATTTGCACGGAGCTGAACTGATGAACTCTCCGAAAATTGTGACATTAAAATAGTTAGAGGTTGCAGCTTCGCTTTTGCCAGAAGCATAACCCTTGCATCATGTGCTTACGTATAGCCAAAGGAACCTATCCTGTTTACGTGATGCAAAAAGCTCTGACCCTTCTCTTCCTTTCGTTCAGCCTCTTTAATTTAAATGGCCAACCTGCAACAGATATTGTCATTGGGAGAGCTTACTCAATTGATTCGAAGGTGCTCGGTGAAACCAGACAGTATATGGTCAGCCTGCCTGCGTCCTACCGGGGCGATGACTTTTACATCGATAAAAGCTACCCGGTCATGATTGTGTTGGATGGAGAACGGCTATTTCAACTGTCTGCCAGCATGGTACAAACCATGAGTTCGGGCGGTACAGAGCAAATTCCGGAGATGATCGTAATCGGCATTCCAAACACCGACCGAAGTAGGGATATGCTACCCAATTACGCTAACGAAGCAGCCGCATCTGGCGCAGTCGAATTCCGACGATTTATTGAAGAAGAACTCCTGCCTGCGGTTGACATTGCCTACCGGACAACCAACTGCCGGATACTTGTCGGACATTCGTATTCGGGCCTGTTTGCTGTGGATACTTTCCTTGAGAACGATTCATTTAAAGGGTTTGTCGCTATTGACCCAAGTCTGTGGTGGGACGATCAGGTGTTGATAAAAAGGGCTAAAGAGCTTTTAGCCAAGAAAGAAACCTTTACCTCTTCCATCTACTTTGGCCAGGCCAACAATCCCTTCAACGAGGGCATCGAAGCCGGAAGGCTGGGAAGAGCAGTGCAGGCTTTTACCAGAACACTGGACACTTTACATTTAGCCGGCCTTAGGTACCAAACCCACTTCTACGAGCATGAAGACCACTATTCCATTCCGCTAATTACTTTGTATGATGGCATTCAGTTCGTTTTTGAAGGGTACAAGTATCCTCTCTATCAAATAAAAGGCTCGACAGGTGAGTCGATCAGGCAACACTACGAGGCCCTGTCGGGCAGAATGGGAGGCCAGCTTTCTCCGCCAGGTAAATTATTAAATCAGGTCGGCATGTATTTATTGGAAGATGAAGAAAGAATAGCTGATGCCATAAAAATACTGGAACTGAGCGCAGAGAGCTATCCCAATTCACACATCACTTATTTAAGCCTGGCTGAAGGATACCGGCAGGCTGGTGAAACAGAAAAGGCAATTGCCCAATACAAAAGGGCGCTCGAGTTGAGCCCATCCAACGAAGAAATAAAATCGAGGTTAGCGGAGTTAAAGAACTAAGCCAAGTCACCGCCTACCGACAGTTGAGGAGGCTGACAAGTAACTCACACCTCAATCTTTCTATCTCTGGCTATCACCTTCCACTCGCCGTTCACTCTCCCTTTTTGCACTGTATTAACTCTTTCATAAAGTGCTACGGTTGGGCAAATATGAAAAGGCAGCCCGTACAATACATCGCCCACCTTGTAACCATGTCCTTCTCCCGCTTCCAGCACGAGATGTTCCTCGCTCTGGCTCACAGGTTTCAGGTCAGGCGCATTGAGAAAGTGAACCCGGTTGGTTAGAATGTTCTCGGAGGCAATGGACTTGTGCCCAAGGTCTGTACATATCCTGGTTTTTGTGGGCAGGGAAATCACCCGGGAAACGACGAGGGCAGCTGGCACAAAAGGCTGCTCTGAGCAAATATCGCTATAGCCCTTGTCCCAATAAACAAAAGTGCCGGGGCAGCATATTACATCCTTTCGCTGCGCATGAACAGGGAATGTTGGTGAGCCACCAGCCAGGATGACAGGCTCAGGAAAACCGAGCTGTTGAATATCTGTCTTAAGTTTCTCCACCGCCTCAAAAGCTGCGTTGCAAGCTTTGGTTCTTTCCGCAATATCAACTTGCCGATGCTGACCGTCATATACATGAAACCCCACTGGCACGATGCCCTTCATCGTGGCTACTTTTTCGTAAAGGGCGACAGCTTCCGGGCCTGGTATGATACCCGATCTGTCGTTACCATTGTTCACGTCCATATAGGCGTTGATGCGGAGTCCCTGATTGGCAAAGGCAATAGATATGTCCTGCGCTGACTGCGCATTATCATAAAGGCAGGAATAGGTGGTGGTTGGATACTTCCTGATCAACTGCATAAACCTGGCCAGCTTCGGTCCGGTTGGCTGGTAGGCCAGCACCACGTCCTGCGCCCTGATCATCCCCAGCATTTCTGCCTCAGCAATGGTGGCGCATTTGAACTTCTTGATGCCCTCATCCATCAGCATCTTACACACTTCCTTTGCCTTGTTGGTCTTCACATGGGGCCGCAGCCTGTCCACATCATCAATCATTCCCTTCACCCCTTTGATGTTCTCACGCACCCGTTCAGGGTACACCACCATGGCTGGCGAATCAAGCTCATCTATGTTGTCAATTGTATACCATTCACTACTCATAGCTCCTTCAGTTATTTCAATTCAAAAAGTGCCTCAATTTCCACCGGGATGTTCTCAGGCAGCATACCCATGCCTACTGCACTCCTCACTCCAATGCCATTTTCCTCCCCCCACACCTCGGCAAACAACTCGCTACACCCATTGATTACATAAGGATGTTTGTCAAATGCTGGCACTCCATTGATCATGCCCAGTACTTTAATCACTCGTTTTACTTTGTCTAAGCTACCAAGATTGGTTTTAATTGTCGAAAGGATCGTCAAACCAACCTGCTGGGCGGCCAGCTTCCCCTCCTCAATATCCAGCTCACCTCCTACCTTGCCAAAGATCAGGGTGCCGTCTGTTTTTACCGGGCCGTGACCAGATACATAGAGGTGTCGGCCATCAATCAAGTAGGGCTTATACACTCCCTTTGGAGCGGGCGGCGGTGGTAATTCAAGGCCTAGCTGGGCAAATCTTTCGTCAGCAGTCATTCGATATCCAATTTTCAATTGTTAGTTTCAAAATTCTCAGTTGTACACTGAATGATAATCATATAAACAAGTCGATCAGTAACACCACAGCCATACCCACCACCGAAACCACCGTTTCCATCAGCGACCAGGAAAGAATGGTGTCTTTGATGCTCACATTGAAGTATTCTTTGTACATCCAGAAGCCAGAGTCGTTGACGTGTGAAAACATCAGGCTGCCAGCGCCCACCGCCAGCACCATGAGGTTAGGGTCCACGCCGAGCTGTGGCATAATTGGAGCTAGAATACCGGCAGAGGTTAATCCAGCCACCGTAGCCGAGCCAATGCATACTCTGATAAAAGCGGCAATCATCCAACCCAATATCAGAGGGTGAATGTCCATGTTTTGTAACAAAGCTCCTATCTCAACACTCACTCCACTATCGCTAAATACTTGTTTTAAAGCGCCTGCTCCTCCAACAATCAACAGAATGGGTGCAACGTCTTTAATGGCCTCTGTGTAGTAGCCCATCACCTCGCTCATTTTCTTTTTGTAAGCAAGCCCAATGGAATAGGTGGCAACAGCCAGCGAAATAATCATGACAATAGTGGCGTCAGAAAAGAAAGAGACCACTTTGGCTGTTCCTCCCGAAAAGTCACCAAATCTATTCAGAAGTGCCGCACCGGCCAGCAAAACTACTGGTAGCAGTGCGGAGAAAAAACTGGTGAACCCACTTGGAAGCTGATCGTCAGGCAAGGGCTTTGCCTGAAAAGTGGCCAGCGGCTTGGCGTCGATCCCCTTCAGTGTCCTGGCAAAAATTGGCCCGGCGACAATGATGGTCGGCACTGCCACAATGAAGCCGTATAAAAGCGTCAGGCCCATGTCAGCATTCAGCTGACCAACCAATGCAGCGGGTGACGGGTGGGGCGGCAAAAATCCATGAGTCACAGATAACGCTGCAAGCATCGGAATTCCTATATAAACTGCAGGCAGCTTGTACTGGTAGGTCACTGAGAAAATAAGCGGCACCAGCAACACAAAGCCTACATTATAAAACAGTGGAATACCCACCACAAAGCCGGTAGCCATCAATGCCCACTGTATATTTTTCTCTCCAAAGGAGTTCATCAGTACCTGGCTGATTTTTTGCGCAGCACCACTTTCCGCCACCAGTTTACCCAACATGGCACCGAGACCAATCACTATAACAAGGTCACCCAGGAGGCCGCCGATACCCTTTTGCACAGAACCCGCCACATTTTCAAGGGGGATGCCAAGTGCCAAACCGGTACCAATGGAAACTACAAGAAAGGCCAGAAATGGGTTGACCTTGCCCCAGGTGATTAGCAGAACAAGCACGAGGATGCAAAGCAGGATGATGAATATCGACATGGTTAAAAGTAGGTGAGTTATAATTGAAATTGGAAGATAGCAGAATTACTCGCTGGTGCCAACAAAAATTATCCGGGGAATCCACCGAACCAGCGCTCGCTTACCATTGATGTATTTACACAGCCAGTAGAAAATACCTGTCACAGAATTTATCTGGCTGGCACTCCAATCCATCATTTTGTTTGTAAATTAGCTACTACTGAACACCCAAAACTTACACCCATGGCACGTGTCTTGTCAGACAAAGAAGTTCATTCCTATCAACAAGATGGCTTCGTTATCATCAAAAATTTATTCAGCAAGGCCGAAATAGATAAACTTTACAAGGTGGCCACCGGCGATCAGGTAATGAAAGAGAATGCTGTCGATTTGAATGACCAAACCGGCAAGAAAACCAGGCTAACCCTCTGGTTTAAGCCCGGCGACGATATCTACAGCTTGCTGGTGCGAAGTGAGCGAATGGTGAAGTCTGTTGAGAAACTTCTTGATAGCCCTTCCCCTGTTTGTCATTTCCATTCTAAACTCATGCAAAAAGAGCCTAAGGTTGGCGGTGCCTGGGAATGGCATCAGGATTATGGCTACTGGTACAAAAACCAGTTTCTATATCCGGAACAGCTCACCAGCGTAATGATAGCGCTTACCGAAGCCAATAAGGCCAATGGCTGTCTTCAGATCATCAGAGGATCACACAAAATGGGTCGTGTTAATCACGGCTTCACAGGCGAGCAGGTGGGAGCAGACATGGTCATGGTGGATCACGCTTTGGCAACACTGGAGCATATGTATGTGGAGTTGCAGCCAGGTGATGCGCTCTTCTTCCATCCCAATCTTTTGCACCGGTCGGAAGCCAACACATCTGACAGCCCCCGTTGGTCACTTATTTCTTGCTACAACTCCCTTTCTAACCCAGCTTACAACGACGATTCTCTGGGATGGCGTGAGCCGATATCAATGGTAAAAGATGATGCACTGATGAAGGCAGCAGCCGTCGGAGCTACTACCCAGTCCGATTTCTTGAAAAAGGAAAAAGACCCCGCATTAAAAGAAACAGGCTGGGAAAAAGAGGTTGTCACAAAGTAGAACTACACATCAAAACATTAACTATTAACAACTAACATCTCAGCTACAAATGAAGCTAACTACCGGAATTTCACTTTCCATCATGATGCTCCTCGAATATTTTGTATGGGGCGCCTGGTATGTAACCATGGGCACATATATGTCAGAACACCTGGGATCAACGGGCATCCACATTGGTGCCGCCTACAGTGCCCTGGCCATCGCCACCATGATCTCGCCGTTTTTCGTGGGCATGGTAGCCGACAGGTTTTTTGCCGCACAAAAAATCATGGGAGTGCTTCATTTACTGGGAGCGGCATTGCTTTTCCTCGCCACCCAGGTGGCTGACAACTCGTCGTTCTATTGGATCATTATGGCCTACTCGTTGCTCTATATGCCTACCATCGCCCTCTCTAACAGTATTGCCTTCGGGCAAATGACGGATCCAGGCAAGCAATTTCCCTGGATCAGAGTGTTTGGAACCCTCGGCTGGATTGTGGCTGGCTTAATGATTGGCTTTCTAGGGATTGAAAAAACGCCTTCCACCTTCGTAATGGCGGCTGTAGTTTCTGCTGTACTCGGCGTATTTAGTTTTATGCTACCCAACACGCCACCAAAGGGTGGTGAAGATGCCTCAGCTGCACTGGGTACAGAAGCTTTCGTCCTCTTCAAAGACAAACCCTACCTGATCTTCTTTATCGCTGCCATTTTGGTGTGTATCCCGCTGTCGTTTTACTACGGCTTTGCCAACCCCTTCCTGAACGATGTAGGGATGGAAAACGCCGCTTCCAAAATGACCCTGGGACAGGTGTCTGAAGCAGTATTTATTCTCGCCATACCTTTCTTATTCAACAGTATCGGTGTAAAGAAAATGCTGCTACTCGGCATGGCTGCCTGGATTCTCCGCTACGTGTGTTTTGCTTACGGAAATGTAGACGCTGGCATGTGGATGCTCTACGCAGGGATCATCCTTCATGGTATTTGTTACGACTTCTTCTTCGTCACAGGCTACATGTATACCGAAAAGAAAGCGGGCGCAAAAATCAAGAATGCAGCCCAGGGGCTTTTCACTTTCGCCACTTACGGCGTAGGCATGACGATAGGCACGTGGTTCTCAGGCTACGCAGTGGACATGTATACCACTGGCGGAGTGAAAGACTGGACAAGCATTTGGTGGGTGCCTGCCTTTATCGCCATTGGTGTGATGGTCTATTTTATCCTTTTCTTCAGAGAGAAGAAAGAGGTAAAAGTGGCAGCCTAGCAACTATCTTGTAACTCGAAGGTCTGCCTGAAAAATCCGGGGCTCGTCCCCTGACAGACCTTCATCGAATCTTGAAATGAACATTTAACCTACTTCGACGATGAGAAAATTAGCTATGCTTGGTGGCGGTTTTATTGGCCGCTTCTACACTGACTCCATTCAGGGCTACCGCAACAAGGACAAGGTGGTAAGCATATATGCACGCAGAGAGGAAACCGCCACTCAGTTTGCCAAGGACTACAACGTAAAACACTGGACGACAGATATGGAAGAGGCTATTGCCCACCCCGAAGTGGATGTGGTCTGCGTGGCACTCCCTAACAACCTCCACGAGCAAGCCGTGTTGCTTTGCTGCAAACATAAAAAAGCGGTCATCTGCACGAAGCCCCTGGCCCGAAATGCAGCTGAAGCCAAACGCATGCTGGAAGCAGTGGAGAAGGCAGGTATTTTCGCCGGCTACCTCGAAGACCTCGTGTACACACCCAAGCACATCAAAGCCCACGAAAGTGTAATGAATGGCGCACTGGGCCGTATCCTTTGGGCTAAGTCGAGAGAAACGCACCCGGGGCCGCACAGCAACTGGTTTTGGGACATGGAGCAGGCCGGTGGCGGCTGTATGCTCGACTTGGGCTGTCATTGCGTGGAAATTGCCCGCAGCTACATCGGCAAAGACATCAGGCCGGTGGAAGTGATGTGCTGGGCCGATACCCAGGTAAAGCCTATTGATGCAGAAGACCATGGCATAGCCCTGGTGAAGTACGAAAACGGTGCTATTGGTCAATTTGAAGTCAGCTGGACGTTCCGTGGCGGCATGGACCTGAGAGACGAAGTGATGGGCACCGAAGGCACCATCTGGATCAATAGCTTTTTGCGCACCGGCTTCGAAATGTTCACCACCGGCAAAGGGGCAGATTATGTAGCTGAAAAAGCAGAAAGCAATACCGGCTGGCTGTTTCCGGTTGGAGATGAAATGAATGAGTTGGGCTACAACCACATGTTCATGGACATGTTCGATGCCATAGAAGAGGGCAGGGAAGCCAAGGAAACGTTTTACGACGGCTATGTGGTCAACTGTATCCTAGACGCTTGCTATAAGTCTGCCAAAACGAAACAATGGGAACCAGTGCAACTCGATATTTGGCGTGGCAAGACTGGTGTGACTAAAGACGGCCACCTGGTAGAATATGACGCTGACCACTACCTGGTGAAAGAAGAAATGACTCACTATGGTGCCAAAAAATTGATCCTAAAAGAGAAAGCTACCGGGAAATTTATAGAAAGGGTGGATAAGTAAGGAGTCGGGTATTTGGGATTTTGAAGCTTTGAAAGCTGACAGATTAAACTGATATTAAACCTCCATGGGATTGTCCATTCACTATAGCGGAAGAATAAGTAACAGAGCATCTTTGCCTAATTTAATAGAAGAGATAAAAGACATCACCAATATCTATCAATGGAAGTTATCTGTTTTCAAAGAGGAGTTTCCTGTTCAAGACGATGAAGGACAGTTGGTCGATGGTGAGCTTTATGGGGTTGCCTTCTCCCCGCCAAACTGTGAACCAGTGTGGGTATCCTTTTTATCTAATGGGCGGATGAGTACCCCAGTTGCGCTAAAATTCTTTGGAGAACAGAGAGATGAAGATGAAAAGAAGTACCTCTACCATCTCTCCACAAAAACGCAATTTGCCGGAATTCATACCCACCAAGTGATCATTCACTTATTGAAATATCTGAAAGAGAAATATCTCGAAGACTTTGTTTTGTCAGATGAAGGACAATACTGGGAAACCAACGACAAAAGTGTGTTGGAGGCAAACTTTAGCCGTTACACTTTATTGATTGATATCGTTGAAGATGGTCTGAAAAATCTACCAATCAAGCCCGGAGAAAGCATGGAAGACTACTTTGAGAGAATGACAAAGGGCTTGAATAGAAAAGGTGGCAAAAAATAGTCCTGTCCAATTACCTAATCGGCGATTCATCACATTTTAAATCTCCCACAGCATATTGAATTCCATCCAGGAAGAATCTCAGTAGTTTTGGGTTTTCAAATGCCTGGGCATTGTGAGAGGGCGAAGAATAAAAAACGTGACCCTTGCCATACCGTTTGATCCACGAGATATACTTGATATTGTCGCCAATAGGCTCTTTTAGCCCTGATATTTTGTCCGCTTCCATATACAGCAAAGGATGGAAGTTATACTGTGAATAGGCATTATTGAAGATATAGGCCTCATCTACATGCTCAAACCCTTCACCCCCAAATGCCTGAACCATTGGGTGCTTTGGATCCACCAGTTTCACGGCAATGCTTTGTTGTTTCGGGTGGTAGTCAAAACTCCCACCTACCATCTGGCTGAAGTTGTCTGACTTATTTTCCATTGTTATGGCCCCGTGCAGCACCACCAATCCACCACCACGATCCACGTAGCTAAGGAGGTTGTCTTCCAGTTGCTTTGCTTTCATGCGTGCCACCTGCTCGGTAAGCGTGCTGTCTTTTTTCAACACGTCCCAGAATATATTTCGTTCATCACTTATTGAGCAGTTATTATTGAGTACAACAGCGTCGTAATTCTTTAGATTGTCCTTTTCAAAAACGCTTATGTCTTTTGAGGTTACCACTTTAAACGCACCACTCTTCTCAGCAATCAGCTTTACAACAGCTTCTGTATGTGGAATCGTCCAGTGCTCAAAGCCGGTGTGTAGAGAGAATATCAGGATATTCTTCTTTTTCTTCACTGAGATTGTGGTGGAAGCAGGGGCAATTTTATCAACTCCAGCAAGCCAGGTATCCGTCAATTCGAAAGGTTTCAAGTCCTGAGCGAACATCGAAGCAGCACACAAAAGCAGGCAAATTGTGGAAAGGGTTTTATTCATCATAGTTATTCTCTGGTTGGCTTTCAATCTAAAAAAGCTAATAAAGCACACACCCAATATAGGCACTTTCTGCCAAAGCATTTCGACCATTATATGAACAATGTCTCACTTAGTCAGTTGGCTACCTGCAACACCGCCATTATAGGCATTCTTATATTTCTGTCTTATTTTAGAGTTCCAGATTCATTTTTTACGTGAGAAAAGATCTACTACTCGTTTTAAACCTGATTTTTCGCCCTTCGCTCCAAAGGCAAGTTGGTGCGCCCTTCTGGTTTTCTTTTGGATATAACGATGGCGTTTGTCCCCATACTTCCATTTTTTCTACGTATAATGTAATCAAATCTCCAAAAGAGGTATTTTTAGTTCGCAAACCGGCTCATTCAGTATTCCTAGAGCAAAGAGAACAGATTAGTGGCCAACTGAAGAAATAGATGTTAAAATTGGATCAACACCTGGTGCAGATGCTCAACGACAACAAATACGTTGTTAGTTACGACACTGGCTCCATCACAATTAAGATGTCCTCTGGCAAACAGCTTGAATCCCAGGTATCGCTGACAATCGCCATTTTTGCTTTTTTATTTGGTGTAAACCCCACAATTCTTCTTTTAGTCCTGCTTTTACTGCTCGTCCCAATTTTGTACGACAGATGGAAGTTCCCTAAGATGATAACTTTTAATATCCATGAAGAGGCTGTCTATATCAAAAAAGGGATTATCCTCGGAAACGAAGTTGCCATCCACGACATCTATGACCTTTATGGTGAGAAAAATGAGCTTTCTTCCGATGTGAGTGCCTTCAAGGAAGGCAACACCGACTATATTTATAAACTGTTTTTGAGTACCAAGTCAGGCAAAGTTCACAAGTTACTGAGGCTGCAGTTTCGTGAAGAAAGAGATGGACAGATTAGTCAGCTAACAAGGTATTTGAAAAACCTGAAACCAGTAAAGTAAGCACCGCCGCTACGGGGGACTCACGTGTAGCAATTTTCACGTTCTTTGAAGCATGAACAAAAACAGACTTGAGGCATTTAGCGATGGCGTGCTGGCCATCATCATCACCATCATGGTATTGGAAATGAAAGTACCACATGGAACCAGTTTTGCTTCGCTCAAGCCATTGTTCCCTGTTTTCGTAAGCTATATTCTGAGCTTTATCTATCTGGGTATTTACTGGAACAATCACCACCACCTGCTACACGCAGCCAGAGTAGTAAGCGGTGGCGTCCTTTGGGCCAACCTTCATCTGCTGTTTTGGCTGTCACTTGTACCTTTTGTTACCGGCTGGATGGGCGAAAATCATTTTGCGCCTGTGCCCGTCGCCTTGTACGGTTTTGTGCTTCTAATGGCAGCAGTCTCCTACTTCATTTTGCAAATAAAAATTATCAAAGCCAACGGAAAAGACTCGGTATTAGCCAAGGCACTCGGCAGCGATGCCAAAGGCAAGGCCTCCCCCGTGCTCTATACAATTGCAATCGGATGTTCATTTATCAATGAGTGGATCGCCTGCGGCATTTATGGCCTGGTGGCTTTAATGTGGCTCATTCCCGACCGACGTATTGAAAAGAAGCTAAAAGACGGAGCCACATAAAGAAACAAATTGTATGACAATTGCAGACGACATAGAAGAAGCAATTGCGGCGGGATATGCCAGCTTTGCGTCCATCAGCGATAACGAATGGAATCAAAAACCTACAGCCAAAAAGTGGTCCAAAAAAGAAATACTTGGGCACTTGATCGATAGCGCTCAAAACAACCTTCGTCGGTTCATTGTCAGTCAACATGAGCCCGACAACAAGATAATTTACCACCAGGATGAATGGGTGTTGCACCAAAACTACCAGTCGGCCGATATCAACGAGCTTCAACAGCTTTGGCTGCTTATCAATAAGCAGCTTGTGCGGACAGTCAGAAATATTCCCGCCTCAGCGCTAAGGAACACCTGCAACACCGGCAAGGAAGCTGTTGAACTCCATAGTCTTGAATTTCTTATCGAAGACTACCACGCTCATATGCTCCACCACCTGAAGCAAATAACAGGCAGGCACTAAAACTGCACCCTGATTCCCGGCCCTACCAGGGAGAATAATGTGCCCTCCTTCATTAAGTAGCCAAACCCAACATACAAAGGGAAGGTCAATTTGTTGGTACTGGAAATCGGATAGAGGGATCCCATCACGACTAGCCCTACGTCTCTGTTGGCCTGTGCTGCCTCCGAGAAATTAAATGCATTAATGGCAATGAAGCCTGCTCCCAGCTTATATGGTTTCACTTTGGCAATCCTCCCTTCCTGATAAAAACTAAATTGAGCAATCATGGCAAAGCTAATGCCACCAAAATTCGCAAAATCCTCACTGCCAGCTTTTAAGATCAAAAGTCCCCCAGGGAAAGACACGTCAACATCGAATGTGTGATTTCTTTTCAGGTAAATAGTGATCCTTTTCTTGGACACCTGCTGCCCGGGATATTTTTCATTCACATGACTGATGTCAATTTCTATTTTTGACCACTCGTCCAGATCGTAAGTCTTTCTGGATAAGTAATTATTGAAGTTGATGTTCTCTGACTGACAGTCTGTTTGACTATAGTTCCCGAATCGGGGTGAGTTTTCGCCAGGGCACACCGCCACCTGATCGAACTTATAAATCTCAAGCAGGTTGCCTTGCTTGTTACTAACCTTTACATCAATCTTAAGATATTGTTTTCCGTTGAGGTCTCCGGGCCGGTCGATTTTAGAACGATCGAATGCCAACACCAGGTCGGTAATAGTGCCTTCATAATAAATCGGCTTGTTGATTTCGTCCAATTGCAGTTGCTCATTGCCGAAATCAAGTTTCATGAAGTCAAACTTGCGGGCCCTCTGATACTCAGTCACAGTCAGAAATTTTCCCGTATTTTCCCTGTGGTTAAAAATCTCAATCTTCCTCGACGATGTCGTCTCAGGTACTTTGATCCGGAAAACGGCCATGTTTTCATTTCTGATCAGCGAATCGAGCAATAAATTATCTGCTCCCTGAAAGAAGAAATTTCCCTTGTGCAGTCCCTGACCTTCAAGCTTAATAGAAACCGTCTCTCCGGGATAAACGGTGTTTCCCGCCTGCCAATCCTTACCTTCTCTTTGAACATAGATAGTTTGAATATCAGTCTTAGGTGTAATATCCACGTTGGTCACAAACTTAGCCTCGTCCCCGTCTTTGATGTACAAATAGCCCGCCGACTTTCGGTGATTGCCGTACACCCGCATCAGGCAGAGAATCTTATTGGTGGTAAGCCTGCTTTTGGTGTAGAGTTCAGCAATCAGCGGACCGCCCTGCGCCTCCTGATTTTCTACCCGGTAGGTTTTGCCCAGCTCAAGGTTTCGGTTATTGTCTATAAGAATCTCAATAGGCTCCGTATTGTCATCGGGCGGTGTGACCTCCTGCTTATCCATTTGCAGAAACACGAGCCGACCTGATTTCACCTGAAATGTATACTCAAGTGGCTGCAAATGGTAAGAAAATCCCTCCGACGTCAAAATCGGCTTCCGAACAAGCAGAGGGATAGATACTTGCTGATACCCGAGGTTTCTTGGCACAATGGACATAACAAGCTGGCTACCTTGTTTGTCGATTCGATAGTTAATAGGAAGCCCCGAAGTCCAGCGATTATCGTAAACGATATTGCCGGCATTATTGGTTGTTATGTCGAACGAAACTTCCTCCCCAATGAACACCTCATCGGCAGGAGGGTAAATTTCAACGTAGGTCTGGGTGTATGGGAACAATGGAAGCTCTGTTAGCTGATAGGATGAAGTATCAGTACTCACCTCAAAGGTAAACTTGAGGAAATTACTCTCAGTAAGCCCTCTAAACCTCACTTTGAAACGAGCATAGCCGGGATAAACCAACAAAGAGTCAATCAGCTCATAGTCTTTTGAAGGCGCCAGTCTCAGGTTGTTGCTGTCACCAATTTGACTAAATCTCAAATAAAATTCAGCCACCTCATTTTCCTCGTCGTAAGCAAACGGCAGCTGGCGTCTGTTTTGAATGATTTGAGAATTTTTCTTCCACGAATACACCATCGTATCGACGTGCATTTCTACATCCGAAAAATAATAAGACAGACTCCTGGGGTCGCTTTGAGTTTGAGCCAATGCTGAAGAAACACTTAGAAACAGAAAGAATACTGCGGTGGTTGCTATGCGCATGAGTAACACTTTTTACAAAGGTGCGTGAAAACTTAGATCAAAAGATAAGGCCAGGTGAACTTCCGGCCTCAAAATTAGAATTATATTTTGTCACAAGCCAAGGGAAATAAGGCGGAGGTGCCTTAGTCTATACAAACGGCAACCAAACAAGTTCCTTGCATTGACTTCTCAATTTTTTTAACACTATCCCAGGAAGAAAAAACATAAATGCAAAAAAAAAAGCTAACCTATAATAGCTAGCTCTTCATTACTGTTTTTCGATTATACCAATACTATTCCTTTCTTAATTCACATACCAACGCTCCCAATCCAAGACCGCGACTTAGGTACTTCGGGTTGTCTTTATTCAAGTCGATTTCCACCACCAATATCTCCGATGGATCAATAGATTTGTTTAATACACTTTCACTTTCCTTAATAAGATGAACAACAAGTCTTAACGGATTCTCTTCAATTTTTTTATAAACCATAGTGTTCAGGTGGCCGAAATTTTTTGATATCATCATGTAAAAGTCAATGTGCTTTTCTAGATCAATTTTTTCAAAAAGATGAGGTTCATAAGTCTCTTTAATAAATTCACCAATAGCTTCTTCAGTTCCTGAATTATTAGCCCTGATAAACTTGTTAAGTATTTCCAAATCATTCCCACTTTTAGAATAACAGGTAGTGCCAGCAATTATGAGCAACGATGCGAATAATGTTTTCATAGAAGAATTATTTAGGGACTCAAATAACATTGTCATAGAAAATCAACGACATCATATCGCCAAGAAAGCGTTGTTTTCTCGTGCTCAAGACTAGAAACTAAAGCTTATATTCATCTCTTCATTGCTATCAGCGTCAAAACGATAGCTATCGCCAAGCTTCCCCTGGATGAATTTCCGGTACTTTTTGTAGGTCTCGGCGGACTGTTTCTCTCCATTAATTGTCAGCTCTTCCCCATTAATCCTCAGTTTGAAATGGTCGTCCTTCAAAGAGATAATACCGTCCTTCACCAGTTCTGACCTGAGTTCCTTCTCGAAGATATTCATTTTCTCCTCGTGTACTCTCATTTCGGCTTCCATCTTCTTCATTTCAGTCTGCTGAATCGCAAGCATCTTTTTTTGCTCTTTCATCATTTCCTCCTGATGCTTCAGCATTTCTTCCTGATGTTTTTCACCAAATTCCTGCGCCATTAACGCATGCTTTTCTGCCATTTCCCTGTGTCGTTCAGCCATTTCCTCGGCCATCTGCTGCTGATGTCTGGCCATTTCTGATGCCATTTCTTCATGGTGAAGCGACATATTCTCAGCAGCCTTGCTCATTTCTACAGCCCTTTCGGCCATTTCCCTCGCCATGTGCTCTTGCATATGTGCCATTTCCCGGGCCATATCCTGCATATGCATCGCAAATTCCTCCGTATCGGCTGGCGCCGGCGCATCCCACACGACGGTATCGCTGCCTGACGCCACCACATTCCATCTGCTGTCGGCGGACGATGAATAGCTCCACCTGGCTCTCGGGGCTGCCAGAGAGTACATGTCGGGAGAACCCGCCTGCAAAACCGCATCCATTGGAGGCAAAGGAGGAGTTCCTGGTAAAGGGAGCATACTAGCCCGACCGCTCACCGGGGCCAGCGCCGGCAATGGAGCCTCTCCTTGAATCAACGTGTCAGCGTTTACCACCGCCGCAACGGCTTCACGCTCTTCCACGGGTTCAACTTCTGCGATTGCCAGGGGCTCTTTGGACTCAACAGGCTCGGTCATCTCTATCGCTGGCTCCACCTCTAATGGTTCCTGCGCCACTTCCTCCTGAGCGGGTATTTCCTGGACTATTTCATAGTCGATTCCTTTCAATGCCGTGAGCGTGCTCAGGCAAAGACCGGCAATGATGGCTATCGCCAGCAAATTACCGTCTCTGTTTTGTGCTTTCATTGTTTTGTCGTTGATTATCCTTTTTATTCTATTGAGTAATGAGTTTTTGTTGCCTGAAAATCCTAAAGCCACATTGCTGGTCAGTTTCCACTCTTCCACATGCGTGAGTGCCAAAGCCAGGCTCATGCTGTTGCCACTTAGCTGGACGGCTATATCATCACAGCAGTTTTCCCTTTCGCTTCTGATGGCTGAACCAATGACCCAAACACCAGGGTGATAAAAGAAAAGTACCTCCACGCAGCACTGCAGAATATTGACAAGGAAATCATGGCGACGAATATGAGCTATTTCATGGGCAAGTATAGCCTCCACTTCACTGACTGACAAGCTGGATGCCAGACCGATTGGGAGCAAAATTACAGGCTTAAAATAACCGACAAGCACAGGCGCTTTTACAAGAAGAGACTCCATAAGAAGAACGCTCTTGCTCACCCCGGAAGTCTTGAGCAATGAATTAAACGCCTTTATCAATTCATCGCCCGGTTCTAAAAGTCCCTGCTTGCGAAGCCTGCCTGAATAGAGGTAGCCACCAATATTTTGAGCTGACAGCAAGGCTATTCCAAGAAGCCAAACAGTGACCAGAAACGAATGGTATTTGTAAAAATAATAAGTCCTGATTTCGTTGAGCCATCCTACATAAAATGGTACTTCAGCCGATTGTGATTCAACATCAGCAGCTCCTGTGGTAAATTCAGCCAGCTGGGTCGTGCCCAGCTCCATCTCCGGCGTATCGGAAGAGCTCAACTGGGCCAGTTCGTTAAAAGTGTAAACAAAAACGAGCAGCATAATGGCGGGGAGCAAGCTAAGAAATGACAGTCCTGCCAGGTACTTCGACTGCGCACTGTAAGACTTCATGATCCATCTCACTCCAAGAAATATGACGCTTAACAGTGCCCCAATCCACAAAGAGTGAAGGAATGTCCACCCAAGGGCTTGCACCAGTGTGTCGGATAAGTAAGGTTGAAGCATGTTCATTCTCTATCTCCTTTCCTGTTTTCCAGCTGGTCATCCAGAAACTTGCGGATTTCATCCAGCTCAGCTTTTGTTGTTTTATTATTGCCAAGTGCCTGCATCACAAGTTTGGAAGCCGAGCCCCCAAAAGCCGAATTGAGAAGTTTATCCATCATAGTTCGCTGCGTATCGCTCTCCTTCATCAGGGGCTTGTACACATGGGTTCTGCTACTCTCATCTCTTTCGAGCAAGCCCTTCACCGTCATAATTTGCATGATCTTCAGTGTGGTGGTGTATCCCACTTCCTTCTCCTGGCTCAGCATTTCATTGATTTCCCTAACTGTAGAGGGGCCTTTTGCCCAAAGGACGTTGAGTACCTCTAGTTCAGCATCTGTCGGTGTGCTCTTACTCATTGTGATTTCTATGATGTACGAATAGTTTCGTAATTCAAATATAGGAACTGATTTTGAACTCGCAAGAAGTTCTACGAAATATTTCGTAATTAGGTTTCTGAAAGCAACTCACAGCCTGAGGCAAGCCCCAACTATAGCATGCATTAAACTGGTTCGAAAAAAGTAATGAAGGCAGAAAGTCTTATCAAGAGACGAAGAACTCGAGCATGAAGATGCTTTCTCCCTTGTCGCCGTTATAGTCAACTACCTTTCCCTTCAGCTTTCTTGTGGCCTTCCTCACCAAATAGAGGCCAAGGCCATTGCCCTGAGAAATTGGGCTGCCTCTGAAAAAAGGCTCGTATATTCTACTTCTGATTTCGTGTGAAATACCTACGCCATTATCGCTGATCAAGATCTTCCATCCCTTTTCAGTTAATCTGGAACTTATCTTGATAATCTTTCGCTTTTTTCCCTCATCGGTAAAAATGAAAGCATTTTCCAAAAGGTTAGTCAGTATCAATTGCAAAAATCGTGTGTCGGTTTCAACGGTCATTTCACCAGGCACTTCTACAATCAATTGCATTTTTAAGGCCGAGAAGTCATCATCAAATCCATTGATCACTTCCTCCACAACTTCCCTCAAGTTTGTCTGAACAATAGTTGGCTCCAAAGTATTGACTTCGTGGATATATGTCATCTTTAGCAGCATCCTATCCATTTGCTTAGCGGTCTTTCCCACTTTAGAAAACAGCTCGCTTGTGTCTGGGTCTTTGCTAAGTGTTCGACCTAATGAGTCGAGCCCAATTAATGTAGTAAGTGGGCGCCTGAAATCATGCGACAACCGATAAATAAAAGTATCAAGCTCTTTCACCGTACTGGCCAGTCGCCTGGTTCTCTTTTCAACTTCTCTTTCAAGCTCTTTATTAAGTTTGATTTTCAGTTGATTGCTTCTGATCAGGACAATAAGCAATGCGATGGCGAGCACTGTAACACAAGTGCCTCCATATATGAGCACATTCTTGTATTCAAGCTCCTTGTCCTTTAACTCATTTTCTTTTTCCAGAAGCTGCAAAGTCTCGAGCTTGGTTTTGAAATCATTATTTGACTGAAGTAAAATAAGCTCCTTAGATTTCTTCAACTTTTCTAATGAGTCAGCCAACACATCGTAGGTATTTTTGAAATCGATGGCCATTTTATAATCCTGCATAGCATATGCCAACTCCGCTCTCCTTTTGAAGTAACTGGCATATAGCATTTTGTTTTCCGTTACAACCTGATAAGCCGAGTCAAAATATGTTCGGGCGGTTAAAAGATCGTTGCGACCCTGGTATATTCTACCAATCGAAACATAGTCGGCTGCAACACTGCGGAAGGCATTGTGCTTTTTACTTGCAAGGAGATCAATATTGACAAGCATTTCAGCTGAATCGAGTTTGCCTTGCTCAAAGAAAACGCTACCCATATTGCCGTGAATTAGACCAACCCAAAAGTCACTTCCTCGTTTTTCCGCAGCCATCAATCCTTTATTGTAGGCCGCAATAGCTTCCGAATAGTTTTGAAGTGCAAAATAGCAGAGCCCCATAGTGTTGTAAGCACTCACCACATCCATCGTTGTAAATTTGTCCCGCCCCATCCATTCTTCAGTAGAAAAAAAGCCAAGCCCCTTATTGAGCACCTCAATAGCCTCTTGATAGTTATCGGACGAGTAGTGAAGATTAGCTACATGATAGTACCCCCGGAAGGCCTGATCAGCATAATCGTTTCGTTCCGAAAGCTCTGCCGCTAATAAAAAATGTTGCAGCGCTTCTTCTTTGGAGCCCACAGAATTGTATACATTACCTATTTCAAGGTGAGCCAGTGCGGCCTCATAATACATATTCAATCTCTCAGCAGTTTTCACTGCGTTCTCAAGATCTAAATAAGCATCTGTTCTCGACACAGACCGCCTTAGCTGGCCGAGTATTATTTGCAAATTGATACTATTGGCTGTGTGGTTAACCTGCTCCTGCTTGACGATTTCGCCTTTCAGCCATACAATCACACTATCCCTGTTCGCTTTCTTTCTCAACTCATGAAAATAATCTCTGTAGAAAGATGGGGAATAATCTGCGTCGTTAAGAGGCGCCACATCCTGAGATCCGTCAGCCAACAAGTAGCTAAGGCGAAAAACAGTGAAAATGATACTAAGAAGGATTCTCATAATTAACAAAACCGCACCCAACCGATAAAAAAACGGGTTATACGCAATGAAGGCGATTTCTGGACAAAATAAGGTAAAAGAATTAGATAAATAGCCATCTGCAAGGCATTCCGGGAAATTAGCCGACGGTAAATTTCCAGTCATATAAGAATCGGTTAGGGTCAATCCCAATTTTTTGCAACTTCTATCATCACAAGCCAACCCCGCTATGAAATATCTCTTATTCGGCCTATTCACAGGTGTTACTCTTTTCGTCGGCTGTCAGCAAAAAATGCCGTACGACCTGGTCATTCTTAACGCCCAGGTGTACGACGGCCTCGGCAATGAGCCCATCCTCAGTGACATTGCCGTCAATGGCGACACCATTGCCGCTATTGGGAAGCTAAAACACGGTGGCAACGACACCATCGACGCTTCTGGTCTGGCGGTGTCTCCTGGCTTCATCGATCTTCACACACATATTGAACGGCTATTGAAAATTCCTTCAGCCTCTTCCCACCTGAGGCAGGGCGTCACCCTCACCCTGGGCGGGCCCGATGGCCGCAGCCCGTGGCCATTTCAACCCTACCTCGATTCACTTACTGAAGTCAAACTGGGCCCCAATGTCGCTTATCTTGTAGGACACAACACGGTGAGAAGCAACATCATGGGATTGGAAGACAGGCAACCTACCCCAGAAGAACTCACCGCCATGAAAGCACAGGTTGAAACTGCCATGAAAGCCGGAGCCTTTGGCATGTCCACCGGGCTTAAGTACCTGCCCGGGGCATTTTCAGAAGTGGGCGAAGTTATCGAGCTATCAAAAGTCGCTGCGTCGTTCGGCGGAATCTACACCTCGCACCTCAGAGAAGAAGGGCTTGGACTGATTGACGGGGTTCAGGAGGCCATTCAAATTGCACAAGAAGCCAAAATTCCCGTGGTACTTACCCACCACAAGGCCATTGGACTACCCATGTGGGGCGCCAGCAAAAAGACCCTGGCCATGGTCGACTCTGCCAGGGCCATTGGCCTCGACGTGATGATGGATCAATATCCATATACTGCCAGTCAAACAGGCATTGCAGTACTTATTCCCGCATGGGCGATGGAAGGCGGGCTCGAAAAGTACAGAGCCAGGCTAAACGACAAAAAAACAAGATCGGACATAAAAGCTGATGTAGAATTCAATATCCTCAACGACAGAGGAGGTGGAGATTTGAACAGGGTGCAATTTGGAAGAGTTACGTGGAAGCCAGAGCTGGAAGGAAAAACCCTGAAAGACTGGGCAGAAATGGAGGGGCTCAAGCCTACAGTTTCCACTGGCGCTGAGCTGGTGATGAAGGCACAGGAAAACGGGGGAGCCTCGTGTATTTTCCACGTTATCAGCGAAGAAGATGTGCAACGGATCATGCAACACCCTATGGCTATGGTGGCCAGCGACGGTTCGCTGGTAGAGCCAGGAGATGGCCATCCGCACCCCAGGAGCTATGGCACTTTCCCAAGAGTGCTTGGGCATTATAGCAGAGACCTTGGAGTGATCCCAATGCAGGAAGCAATCCGAAAAATGACCTCACTTCCTGCGGCTCGCCTTGGGCTAACAGATCGGGGAAGTATTGCAGTTGGCAACTACGCCGACCTGGTCATCTTCAATCCTGAGACCATTGCCGACAAAGCAACTTTTGAAAATCCTCATCAGTATCCGGAGGGCATTAGCTATGTGATTGTGAATGGAGTGATTTCTGTAAAACCCGATGGCTCAATAAAAACAGGGGCTGGAAAGGTGCTCAGAAAGGGCTTCCCCGATTGAATTTAGGTTAATGTCGACTTTTCGTAAATCGTTTTCTTTTATATTTGAAATAGAAATCACAAAGTCATGGATAAAGCACTGAATGAAATCGGAAGACTAAGGAATGAGATGAAGGTGGGGTTTATCGAACTAGAAAATCAACTCCAATCGAATAATGATTCCTTGCAAAAGAAGATTCAGGAAACTTCACAGCTGACCATTGAGGCTATGGAACGGTTCTCAAAAAAAGTGGAAGTGGGCTTTATAGCAGTGGAAGACGCATTAGAGAATGACTTAAGCGTGATAAAAAAGGAGATAGTCGATATCAAAAAACGGCCTGACCAAGGTAATCTTTAAAAATTTGATTTGACATTCGTTTCACTCTCCGAATCTTTAAATCCCCCAATGAAAAAGCCTGATATTTATATATCAAAAACATTACTCTTGCAAACTTACTAATTAGTAAGTAAGTTTGCGTTGTGGCACGCCTTGATACACGTCAGCAGATACTGGATTTGGCTGAAGACCTCATCCGCAGCAAGGGATACAACTCCTTTAGCTACCATGAGATATCTCATACGCTGGGTGTGAAAAATGCAGCTGTTCACTACCACTTCCCAACGAAAGAGGTACTGGGCCTTGAAGTAATCAGGAGTGCTATACAACGGTTCAAAGACTTCAAGGAAGAAACCGCCTCATTGTCGCTTGAGGAACAACTGGATGCCTTCATTCAAACCTATTCAATAAACTCAGAAAATGACAAAGTCTGCCTCGTGGGTGCCATCAGTGTTGAATTCTACGGGTTACCAGAGAATATGACGAATGTGATGAAGGGGCTTACACACCTTATTCATGACTGGGCCACCAATCTTTTGGCAATAGGGAAAGCCGAAGGTATGTTTACGTTCGACATGAAACCCGAAACGAAAGCAACAATGATCATTACCAACCTTGCGGCGGGAGTGCAAATAGCCAGGCTCATGGGAAATGAGACTTTCAGTGATTTGATTAAGGGCATCAAAATCGATCTGGGAGTAAACCAATAAAACCATCTGAAATGAATATTAACGCTTACATACAACCATGCAACATCCTCAACGAGTAGTTATCACTGGCCTTGGTGCCATTACCCCGCTTGGGAATTCAGTAAAAGAGTTTTGGGATGGCCTGGCGTCCGGAAAGTCTGGCGCAGCCAATATCACGCATTTCAATGCAGAGAAGTTTAAAACCCGCTTTGCCTGCGAGGTCAAAAACTTCGACCCAAGCCCATATCTTGAGAGAAGTGAGCTTCGCCGCAATGACTTGTTTTCTCAATATGCTATTGCAGCTTCAGAGCAAGCCATCGCTGATTCAGGCATCCTGAATTTTGAAGGACTTAATAGAGACAAAGTAGGTGTCATCTGGGCGTCGGGCAACGGCGGGCTGCTTACCCTTCAGGAAAACATTATGGAGTTTGCTCTGGGCGACGGCACACCGAGGTTCAACCCTTTCCTTGTTCCCAAAATGATCGTGGACATTGCTGCCGGTTTAATTTCAATGCGCCATGGCTTCCGTGGGCCCAACTACACGACCGTATCAGCCTGCGCAAGCTCCAACACCGCCATCATCGACGCCTTTAACTATATCAAGTGGGGTAAAGCCGTAGCATTTGTAACCGGAGGTTCAGAAGCAGCGGTAAATGAAACAGGTGTGGGTGGGTTTGGTGCTATGAAAGCCCTTTCGACAAGAAACGAAAGTCCCGAAACTGCTAGCCGCCCTTACGACATCGACCGTGATGGCTTCGTGATAGGCGAAGGAGCCGGAGCGCTTATACTAGAAAGCCTGGATCATGCGACCAGGCGTGGCGCCACTATCTATGGCGAAGTTGTGGGCGGCGGCATGTCAGCCGATGCGTATCACCTCACGGCGACTCACCCGGAGGGCGAAGGAGCTGCTCTGGGCATGCGGGCAGCACTGGAGGATGCTGAAATAAACCCGGAGTCCATTGACTATATCAACACACACGGAACCTCAACACCAGTGGGTGATCCCAGCGAATTGAAAGGAATCATGTCAGTATTTGGCGACCACGCCAAAAAGCTGAATATCAGCTCCACCAAGTCTATGACTGGCCACTTGCTAGGCGGGGCAGGGGCGATTGAGGCCCTGGCAGGGCTCATGGCTATCCAGAAACAGCTGGTGCCTCCTACGATCAATATCCAAACACTGGATCCTGAGCTGCCGCAAGGGTTGAACCTAACGGTTGGAACGGCTCAGGAACGAAAGGTAGACTATGTGATGAGCAATACCTTCGGCTTTGGTGGACACAACGCCACAGTAATTCTGAAACGGTTCAGCTAGAAACTATTAATTGCCGAAAGTTTAAAGGCACCCCAGTCGGGATGCCTTTTTTGTTTTTTACGGCGCCAAAAAAATATTTTACTCGGCTGTTTGAATTTTAAAACTAATAGATTAGTTTTATTCTTAATTAATTAGTTTTAAAATTTCGAATGAAGGAATTAGCGAGAGTTGAAGAGCAGATAATGAAGATATTCTGGGCCCTGAAGAAAGGGTTGGTGAAAGACGTTCTGGAGAAAATGCCCGAACCGAAACCTGCTTACAATTCGGTGTTGACGACAGTCCGTATTCTGGAGAAAAAAGGGTTCCTGTCGCACAAGGCTTACGGAAAGACCCACGAATATTTCCCTCTTATAAGCAAAGAAAAATATACCGTCTTCTACCTCAACAACTTCCTAAAGGGTTACTTCAATGGGTCTTTTGAGGGGCTAGTCTCTTTTTTTGTTAAAGAAAACAATTTATCTGAGGAGGAAATTGAAAAACTGATGGAGGAAGTAAAAAAACAACAAGAATGAACAATTACTTTTCTTACCTGATCGAAGCGAACATTGGCCTGCTTCTTTTCGCATTGGCCTACATTGTCTTCTTGCGACATGAGCAAATATTTCTTTTAAAGCGTCTTTTGCTCCTCGGCATGATGACTGCGGCGGCAGTGCTGCCACTGCTGTCTTTCCATACAGCCTTTGGCTCACTTGCAGTTGACCCGATGGGCATGAATGGATATTACCTACCTGCCATTCTGCTGACGGCAGAAAAAGCCACTACGCCAACGACGCCCGAATCTCTCAGCCTGCTGACCATCTGCCTGTGGATATATTGGGTTATAGTCTCAGCCCTTTTTATTCAGTTTACATTAAGAATAGCTGCCTTGCTGAAACAGCGATCTACAGGCCGTTTCGTAAAAAATATCGGGTCGGTGAAAGTTTACGAAGTGGATAGCACCGACTATGCTTTTTCTTTTTTCAACCATGTCTTCATTGGGCAGCTAAGCAACTTGGATGAGCACTCTAAAAATAAAATAATTGCACATGAACTAGCGCATTACAAAGAATGGCATAGCCTGGACATTCTTTTTGTGGAACTCCTGCGAATCCTATTCTGGTTCAATCCTTCCATTTATATGCTAAAAAAAGCCCTCGTAGAAACCCACGAGTACCGAGCCGACGAGTTGTCGATAAGTAAAGGGGAAGAGCAGGTGTATTGCAGCCTTATTGCCAGGCTGGCGCTGAACGGAGCCGGCTACCACATAGCGAATCACTTCAATAAATCTCTAACATTAAAAAGAATTGCCATGATCAAGTCTGATAAATTAAAAGTAAGATGGTGGAAACTTGCCGCTATTGCCCCGGTTGGGCTACTGTTCTTTTTTTTCGTTTCCTGTGAGCAGCAGTCAGCCACTGAGCCGATTGGCGAGATCGAGGTGGCCACGGATGATGCTGCCAAAGAAATCTTTACCGTAGTGGAAGAGCTGCCGGCATTTCCGGGTGGCATGACAAGTCTCTACAAGTACTTTAGCACCAACCTCACCTACCCGCCTCAGGCCAAAGCTGCCGGCACTGAAGGAAAAGTGTTTGTGGAGTTTGTGGTTGGTAAAGACGGGAAGGTATCCGATGTAAAGGCGATCAAAGGAATTGGAAGTGGATGCGACGAAGAAGCGATTCGGGTAATTGCTTCTTCGCCTGACTGGGTGGCGGGCCGCCAAAGAGGTAAAAGTGTACGAACCCGGTTAATACTTCCCATTTACTTTACATTAAGCGGCAATGCGGACCTTGAAGTACCGGCAACTCCGACCATTGTCGGCGAAGAACTGAAGGTAACCATCAAAAAATCGGAGAATGAGGGTAATCAGACTGTAATCAGCGGCGTAGTGGCGACAGCAGATGGCGAGGGAATCCCAGGTGCTAGCATCATTATAGCAGGCACTACCTCGGGCACCGTTTCTGATCTTGACGGATCATTCAAACTCGTAACCGGCGATGAAAATGGCAGTCTGGCCGTTTCATTTGTTGGCTATACTACAGAGAAAGTGGCTTTTTGATTTTTCAAAAAGCTCCACATATGGGCCTCGCTATTGACGGGATTAAAAGCTACGACTACTTTATTCTATGCCCTCCACTTTTTGGAGGGCATATTTTTTTCCAACTTTCAAGCATGAAACAATACCCTGAACCGACAGTAGGCGCTATCATTTTCAACCCGGACAACGAGGTTTTACTTTGCAGGTCCAGTAAATGGGGAGACAAGTACGTATTCCCCGGCGGCCACATAGAGTTGGGCGAAAAAATGGAAGATGCCCTGGTCCGAGAGGTAAAGGAAGAGACCGGACTCGATATATTTGACATTCAACTAATCAGCCTGCAGGAGGCCGTTTACAGCGACACCTTTGAGGCCAAAAAACATTTTATTTTCATCGACTTTATTTGCAAAACCAACTCTTTCGAAGTGGTTTTGAATGACGAAGCGGAGGAGTTTGAATGGGTGTCGCTGGAAGAAATTGAAAACTATAGTCTGGGTGGGTTTACGAAAAGATTTTTTGAAGAATTAAAAAGAAAGGGCTCAGACTTCACGAGAAATATTCTGTACAATTACGTCTCTTAATTGTACACCACATGATTTACTTAACGCAACTTATCTACATAAAAGAAGGAAAAGAAGACGTCTTCAACCAGTTTGAAGCGGTAGCCATTCCACGAATACCTATCTACAATGGGAAACTGCTTTTCAGGCTGCGTCCATCAAAGGAGTCGTATATCGACATTGCGGTGGAAGAACCCTACGAAATTCACTATGTGAGCTTCGAATCGCAGGCCGATTTCGAGGCATACCTGAAAGATGAGGAAAGAAAGAAATTTCTGCACCTGAAGGAAGAATCCATAAAGTCGGTGACTTTAATAAAAGGAGAGAAACTATAGAGTGGCAGTTAGCAGTATATTGTAGCAAAAAAAGATGAAGAATTTCAGTCTCTTAACTGCGGTAGTCGTTCTCCTTGGCAGTGCGGCTTGCGATGACAAGGCCAAAACTAAGACAGCGCCTGTTCAATTGATCTTCGACACGGACTTTGGACCGGACTACGATGATGTCGGAGCTATCACAGTCCTCCATGCATTAGCCGACAGTGGTCAGGTGAACATCCTGGCGACCGTTGCCAGCTGTAGCCACCCCAATGCTGCTGCGGCCATTGACGTGTTCAACACTTACTTTGGAAGGCCTGGCTTGCCCATCGGCGTTCCTAAAGGCCCATCGGTAGCCGACACCGACAAGCAGCACTGGACCGATTCGGTAACTGCTAATTACCCCCACCGGCTACGGTCAAATGATGAGGCACCAGACGCAGTGGAGGTCTACCGCAAGGTACTGGCAGCCCAACCCGACGGCAGCGTGACCGTCGTTACGGTGGGCTTCTTTACCAATCTTGCCAACCTCCTCAACTCGGCTCCCGACGAATTCAGCGACCTCACCGGCAAGCAGCTGGTATCCAAAAAGGTAAAGCAGCTGGTAAGCATGGCCGGTTGGTTTCCCACGGGAGCCGAGTACAACGTAAAAAGAGACCCTATTGCATCAATGCAGGTAATGGAACAGTGGCCGACGCCCATCCTTCTTAGCGGATTTCACATTGGGCAAAAAATAAAAACCGGACTTCCCCTGATAAATAACGCAGCCATCAAAAACAGTCCTGTGAAAGATGCGTTTCGCATTGCCATTCCATTGGATCCACAAGACTCAGCAGGGCGCATGAGTTGGGATCAAACGGCAGTATTGGTAGCTGTAAAAGGCTACGACCCTTACTACAGCATTGAAACAGGTCACATGTCAGTCGACTCAACCGGCACCAACACCTGGGACACAAGCCGTAGGGGCCATGCTCGTCTGGTGGAGAAAATGGAGGTCAGCAAAGTCAACAAGTTGATTGATGAGTTGATGATGTATCAGCCGAAAACCAAAAAGTAGTTTTAATGCAAAAAAAATCGGATCGACAGTCCCTATTTGATAAGCTATTTTATTTGTTTGAGAGTTTTATCTATTCTTGCTAAAATTCATAATAATACCAATGAGCAATAAAATATACTGGTATCTAGTTCCAACACTCTTTACTTGTTCCATTTCAGAAGCCATTTCACAAAAGCAACTACTCCCCAGCGAGTTAATAACTTCTGACGGGACTGTATTACAGGGTGAAATAAACTATGAAGCACGAAAGGAAACCCCAACCTCTTTTGAGTTTCACGACCAGAATGGTACTGCCGCCATTTACACAGCAGATAACACTCAATCAGTTACAATCTATTTGGAAGACGATGTAAAAGAGGTTTTCACTTCTTTCAATCTTGATATTGATTTTGGATCAATGGACCTAAAAAAGCTTGACACAAAGGCTGAACCAACACTGACAAACAAGACGGTATTTGTCAGAAACCTGGTGAATGGCACTGTTGATCTCTATGGTTTAACCGACACCAATGATAAATCGCACTACTTCGTCTCCAAAGGATCATCCTCTCCAAAAGAACTCACCTACCGAAAATACTACTATTCAACAAATCCAGACGGTACGGTGTCAAGTATCACGACGTCAACTGGTGTTGCGCAGGTAAGAACCAATGAGGGCTATAAAAATGAGCTCTATAATTTAATGAAAGATAATAGCACTTTTGTGGCCAAAGATTTTGAAAGACTTGAGTACAAACAGAAAGCCCTGATCACTATCGTTGATAAATACAACAACAGGTCTACTTACGTGGCAGCAAATGAAACGATCAAGTTTCGACCCGAGGTTAGTGCTGTTGCAGCGATTGTCAATGTTAAAGACGGCACTTTCAACAAAGAGGTGCAATCGTCGTTCAGCCCTAGCTTGGGAGTAGGAGTGTATGCAAAAATCCCCAGGACGAGCTGGGCGCTTCAGAATAACCTTCGGTTTACCTCTTTTAACAAAGAAGCAAGCAATCGAACTGCGGCAAACGCTGACAACTACGAGATAACGACCTACCAGTTTAGCTATATCAAGCTTCATACGATGTTTAGATATATTCATCAATTCAACTCAGGAACTGAAATATACTTTCAAGGCGGGATGCTGAACGGACTTCTCGTTAAAGAAAAAGTGCTCACTAAGAAGCATTTCTATACATCTGACACAGAGACCATTGCACCGCCGCCTGACAAAAAAATAGAGAGAGGAATAGTCGCTGGAGCAGGTGTTGGCATTAAAAAAATCTACCTCGGCATCGACTATGAAATGAGTAGCGGCTTTAATTTCTCGGTCCTGCAACCAACTTTCAAAACGATATACATCACCGGTACTTATCGATTTTAAAGATGGCGTAGAAAATCAGGCCCGCTGAATCGTCTTGCTCATCGAGGTAATAACTGCCACCAGGCTACCAATAACAGCAATGAATAGAAAAGAAGCACGCAAGCTGCTGGCCTCGGCAATGAACCCGATCAGTGGCGGGCCTAAAAGAAATCCGAGAAACGAGATAGAACTTACCATGGTCAGCGCCATGCCAGCTGACATTGTCTTTGATTTGCCAGCCACCGAATAAGCAAGGGGCACTACCGAAGACACGCCAAAGCCCACCAAAAGAAACCCAATCAGCGCTGTTGCAAAATAGGGCAAAGCCACTGCGAACAGCAGGCCGCTGGCAATGAGGATGCCACTGGCTTTCAACACCGTGCCTATCCCAAACCTATTCGTGAGCCGGTCGGAGATAAACCTACCCCCTGCCATGGTCATCATGAAGGCACTGAAACCTAGAGGAACCCAAGCCTCCGGAGCTTCCACCACCTTTTTGAAATAGACACCGCTCCAGTCGAACATACAACCTTCACTCATCATACCACACATCGCAATAAGGCCAATCTTGACCAGTGTTCCGTCGGGTTTTACCCATTTGAACTTACCGGTGTTCCTGTTCACATCTTCTTTCAGGGTATGCGGGTAGTTAATTGATAGAATTACTACTACCAGTGCCAACATGATCAGATAGTGCATCTGAGGCTCAACGCCAAGCGCCACCATCAAAGTACCGATGCCCGCTCCGGTAAAACCCGCCAGGCTCCAGGTGCCGTGAAACGAAGCCATAATGGTTCGCCCGTAATGCGTCTGAACGCCGATGGCTTGTGTGTTCACAGCGATATTCACCGTATTCCCAAAAAAACCATAAATGAAGAGCCCGACACTTAGCATAGCCACGCTGGATGAAAAACCGAGAAAAGGCAAAGTAAGAGCGTACCCAAGTGTTGCAACCAGCACCACCAGGCGGCTGCCCAGCTTATCGATAATAACACCGGAAAACGGCAGCGAAGCAAGAGAGCCTAACGGCAAAATCAACAGCACACCGCCAAGAGCTGCTTCGCTAAGTCCCAGTTTAAGCTGAATATCGGGAATCCTCGCTGCCCAGCTGGAAAAGTTAAGACCGTGCACAAAAAAGATAGAAGCCACGGCAATGCGAAGCCTTGTTTTATTCAAAATTACAGAGGAAGTTTGGTCGGTCATATCCATGAATAAGCACGCAAAAATCATCAAACTGATGCACGCATGAAAGCTTCATGGGGTATTTATCACCGAAACCGATTGTATTACTACCATTTACACCCAAATCAAAATATATTCGCTTTTCATCATCAGTCTATGACGCTTCGCATTTCAGTTTGGTCCGGCCCACGCAATGTTTCCACTGCTTTGATGTACTCTTTTGCCCAGCGGCCCGACACTGCGGTAGTGGATGAGCCGCTGTACGGCTATTACCTAAAAGTGACTGGTTCAGAGCACCCCGGGAAAGACCATTTGCTGGAAGTTTTGGAAAAAGATCCTGACAAGATTATCTCTAAAACTATCCTGGGCTTTAACGATAAACCGGTCTACTTTATCAAAAACATGTGCCACCACCTCGTCGGCCTCGATGAATCGTTTCTTGATGAGTTGGTCAATCTGTTTCTCATTCGTGACCCCAGGGAAATGCTTCCGTCGCTTGTCAATCAGCTGCCACACCCTGTGCTACGTGATACCGGTCTGGACAAGCAATTGGAGCTCTTTAAGAAACTAAAAGCCGCAGGCAAAGAAACATTCATTTTCGACTCCAAAGACCTTCTGCTTAATCCCGAGGGTATGCTAAGAGCATTTTGCAGCTTTGTCGGTATTCCATTTTACAAACAAATGCTGGCGTGGGAAGCTGGAGCAAGGCCGGAAGATGGAGCCTGGGCTCCCTATTGGTACGACAACGTGCACAAGTCGACTGGTTTCGCCCAATACACCCCTAAAAATGAGAAGATCCGGCCCGATCTACAGCCGCTGATGGATGAAAGCATTGAACTATATGAAGAGCTTTACAAAAGTGCTGTCAAAGTGTAAATTGCATCAAGAAATAGTTAATGGTTAATAGTATGCTCAAGGTTATTAACCATTAACTATTAACCCATTGCCAATTATCCATTATCTGTTGTACACTATTAATTGTCCATTACCGTCCTCCTCCCCTAATAACGTTTAATCAATAACCATTAACTTTCTCCTCATGGATCCAAAATTACCTAACCCAAAAAACAACGATATCAGAGTATACATCAACGGTGAATTTTATGCCCGTGAAGACGCCAAAGTGTCGGTGTTTGACAGCGTAGTGCAGGGCGGCGATTCCGTTTGGGAAGGCTTGAGAGTGTATGACGGGAAAGTGTTTATGCTTGACGAACACCTCGAAAGATTAGTCAACTCAGCCAAAGCAATGGCTTTTTCGGGCACTCCATCGAAAGAGGAAGTGAAAAAGGCTGTGGTAGAAACGCTGAAAGTGAATGGCATGATGAACGATGCCCATATCAGGCTGACACTCACCAGAGGCAAAAAAATTACTTCGGGGATGAATCCAAAATTGAACCAATATGGCCCCACGCTCATTGTGCTGGCAGAATGGAAGGCACCTATTTACACCACGGAGCAGGGTCTGACGTTGATTACGTCCTCCATTCGCCGCAACTCTCCTCAGTGTCTGGATTCAAAAATCCACCACAACAACCTGATCAATAATATCCTGGCGAAGATAGAAGCTAACCATGCTAATTGCGACGGCGCTGTGATGCTTGACCTGAATGGCTATGTGAGCGAGACCAACACCACCAATATTTTCTTTGTGAAAAAGGGAGAGCTCATCACACCGTTCGCAGATTTCTGTCTGCCTGGTATCACCAGAGCACTTATGCTCGAACTAGCCGATAGAAATGGCGTGAAGTGGAAAGAGAAGAACGTGACCATTGCCGAAATGTACACCATGAATGAGATGTTCACCACTGGCACAGAGGGCGGATTAGCAGCAGCTGTTGAAGTGGATGGCAGGCAAATTGGGGATGGAAAAGTTGGGCCTGTGACTAAACAGTTCCAGAAATGGCATAAAGAAGAGACAAGGGTGCGGGGAGTAAAAATTGGTTGATTTTTAGCAAAAAATACTAAATATTTATATTCCGCTCCCAACCATTTCGTTCTTCTAATATTCTTATATTTATCTTAATAAGGATACCCTATGAGAAAATTAGTTGCACTGCTGTCTATTTCTGGGCTGATTACTTCATTCTCATGCAGCAAAGAGGATTTTTCGGATGAACCGCTGCTCCCTTATAAGCTTGTTGGCTATCCAAAAGAGTCTGGAGTCGACATACGGTTTACCCGGCCCGGTCACGGATTGCTACCAGGAGCTCTTAGCCAACTCCCCCAGAAGGTAAACAGACCAGAGTCCTACGATATTTTTATTTCTAAAGAACCTGGCATCGATTTCAGACGAACTGCTACTCAGTTCACAAACGAAAACAGAATTTCCCTTAATGACCTTGAAAACGGGATACCCTACTACATTACCGTAAGAGCCAACAAAAGAGGGTTCTCGTTAGTGCAATACGACACTATTATGGTAGTGGCTTCAAAGCTGAAGCAGACACGCAGTATTTCCTGGCGCTACGACCAGGCACAAAAAATCACTTTCTCCCCTACTACCGACAGTGCGGCTTTTATTGCGCAAATAACTTACAGTGGTTGGAGCGAAACGCCCGATTTATATATCTACCCTTACTACAATGAATCCGTGCAGGTGGGCAAAAACATTGCAGAATGCGAATGGTCACCATCCGGGGAATTGATAGCAGTTCTAAAGAAAATGGATGACGGTAATTCGATTGATAAAAACCTTAAACTCTCGGTCTATACTATTAAAGCCAATTCATTCAACGATTTGTCTGTACAATCCGAATCTTTAGCTTCAATTGAGTTTTCTGCGGACAGTAAATGGATTTACTATGTAGATGACAGCGAGAACAACCTGATTTGGAGGATCAAAACTGATGGACAACAAAAGGAGATGGTTGTTGGCAGACAAACTGCCGGTCTCGAGAAAACAACTGGCTTTGAAATAGATAGAATCAGCATCCACTCCAATGGAGAGGATATTTACTTTTCTGGATCACAAAACGAGGTTTCTAAAATCTACAGGTATAACCAAAAGTCCGGGACAGCAGAAGTCGTATTAAATGATCAATGGTCATCATTCTCTCCATCGTTATCTCCGGATGGACAAAAATTGGCTTTTTACAGCACAAGAAGCGGTCAAAGGGAGCTTTGGGTTTACGAGTTTTCAAACACAAGCTACCGGCAGCTGACTGGTTTTGAAAGAGGTGGGTGGTTCGATCAAAAAATAGACTGGCTATCAAACACTGAATTGTCTATCGGAAACACCCTCATACAACTCTAAGCGGTGATTGAGCACTTGCATTTAAGCCTGGCTTGATCGGTAAAAGCATTCTCATTTTTAACACTTAATCTGACGTTTTTTTTCATCTTTGCCCCCTTATTCTCAAGCAAAATGAAACTATTCGACGTTTACCCTCTTTTCGACATCACGCCTGTGAAGGCACTGGGCTCCTGGCTGTGGGACGACAAAGGCGACAAATACCTCGACCTCTACGGAGGTCATGCGGTTATTTCCATCGGTCACTCCCATCCGCACTATGTAGAGAGGTTAAGCGAGCAACTTTCGAAAATTTCATTTTACTCCAACAGCATCAAGAATCCGCAGCAGGAACAATTGGCAGAAAAGCTGGGCAACATGTCCGGGTATCCTGACTATCAGCTTTTCCTTTGCAACTCAGGCGCAGAGGCCAATGAGAATGCGCTGAAGCTCGCTTCGTTCGTCACTGGCAAAAAGAAGGTCATTGCGTTTGACAAGGCCTTCCACGGTCGCACATCCGGTGCTGTGGCTGCCACTGACAATCCTAAGATCGTGGCGCCCTTCAATGCTGGTCACGAAATCGTCTTTTGCCCGCTCAGCGATGAGCAAGCTTTCACCGAAGCGCTGGATGGCGATGTCGCTGCGGTCATCATAGAAGGCATCCAGGGCGTAGGAGGCATCCGCATGCCCAACGACTCCTTCCTGCAATTCATCGATAAGAAATGTAAAAAGAAAGGATGCATTTTGATTCTCGATGAAATTCAATGTGGCTATGGCCGCACCGGCAAATTCTTCGCTCACCAGTACGCAGGCATCAAACCTCACATCATTACCACTGCCAAAGGGATGGGTAACGGCTTTCCTGTGGGAGGCGTGCTCATTCACCCCGACATCAAACCGTGGAGTGGCATGCTGGGCACAACATTTGGCGGCAACTACCTGGCAGCCGTCGCTTGCCTGGCCGTTCTTGAGGTAATGGAAAGCGAGAAATTAATGAGCAATACGCTCTCTCTCGGCAGCCAGTGGATCAAAGAAATCCAGGAGCTTGTTGGTGCTCAAAATGTGAGGGGCAGAGGTCTTATTATAGGATTTGACTTACCTGACACGAAAACAACGGTAAGAAAAGACCTGCTCACAAAGCACCGGATATTCACCGGCGAAGCCAAGCCCAATACCATTCGCCTGCTTCCGTCACTAGCTTTAAAAGCCGAAGAAATCGATTTATTCAACAGGTCACTGAAAGCGGTGCTGTCCTGAAAGTATCGGCGAACTTCCTGAAATTACGATCATTAGTCTATTAGCAAAACAATAGCCGAGGCAATCCGTTATCTGTACCAACACATAAACTGATTGTACTATGAAAAAACTTCTTACACTAATTTTCGCAGTGGCCAGCACACACCTTTTTGCACAAAGCTGGGAGTTGGACAAATCTCACACCAACATCAAATTTACCGTTACTCACATGGTTGTTTCTGAAGTCGATGGGACTTTTGGGGATTTCTCGGGAACAGTGACCGGTGGTGACGATAAATTTGTTGGCGCTGTCGTTGAGTTCACTGCTCAAGCTGCGTCTGTTGATACCAACAACGAGAGAAGAGACACCCACCTGAAATCCGATGACTTCTTCAATGCCGAAAAATTCCCTACCATCAAGTTCAGCGGCAAAATCGTGAATGAGGGAGGTAAGTATTACCTGGCAGGAAACTTCACCATGCGTGATGTAACTAAGCCAGTAAAATTCGATGTTAAGTATAATGGCAAGGTTGATACAGGAAGAGGCATGAAAGCTGGCTTCAAAGTAACAGGCGCAATCAACAGATTCGACTATGGATTGAAATGGGATGCCGCCCTTGAAGCGGGCGGGCTCGTGGTGGCCGACGAAGTACAGATTACTTGTAATGTTGAGTTGAATGCTCCGAAAAGTTAATTAACTTTGTGGAGGTTTCCATTTTAACATAACCCGAGAATCACCCTAATTTGATTATAGAAAGGCAGGCTAGTCCTGCCTTTTACTTTTTCCGAGTGATTGGGTTATAGCGTCCAATCAAATTTCATTAAAGTTTAATTATTTCAGTTTTAGGCCTACCTTTGTGTCCCGAAAGAATATTTCGGAACTCACCTCTTATGTCCAAAGCAAAATACATCTTCGTAACGGGCGGCGTTACGTCTTCACTAGGCAAAGGTATTATCTCAGCATCTCTCGGCAAGTTATTGCAGGCCAGGGGTTTTCGGGTAACTATCCAAAAGTTTGACCCTTATATTAATATCGATCCGGGTACATTAAATCCCTACGAGCACGGTGAGTGTTACGTAACTGATGATGGCGCAGAAACCGATCTTGACCTTGGCCACTACGAAAGATTTCTGGACATAAAAACCTCACAGGATAATAATGTCACTACCGGGCGTATATATAACAATGTGATCACCAAAGAACGCCGGGGTGATTTTCTTGGAAAGACCGTTCAGGTGGTTCCGCACATTACTGACGAAATAAAAAACAACTTTTACAAGCTGGGAGAAACAGGCGACTACGATATCGTCATTACTGAAATCGGAGGTTGCGTAGGCGATATTGAGTCGCTTCCTTTTATTGAAGCAGTTCGCCAGGCAAGGTTTGAATTGGGCGTTAATAACTTCGTTTCCATTCACCTCACGCTTATTCCCTATCTGAAGGCCGCAGGCGAACAAAAAACCAAGCCAACGCAGCACTCTGTAAAACAACTACTGGAAGCAGGTATCCAACCAGACATTCTCGTTTGTAGAACGGAATACACGCTCACCAGCGAAATCCGCAAGAAGTTGGCACTGTTCTGCAATGTGGCCAGCAACTGCGTCATAGAAGCACAGGATGCTGAGACCATCTACGATGTGCCTCTTCTCATGAGAAAAGAAAAGCTGGATGAAAGAGTACTCACCAAGCTGAAGCTTTCTCATAAGAAAGAACCTCAAATTGAGCAGTGGAAGGAATTCCTGGGCAGGCTTAAGAATCCGACAGATGAGGTAAGAATCGCCCTTGTGGGTAAATATGTGCAACTCAAAGATGCCTACAAGTCTATTGCAGAAGCATTCGTGCATGCAGGAGCACATAATGAGTGCCGTGTGGAACTGTCCTGGATCAATTCCGAAGAACTTGACGGCGACAATGTGGTGCGTCTTTTGAAGGACAAACATGGCATTTTAGTAGCGCCAGGGTTTGGCGAACGTGGTTGGGAAGGCAAGCTTCAGGCGGTAAAATATGCCAGAGAAGATAAGATTCCTTTCTTCGGAATTTGCCTTGGTTTGCAGTGCGCTGTAATTGAATTCGCAAGAAACGTACTAAATATACCGAAGGCCAACTCAACTGAGATGGATCCGAAGACAAAAGCACCCGTCATTGATATGATGGAAGCTCAGAAAAAAGTAACCAAAATGGGTGGTACCATGAGGCTGGGTGCCTATGCATGCGAGCTGAAGAAAGGTTCCAAAGCTTTCTCGGCTTACGGTCACTCAAAAATTATGGAGCGCCACAGACACCGTTATGAGTTTAATAGTAAATACCTGGAGCAATTTGAAGAAGCTGGATTTCTTGCTACGGGTATAAACCTCGACACTAAGCTTGTGGAAATAATGGAATTGAAAGACCATCCATGGTTTGTTGGTAGTCAGTTTCACCCGGAGCTTAAAAGCACCGTGATGAACCCCCATCCTCTTTTTGTCCGCTTCGTAAAGGCTGCTCTTGCCTTTAAAAAAGAAACATATAAATAAAACATCACCTCAGAATAAGAAATAATGGATAGACAGCAAGTAATTGGGATGGTCATGATGTTGATCTTGCTCACCGTTTATTTTACATTTTTTGCCCCCGATCCTCCAGTTGAAGAGCCGATAGTAGCCACTACCGAAAGCGTGGTGCAGCCCTCGCAGGTTTCAGCCGACACAACTACCACCGCCTTCATGCCTTTAGCTGATTCGGTGAAGGACAGCCAGCTCAAAGAAAAGTTTGGCGCATTTGCAGCCATTGCTTCAGGTAAGAACAATGAGGTTGCCCTGGAAAATGACGACATCAAAGTGTCGATCAGCACCAAGGGCGGTTTTGTTTCCTCAGTTGAGCTGAAGAACTACAAAACGTACGATGGCAAACCGCTTATCCTGCTGGATGAGCAAAGCTCTAAAATGAACCTGAGCTTTGGCGGCCAAAACAGGAACCTGAAGCTCGATGATTTCTATTTCAAGCCTTCTGTTACATCAAAGAAAGTATCGGGCAAAGATTCTGTCACAGTTACTCTTAGAGCATCCCTAAGCACTGGCCAGTATATCGAGCAGGCCTACACCATTTATGGTAAAGGCTATGAGATTGGCTATTCACTGACTACCAAAGGGCTGGACAATTACCTTAGTCAGGAACCTGTTGTGCTCCAGTGGAAAAATGATGTGAAAAGAGTTGAGAGTGATCTCAAAGATTCCCGCATTCGGACGACCATCAACTATTACACAACAGCAGGCGAAACTGATGAACTCAGTGCCACATCGGAAGACCTGGAAGAAGAAACGATTAGTGAATCCATTCAATGGGTAGCCATCAAACAGAAATTCTTTACAGCGGCTATTATTGCCAATGATGGGTTTTCCGGTGCTTATGTGGCTACCAAGTATACCGTAGCAGATACCACCAAGGTGAAAGAGGCCATGGTGAGCCTTACCCTCCCAGCCGAAAGATGGAAAACCAGTGGCCTGGTTGGCAAATTGTTTTTTGGTCCTAACGAATACAATACCCTTAAAGACGTAGCGCCAGAGTTCAGCAGTAATATCAACCTGGGCTGGAGCATACTGGGCTGGATCAATAAAGGATTTACGATCCCGGTTTTTCATTTCCTGGAAGGCTTCATGACCAACTACGGTATCATCATTATCATTATCGTGATTCTGATGAGAATGATTCTTTTCCCGCTCAACTACAAGTCGTACATGAGCATGGCGAAAATGAAGGTGCTTAAGCCCGAGATAGATGAAATCAAAGCACAGTACCCTGACGACATGCAGAAGCAGCAGTCGGAAACCATGGCCCTGTACCAGAAGGTTGGCATTAACCCTCTCAGCGGTTGTATTCCCATGCTACTGCAAATGCCAATTTTGTTTGCGATGTTCTATTTCTTCCCAAATGCCATCGAGCTCAGGCAGGTGTCCTTCCTTTGGGCGCACGATTTGTCTACCTACGACAGCGTACTCAATCTACCCTTCGTCATCCCATTTTATGGTGACCACGTCAGTTTGTTCACTTTGCTGATGACGGCTTCTACCATACTTTATACCTGGAGCAACAGCCAGATGACCACCGTGCAGGGGCCTATGAAAACGCTTCAGTATATCATGCCGATTACGTTCCTGTTCTTCCTGAACTCCTACGCAGCTGGCTTGACTTACTACTATTTCGTTTCCAATATCCTCTCTTTTGGGCAGCAGGTGCTGATCAGACGGTTTGTGGATGAAGACAAAATCAAACTGAAGCTGGAAGAGAACAAAAAGAAGAACGCCAACAAGAAAAAATCATCGTTCCAGCAGCGACTCGACGAAGCCATGAAGGCAGGCAACGCTTCAAGGAAGAAGAAATAGGTTATTGGTTAATGGTTATTGGTTATTGGTTATTGGTTAATAGTGACGAAAACTGTTAACTGATAACCATTAACAAATAACATCCTGCGATTGTGAATTACCCGTGGATAACTTGGGGATTACCAAATAAGCCATTCACTAACAATTCTTCTTTATTCATCTATATTTGTGCTTCCCCCAAGAAGACCTTTGTTAAATCAGTCGCTTATTTGGAGGTTTAAACCAGTTTCCTGAACCAATTTTTGGATTTTCTCATGGGCAAAATCATTTCGATTGCGAACCAGAAAGGCGGAGTAGGTAAAACAACCTCGGCCATCAATTTAGCTGCCAGCTTAGCCGCTTTGGAGTACAAGACCCTCATTGTAGACGCTGACCCTCAGGCCAACTCTACTTCAGGTGTAGGCTTGAACCCAAAGGAGGTGGAAGTTAGTATTTACGAGTGTATGGTGAACGGAGACGATCCGCACGACGCCATCGTAAAAACAGATTTGGAGTACCTGTACCTGATGCCTTCCCACATTGACCTGGTAGGTGCCGAGGTAGAAATGGTAAGCATCAGCGGCAGAGAAGAAAAAATGAGAACGGCTCTTGGTCTGGTGAAGGATGAGTACGATTTCATCATCATCGACTGTTCTCCATCATTGGGTTTGATCACCATCAATGCCCTTGTTGCCAGCGATTCCGTAATGGTGCCCGTTCAGTGTGAGTACTTCGCCCTCGAAGGTTTAGGGAAACTCCTGAATACTATCAAGATCATTCAATCCAGGCTTAACCCAGAGCTTGAAATAGAAGGCATTTTGCTCACCATGTACGACGTGAGACTCAGGCTTTCTAACCAGGTGGTGGAAGAAGTAAATACCCACTTCAAGTCACTGGTGTTTGAAACAATCATACCAAGAAATATTAAGTTAAGTGAATCTCCAAGTTTCGGCCTGCCGGCTATTGCTCATGATGCAGAAAGCAAAGGAGCCATCAGCTACCTCAACCTGGCCGAAGAGATCCTGAAAAGGAATGAAATGAGGATTCCAAAAGTGAGCGCTTGATGACGGACAATAAACTACCTAAAAGAAGAAATGCTTTAGGAAGAGGCCTTGGGGCTTTGCTTGATGACAATACCAACACTTCCGAAAAACTAAGTGGTTCAGGAGCAGGTACGGCCAACGCTATCGGCGAGATTCCCGTAGCGCATATCGAGGTCAATCCGTTTCAGCCACGAACTGAGTTCAACAAAGAAGCATTGGCCGAGCTTTCTGAGTCCATCAAGGTTCAGGGTATTATTCAGCCAATTACCGTTAGGCAATTAAGCAAAAACCAGTTTCAGCTGATTTCCGGCGAACGTCGTTTGCAGGCATCAAAGCTAGCCGGCTTGGAAAGCATTCCCGCTTATATCAGAACGGCCGACGACCAGCAAATGCTGGAAATGGCGCTAATAGAAAATATCCAGCGGGAAAACCTAAACAGCATTGAAATTGCACTTTCCTATCAGCGGCTTATTTCAGAATGCAACCTGAAGCAGGAAGAGCTGGGTGACAGGGTTGGCAAAAACAGAACAACTGTTACCAACTACCTCAGGCTTTTGAAGCTTCCTCCTGATATCCAGATAGCACTGCGTGATGGCAGGCTTTCCATGGGGCATGCAAGAGCTATTATCGGTATCGACAATCCTGCTACCCAACTGAGTATCTTTAAGAAAATTATCAGCGAAGATCTTTCTGTCAGAAAAGTAGAGTCGTTGGTAAGGGAGTACACTCAAAAAGCGCCGGAATCACCCAATCTCAATAAAACGGCAAATCCTTCGTTATCACCCGAAGTAAAAAACCTCCAAAATAAACTATCTTCGCACTTTGGCACCCGGATCTCGCTTAAGGCAGATGAAAAAAACAAAGGAGAAATTAGAATACCTTTTGTTTCTACCGAGGACCTCAACAGAATTTTGGAAATACTGAACATCTGATGTTCCGAAAGGAAGCTTTAAAATTGATTGCAGCTACACCTGCCTGGAGATGTATATCTTTGGCGGCGTTGCTGCTTTTTTTATGTCAATTTGTGCAAGCCCAGGAAATATCAGGTGATTCGGTTGAAGTAATAACCGGCGAGCCCCTGATCATACGTGGAGATAGCGTTTCAAACCTCCCCAAAGGCATCATGCTTGAAGAAGAGCTCAGCACGCTTGATCCTCAAAAAGCTGCCATGCTTTCCGCCATATTTCCCGGTATGGGACAGGCCTATGTTGGACAAATATGGAAAGTGCCTGTTTACTATGGTGCCTTCATCGTCTTGGGACATATGATTTACACCAACAACCGTCTTTACAACATCTTCCGGCAATCTCTTTTTGCTGAAGTAGACGAGGATCCGAACACTATCAACCCGTTTCCGAGGTTTAACGAAACGGCGTTGCGCCGAAATACTGACAGCTTTCGGCGAAACAGGGACTATATGATTGTTATTTCCGGCGTGGTATACATGCTGAATATTGTAGACGCACATATCGCTGCCCACCTCGATGAATTTGATATAAATGACGAACTTGTCATCAATTACACACCCACTATTGGCAATATAAATGGCTACGCCTACGCAGGCCTGGGCATTAAAATAAGTTTTTAAGGATGAAGATATTTTTAGTTGGCTATGGAAAAATGGGTAAAACCATTGAAAAAATAGCCATTTCACGTGGCCACGAGATTGCAGGAACGCTTGAAAACCAGGTGGAGAATGTTGGAAAGCTTGTGAAAGACAGCGGCGCCAACATCGCCATAGAATTTACCCAACCGGAAGGTGCAGTAAAAAACATCACCTCGTTGATGGAAGTAAACATCCCGACCGTTTGCGGCACCACTGGCTGGCTTAGCAAATGGGATGAGGTGGTGGAGAGCTGCAAAAAAAATGATGGAGCTTTTTTCTATGCTTCCAATTATAGCCTTGGCGTCAACCTGTTTTTTCGGCTGAACAGAGGCTTAGCCAGGCTAATGCAAGACTACCCTGAGTACAAAGTAGGGCTAAAGGAGATTCACCACACAGAGAAAAAAGACGCTCCAAGTGGCACAGGCATTACACTGGCTGAAGGGATCCAAAAAGAGCGCCCTGAGTTCACCAAACTGATCAATGATAAATGTGATAATCCCGGTGTGCTAGGTATCGAATCCTTCAGAATGACGAATGTGCCAGGCACCCACAGCATACATTACACATCACCGATCGACGAAATAGAAATCAAACACACGGCCTTCAGCCGGGAAGGCTTCGCTCTTGGGGCTGTAGTGGCTGCCGAGTGGTTACTCGACAAAAAAGGAGTAAGAGGCATGGATGATTTGATGGGGTCAAAAGAAGGTGAAAAATTTTAGTTATTATTGCGGGCGAATAGCCGGAATAAATTAGAGACACAGATGAAATAGCCATAAGGAATACCATATCCAACGGAATGAGTAAAGGTATTTAAACAAGCCGTTTTCATTTTCAAAGGGGTTTAGGTTATTCCCGCTTCGGCGGCGGTTCGCCGAGCGATCGATGTGGCCATTGAAAAACAATTATATACACATGAAATAGCCATAAGGAGAGCCATACCCAGCGAAATGAATGAAGGCATTTAGATAAGTGACTTTCATTCTCAAAGGGTTTGGGCTATTCCATCTGGCCGCTAAAAATTAAATTTTATACAGATGAAATTGAAGTTTTTTGGTAAAAGGGAAGAAAAGGAGCAAGTGAAAAAATCTCCTCTGAGAGAGTGGTTAGACGCCATTGTTTTTGCAGTGGTAGCCGCTACCCTCATCCGGTGGATTTTCATGGAAGCTTTCACCATCCCCACCCCTTCCATGGAGAAATCTCTGCTCGTTGGCGACTTCCTTTTTGTAAGCAAAGTGTCGTATGGTGCCCGCACCCCGGCCACTCCTCTTCAAATACCTTTAACGCATGCCAAAATCTGGGGTACCGACGTCCCTTCTTACCTCGACTGGATCCAATTGCCGCAATATCGTTTGCCGGCCTTTAGCGAAGTGGAAAGAAACGATGTGGTTGTTTTTAACTATCCACCCGAGTTCGAGCATCCGGTCGATTTGAAAACCCACTACATCAAGCGGTGTATTGGTATCCATGGCGACGTGGTGGAAGTAAGAGAAGGGCAAGTGTACGTAAACGGTGAAAAGGGTGAAAACCCCGAGCTGATGCAATACAGGTACTTTATAAAAACTAATCAAAGGATCAACGACAGGGTATTTGCGAAATACGAAATCTCAGAGCACAACCAGCTTCAGGGTGGCTATCTGGTGCATACTACCCCAGCCACCGCCGAACTATTGAAGGCAGAACCTTTTATAGAAGATGTGATAAGCACCTTGATGCCGTCGGATCAGCCCAACCCTCGAATTTTTCCTGACGCCAATTATTTCCCATGGAATGCCGACAACTGGGGGCCTCTTGAAATACCCTATGAGGGCATGAAGCTTCAGCTGAACGACACACTCGTTGCCAAGTATGGCAGCACCATTGTTGACTACGAAGGCCATAAAAATGCTGAGGTAAAAGACTACAAACTGTATATTGGCGGCCAGGAAGTGACCGACTACACGTTCGAACAGGACTACTACTTTATGATGGGCGACAATCGCCACAACTCTGAAGATTCCCGCTTTTGGGGATTTGTACCTGCCGACCACGTGGTGGGTGAGGCTGCCTTCATCTGGCTGTCACTTGATGCCCAGGAAAGCTTCCTGAACAAAATCAGGTGGCGCAGGTTCTTCAATCTGATTGATTAACTATATTGTAGAAACTTCCCAGGCGTGATAATACGGGCCATCCTTTTTTAGGGGTGGCCCTTTTTTATGTAGCTGCAAGCGAACACAAACGACCCTGTCATTCGTTACATCAGTAAGCAGTCTTCAAAACCAATAAACCCGGTTTGGCTGTTATCTTTGCATCAAACCCCATCACGTTGTTATGAAAAGACCGGCCCACGAAACCAAAGTACTTGTAGCTAGAGAAATTCCAGACCTCGGTATCAACATGCTGAAAGAGGCAGGCTTTCAGGTAACGGTGTGGCCAGGGAAGACACCGATGACACAGCCAGAGCTGATCGAGAAGGCAAACCAAATGCACGCCATCGTTACCCTCAGCGCCGACAAACTAAACGCAAATTTCTTTCAGGAGTGCAGCCATCTCGACATTGTATCGCAGTTTGCGGCAGGGTACGACAACATCGACATACCGGCTGCGATCAAGGCAGGTATCCCAGTTGGCAATACGCCCGGAGCCATGAGCGATGCGACTGCCGACATTGCCTTCGGTCTGATGATGGCAGTGAGCCGCAAGTTCTTTCACATGCATAAAACCATTGGCAGAGGCGAATGGGGTGCCTTTCAGCCAAAAGCCAACCTGGGTCTGGAGCAAAAAGGGAAAACGCTGGGCATCTTTGGTCTCGGGGCCATCGGCATGGAAATGGCCAAACGGTGCCACGGTGCCTACGACATGGAGATCATTTACTGCAACCGCAGCCAGAACGAAGAAGCAGAAAAACGCTTTGGAGCCAAAAAAGTGAGCTTCGATGAGTTGCTGGAGAAAAGTGACGTTATCTCTGTGCACAGCGTACTCAGCGATGAAACCAGAGGTATATTCAATAAGGAAGCCTTCGATAAAATGAAGACTTCGGCTATTTTTATCAATACTTCCCGTGGTGGCACTCATAATGAAACCGACCTCATCGAAGCGTTGAAGGCAGGTACGATCTGGGGCGCCGGGCTTGATGTAACCAACCCCGAACCTATGAAAGCAGACAACCCTCTGCTCGAAATGGAAAACGTGGCTGTGCTGCCCCATATTGGCTCTGCTTCGGTCAACGCCCGAAATGAAATGTCGAGAATGGCGGCCGTCAATATTATCGAATTCTACACGACTGGTAAGGTTCCCTATATCATCAACCCCGAGGTGCTCAGCTGAGCCACTGACATAGGGTTGTCAGTAGGCCACGTTTCTTTGTCGTATGTTTCATCTAAAGCCGTTGCTTCATGCCCAAAGAAATGACAATCAAAAACACTGTTGCTATTGCTGCGCCCGCCTCCAAAGTGTGGGATGCTCTTGTTAACCCCGAACAAACCAAAAAATACATGTTTGGCTGCGAACCTGTGACCGACTGGGTGCCTGGGAGTTCAATCATTTGGAGAGGCGTGTTTGACGGGCAAGAATTGGTGGCGGTTACCGGCAAGGTGGTCAGCATAGACAAAGGAAAATCACTTGCCTACACCACGTTCGATCCCAATGGCACCTACCCCGATTTGCCTGAAAATCACCTTATCGTTACTTATAGGCTAGTGGAGAAAGGTGGAAGCACCGAATTCACAGTCACCCAGGGAGACTACTCAACAGTGGCCGAAGGACAAAAACGGTATGATGACACAATGAATGAAGGAGGATGGGCAGGCATTCTCGAGCAGATAAAAGGCATTGTGGAGGCATAAATTGTGTTTTTTTTTACAATTGAGGCCATACTATCCTGAAGTATAGTGTAAGTAAGTCATTATAAAGATGTTTTTTCTTATCAATGTATGTACATTCATTAAAGAAACATCTGCAAAATACTATGGCTACAGAACAAAAACCCTCAAAAGTACTTCATGTCGCACTATGGGTAGTACAAGTCCTCCTTGCCCTTTCTTTCGGCATGGCCGGTTTTATGAAACTTACGACACCAATTTCCGACCTGGCTGCCCAGATGGTGTGGCCCGGCGACATACCGGCCGCACTTGTCCGTTTCATCGGTGCTTCTGAGCTTGCAGCGGCGTTGGGTTTAATCCTTCCTGCCCTCACCCGTATCAAGCCTATACTCACAGCATACGCTGGCTGGGGGCTGGTCATCGTCATGCTGCTGGCTGCCTTGTTTCATGCCGGCAGAGGCGAATACTCAGGCATTGCTTTTAATCTGGTCTTTATGGCGTTGGCCTTTTTTGTGGGCTGGGGAAGGTCAAAAAAAGCACCGATTGCAGCAAAGTAATATGGAGACCAGCGTTTCTTCAAGAAACTGCTCTTCTGGAAAAGTTGGGCCTTTTTTTCTCCTATAGAGAAAGTAAAGTAATTAAATTGCCAGGAAAAGTAGACTGTACTATATGACTTACAAAAGCTTTTCCTGGCTTATCATTACCGTGTTGGCAGCGGCCTGTACTTCAACCGACAAAAAGGAAGAAGCTACGTCGGATATAATAGACTTTAAAATCCACAGCCAATTACCTCATGATACCGGCTCCTTCACCGAAGGATTTGTTGTGCACAATGGCAAGCTGTATGAAAGCACCGGCGAAGAAGGGCACTCATGGTTTGGTGTGCTTAATATCAAAACAGGCAAGCCGGAAAAGAAGGTGGATTTGGCTGAAGAGTACTTTGGCGAAGGGATTACTATCCTGAACAATAAAGTGTATCAGCTCACCTGGAAGAACAAGCAGGGCTTTGTTTACGACCTGAACACGTTCGAAAAAGTGAATGAGTTCACCTATGAAACCGAAGGCTGGGGACTTACCCACGATGGCAAAGACCTGATCATGAGCGACGGCAAAAGCAGCCTGTTTTATCTTGATAGCGCCTCCCTCAAAGTCATAAAAACACTTCCTGTTACCTACCAGGGCCAGCCCGTAACCATGATCAACGAGTTGGAATATGTAAACGGATATATCTTCGCCAACATCTGGCAAACCAATTCCATCGTAAAAATTGACCCTGCCGATGGTGAGGTCATAGGCGTTCTCGACCTCTCCGCCCTGGCCGAACAAGCCAGGATCAAAAACCCTGAAGTGGATGTACTCAACGGCATTGCCTGGTACGAAGGCACCAAATCGTTGCTGGTAACCGGCAAGTACTGGCCCACTATCTACGCACTAAAACTGGAAGAATAAACATGGCAGCTAAAACCAATCCCAAATACGGCCTTTTCGGCAAACTTAAAGCCAAGCCTGGAAAATGCGATGAGTTAATCGCTATCCTTATGGAAAGCGCAGGGACAGACATCCGCATGCCAGGCTGCCTGCAGTATCTTATCGGCAAAGACCCGGACAACGAGGATATCATCCTCATATCGGAGGTTTGGGAATCCAAGGAAGATCATGCGAACTCATTGAAACTAGAAAGTGTGAGAGCAGCTATTGCCAAAGCCATGCCTCTACTGGACGGCATGCCTGAGAAGGGTATTGTTTGGGAAGTAGTGGGTGGATTGGGGCTAGCGAGCTAACCCACCCAACAAGGTTTTTCATCGCCAACAGCTACATCTTCTCTAGTTTTTTCATCCTCTCAGCATAGTACTCCGCACCGCTAATCTCAAACGCTTTTGTCAGGTTAGCCAGGGCATTGGCATAATCACCCTGTGATTCATAATAATCAGCCATTGAGTCGTAGGCATTGGCACTTCCCGGATAGTACTCAATCCCCATCTTAAAAAACACCTCTGATTTCGCTACCTGCCCCATTTGCAGGTACATGTAGCCTGTCTGGATAAAAAGCTCCTCCGGCATGGCTGGATACGAATAACCAAAGTGGTCCTTCAGCACTTTCTCCCGCTGTTTGATCAGGGTGAGCAATTCACTCAAAGGTGTGTCAGGGCTGCTGTATTTTGTGGGCGACTGAAGCTGGTACCACTCAAACTGCCTGATGAGCCCATCACGCAAAGCAGGTAGCGGCACAGTCCAATGATAGTCATCGGGGTACGTCTTCCAAGAAAAGGAAAGGCCGTTTTGTTGCTGGCTTTCTGCGAACCTGGAAAACTCAATAATAGAACGGCCGAACAGGCTGTATTCCGAGGTGTCCTGCATCACGTTATCCAGGGTAACTGATTCATCTAGCATATGCAATTGCCCAGCACCTAAACCTATAAAAAGCGACTTCCGTTGGAACTGCCGGCTCTTTAGCGCTTCCTTTGCTTCTTTCATGAGCTTTTGGTCGTCCCAATCGAGGCTGGGGTCGATGGCGATGTAATTGTCGAACACATGGGTGTGATTGACCAGCGTGTTGATGGTGAACAAGCCGCCGTAAGAATGCCCTATGAGCGTTTTGAACTGTGAGGTTGGATACTTTCCGTCTACGTAGGGGATCAACTCAGTTTCAAGAAAACGGGTGAAGGCTTCGGCACTACCGGTAGCCTCTCTCACTTCGCCCCCATTCCGAAACTTGACTTCAGAGGTGGTCAAATCCCTCGTCCGATTGGTTCGGTTGGAAATACCCACCAGAATCATGTCGGGCAGGTGGTGGCCGGTGTAATAGCTATACACTGCCGCCAGTGCACCCAACTGTGCGCCGCCGTCCAGTAGATAAATGACCGGGTAAGTCGTCTTGCTTTCCGGGTTGAAGCCTTCAGGGAGTTGCACCCAGAAGTCTCTTTGCTCTTTCAAGACTTTCGAATAGACGCTGTCCTTCATGCCTAGCTGAAGCAGGTAAGAAGACTGCTGCTCCTGGCTACTGGCGGTGTGGCCGCTGATGACCAGGCAGACCAGGGCCAGGAAAATTTTTGCATAGTTGTTCAAGCCATGATAGTTCATATGATGGAAGTATTAGATGTAGTAGTGAGACTTGATTTACTGAGCTTGCATGCTCTGTTTCATTTGTTGCCAGTCTTCGTCGGTGAGAGGCTCAAGGTATGCGGGAAGTTTATAAACTGACCCCCGCTGGCCATTGCTCATGTTTTTGTAGATACTCATAAGCGTGTCGTATTGCCCTTTTGTTTCTATCGGCAACAGAATCCCCTCCTTCAGGTCCTTTTCGCTCATTTCGCCGGTTTCCAACACTTCTCGCATACCAGCGGTATAACGCCAGTAGTACAGCATCTCCTTGCCCGACACACCGGGATTATCGGAGCAAGAGATCAAAATGACCGCCAGCATCGGAATAATGAGTACTTGCTTCAGTGAGTACATGCGGCTCTTTCCCTTTGTCATCATTTGGAATCGTTGTTTGGTAGGAGAAAAATTGAAACCACTAACCATGTTCATCGGTTGCTGGCCATCAAGATAGCTCAGCAGAATGGCCTGATAGTGGCGGAGATCGTGCGTTCTGAGCACATCGCCATCGGCCAGAAACTCATGATTGAGCTGCATCGCCCTTTTGTACCTCCCCACCATTGGGTTGATCCAAACGAGCACTTTCACCAATTCCACCAGGAAGATATCGAGCGTATGCCACTGCTGCACATGAGCCAACTCGTGCTTTAATAGTTCCGGCGGGATGGCCTCAAACTGAGCCTTGTTGATGAAAATATAGTGAAGGAAGGAATAAGGTGAGGTCTCTTCTGTCAGGAGCACAACTATAGCCCGGCCGTACCGGCACCGTTCATGGCGGGCTGCTTTCCTGAGAAACCTGTAAATATCGACGCAGAAGCGCACCAGCAATACGGCAACGACAAGTAGATAGACAGCACCTGCCAGCCACTCCCAAAAGAAATAGTTCGTCGGGATATATGGCTCAATGGCCGTGATGGCACTTTTTACGCTTTGCGACGTATCGACGGAGATAATCGGCACCACTAGCGACACGACCAGACCACCCAACAACACCAGTCTGTTGAACCCATGACCCTTTTCGTTCTCAAAAAAAGCTTTGTAGAAAACATAAACAATGGCCAAAGACAGACTGAAGCGGATGACGTAAATAATCATTTGTCCGACTCTTTAAGTTGGTCATCAATCATATCCCGAAGCTCAAGCAGTTCTTCCTTACTTAACTTAATGTTCTTTGTAAAAAAGGAGGCAAACCTCCCGGACGACCCCTGAAAGAAGGTGGCAATCATATTCTTGACATAAGACGTAGAATAGTCTGACTTCCCGATCAGTGGGTAGTAAGCCCTCGAATTGCCATTGGCCCGAAATCCTATGGCTCCTTTGTTGGTAAGTCTCTTCAGCAAAGTGGCGATGGTAGTTACTGCCGGCTTTGGCTCGGGGTAGGCATCGATGAGGTCCTTCATATAGGTCTCGTCCGATTGCCATATGTAATTCATCAATTCCTCTTCCTTTTGTGACAACTTCATCTGCGATATATGTTGGTTATCTATCTTACTCTACAAATGTAGAGAAACTTTTCTATTCTACAAACGTAGAGCAGTGAAAACTTATTCCAACGGACGACGTGGCCCTTAAAAACAGTAATCCCCCAGTTCGACTTTGACGGCAGTCGATCTGGGGGATAAATAGTTATACCTAAAAGTTGAAACGCTTACTTCACCTCGCCTGGCACATAAGGCCCGTACACTGCATCCCTAAACTTCTTGTGTACCTGTCCGGCAAACGGCATGATCTGCACGAATAATACAGCCGTCAGGTCGTTCACAGGATCCACCCAAAACAGGGTACTGGCAGCGCCATCCCAGAAGAATTCACCTACAATGCCATGGTTCTCATCGGCAGACGCAGGTGGACGTAACCTCACGGCAAAGTCAATCCCAAAGCCAACTTGCCCTTTGCTGGGCAGCCACATGCGCTCTTTGATGTTTTCATCGAGGTGATTGGTCGCCATCAGTTTCACGGTTTCGGGCTTTAAAATCGTAACACCGTCAAGACTGCCACCATTGACATACATCTGAGCCAAGCGCATATAGTCGTCTACAGTTGAGGTAAGGCCGAAGCCACCGGGAGTAAGTGCCCATTGATTGGTATTAAAAGCATGCGCTGTTGAGTCAGGTAACTGGATCAGGTTACCACTTTCGTCTTTTCTGTACAGCGCCGATAGCCTGTCACGGTCGCTCCCAGGCACGAAATACCTGGTTTCGTTCATCCCGAGTGGGTCAAGCACATTTTTCTTCACATACTCGCCATAAGGCACCCCCGAAATCCTTTCTACCAAAAACGCCTGTACATCTACCGACGGACCATAGGCCCACTGTGTGCCGGGTTGAAACATCAACGGTATGGTGCCCATCTTCTCTGCCATTTGCACCAGGGTATTTTTCGGGTTAGCGGGGTCTACCTCCCGCAGCATGTCTCCCAAGCCCGGCATGTTGGGATTGTTAGCAAAACCTGCCGTGTGGCGGGTAATGTCTCTGATGGTAATCGGACGATCCAGCGGCTCCAGTATCATTTCCCCGGAAACAGAATCAATCCCTGCAAACACCTGCATGTCCGCAAACTCCGGAGCATATTTCGACAGTGGCTCGTCTAGCTGGAAGGCGCCTTTGTCGTAAAGCGTCATCAGCGCCGCACCCGTCACCGGTTTGGTCATTGAATAAATGATGGCGATGGTGTTTCTGTCCATGGGCGCTTTGGCCTCCCGATCAGCATATCCATAGGCATTGAAGTATACTTCTTCTCCTTTTTCAAAAATCAGCGCAGAAGCGCCCGCCACCATGCCCGTTTCTACCAGGCCGTTGAGCGTCGAATCGAGCCTGGCTTTGGCTATTTCATTGTTGGCAACCACGCCTGCTTCCTCTTTGGGTGCGCTACAGGCGATAAAACAAAGGAGAGGAATGGCAAAAAGGTATTTGGTAGCTTTCATAGTAGATAGAGTAGGTTCGCTTTTTTACAGATATTAACCTGCCTTTTTATTAAGATTCAGTTGTTAAATATAGCAAAGCTTTTCGGTTGCCTGACATACTTTACTCACTGAGACCGGGCTGCTGCATAGCAGCTATGCTAACCAGCCGCAAGACGTCTATTTTGAGCGAACGATTTCGTAGTAACCCGGATGTCCTTCAGGCAACACGGCGAGCTGATCAATGACTATTCCCGTTTGATTGACATAGATTCGCACCGTCTGGATGCCAGCTTTCTGAACAGTAAATGGATACATCACCGAAACAAAGTTCCTCAGCACATTGGTCCTCCACTTCTCACTCCTCCCCCTGGTATTGATAGAAAAAGATTTTCGCTCTCCCCGATTTACTTCTATATCTACAGTAAAGTCGAATTGGTTGGCGTGCGTAGGGAGGCACCTAACTTCCAGCTCATAGCCCCCTGCTTTATCCAGGCTAAACTGGTAGTCAAGATAAGGCAGTTCATTCGAAAAACTGTGGTTTTCAAATGGGAAGAGCGTCACACTTGCGGAGCTATAACCAAGTCCGTCAACGACTTTCCACTCAAAGTTTTCAGCGCCTTTGCTTGCTACAAACTCATTGGCCTGTATGGCTATCTGAAAATCTTGTGGGCTTTCTCCGGCACTTTGACTCCCATCTGACGGAGGCGATAAATGATAGTCCGGCATAGCGTACACAGGAAGATCCCGTGGATGCATCGACATCATCCACTCCCATTTGCCATTGCTTACCCCTGTGTTGTACTTTTCAGTAAGAGTAGCAATTTGTTCGTAGGCGCTTTGTGCCTGGTCGGCCAGTTGCAATTTCTCGGCAGGGTCAGTGGCAACGAAGGATTGCTGCGCAAGCAAAAATTTATCATTCATTAAGGCGGCACCCTTCACAGGGTACTCCACCAGCTGAAAGTAGGCATCCCTCCTGCCTTCGGAAACAGCCGTTTTTATCTTGTCTACCCTTCTAACAAGTTCAGCATAAGCATCCATTCGCCGCTGCACCTCGTTGTTGCCGCCCTTTGTACTAAACTCACTCATTCTTGTGGGTGTAATAGGTTCCGTTTGGCTCCACCCCATATACTCAGGTTTGCGTAACATGGCCAAACGATAGTATTCCTGTAGTACGTCGGTTATTTCACTCGCACTTTCGCCTCCAAACTCTCTTGCAAACCAATCGATCAAATGCTGCTCAATTGTCGCCTCAGAAACGCTATTGATATTCCAGGCCAGGTCGAGAAAAAGCTCCATATCATACTCGCCAGGTTTGATATCGCCCACATTGGCGATCCATATTTTTCGAGCGCCATTTTCATAGGCCCTCCTCATTTCGTACCAAATCAACCCCGGCTGGGTGGTGGAGAGCCAAAGGTAGTCGTGGGGACGCCCCCAGTAGCTCAAATGGTAGTAGACACCGCTTCCTCCCTTGCGTTTCCGTTCCGCTTCATCGCTTAGCCTGCGAATGTAGCCATAGTTATCGTCTGTCCACATCAGGGTGACATCGTCGGGCACTTTCAAGCCTTCATTGTAAAGATCCAATACCTCTTTATAAAGAGTAAAAACCTGCGGCACCTCTTCAATCGGCTTGTCCATACTATCCATCAACATTTCCCGCTGATCGGCGATGATCGTTTCCAGCAACTCCACTTTCTCACCAGTAGTGGCGTCTCCCTGCATTCCCGAATCGTGAACACCCCGCATTCCAAGCGAGTAGATATTATTTCCATTCCTGGCTTCACTAATTCGCTCCTGCCAATACTGTTTTACCCTTTCGCTGTTCGTGAAATAGTTGAAATCTCCATATACTTCCTCATCCCACTCATCCACATTGTTTCTAAGCATAGGTTCGGCATGGGAAGTGCCAATGGATATGTGATATTTTTCGGCCATTTCCTTATTGCCGGGAATCTGAAAAAATGCCTTCGTGGAGGGGTGCATGGCAGGCCAGATAGTATTAGCCTTTAGCCTGAGTAGCAGCTGAAATATTTTCTCATAGGTTCCAGGCCCAATGTCTCCCGTTTCAGGCTCAAAGGTTTTGGCTGCCCAGGGCTGCAGGCCCCAATCCTCGTCATTCAAAAAAATACCCCGGTACTGCACCGATGGGCTCTCCTCAATTCCTTCGGCAGGCAACGCCAGTTTAATGGATGCTGCTTTGCCTGGCGTAACGTCGGCCCACCACTTCCAGGGAGAGACGCCTATCCTTTCTGCCAGCTCAAACACGGCATACACGGTTCCTCTAACGTCGCTACCTACCAAAAACAAGCTTCCACTTTCCTTTCTGATGATGAATTTCTCCCATTGGCCGGAAAGCCGGGCCTGATAGCCAGCGGGCGAACTTTCAATGAGCTGATCATTAAGCACACCAACATAAATCCCGGCAAGGTCTGCGCTAAAGCCGTTGGCGGCAACCACTTGCACGTTCTTTCCAGTCATTTGCTCAACGTCGCTGGCAAGATCGGCTACGGCCCACTTGACAAGCTCGTCAGTGCTTTCATCCACGTAGATCGTCGTCACCGATGACTCATCTGCAACAATGAATTCGTTGTTCTGCTTTGAGGTGCAAAAGGTGAAGAGTAGTAAGAGGAAAGGGTAGAATTTCATGTCAATCTGATATTTATTCACTTCGGTAAGCCAATTAAATTCTTGCCAATGACATATCCATACTGCACCCTCCTGCTCAGAAACCCACCATCAATAAAAGTAGCAGCTGGTAAAACAAAAAGGGTCAGCAACTGACCCTTTTTGTTAAAATTCTTGCGACCATGGGGTTACTCCATCTTCCAGAAAATAATCCCACCAGCCTGCTTGCCCATGTCAACAGAAGCTACTTTTGTCCCTTTTTTGATATCGATTACATCCATGGTGCCTGGTTCACCTCCTATCCCTTCTACGGAAACAAAAGCGTACTTGCTATCGGATGAAATGGAGACCCCATGCGATACTTTGCGGGTATTCTTTATCCTGGCGGTTTCCTTCGCTTTCTTCAAGTCCCACACACCTGTCTCGGCGCTGCCTTTGTAGGTCGCTACCATCCAACGGCCATCTGGTGAGACGTCCACATTGTAGGGTGCTTTTCCTGTTTTGAAACGGTTGGTGATGGCCCACTTATCGAGGTCTACCTCCAGTATCTCATCCGATCCGTTGCCAGCCACATACACTTTTCTCTCTGTCGGATGAGGAATGGCCCAGGTAGGTTTCACAGCGCTATGATACATCTTCTCACCGCCAGAGGCCATCATAGAGTGCCCCATTTGTGAATGATCCATCTTTGAATGATCCATCGAACTGTGATCCATACCACCCATACTGGCCATTGCCGGCTCTTCCTCTTTTCCGTCCAGGTTCAGCTTTCTGGTGACTTTTAGCTTAGTTGTTGAAATCTCAAAAAGCTCGCCCGACATCATGCCCACGGAATAGTGGTACATCCCATCGAAAGAGATCCTGGAACCGTGCGGCATGACCCCGGTTTCTATTCGGTCGATCTCTATCATTTCTTCGGGGTCTACCACCGACACCGTGCTGGGTACCATGTCGCCATGCAGGTCGAAATTCACACAGTACAACAGGCCAGTCGCTTTCGACACCTGCAAAGAGGCGGGGAAAAGCCCCAGCCTGACTGTGTCCACTACCTGATTCGTTGCAGTGGAGAACTTATAGAGCGTGCCATAAGGGTTGCCATGTGCCAGCGACAGGTACCAATACTTGCCGTCGGGGCTTACATTGATACCATGCGGCCCTTCAATTTCTGCTGGCCAGATGCCCACAGCAATGGTCTCTTCCACTGTGGCCTTTGCTCCGTCAAATTTTATGAGCGCTACCTCATCCTCCGACTCAGCAGTAACATACACATAGTAATTCTGCGCACCAGCAGTGTAACCAAAGAAGATGGCCGCTGACAGCAGGAATGATTTGATCATAGTGTTCATATGCAAAGCGTCAGCCTACTTAGTTTGTATCTTAGCATTCTCTGGCACCACTGGTCTAAGCTTGGCCGACCACAAGCCACTGTTCCAGTCGGAATAGAAAATATGGCCTTTGTGTGGTTGTGCTCCCCAGGTAAATGGCGCATTGGATATATAGCCATCGGGATCCTCCGGCACTATCCAGGCAATCTCACGGCCCTGACGGTTGAGGTCGCCAAGTAGCTCGCCGCTGATGTCAACAACCCGCACACCTCCATTGTAGAAGGCTGCATACAGCACATTATCTTCTATCCAGAAATTGTGCGATCCAGCAAATGGCACCTGGAACCAGGCCACCTCTTTGGGGTTTTTAAGGTCTGTGAAGTCAATGATATGAAGGAATCCTGCCGCTCTGCCTGGCTTACGGCCATCGGGATCCAGCCCGTAAGGAAACTCTTCGTCGCCGAGAATGACGTAGAATTTACCAGTCTTTTCGTCTTTGTAAGGGAACGCCGCATGGTTCGATCCGCTTGGATAGGCGTAGCTGGCAAACTGCACCGGGTTCGAGGGAGAGCCACCGGCAATGCCATTGCCCACGTCGACCAGTTGCACGCCGTCGTCCCAGTTAGAAGAATAAGCGATGCCATCATGCACCCACACATCGTGGATGGAGTGGCCGGGGGTGTCCAGCTCAAACTCACCTACAATTCTAGGCTTGGTCGGGTCTTCAATATTAATCGAGTAGTATTTTCTACCGGCACTTAGCGCATAAACATGCTTCTTGTAAATGAATACATTGTGCACACCGCCAGTGAGGTTCTCAGAGAATTCTGAGATCACTTTTGCATCCCTTGGGTTGGTCACGTCGATAATTACCAGGCCGTTTTTCCTGTTGGAAGCACCTTCTCTGGAGATCACACAGATTTTCCCATCTTCCGAGATTTTTACATCGTTCACAGTCCGGGCATCTACTTTCACAGAGTCAATCAGCATCATGTCGGCTGGATCGGTTACATCCCAGAAGTAGGCCGTGCCGTCGGCGCCCCATGTGCCGGTTACGGCGTAGTCTTTTCCATCAACCCCCTCCCAAATCCAGAAGTCGGATGTGTGCTTGTTGTTGACTGAACCCTGACCTACCAGGTCGATTTTCCGTGAGATATTGCGGTTGTTGGCGCTCACAGTGACAGAGGCTGCAGCCGGGCCACAGGTAGCATTCAACACATAGAGCCCGGGCTGATCTGCTACAAACTTTCCTTCCTTTGTCATTAAACCCGACGGAGCGGCAGACACATCATACGATTCGCCAGTAAATGAGTAATTGATGGGGGCATCGGCCACTACATTGCCGCTTTTATCCATCGCCACGGCAGTCAGTGTAAATACATCGCCAGATCGGCCTTCCGTCATGTCGGCTTTCAAATCGATTTTAGCAATGGGGTTTTCCAATACATTCACCTCCAGCTTTCCCTGCACACCGCCAACCGAGGCTGTTAGGGTCACTTTGCCTTTTTCACGGGGAATTAATTTATAAAACGGCGCAACAGCCACCTTGCTTTCATCTGACGATTTCAGCGAGACAGTGACTTCGGGGCGCTCAAATCCGGCTTCATCGGTAACTACCAACGTAAGTGGCACGTTCACTCCTGCATAAATCTTGTCAGGGATTGGGCCGAAAGCTACTTTGGCTATGGGCGCTGGTGCGATATTGACGGTAATGTTCGCCCTGAGCATGGGCTCTCCCGGGCTTATCACTACCACACCATATTCTCCATGCCTGATCGCCGTAGCCATTCCAGTGCTGTCTACTACAGACAGAGCACGCTGGTTTCTTGAATAAAAAATAAAGTCCCGGTCTGCTACCTTTTTTCCGGCGGCATCTACCACCACAGCTTCTAGCTGCACCGACTGGCCGATTTTCATGGACACATTTTCTGAGCCGACTTTAAGAGACAGTTTTTGTGCCTGCAGAAATCCTACGCTAAGGAGCAGGGTAATAAAGGGGAGTATAAACTTTTTCATAGGTTGGGTTTGATTGATGGTTGAATGTAGCGAAAAGCTAAGTATTGACCATGATAGAATGGGACAAATGGTGGTGTCGTTGGCTGGCGCAGCGGGCATATCTATCCTGCTTCGCTTACTTTGAGTTTCTTTGAAGCCAGTCCCTGATCTGTTCGAAGGTCAGCTTACCAGTTGAAACATCGATCACAAATTGATACTTCTCTTGTTGGCTGGCAGAAATATCCATTTGTTCGTTCATTAACAGAAGCCTGGCCAGCACATATCCAGTTCGCTTGTTTCCGTCAATAAATGGATGATTTTTGACGATACTTTCCAGAACTGCCGCTGCCTTGTCAATTGCTGTAGGATAAAGTTCTCCACCATCAAATGTTTGGTAAGGCCGACCCAGCGCCGATTGTAAAAGCCCTACATCCCGGACTCCATTTGATCCGCCAAACCGTTCAATTAGGATCGAGTGAATTCCAAGAACTTCTTGTTCCGAAATCATTGGGCCAGTCTTTCCAGCAGTTCTTTGTCTTCAGTCAGGATAGTCCGAAGATGGCTGGAAAGAGACACGGCTTCCGGAGATTTTCCTTTCGTAGCTTTCAAGTATTCAAAAACCTCATTGAGCACTTGTTCAGAGGAATTATCCAGGAGCTCTTGAATGGCTGTTTTTACTTCTTCTCTGCTCATAACTCAAATTTACGAAAACGCCGTGAAACTTGCCTCTCACTGAACTCAAGGTAACGAAAGACACTTACGCCCGTCGTTTCTATTTGTCCCATTTCCTAACAGTTACCTTTTCCTCTGAAGGAAAATCTGTCGGAATGGCCTGGGTAACCGCACCTGTTGCCACCCACTCTGCACCACGCTGTAGCGTGGTGATAAAGCCTGCGCATTCCATGGAGTAGTCGAAATGACCAAGAGCGGTGTGGAAAACACGGCCCTGGCCGTAGTCCATCGCCATCAGCAGTGGCACATGCTGTCCCATACCTTTTACTTTAGGGTTCCATGGAGGTGAATTGCCCTCCACGTCTGCATAAGCAGTAGCCAGCACGGTGGCGTTTTCCCATGGGCCTCTCATGCGCTCATATAGCTCGTCTTGCGTGTGCATCCATGCGGCAGGCAAACCCTTCATAATGGGGTGCTCGGGGGCACGTGTGGTCATTAGAAATTCGTACTCAGCGCCATGTGAGCCGCAAAAGCCTGCGGAAGGATCAATGATGAGCTCGTTGGCATCGTTGTAGTACACATAAGGGCCTGTGATGCTGTCACGGCCACCCCAGGCACCCACACCAATCATTTTATTATATTCTTCCCAATCGCCCCAGGCGTTATCGGCGGCGTGCACCACGATCAGCCCACCGCCTTCGCTCATGTACTTTTCAAAAGCCTTTTCTGTAGCCTCAGGCCACCTTGGACTTGCCGCACCGAGGTTAGAAACCACTAAATCGTACTGACTGAAGTCAATTGAAAACCGGGAGGTTTTCACCGGATCTTTAGAAATGGCGTATGCGGTTGAATCCAATGGATAGGTTTGGATATAGTACTCGTAGGCAGCAGGGCGGGACTTGTTGTATTTGATACCCAGCCACACGGAATCCATGCGGTGGATGTCAACCTCAAAGAGGCCAGTCTCCTCCAGGTAGTCCTTCATCATCATGGTGGTTTTAGGCCATATGTAGTGGTTGTTCTGACCGTCAACGATCAGCACCTTGAGTTTCGAAGCTTCAGCTTCTTCGTTGCTGGCCTGTTCTTCCTTGTTGGCCGGGCCGCAAGCCGTGGCCAGAAGTACGACTGCAACAATCCAATTGATTTTTTTCATTATAGGTAGTTTAAGATAGGGTCATGCTAATGACATCCGGCATTTGCCAGGAATAAAGATAAGTTAAAGGATTACAGAATGCCTACAAAAAGCTTTGTGAAAAGCGGTATAGATTGGTCGGGGTTGTTACTGTCAGTTGACAATGCTGCTGACGCCTCGGTAAAATGAGTGTGGGGGTTTTATGCAGCTCCGCATCCATCACCACCTAGCCACGCCGATGATAAAATTAACTTTTGTGCCGGGCATTCCAAGCCAGCAACACTCCACTTACTTGAACAGCCCACATTCATTTTTAGGCCCTTGTTAGCATCTTTTATTCGTCCGTTGGATGGTAGAAGCCGTTAAAGTCGCTTACTATCTTTTCCGTCAGATAGAAGAGTCTGTCGAAATCGTCCTGCTGGCCGTTGTTGATCAGTCGCTCATAACCTCCCCATGCTCGGAATCTGAAAATTACGACGCCAAATTCAGGAATGAAGTAATAGTTCATTTCTTCGTCGTCGGCATTTGGGTCGTCAAATAGAAACTTGTATGCGGTGTATTGCTTGTCGTACTTTAAATACATTAAACCTTTGTATTTGAGCCGATAGTCAGTGGAGTCTAGCAGGAGGCGTTTTGTCCGTTGGGAGTTGGAAATTGGAAGTTCGTAACTTGTCCTGGTAATGTCACCATCAGCATCTAGAGTTGTGTAAGTCAGGTAATATATCGAGTCCTTGAAAGCGATTGAGTTCAGATGCTTGTAGGTCGTATCGATTTGATGGCCGTTTCTGTTTATTCGGATGAAGCTAAGAGAAGCATTTTTTGCTTGGCTTTGCTCAACCTGTCTCGCCGTTGATACAGCGGTGGTTAGTGTCATGAGAATTACGCACAGAATTTTAGCCATTTAGAAGATCCCATTGATGTCAACGCAAAACATTAAGTGTGATGATACAAAATCGCAAGTGAAGCTGCTACGAGCAGACCCAAGATTACCGAGGTAATATTTCGCCCATATCCGACTGTTTCATGACCGTAATCCTTGCGGAAGGCTTCAGAGTTCAGTAGAAAGACTGCGTAGAATGATAGTCCAGAAATTGCTGTGATCGATGAATTGAACAGAAAATTTCCTTTCCAGGCTAGTGCTGAAAAGAAAAATAATATAGTTGTGAAATATTGGAAAGTCAATGTAGCCATATACCCCACTTTGGTCTTCCAGAAAAATCCCACAACCCCAGAAACGCCAAATGCCAGAAAGAATGAGCCAATCATTGTGGCTTCCATGTCGAGAGAAGTGTTCCGTATTATTGGCATTAAAAGAAGAATCCCTAGGATAAATATAGTTGATAACTGGGTTGCCAGGATTATGTACTTCTTCATTTACGCAGTCCTATTGATGCTAACCTAGCTAAGCAGCGTGGGGATTGGTAAGAGATACCGCTGCCCTCCGCAAATAGCCACGCCGATGAATAAAAATACACAAAGTGGCGGGGACTGCAATCCCCACTGCGATTTCCTTGCAGGTAAGGCCCCATAATGTCTTAGCTTTGTGTTATGGACTTTTTTTGTTCGCCTCGACGGCTCGAATATGAGCAATGTTTTGTTTCTCTATCTCAGTCAAAAATGGTGTTGCATCTCGGTCGAGTGAGTAATACCACCGTTGTCGCCCAAAATATTCAGCCATCTCCCCGCCCTTTATAAAAGCGTGGCCATATCTAGCAAATATTTCGTTACGCATAATTTTCAACTGTTCTGTTAAATACGATTTTAAGGTTTCATCTGATAATATCTCAAATTTTGTTTGACGATATTTTCCATCGAAGAATTTCAATTTATCGCCAGTCTGAAATAGTCCAATTTCATATCCAGACTCGGATACGTTTGGAGGAGTGTCCAGCTTCAATCCATTAATTTTCTCGCCATTACGCACATACCTAACAAATTCTCCGTTGGTCTCGTCGCTGAAAAATTTATTCCCGATAATTCTCACATTGTGGTAGTTGCGATATTGAGCTTGCCAGCCCCTAAGGTTCTCGTCTTCTGATTCTACCCAATCATGGTCCTTAACCTGAGCGGAGATAATATTTCCATCTACAGCCAGATAAAATTCAGATTCCCATTCCGACCAGCCAAACCTGTAAACACCCTCGTACCCTGAAGGGTTTTCGGTCGACCAAACGGTTATCAGAGACTCGTCTACCTGATCGTCCACAATCACCTGACCGAGCAATAGGTTGGGAAATAGCAGAAAAGTCAGTATTAATTTTCTCATAGCAGATCACATTGTCCATCCGAATATACGCAACTAGTTACCTATATTTCCCTTATAACTTTCTTTTGTTCTCATTCTTAAAATGACCAACAAAAGACACTCTGATACCTCTATCCGTTTAAAAACGTATAATATACACATATTATGCGACTATTGATCGTCCGTCTACTCCGCACCTTGCACAACTAAAACCGCTTACTTAACTGTCATAACAAGGGCCACCTCGAAACATGGCTATAATGAACTTCCATTATAGCTACAATTTCTCCTCAACATAGCTACATTTCACCGGCATCATAGCTATGTTTGACCTGAAAGATAGGCATGTTTCAGTCGTTTACTGCGCAGCAAACAGGGTACTTGCTGCGTAGCAAATGAGTATTAGCTGCGCTGCAAAGAAAAGGGGATATTTGACAGAGAAAGGAACGAAGAGCAGTGACTGCCTTTTCTAATATACGAAATTTTCACCCAAAAGATGGGGCTCACGAGGTAGTTTATCGTTGAGAAAATTTGTTCACTGTAATCTGCTTTAGGGCATTTGGCTGGTTGGCCCACAGGTGCAATATTCCTTCTTTGTCCACTTGCAAGCCAGCAGCGGCACCAAAACTCACGTCGCCTTTACAGTTAAAGGCTTTGCTAAGCACTTTTTCCATGATCGGCTCAAAAGCCCCGGGCTTACTCACAAGGATTAGATCGGCGTAGTTGCCATCGTCAGTCTTGTAAAACCCAATGGCGTAAATGGCCTCCTCATCCCTGATCAGGTTGATGGACTGGTAGCTCCCCCAGTCGGAAGGAGCAGCAAAAGAAGCTATGATCGACTTATCTGGTTTGTCGGGGTCTATTCGGTAGAAGTCCCAGTTGCGGCTGTCCCAATTGCTCACAACCATCAGGTAGTCATTTTCCAACGCCAGTACCCCCGTTGCACCGGAAGTTTTCAGCTCAGGTGCTCCTTCCCTGTCGATGGTTATTGCTGGCTTATCCCCGTAGAGGCTTCCGTCTTTGTAGTTGTACAAGTGCACCTTCGATACTGTTTTCTTCATATTGTCTTCAATGCCCACGCCCAGGTACTTATCAGTCACCTGAATGCCTCCCGCATGGCGAAACGGTTCCTTCATCAAAGGAATGAGCTTGTCAGTCTTTCTTGTTTCCAAATCGGCTTGCAAAATATAGGCCTGGGTAAGCGAGCTGCCCGACATCAGCAGCTTTTCAGCTCCGTCCTTTTCCATCACTTGTACACCCTGCAAATGGCCTGATTTCGTAGGCACGTCGATGTCATTCGTTAGCAAAATCACTTCGGGTTCGGGACTTAAGGCTTCAAAAGCTGCTGGCACATTTTTTACTTGCTGGGCCTGGCTAACGATTGGCTGCACACAGATGACAGCATGCAGAAAGAACAGTCTCACTAAATTATTGCTGAACATGACAAGCGTTGACTTTAAACAATCCACCAAGATGGCACTAAAACAAAAATAACACACATGGCTGCGTGTTATTCTTGTTTTAAGAAATGCTTGTCAGGTACGAAGACACCTCGCCAATGGCAAAAAGCCTGAACGCATTCCCCTCCTTGTCATCAAGCCATCTGGAACAATTCCTCCATCGATTTTCTTACTTTCTGTCGTTGCTGGGTTTCGTCGTTATCAGAGCGATAACCTACCGGCGCAATGACTGCCGCATTCAATCCCAGTTCATCAAGGCCGAGGAGCTGATTGTAGTCCTGCTTATCAAACCCTTCCATCGGGCAAGCATCGATCTTCAGCTCTGCACAGGCCATCAGCAAGTTATTCAAAGCGAGGTAGGTTTGCTTCTCAGACCAGCTCTTTCGCTCTTCCGTGGGCATGCCCGCAATGGTCTTCTTGATAAATTCGCCGTACTGCTTCAGGCCGTCATCACCTTTTCCCTGCAATTCAATGATCCGTCGAACATAGCTATCCACATGCTGGTCGTAGTTGCGAGTGTAGTTGCAAAAAACGAAAAGGTGGGAAGCATCGGTTATCTGGCTTTGGTTCCACGAAGCCTTCCTGAGCTCCTTTCTGATGTCACCGTTTTCGATGATGAGCACTTTGTAGAGCTGCAAGCCATACGAGGACACCGAAAGCCTGATCGCTTCCTTCAGGAATGCCAGGTCGTGAGCGCTTACCTTCTTTTCGGAGTCAAATATTTTGGTGGCATAACGCCAGTTAAGTTTATCTATTAAGTTCATCTTATTTATGATTTTACAAGTACTACGCCGGCAATCATTACAAGCATACCGGCGATCTTTTTTATTGATACGGGCTCCAGTGGCATACCAAACCAACCAAAATGACTGGCGACGGCAGCGAAAATAACCTGCCCGGTAAGGCTGAAGGTGACTGCGGTAGATATGCCCACCCTGGGAATAACATAGTAAAACAGCGACACAGCGATGAAGCTAAAAACGCCACCTGCAAACCACATGTAGGTGGGGATCTGCCTCAGCTCGCCTGCTGTCGGAAGATGCCTTACAGTGGCTACCACCACCAGCAGCGTGACACTCGCACTCATCACCAGGGCTATGCCAGTGGCCACAAGCGAGTTGTGGAGCATGACACCGAGGCGGGAATTAATCACACCCTGGATCACGACCATAACGCCTACTGAAAATGAAAGGAGGAGTAATAATGCATTGTTCATGACCTTATTGCTTTGTTTGAATAGGAAATGCCACCGGACGCATAGGAGAGCCACTGGCACCTCTTAGCTTGAGTGAGGCGGCAACAAAGGCAAACTCATACACTTCGTCAGCCGATAGCTCTTCTAGGAACATCTGCTCTATAAACATGGCTCCTTTTTCAGCCAGCAGGTAAGTGTGCACCGGCACCCAGTTGTCGGCTCGCTCAGGTGGAAAAGCCTCGAAGCTGAGGTTGTCGGCGCCCAGCAGCATGATGTCCATTTCTTCTACCAGCCACTTCACGGCATCGAGGCTGATGCCTGGGTAGTTGTCAAGATAGTCAGCAGCATTCTCATAGTGCTGAGCCTGGCCTGTGCGAATCAACACGACGTCACCCTTTTGCAGCTTCATTTGCTGCCTTTTGAGTGCATGCTGCAAATCGCTGGCAGTAATGCGGTAGTTTTTGGGAAGTGAACCTTTGGAAGCTGCCACATCCAGTAGCACACCCCGGGCAATGATAGGCGGAATGGTTTCCGCACCTGTCTTTTTCCACCCTTTGTCGCCCAGGTGTTCTTCAGGTGTAAAGCCGTTCCAGATTTGTCCGTTCAGCCCGAAATGGTTCAGCGCATCAATGTGGGTACCCATGTGGGTATACATAGATATGGCATCTCCGGTGTAGCTTACCTTTTGGTTCATGGCCTCTCCCAAACCGTTAGGATCATCGACAACAGTGCCGTGAGGGGTGTGCGTGAGCCAGTACTGATAACCGGGGTCGCCCAGGGAATGGAAGCTTGGCATGCCTACGAAGTAGTCGACGCTGAGGTCGTAAACCTTACCTGAGACAATCTCCGACAGCACTTTTAGCTGCGATGCCTCTGTCATCATGTTGAGGGTGCCTATTTCATCGTCCGGGCCCCAGGGACTTTCACCTACTGCTTCTTTTTGCTGTGCCGTTGCGGCCGTAGTGGTGAGCAGCGTGACCAAAATGAATGTTGTTGTTTTCATGACTTTAACTTTTTCTTACAAAGTTGGGCGTCATGAAAACCGGTTGCCTTAAGGTATCTTAAGAACGACCCATCAACTCAAATTCTTCCTGAGAGCACTGCTCCCTGGGATCGCCAGCGAAACATCCCAAAAGAGCTTCAAATGATCCCGTTATCGATTTACAGCTTTATGGAAAGGTCAACTTGTCCACCAAGACCGAGCTCCACAATTTTCTTTAAGGTCGATAGCCGAACCTCCTTTATATTGTTTTCAATTTTTGAAATATATGACTTGGTAGTCCCCACCTTTTGAGCAAGTTCTTCCTGAGTTAGCCCCCTTTCAAGTCTAGCCTCGTGGATTAGTGCTCCGATTTTGAAATTTTCGTAGCTTTCTTCCAAGTCATCTCGCTTCGGCGTGCCAACCTCACCAAAATGCTTATTCTTGAATTGATCAAGGGTCATTATATTACTTTTCTTGCTCATACTCTTGTTTAATTTTCAATGCCTTTTCGATCTCAGCCCTGGGGTCTTTTGAGTTTTCTTCTGAAAACCGTTCATTAACACCACTAACTGTCCATTATCGAAGAAACAAAAGATTCTGTAAATATTGCTTCCGGTTTGAACCCTCACTTCATACAACCCGTCAGTTCCTTTGATGCGCTTCAGATAAGTTTCAGGAATCCCTTTAATCTCTTCTATCAAGTTAATTGTCCAGATAATTTTCTTCTGAACTTTATCACTTTGCTTTAGGAAGAAGAATTCGAAATAATCTTTGTAGAAGACGACCTTTCTAACTTTACTATTCACCTGGCAAATGTATTAAAAGTTTCACTTTAGTACAACTTAGCATCACGCCTCTGTCCGCATAGTTGCTCTATCAGGTAGATCACGCATGCACCTGACTGAACTTCTCTATCAATTCAAATTCTTTCTGATAGCACTTAAAAACTCGGGGGTGATTTTTAGGTAGGAGGCCACCATGTACTGGGGTACCCGCTGCTCAATGTCCCGGTACCTGGAGCGAAACTCCACATACCGCTGCTCGGCGGTTTTACTCATTGAGTTGATGGTGCGATCCTGCAGGGCCACGTAGGCAGTTTCGAATTTCATTCTGAAAAATCGTTCTACTGCGGGCACCTCATCATAAAGCCTGTTTAGGGTATCTCTGTGAATTTGAAGAAGCACACTGTCGTCGATGGCCTGAATAAACTGCCTGGCGGGCGTTTGGGTGAGATAACTATACAAGTCGTTGATCCACCACCCCTCGATACCAAACTGGATAACGTGCTCCTTCGCCTCCTCATCCATGTAGTAGCTCCTGAGGCAGCCCTCGGCTATGAACCGCATGTGCGAAGAAATTTCGCCTTTGAAGAGAAGCATCTCCTTCTTCTTTAAGGTAACTTCCTTAAAACTCTGCTTCACCAATTCCGCCTCGTTCTCCGTAAGCGGAATGGTTTGCTGCAGGTGATGTATGAGTTTATCGGATGGCGTCATATCATCGACGTTCTTCAGTCACTTAACTCAAAACCATTCGGCTATTTCGTAATCACCAGCTTCTTTGCCTGATCCTGGGCCTTGAGAGCCAATTCTGTAGCAAGGAATACGTGTGCCTGCGGCAAGGCAGTTTCGGTGCGGTTGAGCACATCATCCACAAACAACCTACCAAAGGGCAGCTCCACATCATTGCAGTCGATGTACTGGGTTTCTTTCTGGGTCACCATGTACAGGTGGTTGCCACCTTTGTGCCCGGAGGCGATGTCGATATTTTTTCTTATCTCAATATAGCCTTCCGTTCCGAGTATTGTCAGGCGTCCGTCGCCCCAGGAGCCAAGTCCGTCGGGTGTAAACCAGTCGACTCGCACATAACCCGCTCCGCCATTGCCTTTTACCATCACATCGCCGAAGTCTTCAAACTGCGGATATTCCGGGTATTTGTTATTACCTACTTGGGACGCAATCACCTCAGCTGTGGTAGAGCCTGTGAAGAACAGGAATTGATCAAACTGATGGGAGCCAATGTCGGTGATAATGCCTCCGAAGTACTTTTTGTCAAAAAACCACTCCGGCCGGTTTGTCAGACCTATCCTGTGTGGGCCCATGCCTATTGTTTGGATCACCTTACCGATGGCGCCAGATTGCACAAGTTCCCCAGCCTTAACGGTCGCCTTGTTCTCCAACCTTTCGCTGAACATGATATCGTAAATGCGCCCTGTGGCCTTCTGCACCTTGCGCACTTCCGCCAGCTGCGCCAGGGTAGTGATGCCCGGTTTGTCCACCAGGTAGTCTTTGCCAGCCTTCATTACTTCGACACCAAGAGGAGCCCTGTCTACCGGAATGCCAGCACTCAGCACCACCTGAGTGGACTTGTCATCCAGTATTTCCTTTTGGCTTTTGGCCAGTTTTGCTTCAGGATATCTTTTAGAAAAGGCTGCTACTAATTCTCGCTCTGGGGCGTAGAACGAAACAAGTTCTCCTCCTCCTCGCTTCACGGCCTCTGTCATACCATAAATATGGCCGTGGTTCATACCAATGACAGAGAACCTGATCCTTGGTTTTTCCTGCATCATCGCCATGGCTCCTTTGGGTAATGAAGAAAGCAAGGCGATGCCGGTGGCTGCAGAAGCGGTATTTTTAATGAATTGGCGGCGGCTGGATTGAGGATGTGTCATAGGTTAACAGTGGTTGTGTTTAAGTAGAATGTAAGAGCTGACCAATCATGCATGGGCATCATTAAGTCAGCTCCTATAATTATACTGAAAAGAATTTAAAATGGTAAGGCATCCTACACAGTTGGTTAAATGAATGCCTGCTTTCCCCTGACTTAATCCTGTCTGACCACCACCTCTTCTGTCTACACTCCCATGAAAGTCTATTTGCTAGTTAAGGCTTTTTGGTAGATCCATGAGGTCAATTTTACCCATTAAAGTACCGTGAAAGCCATCCGGCATGATATCCCCGACGGCGACATAGTCATCCGTAATCTCTATCAGGCGTATGGGGCATGGCGTTATCTCAAAATCACCTAGTAGTCTATAGTATCCTTTTTCCAAATCATCCGGAATGAGTTGTCCATTCAACATTAACCCTCCCTCCTTAAAGATAATAGTCGTTTTCCCATTCTTTCTATTGCTTAGCTTATCAGATCTGAGGCGGTCAAGTAACTTCCTTTTGAAGACCTTTAATTGCTCGGGTAAAATAGTTATTTCGGTATCACAGTTCGTACCCCAGGTATTGGTGCTGTTGGTGTCAGGCGAATTTTCGTTTTTCGCCGGGAAAATAATTTGTTGGCCGATTGTGGCGGAAGCTACGACATGCGAAGCCAGTCTGATGGGCGACTGAGCTTTTGCGACCGGAGCAAAAGAGAAGGTTGGTCGTTCATCGGGCCCCTTCACTTCAGGCAGCTCCACCACTTGCACCTGAAAACCCCCTAACATTAACGGCTTAATAGTCATACCAGGTTGGCTCATACTTTTGCAGGAAAGGTTGAAATTTGGCACGCTCGCCCGCTCGATGGATGAAGCATCAGAACTGATCTCCGGATCTTTGTCAACTGCCGGCTTCATGCAAACCAGAGAGCCTACGAGTGCAATTGAAAGAGCGCTTTTGGCGAAAGACCCTGCCTTGGCTATCGAAAAGGCGCCAGAAATTGCTCCGTGATGAGTCATTGCCTTAGCAAAGACTCTTTCCAGATGACCGGCACTTACTCCCATGTCGGACTGTGCCAGCTTTTTAAATAGTTCATCTAAACCCAGACTTGGCATATGGCCAGCTGAACCCGTTGAGAAAAGCCAAATAAAAATCTTGCGCTTCTTCTCCGGCGACTCCAGCGACTGCCTGAGTTTGGCTCGTCCCCTTACCAAGGCGCTTTTAATAGCTCCCTCAGAAGTGTTTTGTAAGGCAGCTATTTCTTTAATATGAAACCCGTTGATCTCGAAAAGAATGATGGCTTCCCGCTGCTTCCAGGGTAACTCGTCCAAGGCCCCATACAAAAATTGGATATCAACAAGCGTGTCCTGTGAAACATCACCAGCTGACATTTGAGTGATATGGTGCTCTACCCAGTCTGCTTTGAATTTTGACCTCCGCCAAACACTGATGGCACGGTTCCTCGCTGCCCTGATCAAATAGTGTAGCAGATGATCCTTCTGTCTGATACTTTCAAACCGCTCATAGGCAGTCAGAAGAACGTCTTGCACCAGATCGTCCGCCTCCATTTTTCCATAGGCCAATGCGGAGCAATAGCGTAGAAATGGTTTGCTACAAGGCTGATACGCCTCCTTGAATACTTGCTGTTTAGATTTGTTGTCCATGGGATTCCTGTTTTGCTCAGATAGTCGCACATGTGAGCAAAAAGTAACGCCGGCAAATAAAACTACAATTTATATTCCATTCTAGCCACCTCATCACCCAGTCTGCTTGCGTCAAAGCGACCCCTCCATCCGTGATATATGTAACTAATAGCTGCGCTTGTGCAACAATTCCAGCGGCCATTGCAGTGAGCTTTGCATTCACTTTGATGATCCACCATAATGTAGTGGTGGACTCCACTCCCAAGAAAAATATGAAATCTCTTTTATTCACACTTATTGCCCTTCTGTTGGTAACTGTTTCTACCCAGGCACAACACGTAAATGTCGGCCTGAAAGGCGGCCTGAACGCCTACACGATCAAGGGCGACAATAGCGGCAACTTCGACCCCAAACTCAGTTTCAATGTGGGTTTGTTGGGTCATATCCATATGGACAATCAATTTGCGCTTCAACCGGAAATTGTTTTTTCCGGACAGGGTACTCAATACAAAAGTGGCGACAACGATGTAAAGCTCAACCTGAACTATGTGAACATCCCGCTACTCTTTCAATACATGTTCGACAATGGGTTCAGACTGGAAGCAGGCCCGCAGTTGGGCATTTTGGCCAGTGCTAAATCGGAAATCGGCAGTAACAGTACCGACGTGAAAAATAACTATAAAAGCACCGACATAGGACTAGTAGTGGGAATGAGTTACGTGAAGCCCTCTACAGGTTTTGGATATGACCTTCGATACGTTCATGGCCTGACCGACATCAGCGAAAACAATGCGTCTAACTCTTACAACAGAGGCTTTCAATTAGGCTTGTTCTACCTTTTTCAGCACAAATCATAATATCAGAATAGGGCAATAGCCATTCTGTTGCCCTATTTCTTTTTCTCACATCCATCGACCTTAAAAAAACAGTCAATATGAAAGCACCTTCCGCACCGAAGAAAATTACCTGGATCATCGGACTAATCTCTGGCGTTCTCGGCATCATTGGTCACTACGCCCATGTACAGATTCTGAGCGAGTACAACTACACGCTGTTATTAGTAGGTTTTCTGGTGCTGGCTGCCGGCACGACTTTTAGAGAGATCTAGGCATTAACTTCCCTTGGGCAGGGCACACCGAAACAACCATCTTTTCATTTACCATCCTACCCAAAGGGAAACTCTACCAGTATTCGTAGATCCTGGCAATCTTCCCGTCCCTGAATTCGAAAAGGGTCATTTGGGCCTCGCCAACTTCCTCTTTCCCGTCTTTTCTGGTCACATAGCTTCTGCTAACGGCAATAGCATTGAGCCCTGCGATTTTGTTGTGGATTTTGATGTCTACAACGCTCCCATCGTAGCCTCCATTTTTCTGATTACGGACATAGCCATCATAAAGATCCTGACGAGAATAAGTGCCGCCATAATGGGGATGGATATATTCAAAGTCGTCTGTGAAAAGGTCAAAAATATTGTCTATGTCTTTCGGTTGGGAGTTGGCTTGGAAGACTTTCAAGTTAAGTTCATAATACTTTTCGAGCACTGTGTTCAGAGAGTCTTCGTGGGTCAGCTTCCCATCCTGGGCATTTACCACAATAGCAGCTGAAGCCATAAAAAGAGATAGAAAAAAGTGTATTGCTTTTTTTGTCATTGTTGAAATTCTTGAGTTTTAGATTTTACCCCAACCATTAGTTGTGGGTTCATTTTTAAAAAGTCAGAACTACACCTCTAAATAAACGTATAGCCTAACCAAATTGCAGATAGTTTCTATCTTTAACATATCATTAACAAGGCATGATCTGGCCGCCTGCTATTAACCAAACCAGAAGTCATGGTAAAGAATATCTCCGAAATGATTGGTCAGCACATGACCCTCACCGAAGAAGAAACCGAGGTGCTCAACGACTGCATTCCCATTCGCAGCTTCAAAAAAGGTACGATCCTGCTGAGGGAAGGCCAAATAGCCACCGAGTGTTATTTCAACATCAAAGGCTGCGTACGCCACTACTACCTTTCTGATGGTGAAGAGAAGACCACCCAGTTTTATACCGAAGAGCAGTCGATCGCTTCCATGAACAGCTACCTCAACAAAGTGCCCGCCAACCACTATCTGGAGTGCGTAGAAGACACCACCCTGGCTGTATTTGGGTACGAAAAGGAGAAGGAGCTGTACCGAAAGCATCCAAAGTTTGAATCGCTTTGCCGGCTTTCGATGGAGGATGATTTCGGCAAGCAGCAGGAAATGCTGGCCAACTACATCATCCAGAGCCCCGAAGAGCGCTACCTCAACCTTCTCGAAACCAGACCAGGTCTGCTTAACCGGGTACCTCAGTATCACCTGGCAAGCTACCTGGGTGTGAAACCGGAGTCGCTGAGCAGGATCAGGAAGAGGGTGGCGGAGAAGAGGTAGTCCTCCGCCCGCCTTATTTTCACTGTACTTGTATCACTATCTTCCCAAACGGGTGCCCTTCTTCCATATAGCTGATGGCTTTTGCAACATCTGCCAGCGGATAGCTTCTCTCCACTACCGGCCTTACCTCGCCAGCCTCCACCATCTGCCTGACTGCCTCGAGGTCTTTTCTGTTGGCACTGGCTAGCATATTGATCATTTTCTTGCCTTCAGTGATAGCAATCCATGGGCCCAAAAACATGGCTCCAGGCGAAAAAGCGGTTGTCACATACCTGCCATGCTTGTTAAGCACTCGCTTCAGCGCTGACACCGAATGATTACCCACGACGTCAAAAATGAGATCATAGCACTCATCACCCTTTGTGAAGTCAGCCAGTTTGTAGTCAATGGTGTGGTCTGCACCCAGAATCTTCGCCAACTCCGTCTTGCCGGTACTGGCTACGGCAGTCACTTCCGCACCGAAAGCTTTGGCTATCTGCACGGCAAAGGTGCCCACGCCGCCGGAAGCTCCGTTGATCAGCACCTTCTTTCCGGGACTGATCTGCCCTTTGTCCCGTAGCCCCTGTAGGGCAGTTACAGCCGCCATCGGCAAAGCGGCAGCTTCTCCGAACAAGGCATCTGATGGCATGTGTGCCAACGCTTTTTCGGAAACTGCTACGTACTCTGAAAATGCGCCAAAGCCGTAAGCCGACAGCTCACCAAACACTTTATCTTCAGGCTTGAAATAACTCACGCCTTTGCCAACGGCTTCAACCTCTCCGGCCATATCGGCACCAAGGATTTTGTTCTTCGGCTTGAAAAAACCAGCCATCATTCGAACAGGAAACGGCTGCCCTCTCAACAGGTGCTTGTCAGCCGCATTTACGGAGGCTGCATGCACTTTTACGAGCACCTCACCGGGCCCCGGCGTGGGCTTTTGTACGTCCTTCAGTTCCAGTACATCCGGCGCACCATATCGTTGATATATAATTGCATTCATTTTGATTAATGAGTTTGAGTTTTCTGATCTTATTTCTACAATCAGGCTCCGACGGCCTTCGATGTCACCTTTCTGACTGACACACCCTTGATCAGTAGCCACAGACAGAGTGACATTTCTGCCAGCACTGCCGGCCCCACCACTATATTGTCGAAGAGCTCTTCGTGTCCCGGAGCCAGAAAATTGCCGAAGCTGTTGATTAAGTAGCCCAAAGCGGCGATGATGATCATAGTCCCCAACCAGGCTGGGAAGCCATCGGACTTGATGATCAGGTAGCCAAGCAATACACAATGAAGGCCAAAGAATGCCCCTGCGATCAGGTAGCCAACTGTGTGCATGTTGAGGAAAAACAGCGCCAAAGCGTTGAGCTGATCGGGACTGAATACCGCCAGGTAGTCGGAGCCATTGAGTAGCTGCAGGGCCATGTAGTGGTTGAGCAGGTTTACGCTGGCGATGGCCGGATGAGCCAGCAACCGAAGTAGCGCTGCTGTGAGCGAAAGGGTTTTATTCACTGGCTTAAGCAGCTGATACAGCAGCACGGACACCACCAGGTCGCACAGAAAAGCCACCAGGTCGGCTGCAAAGCCGAGACGAAACAGCCCTTCAGCAGCTACAATGTTTTGAGCCGTCGCTGCTGCATCGCCAGGCACCATCACACCGGCCCGTACGTAGCCTTCGCTGAAACCAGCGGTAATGAAAATAATGAGATACAAGAATCCGGCGATCCTTGCCATTTTTTTATTTGAGTTCATGGTTTTAATTTTTGTTGTTGAAGAAAATGGCCGGGGTCAACCGAGGTGGTCAACACCGGCCTTTTGAGTTTTTAACTATCTGTTGAATTCTACCACGTGGCCGCTAACGGTAATGGTTCTCTTGATAAAGAATGGAGGCACACCACCGACATGCTCCTCTGTAAGCAAATTCACCAACGCTCTGGGGCCGTCGATCAATTCTGCCGACTTCACCATTTCAGCGTACGCTTCGTTGTACATCTGCTGTCTTTTTCTTCCACCGATCAGCACCCAGTACTTTGCCTCAGCGCTACCGCTGACACTGCTGACCACCTTAAAATTATCCTCCTTCAGATGCACCTGAGTGGAGCTTTGATTTTGGTTAAGCATGATGGCTCTACCAGCTCCACAAGAGCTGATAACCACCATCATGATCATTACTGCGATTGTTGAAATTGACTTTTTCATCTTCTTCATTGTTTTGAGTTTTTGAAATTGATTTAACTGTTTTTCGTTTTTGAATACCCAAAATTAGAGTGGTGAAAAACCGATTTCATTGACTTTGGTTAAGAAGAGAGAATACTTGTTTTTTTTCAAAAGAATGCCTGGAAAATAAAAGAGCAATCCCTTTGAAAAGGGATTGCTCGTTAACTAAAGCAACCATCCTGGCGGGGTCTGAACCCTATTAAAAATGAATCGTCAGTTACACCAGAAGAGAAACTTCACTATTTTCCAGCGTCCGCCTTCGCCTCGTCTGCAATTTCCAGGGTGATCCTTCCTCCGCCGCTGCTCACAGCCGACACATTGAAGAAACCTGCCACGCTGGTGTTCGAATTTTCGTTGGTACTCTTCACGTTAGTCATCACATTGGCAAGGGGCGTAGCAAAAAGCTCAGAGAAACCTCCTGGCCTGTTGGTCTGCAGGATAACGCCTGTCAAATACTCAAAAGCCACAGGGTCAATCGAATGAATCTCTACATACAACGAGTCGCCGATTTTGTAAGGCGGATGGTAGTAGTTTTTTCTGTCTGGCATTGGATCCAACGGGTTCACAAAGTCACGGCGAATAACCTGGTGAAACACTTCCCCATCCACCGACTGGCTGGGAGATAGGCCCGCATCGAAAGCAATATTGATCTCTGACGGTTTGCTCAGGTAGTTACCATTTTTCCAGGCCTTGATCCAATATGCATCGCCGGGCCCCACCAGGTCAACCGCCACAAACTCAGCTGAATAATAAGATTCCAGTATATTGAAGTCTTTGGAATTGTACTTGTACAATATGGTATCAACCTCAGGCACACGACCGAGCGTTGACAGCGCCTCGAAAGTTTCTCCACCGTAAGTAACCTCCAGTTTGTAAGTATGGCCTACTTCGCCCAGCGGCGCATCGGCAGGATCCCAGTAGTAGGCATCGGCACCTTCCTGAAAGTTGTAAACCACTCCTGTGTTAAGGTCTTCCACCGTTACCTGCGCTCCAGGTGTCAGGCTTGGGTAGGAGTTATCGAAATACGGTTGCGATCGTGACACCATCACTTTCTGCCTTTCCATTTTCTGAGTAAGCCAGGCGTCTATCACCAGTATTTCCTCGGCTTCTTTGAGCTCCGGCTGAATGGCTGTTTCGCAACCAATGCCAAGAGCGATTAATGCGATATATATGATCTTTTTCATTGTTGTTGAATGTTAAAATTTGAAGTTGTAAGTAACGGCGGGAATCAGCGTGCCTATCAGAGAAAGCTGCTTAGCAGCTGTTTGCTGTGGGGCATCTGCCATTTGTCTGTCCCTGCCCTGAGAAAAGTAGATACTGAAAGGGTTCTTTCTGGCGTACAGGTTGTACACGGAGAAAACGATATGGTCATTGCCCGACCGGTTCTTCTTGCCACGCCACACATTGTTGATGGTAAGTGAAGCATCCAGCCTGTGGTAGTTTGGAATCCGGAAATTGTTTCTCTCACTTCCGCTCACGTAGGGAATGACGTAACCTGCTGACATGTAACGATCCGTTGGAAACGTGGTGGGTGTGCCTGACATGAAGCTAAAGTTGGCGGAAAGGGAAACCCTCTCAGTCAGGTCGTAGAAGCCAGCCACCTTGAGGTTGTGGCGCTGATCGAAACGGGTAGCATACCAGTTGCCCTCGTGATTCTTGCGGTCGTTTCCAAAATTGATCCCATCCACTTTCAGCTCCGACTTGCCAAGTGTGTAGCTCACCCAGCCGGTCAGTCTCCCGGCGTTCTTCTTCACATAAAGCTCCAAACCATAAGCCCTGCCAACGCCTGACAACAGCTGAGAGGCGATGAATTCGTTGATGAACAGCTCAGCCCCATCAATGTAGTCGACCTGGTTCTTGTTCCACTTGTAGTACACTTCGGCAGAGGTCTCGAAATGCTTTCCACCGATGTTCCTGAAGTAGCCCATGGCCACCTGATTACCCATTTGCGGAGCAATGTTGTTGTCCGATGGCTGCCAAATATCAATTGGCGTAGAAGCGGTAGTGTTAGATATCTGATGGATGTACTGGCTCATGCGGTTGTAGCTGGCTTTTATAGAGCTCGACTCCGAAAGCTGATACCTCAGCGAGGCCCTCGGCTCAACGTTTTGATAAGAAGCGATCGACTCCCAGTTGCCTTTTTCTGTAACTGAAAGTAACGGCTTCTCCACACCTGCCAGAGTGTCGCCATAGGTCATTAGGCTGCCCCCCAGATTATTAAAATAGCTGAACCGCACTCCGTATTGAGCAAACAGTTTGTTACTAAGCTTCTGGTCATTGCTGAGATAAACAGCTGTTTCCAGGGCTTTGCGCCTGTCGAGGCTGATATCGGTTCTGATGCCATTGTTCACAGTCGAGGCATTGGCTGGCTCAAAGCCGTACAAAATTGCTTCCCCTCCAAAGGTTAGCTCATTGTTCACATTCAGAAACCAGTTGAACTCCGGCTTGAAATTCCAGGTGCTTACTTCAGCGGCCCAGTCGAACTTATCCAGTTTGTTGGTGCCAAAGCTGAAGCCGTAGTCGTAGTTGCTGTAAAAAGCTGAGAAATTGGAAAAGAGCTTGTTGCCATACAGGTGATTCCAGCGTACCGTGGCTGTGCGATTGCCCCAGTCGAAACCCTGTGACTCGTCAAACGAAAAAACGTCACGCCCCAGGTAGCCGGAAACGTACACACGGTTTTTATCATTGATGTTAAAATTGGTTTTGGCAGTGAGGTCGTAGAAATACATGCCTGCGCCGTCGGACAGCATGTTGGTAAAAGGCCGCACCAGCACGTCGGCATACGACCGGCGACCCGCAATAATGAAGGAAGACTTATCCTTCTTAATTGGCCCTTCCACCGCCAGCCTGCTAAACACGGTACCAACACCTCCGGCTACATCATAGTTTTTGTTGTTGCCTTCTTTCATGCGGATATCGAGAATGGAGGATAAGCGGCCACCGTAGCGGGTGGGTATACCACCTTTGTACAGCTTCACATCTTTCACAGCGTCAGGGTTGAACACCGAAAAGAAGCCAAACAGGTGTGACGACTGGTACACCGGAGCTTCGTCAAGCAATACAAGGTTCTGCCCGACGCTTCCTCCACGCACATTGAAACCAGCAGTACCTTCGCCTACAGAACTGACACCAGGCAGCAACTGAATACTTTTAAGCACGTCCACCTCCCCGGCAAATGCCGGTAGCTTTTCAATGGCTTTCATTTCCAGCTCAATGGTGCTCATTTCAATGCTGGCCACATTTTCGTCGATGGCCTCGCTGGTGATCACTACTGTTTCCAGTTCTGCGTCAGCCGACCGCAGTTCCAAATCCAGTCTAATATCCTGGGTCAGGTCAATAACCTTGTGTGTGTCGCCGTAACCAACATAGCTGACGTCCAGGTTGTAACTACCCTCTGCCAACGTAATGGAATAAAAGCCATAAACGTTGGCCGTGGTGCCACCCGATATCTCTCTGACAAAAACGTTGGCACCGATCAGAGCCTCTCCATTGCTTTCATCTTTAAGGTATCCACTGATTGTGAATTGCTTTCCCTGGCCAAAGGCGGTCAAGGCTAGCAGGAGACATAGCGCTCCGGTAAAGATTGTTTTCATAGTTCTTATTGTTTTGAGTTTGATGAGGCAAAACAAGTCACCCCAATGATGTGTTTCATTGACTTTAGTTAAGAAGCGATTACCTGGCTGGTGATGAATCGGCACTGGCTTTTAGCCATGGCAATGCCACTCATGGTCACTCCATGACCAGATAAATCATTCGTATCACTGTAAATTTTGGTTTAAATGTTCCTGTGTCTATTCAGGATAATCAGGTTTATTCTACCATGTTGGTATGTTTCACAGCAGGCTTTCGACGATTCGAAGTAAAGTAGCGGCTCCAGTTTTTCTACTTTTCGCCCGGTCTTTGAGTAGCTGTATCCACTCCTCATCAATCAGCCGCCCCTGAGCCCAAACTGCCACTGGCTGGTGCAGGGTGCTCAGGTCATCAAGCGGATTGCTCTTCGAGAGGACAAGGTCGGCCCATTTTCTCACTTCGATGGTACCGGCATCAGCATACCTTTGCGATGCCTTCGAAGGATTAATTGTTGCTGTTTTTAATGCCTCATAAGGCGTAAGTCCAGCTTGCTGAAAATAGAACAACTCCTCGTGTAGCGAAAAACCAGGCACTGCAAACATGATACCCGCATCGGTGCCGCAAAGAAGAGTAACTCCTGCTTCGTGCATCATCTTCACTATATCCTGATGCAGTTCATGCTGGTTACTTATTCTTTCCAAAGTTTCCGGGTTGTAAAGCTGTTCACTCGTCCATCTATTGTAATCATCCATAGAGCCTAGGGCCACAAAAGTGGGGTTCATGTAGCTGGCCTCCTCACCATTCAGCATACCTTCTCCCTGTTCGATGATATCAATAATGTTTTGGAAAATGCTCAGCGTCGGCGTGTGCGCCATGCCGTGCTGCACATACAAGTCCACCACCTGCTTCAACTTTACACTATCTATGTCAAATCTCAGTGCTGTTTGCACAATCTCCTCGGTATGTTCAACACTCTCAAATGCCGGTTTGAAATGATAGCTATAGGCGACCTCAAAGCTGGGATGCGCCGCAATGGTCATTTGCTCTTCTTTGGCCTGCTCAAGAACGGCATCAAAGATCTCCTCCGTCATGCCGGCATAAGTTTTTATGAAATCGTATCCATCAGCCTTGTATTGGGCTATGAGGTTTTTTGCTTCCTCAGGCGACTGAATCTGCACTTTGTCGACGCCTTCATCATTTGGCCCTGTAAGTTTGGGCGTACTTGTAGAAAAGGTGGGGCCCAGCAATTCACCATCTGCTATTTCCTGCTTAAGTCTCAAATGGAAGGGTATGCCCCACATGTTTCTTACTGTCGTCACGCCGTTGGCGAGATAAAGCCCCAGCTCCTGCCTGTCCCAAACATGTACATGCATGTCGATCAGGCCCGGACTCAAGTACTGTTCCTGTCCATCGACTACCGTGATGCCCTCTGCCGAAATACCACGGCCAATTTGCTCAATACGCCCATTCCTTACCAGCACCGACTGGTTCATCAAAACAGTATCCGAAGTCATCGGCACCAGATTGATGTTGGTAATCAAGTAAGAGTTTGCTTTGAGTTGCTCATTCTCGGCTATGCTGAGATAATCGGCACTGCGCTTGTCTATTCCCAAAATTACCAGAACACTTAGCGCACAAATGGTGATTAAAGACAATACAACAATGGTGGCTATTTTCAAAAACTTCATATTCCAGCTATTAAAATTTTGTAAACGTGTAACATGCTTGCTTTAAACTTTCTGAAGGAAAGTTATCAAAGTCTGCCAAAAAGTCGAACCTTTCGAAGCCTCCACCTGTGGATTGCCCGGCCGACTCTCCGCCACCCTTTTCAACGTCTCCGGGCTGCTCATTGGAAGGGCTACTAAAAAAGAGTGTAACAATGGCAATCAACACTCCAAGTATGATCAGGAGAAGCTTTTTCATTGCATTTCCGGTTTAACAGCCCTTTTTCCAGCCAGTTTTTTAAAAGCTGTTGCCCACCAATGCTGTTTGGTTTTTCGACCGTTGATCACAATGAGTTGATCCAGCCCATAGCGGCCCGATCCAAGCACAAGGAGAATTAGCACCAGGGCTATAATTACGAATTGCACCACCAGATTAGCATCGGGTGACGCCCAGAATGATTGATACACCATCGTGCAAACAACAGCAAGCACCATGAAGCGGGTATTGAGGCCCACTGCGATAACACCCGCCTCAAGCCAACGGAATACAACCTCAAGGCTGTTGATCCATGCCATTTGCCATGTGTCAGTCATGCCCAGGGCCTTCCACTCTTCCGGATCAAGCTCCGTCCGCAGCGATAGACCAAGCAACGCTCTTCCCCAATCAGTGCAGACAAAGGCAGCCAGCACCAGTCTGAGTATCAGTATCAATCCATTGATCACGGCAGACTGGATGGGCAACGGCCGTATCAAGTGGTTGACCATGATCTGAAGCCTGATCACTCCTCGGAGTGTAGTAGTCTTAAGTGTCATAGCTACAAAATATTAGTGGCAAAATTGGAGCCGACAGCCTTCCCCGACAGGTGACCTTTCTTGTCAGGTATGGTCTGCCGGCTACCCTGTTAATAGAAATTGAATCCTAAAGCAAGCGTCAGGCTGGTACCTTCCCGCTTTCCTGCCTCTATATTCACGCTGCTCATGAGCAACCGGCCTTGCAGATCAATGGCCCACTTTCTTCTTTGGAGCACTTCATAACCCGTGCTGATCAACACTCCTTTTCCGAAGTTGAACTCTTCCTTCCCAAAGTCTACAACATCATAAAAAGCAGGCATATCCATAGCCAGCCCCATGCCACCACTTATCCACCATTTGTTGGCAGGCCAGTACTGCACCGCCGGAATCAGCCCTTCAAAACTTCTGTCACGACTGTTCTGCTGATACATCTGGCCTGGTGCGTTCAGGTACACTCCGAGCTTGTCGTTAAAAAGCCAGCCTATTTTAAGGTTAGGCAAAGAGATATCTCCACCCGTTTCGGCGTCACCAGCTCCTTTCGTAAAGTGTAGTACCCCGACGCCAAATGACCCGCCGATGCTGAATCCTTTTCTGATGGGTGTTACATTTTGTGCTTTGGCAGCAAACAAGCCCAGCACGCAGATTGATGTTAGAATAATCCTTTTCATTTTGATTGTGGTTTTTGGTTTTCGTTTTTATTGATAATTCTCTTTTCTAAAGCTACCGCCAGTGTCAGCGGAATGAATTTCTTGTTACCGTTACAAAGGTCTGGCGGTCGGCCGAGGCACACTCAACACGTATGAAGCAAAAGCCATAAATTTTGGCGATCTGGCCAAAAACTATGACGAAAACATATAAGTTATGACGTAACAGAGCCTTCAAAACCTCTCCAAAAAGTGCTCTTTGCATCATTCCGGCCGTTTAATTAGTCACCACTTTCGTCGCCGTGGCTATTCAAAGGTGACACTTGCCGGAGCCATATATCTTAAGCTACCTTAAGAAAAGCCCCAGCATCCGTGTTTGTCACTTGAACCACCTGTGTGCCTCCAGAATTTTAGTATCAAAGATGTATTCGTACCTGGCGGTCACCAGGCCGTTGACTTCATACTCCAGATTCTCGACGCCCGTTGCCCTAAACCATTGTCCATCTTCGGCGCTTTGCCATTCGTAGGCCACCCTGTTCGAAATCCTATTTTCGTGGAATGCCCACAGTTCAACCACATGGCGGTAGTGGCGCTGCATTGACCACTTCCGGATCAAAAAGCTTTTGATAGCATCCCGGCCAGCGAAAGTATGCTCGCCACATTGCCACCTTGACTCCGGAGAGAATAGCAGCACCAGTTTATCGGGGTTATTGGAATTCCATGCGTTGGCTAATTGCTGGTTGACAGCATTGACTGTCTCAAGTGTAAAAGGAAATTGTAATGTTTGAATTTTCATCTTGACAGTGCAGTATCGTTTGTTTTTCAAATCCGATACCAAGCATGATGCCAAAGTGAATAACTAATTGATTATTAGCTATTTGTTGATTGTTTCTGAGGAAATGAGCAGGATTGAAAAGTCAATATTTTGGCGTAATGTCAAAATATTGACACTTACCTTTCGATGCCAAGCTTTTTCATCTTCTCCACAAGGGTAGTTCTTTTCAAGCCAAGGAGCGAGGCTGCTCCATTGTCGCCGCCGACACGCCAATTGGTTTTGTTAAGCACCTTAGTTATGTGACTCTTCTCTATTTCTGTCAAGGTCGCAATACCATCATTTTGATTATCAACCTCTGTCATTTGTAGGCTTTCGGTTATCTCAAGGCTTTTTCCTCTCGAGGTGATAACGGCCCTTTCTATCACATTTTCCAGCTCCCGTACGTTGCCCGGCCAGTTGTAATTAGTAAGTTGGGTCAACACATGCCGTGAAATGCTTTCAATATGCCTGTTGAACTTGAGGTTGTACTTCATAAGGAAGTGCTGTGCCAATATACCAATGTCTTCCTTTCTTTCCCTCAAAGGCGGAATTCTCATCGGAAACACATTCAGGCGGTAGTACAAGTCTTCCCGGAACCTCCCATCTTTCACGGCTTCTTTCAGCTTCACGTTGGTAGCGGCGATCACCCGAACGTCAACCTTTAAGGTTCGGTTAGAGCCAAGCCTGTCAAACTCTCCTTCTTGCAACACCCGCAGCAGTTTGGCCTGAAGTTCCATGGGCATCTCGCCTATTTCATCTAAAAAAATAGTGCCTTTATCAGCCAGTTCGAATCGTCCGGTTTTGTCGCTGTAGGCTCCTGTAAAAGCCCCCTTTACATGACCAAACAGTTCACTTTCAATAAGGTTTGCCGGGAGCACCGCACAATTCACTTTCACTAACGCTCTGCTCTTTCGGTCACTCAAATTATGTACGGCTCTGGCTATTAATTCCTTGCCAGTGCCAGACTCTCCCTCAATCAACACCGTGGCATCAGTGAGTGCTACATGCTCAATGTCCTTCAGCACCTTTCTAAAAACTTTGCTCTTGCTAATGATCTCCTCGAAGTTATGATCCAACTTGATCTCCTCCTGCAGATAGTCATTTTCCTGTTCCAACTGCATTTTTAAGCGCTGAATTTCTTCAACGGCTTGCTTCAGCCGCTCGTTAGAATGCTTCAATTCTGCTTCCGCTTTTTTTCTTTCGGTGATATCGAGGAATGAAACCACTGCCCCCCGCAATACTCCCTCGTCCGATTTGATAGGAACACTAATGTACTCCACCGGAAAGCTTGTGCCGTCTTTCCGCCAAAAAACTCCATCATCAGTGAGATGTGTTTTACCGGAAGTCACTGTATTGCACAATGGGCAGTTTCTTGGTTCTTCGTGCTCACTTTGAGTAGGTGAATGAATCAGGTCATGCGGAGAATACCCTACCACCTCGGACAGCACCCTGCCTACCAATGTCAACCCGGCCTTATTCATAAAGGTGATCTTTCCCTGGTCGTCAAGTCGATAAATCCCTTCGCCTGTCGACTGCAAAATGAGCTCCGTCTCCTTGTGTAATCGGCTAATCTCCACATTGGCGTCTTCCAGCTCTTTCTGATTCCTCTTTTGCTCAGTAATATCACGCATCACGGAGTGGAACACCTTACGCCCAGGCTCGTTCACTAACGTGGTGAGGACGATTTCTGCGGGAAAAAGAGCACCACTTCTGAGTTTGTGCCACCATTCGAAGCGGATTGACCCTTGAGCAAGTGCTGTATTCATGATATCGTCGGCTTTCTCCCGGCTGCTTCTTCCATCGGGCTGTTGCTCAGGTGACAAGGCGGAAGGATGCACCTTCAAAATTTCCGACTTTGTGGTGTACTGAAACTGACGCATCGCCGAAAAATTGGAATCAATAAAAACGCCATTTTCAATAATAGAGATGGCGTCGCCTGACCTTTCGAAAAGTTCCTTGAAAATACTCCCCTCAGCAAGAGACTTTTTTTGCTGGTCGAAGACTTGGAAAAGCTTATTTACACTGGAAATAATGGCATCCTCCTGATCGTTCCCTGTAAGGGAGATTTGAACATCGCTTGATCCGCTCAGTACTTTTTCAATGGCTTGTTCCAGCAGCGCTGCAAGTGATTGATCCTGGCCCATAGCCAAATTTATAAATTCCCTATAATTATCCTCAAGGCATCGCTACATCATGAGAGGAGTATTTGTGTATCGGTCATATGGTCAACCCACCTTCTTCAGCCATTTTTTCGCCTTTTCCGCATCGGTAAAGCTTTTCATCGGAATGGGCGGTTTGCTCATGCTGAAAAGCAGGTTCATAATGAACCTCGACAGACCAGGCTTCGAAACCATGGCCATGGCCGTATAAATCTCCGGCAGCATTTCTCTGGAAAACTTCTGGGTTTCTTTGTCGGGCACAGGCGAGTTTTTGAGATAAATGAGTAATGGCACAGGTTTGCTATGAGCTATGTCTTTTACCAATTCCACATTCCCTCTGATCAACTCTACCGTCCTCTTAATACTTTTTGATAACGATATGAGTATTTCATCTTCAAACCAATAAGTGGCAATTTCGCCTTCCCAGGTCGGCCTGTCGGTTGGTACTTTTACATCCATGGGCTCGCTCTGTTCTATTTTTTGGTGTAGGGATCAATAGTAATAATGCTTCCATCGGGCCGATGAGTAAGCTCAGTAACTTTTATGTTTCTTAAATGGGTTTGCCCGCCAGAAAGGGTGCTGTCATGGTAAAACAGATACCATTTACCATCAATCTCTACAATCGAATGGTGGTTGGTCCAGCCAATAACAGGATTGAGCACAACGCCCTGGTAGGTAAACGGCCCGTAAGGATTGTCGCCCGTAGCATAGCAGATAAAATGGGTGTCGCCTGTAGAATAGGTGAAGTAGTATTTACCGTTGTACTTGTGTAACCAGGCCGCCTCAAAAAACCTGCGGTTATTGTCCGCCGCAAGCAATGGAGCTCCATTTTCATCCAGAATATCCACCTGTCTCACCTCTTCGGCGAAGCCCAGCATATCATCATTCATTTTAGCTACCCTGGGCCTGATGGCTGGCTGGTCGCCGGCTGGAAAGGAGTCGTACGGCTCGTATTCGCCGGTTTCCCAGCGCTGTAATTGCCCACCCCAGATACCACCGAAATACATATAAGAGCTTCCATCGGCATCGGTAAATACTGCCGGGTCGATGCTGTAGCTACCTTCAATAGGCTCATCCATTGGTGTAAATGGCCCTTCGGGCGTAGCAGCCACTGCCACGCCTATTCTAAACACATCCTCTTTGTCTTTAGCAGGAAAATAAAAAAAGTACTTACCGTCTTTCAGGGCCGCATCGGGTGCCCACATTTGCCTGCCCGCCCACGGCACATTGTCTATATGGAGCGCTATGCCATGATCTGTTACTGGCCCACCAATTTTATCCATGGAATAAACATGATAGTCCACCATGCCAAAGTGGTCCCCGTTGTCGTTGGCAGGAATACCAGCGTCAAAATCGTGCGAAGGATAGATATAGACTTTTCCATTGAAAACATGGGCCGACGGATCAGCCGTGTAAAGGTCTGTTACCAGGGGTTGGGAAATGGCACCCAAGCTGTCTGTATCCGTTTCTGCCTCAGTTTCGGAGGAATTGGAAGTAGTTTTTTGATCACAAGCGCTAAAGCAAATAACTGCGCAGAGCAGGACTAACTGATTGAGTTTGGTAAGTAGTTTCATTTTGTAGGTATTAGTTTGGTGAGGTCAATTTATGAAATTTTTAGTTTCTGTTGATCACCAATCAACTTCCTTTAATCCCTTTGATTGTAAGTATTCATTCGTTTTACTAAACGGCTTGCTACCAAAAAAACCACTGTGAGCAGAAAAAGGAGAAGGGTGCGGCGATTCTATCACATAATGTTTCGACTTATCAATAACGGCCCCTTTTCGCTGAGCATAAGCTCCCCACAAAATAAAAACCACGTTTTCCTTTTCGGCTGACACCAGCTTTATTACTTCGTCAGTAAAAGTTTCCCACCCCCTGTTCTGATGCGATCCAGGGCTGCTGGCTCTTACTGTCAGGGTAGCATTTAGCAACAACACTCCCTGATCGGCCCACCGTTCCAGGTTGCCCGAAGGAGGAATATCCTTTCCAAGGTCGTTGGCCAGTTCTTTAAAAATATTGACCAGCGACGGCGGCATTTTAATTCCGTCCTTTACCGAAAAGCACAAGCCATTAGCCTGATTTGCCCCATGATAGGGATCCTGGCCAATGATCACCACCTTTACCTGATCAAAGGGGCAGTGGGCAAATGCACTAAAAATTTCTTTGCCTGGAGGGTAAACAATATGCTTTGAATATTCATCTTTTACGAAAGAAGTAAGGTCGACGAAATAGCTTTTGTCAAATTCAGGTAACAATTTCTTCTTCCAGCTTTCTTCAATTTTTACATCCATGAATCATTTTTTTGATTTTCTTTGTATCTTAATCGCCTCCTGGCAACAACCAACCCTAATATAGGCATCCGCATTTAAGTCTTACAATTTCATGGTAACTGAAATTACAGAAGGGGTAAAAGTGAGCGTCATCACAGAATATCAGCCGGAATACTCCAATCCGAAGCAGATGCACTTTGTGTTTACTTACAAGATTACTATTGAGAACTGCGGAGACAATACCATACAGCTTTTGCGCCGCCACTGGTACATCCACGACCTCAACACGCAAGTGAGAGAAGTAGAGGGCGAGGGCGTGGTGGGCCAGCAACCGATTCTGGAACCCGGCGAAACCCATCAGTACGTAAGCGGATGCAACCTCCGATCGGGCGTTGGCAAAATGCTCGGCTCCTACCTTATGGAAAAAGTGCTTGATGGTAAAAAATTCCAGGTGAAGATTCCCGAATTCACCATGGTGGTGCCGTATAAACTCAATTGATTCTTGTCGCTGCTCAAAAGGCTTTATCCTGCCAAAGCTTATCTGTCCTACTGGCTAGATGCGGTCGACGAGCAGTCTTTGCACAGCCCCTTCCTATTTAAGTTTTACAATGAGGTACTAAAACCGAAAAGCCCGTCTGCACCTTTCGAGCCCATTGAACAGCAGCGAAAGGCTTTAATAAAAGACAAAAGGCTCATCGACTTGCAAGACCCTGGAGCAGGTTCGCTCGTCAGTCGCTCACAACAACGAACAGTGGGCAGTGTAGCGAAACATAGCCTCTCATCACCAGCCTTTTGCTCATTTTTGTATCGCCTTGTTCAATTTCAGCAGCCCAAATGCCTGCTGGAAATTGGAACTTCTCTGGGTATTTCAGCCGCATACCTCCAACAAGCTTTTTCTGGTTCATTAACGACTATTGAAGGAAGCCCGGCCATTGCCGCCATAGCAAGAGACACGTTTGATCATCTGGGCTGTCAAAACATTAGGCTAATAGAGGGGAAAGCGCAGGAAGTGCTCATCTCCTACATTCAAACCACACCAAAACTTGACCTAGCCTTCATAGATGCTCATCATAGCGAAGAAGCCACACTTTCCTTTTTTGACTTGTTGAGTGGAAGCCTGCACCAGCAAAGTATCTTAGTGATCGGAGATATTCACTGGTCGGCAGGCATGGAGCGGGCATGGCAGCAGCTAACCCAGCATGAATCGGTGACACTGTCGGTAGATATTTTTCATGCCGGTATTCTTTTCTTCAACCCCGACTTGAGGAAAGAGACAGAGGTACTATGGTGCTAACTGACGTCTAAGAAGTGATTTACTTTTTTGTCAAATGGATAAATAGCTCCCTGCCAGCCCTGGGCGGTATTGAATTGTGGCAGGTCTCAAATACTTTAAAATCAAATAGTGGCTCGAAATACGCCTTGTACTCCGCAGCATTGCCACCAAAAGGAGGACGGTCATTATTTAGCGGATTATTAAACAAAACGCCTACCAGCTTACAGCCTGGTTTCAACAGTTCATACATTTTCCTTGCATAGCTTTGCCTTAGCAACGGATCAATAGCACAAAAGAAAGTCTGCTCAACGATGAGGTCGTAGTGACCCTGGTGGTGAAAAAAGTCGCCCTGGATCAACTGGTCAGGCGGCAGCTTCGGCACCCTCGCCCGGAGGTTATCCAGCGGCTCGTGGCTCAAGTCAACCACTGAGACGTTTTCAAAGCCCGCCTTGAAAAGGTACTCGGCTTCATAGCCATTTCCCGCTCCTGGGATCAGAATCTTGATTTGTTTATCGGTGAGCTGATCGAAATAGGCTTTGAGTGGTGTGGTAATGGCACCGGCGTCCCAACCAGTTGACCCCTCACGGTATCTTTTTGTCCAGAAATCGGTATCCAAATTCATAAACTGGCTGTAATGACGGCAATTAACATTGTTTTAAGACATTAGTTCCCTAATTTTGCGGCTGTTTTTACATTACAGCACAGTAATAGACCAATACCATGAGTGAAGGAGGAAGTAATAATAAAAAGCAGCAATCAATCGTCATAGCCCTGGCTATCCTATTGTTGCTGGCTTTAGTGAAGATCGGTATCGACTACAGCACTAATAAATCGCTCACGGCAGACAATATGGCGAAGCAGGAGGAGCTGACTGAGACATATTTCAGTCTTGATTCGGTATCATCTGAGCTGGACAAACGAATCCAAACCATTACCGAACTAGGTGGTGAAGTAGACACACTTTTGAAAGTGAAAGAGCAGCTGGAAAAAGAAAAAGAGGCCATAAGAACACGGAGCAACAGAGAAATTGGGCAGCTGAAGGCAAGAGTGGAAGGTTACCGTGAACTATTGGTAGCACAGGATGAAGAAATAACCAAGCTGAGAGCTATCAATGAGAAGCTACTGACTGAGAACACAGGTCTTAAAGAAGAGAAAAATGAGTTGACAGCCTCCATAAGAGACCTCAATCAATCCAAAAACAAGTTGGAAGAAAAAGTGGCTATCGCCTCTCAACTGAAGGTCGAAAACATGGTAATAGCAGCTGTCAACAGCCGTGGCAAAGAAACTGTTGGCGAGTTTAAAAATCGCCAGATCGAGTCCATCAAAGTCACCTTCAATATCGCAGAAAACAAAGTAGCGCCCGTAGATGGCAAAGATGTATTGGTACGGATTGTGGCACCAGATGGCAATGTGCTATTCGACGTTACAAGGGGATCAGGCACCTTTATATTCGACAACCGGGAGATGTATTTCACTGCCAAGCAGGAAATCCTGTTCGACAACACCCGCCAAAAACTGTCCTTCCTTTACAACAAAGGCAGTGAATATGCTATAGGAATCCACAAAGTAGAGGTATATACCGATGGCTACCTGATGGGTGCAGGCTCTTTCACTGTGAAATAAGCCTGGCATCTCCACTCCACTTCGGGGACTACAATACATAATCAAGAGGCCTATCAACTTATCTGACGGCTCCTTGCCAATTACGATTCGATTACATACCTTTGCAGCCCATTTAATTAATAAGTTATACAATGCTTAACAATTACGAGACAGTATTCATTTTAACTCCCGTTTTGTCTGATACTCAGATGAAGGATGCTGTTGACAAATTCAAAACCGTGGCGACCGAAAATGGTGCCGACATGGTGAATGAGGAAAATTGGGGCTTGAAAAAGCTGGCGTATCCGATCCAGCACAAAACCACAGGTTTCTATCACTATTTTGAATTTAAAGCAGCTCCTGGGGTTGTGGCAGCACTTGAAACCGAGTTCCGCCGTGACGAAAAAGTTATGCGTTTCCTTACCGTTGCGTTGAACAAAGACGCAGTCGAGTACAACAACAAGCGTAGGAAAGGCGAATTCAACAAAAAAGAAAAGGAGGTCGCAGCATGACACTGATGAACGAGCCCATCAACAGGGACATCCAGAAAATTAAGAAGTATTGCCGTTTCAAGAAAAACGGAATCAAATACATCGATTACAAGGATGCTAACTTCCTGTTGAAATTTGTAAACGAACAAGGTAAAATTCTTCCAAGAAGACTAACAGGCACCAGCCTTAAGTTCCAGAAGAAAGTAGCCCAGGCGGTAAAAAGAGCAAGGCACATTGCTATTCTACCGTACGTAACTGATTCATTGAAGTAAACCACCGAGGATCATGGAAATTATACTAAAAGAAGACGTAAAAGGCGTTGGCTACAAAAACGATACAGTTTCTGTAAAGCCAGGGTTTGGACGTAACTACCTGATTCCTCAGGGATTGGCCATTATCGCCAATAACTCCAATAAGAAGCAAATTGAAGAAAACATCCGCCAGGCTGCTCACAAAGCAGAGAAGATCATTCAGGACGCTCAGGCGCTTGCAGCATCTATCGGCGAGTTGGTTGTAACTATCAACACCAAAGCTGGCGAAAGCGGCAAAATATTTGGTGCTGTTACAGCTCTTCAAATTTCTGACGCTCTGAAAGACAAAGGATTTGAAGTGGATCGTAAGAGAATCACTTTCAAAGAGGCTGTGAAGAACGTTGGTGAACACACAGTACTGCTTGATCTTCACAAGAATGTGAAGCACGAGATCACTGTGAATGTTGTCGGTGAATAATCCGAATACAAGATCATAAAGAAAAGGCGCTCATAAGGCGCCTTTTTTTGTGCCTTTTCTTTACATTAACTTGCTGGATGTTCCGCACCGAAATTAGCACAACACCACATCAGCATTTGATCACCCATCGGGATTCGATCCTAACCCTTGGCTCCTGTTTTGCTGACATCATAGGCAATCGCCTGGCTGAAAACAAGTTTTCAGTCGACATCAATCCATTTGGCACCGTTTACAATCCTGTCTCCATTTTCAAGCTGCTTTCGCAAGCTGCAAACAACACGAGTTTTACAAAAGAAGGAATCGTCGAAAGTCAGGGCATTTACCAGCACTTCGACCTGCATTCAAAGTTTGGAAAGGGAACCAAAGAAGAACTCGAAAGAGAGATCCAACAACTTGAGCGAAAAACCGACAAAGCCCTCGCTGAAGCGAAATGGCTAATCGTTACCTTAGGCACGGCCGTAGTATACGAACGCTCAGGAGAAATAGTAGCCAATTGCCACAAGGTGCCAGCTAATCAGTTTACCAAGAGTATCCTGTCGGTTAAAGAGGTGATCAGGGCTTACGAAAATGTAAGGAACCAGCTTCTCGAAGCCAACCCGGGCATCCAAATCATTATCACCGTTAGCCCCGTACGTCACATCAAAGATACGCTGGTCGTCAACAGCCAAAGCAAATCCATCCTGCGGGTGGCGGTGGCTGAAATGACCGCATTCCCTGAGGTTAGCTACTTTCCCTCCTACGAGATCATGATGGACGACCTGCGAGACTATCGCTTCTACGAGAAGGACATGATCCACCCCAACGAAACAGCGCACGACTATATCTGGGAAAAGTTTTCACAGGTTTATTTCGATGACCCTACCAGGCAGTTAATTCTCAAGTGGCAGAAGCTGAAAAGAAACCTTGAACACAAACCTTTTCACCCAGCTTCGGCGCACCATCAGGCTTTTTTGAAAAAGACGCTGGAAGAAATGGAACAATTGAGCGGCCAATTGAATTTAGAACAAGAGATACAAGCCCTGAAAAAGGAAATTCTATGACCAAAGGCCCGCAGCCCAACAAGCTGATCAGTGAAACAAGTCCCTACCTGCTACAACACGCCTACAACCCCGTCGACTGGCATCCATGGGGAGAAGATGCGCTGAACAAGGCATTGAAGGAAGACAAGCCCATCATCCTAAGCATCGGCTATTCGGCCTGCCATTGGTGCCACGTGATGGAACATGAATCGTTTGAAAACGAAGCCATCGCCCAACTCATGAACGACCATTATGTGTGCATCAAGGTCGACCGGGAAGAACGGCCCGATGTGGATCAGGTATACATGGACGCCGTGCAGGCCATGGGGCTCAACGGAGGTTGGCCTCTAAACGTTTTTCTTACTCCAGAGCAAAAGCCCTTTTATGGTGGCACCTACTTTCCTGCCAAAAACTGGGTCGGACTGTTAGAAAACGTGGCTGAAGCATTTGCAAAGCAACGGCAGGAACTGGAAGACTCAGCGGAAAAATTCGCTGACCACCTGGGAGGAAGCGTGCTGGAGCAGTTCAGCCTCTCTTCCCCAGAAAGCAGCTTTTCACTGGCAGAAATCAGTTCTGCGGCTGGTAGACTGATCCCAAAGTTCGACACAGTATGGGGAGGCCTGCAAAAGGCCCCTAAGTTTCCCATGCCCAGCATCTGGCTGTTCCTGCTTCGTCACGGTCACGCAACTAACAGCCAGCAGATGGTTGATCACGTGCATTTCACACTCATCAAAATGGCTCAGGGGGGCATCTACGACCAGGCTGGGGGTGGGTTTGCCCGCTACTCGGTGGATGGCGAATGGTTTGCTCCCCACTTTGAAAAGATGCTCTACGACAACGCCCAGCTCCTCAGCTTGTATTCGGAAGCTTACCAAGTCACGGAAAATCCTCTGTTCAAAGACGTGGTGTATCAAACGGTGGAGTGGCTGGAGCGGGAAATGTTGCACGAAGAAGGTGGCTTTTTCGCTGCACTTGATGCCGACAGCGAAGGAGTGGAAGGCAAGTTTTACACCTGGACGCAACCGGAGTTTGAGGCAATAGCAGGCGACCAAAAGGAATTCATCAAAGACTACTACAATATCTCTGACAACGGCAACTGGGAACACGGCAGGAATATCCTGTTTGTTATCGATGCCATCGAAACGGTGGGCGACAGGCATCAATTGCCGATGGCTCAGGCTAAGCAAGCAGTGGCAGCCTTCAATGAGCGGGCCATGCAAGTAAGAGCTTCCAGAATAAGGCCTGGTTTAGACGACAAGATATTGACAGGATGGAACGGACTTTTGATCAAAGGCCTATCCGATGCTTCAATTGCTTTCAAAGACGACAGCTTTAGTAAGCTAGCTACTAACTGCGCTTCATTTATCAAAAGCAAAGCCTGGAATAACAGCGTGCTCCATCGAACTTACAAAAATGGGCAGGCCAAATTATATGGCTATTTGGAAGACTACGCCTCAGCCATTGACGGCCTCATCAAGCTGTACGAAGCCAGCTTTGCGCCGGAATGGCTACAGTTTGCCTATTTGCTTTCGGGAAAAGCGATGGACGAGTTCTTTGACAAGGAAGAACGACTCTTTTATTACACGTCAAGCAAGGGAGAAAAGCTCATCGCCCGAAAGAAGGAAGTATTTGACAACGTGATTCCTTCCACCAATTCTATGATGGCACACAACCTGCACAAGTTGGGGCTTTACTTTGAAAACAACGACTACCTGACGCTTGCGGAGGAAATGACTGCAAGGTTGAAGTCGTTGATACTCACGGAGCCCGATTACCTCACCAACTGGGCGATGATGGCAGGACAGCTGGCCAAACCCACAGCGGAAATTGCCATTGTGGGGCCAGGCGCATTCGAATTGGCTACAGCATTGAAACAACCCTACCTGCCTAACAAGGTGGTGGCTGCTTCGGAAACAGAAACGGACACACTGCCTATGCTGGCTGGGAAAAAGGCAGTGAATAAAAAAGCCACAATTTACGTTTGCTATGACCGGGCCTGCCAGCGACCGGTGGGGACTGTTAAAGAAGCTTTGTTGTTGATTGTTTAATCGGAAGATACGGGCAGTAACTCACTATTTGGAGTATTTTGGCTATCTTTGGTAAGCAGGCTAATGAACTAAAAACTATGGTAAGAACCAGTTTGATCCCCAAAAAGCAGCAGATTTCAATCGAAGTACCTGCCGATTATGTTGGTACGGAAGTAGAAGTAATTGCCTTCCAGAAAAATGAAGGAGTGGAGAGAGACAAGACAATACCCAAGAAAGTTTCGTTCTCTGCCATTTCTATTGACACTGCCGGTTTCAGATTTGACCGTAATGAAGCCAATGAACGATAAGATATTTCTGGACAGCAATATTTTAAAATACGCTTACTCTAAAAATGAAATAGAGAAACAAACGGCCTCAAGAAATTTGATTACCAACTTCAATTCAATCATTAGTACGCAGGTACTTCAGGAATTCACTAATATCATCAGTCGGAAATTTCAGTTCAGCTTTGATGATGCGCAAAAAGCCATTATCGAATGTTGCCAAAACAACCAGGTTTTCACAAATACTGATACTACGATTCTAAAGGGATGTCAGCTAGCGGCCAGATATAAATTTTCTTTTTTCGATAGCCTTATTGTTGCCTCGGCAATTGAGTCTGATTGCACGTTGCTTTACTCCGAAGATTTACAAAACGGTCAGGTCATTGACGACTCACTCACGATTGTAAATCCATTCGTAAATATTTGATGGCATCCTTCGCCGACATCCTCCTCCCTGTACCCATCCCCAGGTTGTTTACCTACGAGGTAACGGCGGAGCATGCTGATAAAGCCGAGCCTGGCAGGAGGGTAATTGTCCCTTTTGGGCAAAAGAAAGTCCTGACCGGTGTTATCGTTCAAACTCATGGCAACAAACCACAAAACTACGATGCCCGTGAAATCCTGGATGTATTGGACGACCAACCCGTAATTGTTGATCAGCAGCTCCAACTCATTCAGTGGATGGCCAGCTACTACATGTGCACACCTGGCGAGGTGCTTAACGCCGCCCTTCCGTCTGGGCTAAAACTCAGCAGCAAATCGATGGTGCAGAAGCACCCGGACTTCGATGCGGATGATGGCAATCACACCTATTCTGACTCAGAATGGAAGGTGGTAGAAGCCCTGGAAGAAAAAGAACACCTGAGCTATGACGAGATTTCGCAGATCACCGGCGTCAAAAACATTTATCACCTCATCAAATCGCTGACAGGCAAGGGAGCTATTCTGATATTTGAACAGCTGATAGAAAAATACAAGCCAAAAAAGGAAAGGCGAGTAAGGCTGCAAGCATCGCTGGAAAACGATCTGCTGGCGCTGGAAGCGCTGTTTCAAAAACTGGAGAAGAAGGAAAAGCAGCTTGAGCTGGTAATGAAATACCTGAGAGAAGTGCCTGTGAATGAACTGAAAGAAAGAAACCAGTTGGGAGTCCCAAAAGGACAATTCCTTTCATCAGGCCTTTCTACTTCATCGCTAGGTACTTTGGTAAAAAATGGGGTTTTCGAAGAATTTGATAAAGTGATTTCAAGATTTGGCGAGCCAAAAAAGAAGGAAGCGGTTATTCCTGAGCTAACCTCATTGCAGGAAGAGAAGCTCTCAGAAATTCACGGCCTGTTTGAAAAGAAATCAACGGTACTCTTGCACGGCGTTACCGGCAGCGGCAAAACGGAGATTTATATTCGACTGCTTCAGCAAGTGCTGGACGAAGGAGCTCAGGCGCTTTACCTTTTACCTGAAATAGCGCTCACAGCGCAGATTCTTCGCCGCCTGAAAAAGGTCTTTGGCGACAAAATCGGTATTTATCATTCCAAGTACTCCGACAACGAACGGGTTGAGGTATGGAACGGCGTGCTTTCCGGCCGATTCCCAATAGTCGTAGGTGTGCGGTCATCAGTTTTCCTGCCCTTCAACAACCTTTCTCTCATCATCATCGATGAGGAGCATGAATCGTCGTACAAGCAATATGATCCAGCGCCCCGCTACCACGCCCGTGACACAGCCATCATGCTGGGTCAGATTCATCACGCCAAAATCCTACTTGGCTCCGCCACGCCATCTGTAGAAAGCTACCACAATTCCGTGTATGAAAAGTACGGACTGGTAACACTGGAAACCCGATTTGGTGAAGTACAAATGCCGGAAACTGCCCTCATTGACCTGAAAGATGAGCGAAAGAAAAAACGAATGCACGGCGACCTGTCGCCGGGATTGCTGCAAGCCATTGAGCAAACCCTGGAAGAAAACAAGCAGGTGATCCTATTCCAAAACCGCCGGGGATATGCACCTTACCTTCACTGTGAAGACTGTGCGCACATCCCAAAATGCGCCAACTGTTCAGTGAGCTTGACGTATCACATGTACCGCCAGGAGCTACTCTGTCATTATTGCGGCTTTCGTGAACCCCTTCCGTCGCATTGTGAGGCGTGCGGTTCGGCCAAAATAAAAACGATTGGTTTCGGTACGGAAAAGCTGGAAGATGATCTAAAAGTGTTACTCCCCACCGGCCGCATCAGCCGAATGGACTACGACACGACCCGTACGAGAAGTACTTACGAACAACTCATCGAAAACTTTGAAAATGGCGAAATCGATGTGCTGGTAGGCACACAAATGATCACCAAAGGCCTCGACTTTGACCATGTAGAGCTGGTGGGCATTTTGGACATCGACCGCATCATCCACTTTCCAGATTTCCGCTCTCATGAGCGGGCCTTTCAAATGATGACACAGGTAAGTGGCCGGGCTGGCCGGCGATCAAATAATGGCAAAGTGATCATTCAGACCAACAACCCTGAGCAACCTGTTTTCTACCTGGTGAAAACGAACGACTACAAACGTTTCTATCAAATGGAAATCATGGAGCGGGAAAGCTTTCACTACCCACCATTTGTGCGAATGATACGGGTGCTTTTCCGAAACCAGGACAAACAACTGGTTTGGGAAACCGCCAACCACTATTTGAAAAGTATTCAAAGTTCGCTGGGAGGCCATAGAATACTTGGCCCCCAGGAACCGTTAATAGCAAGGATACGGAATCAGTACCATCAGGAAATTACCATCAAGTTGGAAAAAGGAGGCATTTCTATCCCCAAGGCCAAAGAATTCCTGACTCAAAAGGTGGAAGAATTGCAACAGGATAAAATATTCCGCCAGACATCCGTTATTTTTGATGTCGATCCGCAGTAACTATGAAGCTGGGCAAAAACATAAACTATTTGCAAATTCTTCTTTTCCTATTGGCAGGCACCTTGCTGTGGTCTTGTCTTGGCGAGGTAGAACCTTACGAAAAAGAGCCAGCGGTAAAAGTCAGGTTTTTCAACATTGACAGTCTGCAAAAAATTAATTCGGCCATTGCAGCGATCGACACTGCTGTCAAACATTTAACTACGGAAAAAACAGCTCTTACTACTCAGCTTTCGGCACTCAACACCTCACTAACTTCCCTCAACAAGCAAATTACTGAAGGCAACAATGATCTGATCCCCGAAAGAGATTCAGTGCAGGCAGCGATCACAGAAGTCATGGCCAGGCAAACGGAGATTTCGACAGAACAAGCCGCATTTGCAGCAGCAAAGACACCGCTCACCAAAACAGCGGCAGCTATTAACAAAGGCACAATTTTGATCAGCAGCATCACAGCCAATGGCAACAAAGTTTCGTATTCAGATAGTGCCAACACCTTCAGTCTGCCACTAAACATGAATGCATCCAGTCAAGTGTATTACTTTGAAATTGCAGGCAAAGTGGATAGTATGGAGCTTACTTATTCGTTTGTTGAAGACCTTACGGCCAAGAGCTACACCAGGCTTATTGGCACCAACATTGAAAAAACCGACGACAAGTTTTCATTTGACAGTGTGAAAGTATACTGCAAAGCATTACCTGACCCTTGTCTGAGCACAAAAACTACCATCAATGTCTATTTCTAAGGCTGCCATATTGTTGCTATTTGTGCTGGTCAGCCTGTCGGCTTACGGCCAGGATATTGGCAGACCAAAACCACCAAGAACACGGGTGAATCCGGATGCTCTGGCGGACACAACCAAGACTGCCAAACCTGAACTTCCGGCCGTGGATGCAACTGACGAAGAGGAAGAGGAAATGAAGCCCGCCAAAATAAAGGACACCACCGACTACCCATTTCTGACGGAGTTGCACCTTCTTCTTGACTATGGGAAGCTGCTTACTTTGCCCACCCCTTTCGAAAGCAAAGCCGAGGGTGGCATACAGGCTGTGTTTGAAAACAAGTATGTCGGCAGCATCAGCTATGGCTATGGCAGCATCAACCCAACGGGAGCCTACAAAAACTCTGACTACAACGCCACCGGCACATACATAAAACCTGGCCTGTTCTACCAATTGGCCATCAACCCTAAAAATAAATTACTGCTTGGTGCTCAATACGGCATGGCGTCTTTTGAAGATTCAGGCGTGACCACTATAGAAAGTGCCTCAGGTTTATTTGAACCTTACGAAAGAGCTTTCGCCCGTGGTGGTCTTAAGGCAAACTGGCTGGAACTTTCCATTCAATCGGAAGGAAACTTCAAAGGCAATTTCTGGCTGGGATTCAGGGCATCTTACCGGCATTTGATCAGTACTGATAACCCTGGCGATCCGGACGTACTCATTGTGCCAGGCTACGGGAAAACGGTTGGTAGCGGAGTACCCGCTGTGAACCTGTTTTTAAAGTATAAGCTCAATCTCTTCCACCCTCCTGTGGTAGTGGTGCCTGAATCAGAAGACTAGAAGTCCCATTCGTCGTTAAGGATAGGTAACGCATGGTGGGCGGTCAGGTCGTATTGGCAAGGCACTATGGAGATGTAGTTGTTGGCAATGGCCCATTCGTCGTTATCCTCGCCCTTGTCGAAGTTCACAAAGTTGCCTGCCATCCAGAAATACTGACGACCATAGGGATCGTGGCGCAAATCGAACTCTTCTTGCCATTTGGCATTTGCCTGGCGGCACATCTTGATGCCTTTTATCGCCTCGTTTCTCTTGGGCGGAATATTCACATTTAGTGCCACACCCTTCGGAATACCTTTTTCAAGGGCCTGTTTTGCTATTTTTAGAATGAATTCGTCCACATGAGAAAAATCTGCTTCCTGTGAATAATCACATAGCGAGAACCCGATAGCTGGCAAACCCTCCATGGCAGCCTCTATAGCCGCCGACATAGTACCTGAATAAAGTACGCTGATGGAAGTGTTGCTTCCATGATTGATGCCACTTACAACCAGATCGGGCCGGATGTCTTTCAATATATAGTGCTTACCTATTTTCACGCAGTCGGCTGGTGTGCCGCTGCATTTATAAGCCTTTACATCGCCAAAAATATCGTCCGTATCCAGCCTCAATGTGTCGCCGATGGTGATAGCATGCCCCATCCCTGATTGTGGGCTGTCGGGTGCTACCACAATTACCTCACCGAGTGTTTTCATCAGCTCCACCAATTTCCTGATGCCACGACTGGTTATTCCATCGTCGTTGGAGACGAGTATAAGTGGTTTCTTCTTTGCCATTGTCGATTATTTCACTGAGTTGTAGAACGCCACGATACGCACAAGGTCTCTGATTTTATCTGGCGATAAACGATTCTTTTTCATGAAGGGCTTTACTTCCGACCATCGGTCACGCATAGCATCCTGAAGCTCGGGCTTCTTCCCGTTATACAGTCTTATATTGCCTTTTTTGTCAAGAAAGTAGAAACTATAGTCAAGCCTTTGCCTAGTTTGGTTATAGCCGCTAAAAGAATAGCTTTGAACAGACGGCACAGTTTCCTGAATTATCGCCTCTCTGGTCAGCAAGGACAGCTCGCCCTCGTACAACAGTTCGAAAAGCATTGGCACCTTGTAGTCGTAGTTAACTGCATAAGGCAGCGAATAAAACTGTCTGTAGTTTTCGGTTGTCTTGTCGTAAAATTCTATGAAGACAATTTTGCGGCTTGAGAAAGTGTTGATCCGATCCCGGTTTCTTACTTGCACCAAGTCGTTCGGCAGGTCGTATTTGATCTCCCCTCTCAGGGTGTCAGCATCATCATTCACTATCCAGCCGTCGTGCCAATACTCTGAAGGAAAATACTGAGCATAGGCTGAACTACTGATCAAAAGAGAAAATAAAAAAAATAAAAAAAACGAGTACTTTCCCATCCTCCTCATACTACAATATTACATTTCCAAAGCAAAACGAACCACTATTTCTCTTTCAAAATCAAATGACCCATTTTATCACGTTTGGTTGTGAGGTACTTTTCATTAAACTCATTAGGAGCCACCTCAATTGCCAGGTTGTCTACAATTTCCAAGCCATATCCCAGCAAACCTGCTCTTTTCTTGGGGTTGTTCGTGATCAAACGTAATTTACTGATGCCAAGATCTCGTAGTATCTGTGCACCAACGCCATAATCTCTTTCATCCATTTTATACCCCAAATGAAGGTTAGCTTCCACGGTATCCATTCCCTCCTCCTGTAGCTTGTAGGCTCTCAGTTTCGCCTCCAGTCCTATACCACGGCCCTCCTGGTTCATATACAACACGACACCTTTACCTTCCTTTTCCACCATTGTCATGGCATTATGAAGCTGTTCGCCGCAATCACACCTGTGAGAGCCAAATATATCGCCCGTAACACAGGAAGAGTGTACCCTTACCAGGACTGGCTCACCTGGCTCCCAGGTTCCCTTTACGAGTGCCAGATGCTGCTCGCCTGTGTTTTTCTGCTTATACGCATGAAGCTGAAAGGTGCCATATTCTGTGGGCATCTTCACATCCACCAGTTTTTCTATCAGCGACTCCTTTTCAAGACGATAAGTGATCAGGTCTTTGATAGAGACAAGTTTGAGGTTGAACCTTTCGGCTACTTTTTTAAGGTCTGGCAGGCGGGCCATAGAGCCATCCTCATTCATAATCTCAACCAGCACGCCGGCAGGGTAAAGCCCCGCCATCCTGGCAAAATCAATCGCTGCTTCTGTGTGACCTGAACGGCGCAGAACGCCACCTTTCTTAGCTTTTAGGGGAAAAATGTGACCGGGTTTACCAAATTCTTCCGGCTGAGCCTTTGGGTCAACCAGCGCCTGAATAGTCACCGACCTGTCTTTGGCGGAAATGCCTGTGGTTACTCCCCTGCCTCTCAGGTCTACCGACACAGTAAATGGCGTTTCGTGAAGCGCTGTGTTTTTGCCAACCATCAGTTCCAGCCCCAGCTCTTCGCATCGCTCCTCCACCAATGGCACGCAAATAAGGCCTCTGCCGTGGGTAGCCATGAAATTGATGATTTCAGGAGTGACAGTTTCAGCAGCACATATAAAATCGCCTTCGTTTTCTCTGTCCTCGTCGTCAACTACGATGATGATCTCTCCTCTTTTTATCGCCTCAATGGCGTCCTCTATTTTATCGAGCTCTATATTTTCTTGCATCGGGCTAATTGCACCCTTCGGGGTGTCTGCTAATTTTTTAACACTCTTAAAATCAAAAATATTCCGCAAAGGTTCATTTAAATATGCATACTGGCAAATCAGAACCTCTGCCGGGCCTTAGCCAACAGTGACAACACCAAGGATTCCGGCAAGACCCATTTCCACCTTTTTAAGCGCCTCATGGTGCTCCATAATCTCTACTTGCTCGGCCTCAGTTTCCGCAGTTTTCAATTTGTCAAGATTCTCTTTGATCACCCCCCTGACTGTCCGAAGCTTAAGCCTGACAATATTGGCATAGGTAGCGCCTTTTAGGTCGTTTCTTTCACTGTTTACTTTGATGTCATATTTCTCAGTCCAATGGTGGCTCACTTCATGTCGCTCGGTGATCAAATCGATCACTTCTTTTTTCATTAATTCGGTACCGTGCTTCAAAACATAGTCCGCATCTATCACTTCGCCATCGACCAGCTTGTTCTTAAACATATCGAGGATTTGCGCATACACAGGGTGACTGAAATGCACCTCATCTGTCTCATGCAGAAAGTAGTCGGCAAGCAGTTGATCTACTTCCTCAGTTCCTTTTATCACAAATTGGCCGTAGTTGAGCAAAAGCCTCAAGCTTTCTCTCTCCTGAATCATTTTTGGATTAACCTCCCGCCTTTCCAGCGTTGAAATGGTCGCATCGGATGAGTTCTCAGATGCAGAACCGGAGTTGTCCAGCTCCAGCCGCTGCCGGGTTTGCTGCCGCTCCCTTTCCTTTTGCTGCTGCTGCCCTTGTTCGATGAGCATTTTGTTCATCTCGGCAACGATGACAGCCTCGTCCATGTCCATTAGCTGGCTGCATTCTCTCGCAAAAACCAACCTTTTAATAGCATCAGGTATTTTGGCTATACTACCCACAATCTCACGAATGGTGCCTGCCTTTTTTATGGGGTCGCTGCCGGCATCCTTGAGGTAGAGATGGGTTTTAAAGGCAATAAAATCTTCACTGTTCTTTTCAAGAAAAGCCTTGAACGCAGAAGCGCCCAGCTGCTGAGAATAACTATCCGGGTCTTCTCCCTGGGGGAAAACGACAGCCCTTACATTGAGCCCTTCTTCCAGCAGCATATCAATGCCTCTCATGCTCGCTTTGATACCCGCAACGTCACCATCAAAAAGGGTAGTGACATTCTGAGTAAAGCGACTCATGAGTTTGATATGCTCACGTGTCAGGGAGGTACCCGAAGATGCCACTACATTCTTAACACCCGCCTGGTGCATCGAAATAACGTCGGTGTAGCCTTCCACCAGATAGCAATTGTCCTCGTTCCGGATGGCCTGCTTGGCCTGGAACATCCCAAAAAGGACATTGCTTTTGTGGTAAACCGGCGACTCGGGGGAGTTAATGTATTTGGGCTGGTTATCCGCCTTTTTGAGTATTCTGGCACCGAAACCTATAACCTTGCCCGACGGATTATGGATGGGGAACATAACCCTACCCCTGAAGCGGTCATATTTTTTACCATCCTCTTTGGCGAGAACCAAGCCCGCCTTTTCCATCATTTCCTCAGTGAAGCCATTTTTGGAGGCGTACTTCATGAAGCTGTCCCACTTGTCGTGGCTGTAGCCGAGGTCGAATGCCTTGATGGTTTCGTCCGAAAAACCTCTTTCTTTGAAATAGCTTAAGCCAATGGCCTGCCCTTCATCGTCTTCCCACAAAAGCTGCTTGTAATAGCCCTTGGCGTGGTCGAGTAAAATCAGCAGGCTTTCTTTTTCATTGAATTCTTTGATCTGATCGGGTGTAGCCTCCTCTTCTTCTACCTCAATGCCATATTTATTGGCCAAGTGCTTGAGCGCTTCCACATACCCCAGACCTTCAATATCCATGATGAAAGAAATAGCATCGCCACCTTTTCCGCATCCAAAGCACTTATAAATGCCCTTGTTGGGAGCCACAGAAAAGCTCGGCGACTTCTCATCATGAAAGGGGCAGCAGGCCCAAAAGTTCTGGCCCTTTTTCTTTAGCGAAACATAGTCGGACACCACCTCCTGGATGTCCATCCGGGATTGTATTTCTGAAATGATATGATCGCTGATGCGCATGGGGCAACGAAGTTACGAAGTAAATCCGACTCCGGTAAAACCACTACGCCCAAAGTTGATCATCAATCCTTATCTGGCGATACTTTCAGGTAAAAGGGCATTGCTCCGTTTATCAAAGAGGGTGAAAACCTATTTTGAAAAAGATACTACTTTTGCCCGAATGGAGAAGATTACTGTAGAATGGGGCGGCCTGATCATTATGGAGCCTATGGCGATTGTGTGGAACTGGCTGATTACCATTTTTGGTGTGATGGCGTATTTTAAGCTGCGTAAAAACACCTCTCCCCCATACAAAAACTGGAGTTTGTTCTTCCTCATCCTTGGCATTTCAGGCTTTTTCGGCGGACTTGGCCACGGGCTTTTCCACTACTGGGGGCTCACCGGAAAAATACTTCCCTGGACAACCGGCATCTTGTCAGTCTACTTTGCCGAAAGAGGCATTTACGCCTTTATCCCCGCCGAAAAAGAGGTTTGGAAAAAGAGACTACGGCTGTTTTCCCTTTTGAAAATGATCATCATGCTGGCGGGTATGGTCTTCGTCTCCTTTGACTTTTTGTGGACAAAAAATAATTCTGTTATAGGTCTTACTTTGGTAGTTGGCCTAGGTGGGTACCTGCTAAGCAGAAAACACAAAGAATTAGTCTATTTCCCAATTGGTGTACTGGTGCTCAGTTCTGCTGCCTTTGTTCATGGGTTCGACATCAATATCCACCCATGGTTCAACAGGGACGATTTCGCTCATCTTATTATGCTTGCCGGCATGAGTTTTTTTCTGGTGGCCCTTCAGAAATTTGATTTGAAATCGCCTCAGGCTAGTTGAAAGGCCTCTGAAAGCCCCATGCGCTTAATAAACTTTGAGCTTTCCCAACTTTATCCTTCTTCTCATTGTTACATGCTGGTATAAGCATTAATTTGCAACAGTTTTGCATCAGAACAGCCATTTTCTACATGTCCCAAATCAGTAAAGAACAAGTATTAAAGTCGTTGAGCAAGGTGGACGACCCAGATTTGAAGAAAGATCTGGTGACCCTTGGAATGATCAAAAACCTGGAAGTAGGTGACGCCAAAATCAGCTTCGCTGTAGAGCTTACCACACCGGCCTGTCCGTTGAAGGAGCTCATCAGGAGCCAGTGTGAGGAGGTGATTTATGCTGATTTCGGAGAAGCTGTGGAGCTTTCTATTTTGATGACCTCCAACGTTACTTCTATCAGAGACAATGCGCCCCTGTTACCCGGCGTAAAAAACATCATCGCTATTTCTTCAGGGAAGGGCGGGGTAGGTAAATCCACCGTAACTTCCAATCTAGCCGTAGCGCTTTCTAGAAGCGGTGCCAGCGTAGGTATTATTGATGCGGACATTTTCGGGCCCAGCATCCCTACTATGTTCAACTGCGAACATGAGCAGCCAGGTATCATAGAGAAAAATGGAAAGAATGTAATTTTACCAATAGAACAATATGGCATCAAGCTGATATCGATAGGTTTTCTTACCCCTCCCGATAATGCGGTGGTGTGGCGGGGCCCAATGGCCAGCTCGGCGCTAAAGCAGTTTATTGGCGACACCGAATGGGGGGAGCTGGATTACCTTTTAATTGATCTCCCCCCCGGAACAAGCGATATACACCTGACCCTTGTGCAAACTGTGCCCGTTACTGGTGCGGTGGTAGTGACTACCCCTCAGAAAGTAGCCCTGGCTGATGCTCAAAAGGCATACTCCATGTTTAAGCAGCCTCAGATCAATGTGCCCGTGCTGGGAATCATTGAAAATATGTCGTACTTTACTCCTGAGGAACTTCCGAACAATAAATACTATTTGTTTGGCCAAAATGGGGGTAAGCTCTTTGCTGAGAAAAATAATGTACCTTTCCTTGGCGAAGTGCCGCTGGTGCAATCGATCAGAGAGTCTGGTGACAGTGGATACCCTGCAGTAATGAAAGACGGAGTAACGGCTGATGCTTTTAATAGTATTGCGCAAGCTGTGGCTCAGCAGGTGGCAATGAGAAATGCCGCCAAAGAAAAAACGAAAGTAGTTGAAGTTAATGTTTAAGAAATGATTGCTGACACACCTGAATATATAGCTTTGATGGGGCGCATAGAAAGTGCGCTTGATTCAATCAGACCTTATCTGGAGGCTGATGGTGGAAATGTCAAACTGCTAAGCGTTGACGAAGGAAATGTAGCAAAGCTTGAGTTACTCGGCAACTGCGGATCGTGCCCCATGTCGGCCATGACGCTGAAAGCCGGCGTAGAAGAGGCTATTAAAAGAGCTGTTCCGGAAATAAGCAAAGTGGAAGCCGTGAATGTGGCTGTGGTTTGACGAAATAATTTTTAGCATTACCTCGTTACCTCTCATCCACGTTTTTTAACATACTCAATGAGCAGGAGGTTATACCTTTTTTTAGACTTTGCTGTTTGCATTTTTTTATGCGTTAGCCACCAAGCCTTTTCACAGGAAAAGTGCGGCACCGTCCAGCTGGAAGAAAAATACAGACCAATCATTGGAGAATCTGTCAAAGAGTTTGAATCGTGGGTTCAAACAAAAAAAGCAGAGCGTAAGCTTCGGCTGAGTAATGGAAGAACTGCTGAAGCCGTTTACACCATACCCGTAGTGATACACATACTGCATCAGGGCGAGACCTATGGCGAAGGATCGAACATTCCGCTGGAGCAGGTATTGTCTCAAATTGAGTTGCTCAATCAGGACTTCCGTAGATTAAACTCAGACACGACCGATACAAGAGAGATTTTTAAGGCTGTAGCAGCTGACGCATCTATTGAATTTGCGTTAGCCAAACGAGACCCTGAGGGCATGCCCTCCAGTGGTATAGTAAGGGCTCGTGCAGGCAAAGACTCTTACGCCATAGGCGAAGAAGACTTGCTTCAGAAGGTTAGCTATTGGCCGCCCGACAAATACCTCAATATATGGGTAACCAACCTCAAATCGGGCCTGTTAGGGTTTGCGCAATTCCCAGTATCAGACCTGATCGGCCTTAAGCCCAACATTGCTAATAAATTCCTGCCGGACGGCGTCACCATTGACTATGAGTACTTTGGCCAGGGCTTCAATGCAAAGGAGTTTTCTACTGGACGAACAGCAACCCACGAAATAGGACATTACCTTGGGCTTCGGCATATTTGGGGCGACGGCGGCTGTGGATCAGACGATTACTGTTCCGATACTCCAGCGGCAGACAGGGCTAGTTCATCAGGCAGCTGCGAGCTATCAAAGGCGAGCTGCGGGTCTACCGACATGATTGAAAATTATATGGACTACAGCCCCGATAAGTGCATGAACATTTTCACCAAGGATCAAAAGGAGAGGATGAGAACTGTGCTGGAGTTTAGCCCCAGAAGGAGGAGTCTCATAGGTTCTGAAGCACTGGTGGCGCCAACGCTTGTGGCCAATGATTTGGGCATAAAAACGATCATTAATCCGGTAGGCGGCATCTGCTCCGCCAGGTTTATGCCCGAGATAGTAGTGAGAAACTATGGCACCACCATCATCACGCAATTTGAAGTCAGCGCTGTTATCAACGGACTGGAGTGGGATTCAAGAACAATCTCCACCAACCTAGCCCCCCTGGCTGCCTACACCGTCACGTTCGATGAAGTGCTACTCGAAGAGGGTGGTTTATATACCACTTCCTTTGAAGTCGTCAGCGTCAACCAGACCCTGGACAACAATGTCAGCAACAACAAGGTGTCGGTAGACGCCAGCTATCAAAGGCTGATTTCGCTGCCGATGCTGGAAACCTTTGAGGAGAGCAGTTCTCAATTGGTCATGAAGGCCGACAACCCCGATCAGCCCTTTGCAGCCATCACGCTGGCGCCGAAGGCCTTGGCCACCAACCTGGCCATAGAGTTTGCCTACTTCAGCGCTGACTCTACACAATTTGGCGACTGGGAAATGCTGTTGTCACCCATCATTGACTTAACAAAATATCCTTCGCTTACCATCGATTTCGATTACGCCTATGGGCACAACGGTGTCAATAATTCCGACGGTCTGCTGGTGGCGGTGTCGACCGACTGCGGTGCCACTTTCGAGTACGACGACATTGTGTTTCAAAGATTTGGCGAAGACCTTGCCACCACCTATATAGAACCCGGACAAGCATTTATTCCTTCCGGCCCAGCCGAATGGAAAAAAGCGTTTATCGCACTTAACAACTTCAAAGGAGCCGACAGGATACAACTCGCCTTCATCGGGCAAAACGGGCTGGGAAACAACCTGTTTCTTGACGACATAAAAATATCGAGTAATAACCTGGCCGCCTACGATATTGGCATTAGTGAAGTAACTGATCTTGCTTTCATTTCGTGTATCAACCAGCCGGTGCCAACGGTCGAGGTCAAGAATTTTGGCAAGGAACCCATCACCAGCTTTTCACTTTCTTACACAATTAACAACAACTCAAGGGAATTACAGGTTAACAATATCTTCATTAATACAGGCCAAACGATCAACGTGCCATTGGAGATTGACGCCCTGGAAGATGGTACATATAAGCTTGAATTGGCCCTCGACCAGCCAAATGGCAACACTGACCAGCGAATCTCCGACAATAGCTTCTCCCAGCTATTTCATGTAAAAACAGCCACCGACGTTATACCATTCAGAGAAACATTTGCTTCGAACAGGGGAGTGGAAGAAAATCTTTTGCACAGAATTACAAACACCGATGGACGTACCTGGCAAATCCAAAGTGATGAAAGTCTCAGCCAGGGAAACAAAGTAGCCCGAATGACTTCGTACGACCTGACTGTGCTCGGTGATGAGTTCTGGTTGGCCACGAAAGTGCTTGATCTTGACGAGGTTGACGAAGCATCAATGTCTTTCAAGCTTTCTTACGCCAAAAGAGAAAACCGTTCAGAGCGATTAAGAGTGATGGTATCCGTGGACTGCGGCATCAACTTCAGAGATGTGGTGTACGACAAGCGTGGCAGTGACCTCGCCATTACCGAATCTGAAGAATTTTGGGCCCCCTCAACTTCCGACGACTGGAAAAGGGAAACCATCGACTTGTCAGCCTATGCAGGACACAGCAGTGTTGTGGTGGCGATTGTAGGCACCAATGGCAATGGCAACAATATGTATTTGGACGACATAGAGTTTTATCTGTCAGGTGAGCCAACGCCGGTTTTTCCTGTCGAAGATTTGATCAGGCTTTTTCCCAACCCTGCAAAAGAGGTCATTAACGTAGCTTTTAGCCTGGCTGAAAGGCAAACAGTGACACTAAGAATGCAGGATGTAAGAGGCCGGGTATATTTTGAAAAAGAGTACCCCAACACCTTGAACCAAATTTATCAGCTAACCACGGTAAACGAAGCTACTGGTATGTACCTGATACAGGTGATAGCGAAGGACAAGGTAACCGCCCAAAGAGTCATTATCAGGCATTGAAAATCGTTTCGGTTGCGTAATTTTGTTTCAAGTCACCAGTGACCGCTGTAATTATTAAATTTAAAAGATGAGAGTAGGAATATTCTTTGGAGGACAATCCAGGGAAAGAGAAATATCCTTTGCGGGAGGACGTACCGTTTACGACAACCTCAATAAGTCATTGTTTGAGCCAGTGCTCTTTTTCATTGACAGCCTGGGGCAAATCATAGAGCTCGATTGGCAATATGTGTACAAAGGTACTATTCGGGACTTCTACCCTCCCGTGTCTCTGCTTCCACCAAGCCCTCATCATTTTCAGGTCTATATTGAGTCGCTGGCGGCAGAAGATCACAACCTTGCATTGAGCGCTGCCTCGCATGTTGGCCGCAAAGTTAGCCCCGAAGAATTGCCAACACTTATCGACTTTGCCTTTCTGGCACTTCATGGCCCTTTTGGAGAAGATGGTAACATCCAGGGGCTTTTAGAGTGGTACAATATTCCTTACTCCGGCTCAGGCATTTTGCCTTCGGCCATTGGAGTGAATAAGGTTGTCCAAAAAGACCTTTTAGAAAAGAACGACTTCTCTACGCCTGCTTACGAACTACTCAACAGAGATGCCTGGCTAAAAGAAGCCAATAAAAAAGCAGTCTTCGATTCTCTAAAATCGAAGCTGAAGCTTCCGCTGGTGATCAAAGCACCTAATCAGGGGTCGACCATTGGCGTGGCTATTATCGACAAGGACTCTATCGAGGACTTTGCGGACGGCATGAACAGGGCTTTTTTCATTGAGGAGATTGATTTGAGCTGGTGGGCTACACTTGCCAACGATGAGAAAAGAACGGAGCTGATAAAGCTTACAGACATCAGAGAGGGCATAGGGCTTCCGGTGATGATGGAGGGTGAATGGATAACCCACCCTGAAAAACTTTGGGTGAAACTCGACAAGCTTGCTTCCACAAGAAAAGATACTATTCAGCTTACCAGTCAGCACGCTGAGGAAACTGTGCTGGTGGAAGCTTTCATCAAAGGCCGGGAGTTTTCGTGCATAGTTATCGAGAATGAAAACGGTGCGCCGATGGCATTGCCCCCTACTGAGATCAGAAAAATCAAAGACCTTTTCGATTACCGATCGAAGTACTTGCCAGGCATTAGCCGGAAAATAACGCCGATTGAACTACCCGATGGTGACATTCAGAGAATTCGTGAACAGTGTGAAAAACTCTTCACCGCTCTGCATTGTCAGGTATACGCCCGCATAGATGGGTTTTACACCGAGGATGGAGGCATTTTCCTCAACGACCCGAATACGACGTCGGGCATGCTACCATCGTCGTTCTTCTTTCACCAGGCTGCTGAAATAGGGCTCAACCCGTCGCAGTTTCTTACTTACATCATTCGCACCTCCCTGGCTGCCAGAATAAAAACCGGCAAAATGATCCACCAGATGAAAGGGCTGCTCAAAAAACTGGATACTGAGATCCAGCTTTTGGCAGTTTCAGAGGTCAAAAAAATCAGTGTGGGTGTGATCATGGGTGGCTTCTCTTCTGAGAGGCATATTAGCGTGGAAAGTGGAAGGAATATTTTTGAAAAGCTGGCCTCCTCCACAAAATACCACCCGGTGCCGATTTTCCTCACTGGCAACGAAGAAAATCATGAGCTCTACCTACTTCCGGTGAATATCATGCTCAAAGACAACGCCGATGATATAAGAGAAAAGCTTCATGCGGCCGCATCCAAAAGTGAGCATCCGGTCATTGGACATATAAAAACTGAAGCTAGCGGAATCACCAACACCTATGCTCCCGGCACTATTTTGAAATACCGGCGAATCAATTACGAAGACTTATCAGGCTTGGTGGATGCAGTGTTTATCGCCTTGCATGGCAGGCCCGGCGAAGACGGTGCCGTGCAGGTGGAGTTGGAGAAGCTGGGCATTCCCTACAACGGATCGGGCGTAGACAGCAGCCGCATTACCATCAACAAATATGAAACCAACGAGTTACTGATGAAACATGGTATTTCCGTAGCCAATCACACGCTGGTTTACAAGGAGGAATACCTGGCGCATCCTGCCAAAACCATTGCCGAGCTTGAGAAGAACTTTACCTATCCGCTGATTGCCAAGCCGGCTGATGATGGCTGCAGTTCAGCTGTGAAGAAAATCAGAAACCAGGAGGAGCTTTGCGCTTTTGCCGAAATGATGTTTAGAGATACACCGGAGTTTCTGTCTGCTCAGCAGAAAGTGCTCAAGCTGAAGGACAACGAGGAGTTTCCTCAGAAGAGTTACTTTTTGCTTGAAGATTTGATAGACAGGAATGGTGCCGCACACTTTTTAGAAGTCACCGGTGGCATGCTCACCAGCATCAACGACAATGGCGACAGAGTATATGAGGTGTTCGAGCCTTCGGAAACCCTGGCCACTGGCGACGTGCTTTCACTCGAAGAAAAGTTTCTGGCCGGAGAGGGGCAGAACATCACCCCGGCGAGGTTTGGTAAAACACTTGAAGAAAATAAGCGGGTAAGTGAAAAGGTAAGAAAAGACCTGGAAAAAGTAGCTGAGATTTTAAACATTGAGGGCTATGCAAGAATCGATGCCTTTGTACGTATTTATGAGGATGGCAAGATAGAAACCGTTATTATTGAAATTAATTCATTACCTGGAATGACCCCTGCAACCTGTATTTTCCACCAATCGGCCATCAATGGCTACAAACCCTATGAGTTCATTGATGCGATCTTGACATACGGTATGCAGCGACAAAAACTTATAGCCTGACCTAAACAGTAGCAAATGACACTTTTTCAATTCAACTCATGGAAAGATGTGCTGATCCAGTTAGCCCTGATGGTGGCCATAGCCGTCGTGTTCCTGCTCGGGTTCTTTTACGTCTATCTGCCCAACACCACCAACCATGGCGAAACCATCACAGTGCCTGACCTGGAAGGGATTCCTTTGGATGAGCTGGATGAATTCCTGACTGACCGGAATTTGCGTTTTGAGATCAATAAAGACTCTGGCTTTTCGTCGCAATACCCGCCGTTGGCCGTACTCAAGCAGTTTCCACTGCCTAACTCGAAGGTAAAGGAAAATAGAAAGATATATATCTCATTGAATGCTAAAGAGCCACCCAAGGTAAGGATGCCTCAGCTGGTAGATGGCTCCGTAAAAAATGCGCAGGTGGTGCTCAAAAGCTACGACCTTCTGCTGGGAGAAATTACGTACGCATCGGACATGGCCTTAAACGCAGTACTCAAACAGCTCTACCAGGGCAAGCCTGTCAGCGAAGGAGCCTCGGTGCCAAAAGGAGCCAAAATTGATTTAATTGTGGGAGACGGCCTTGGCAACCAGGTGTTTAATGTCCCAACTTTAATTGGTCTTACATATGAAGACGCTGAATTTTCCGTTATTGGACAGGGCCTTAAGGTAGGTGATGTTCACTATGAAGAAGATGGCAAAGCGACGATAGAAGTAAAAAGTGCTGACGGCACAGTTTCCTACCAGGAACAGGCAATGCCACTGGGCACCGTTTTTAAACAATCACCTTCGGCTGACAAAAAGATCAAAATAGGCGACTACATAGACCTCTGGATAGTAGGCACGGAGCCAGAAAGATTCAATTAATGATAGAAAAAGGGCGATGGCTACAAAGCATTCTCTTCCTGGCAGCATTTGTGGCCGGAAGCCATAGCGCTATTGCCCAGCTTATCCAAAAACCAATCGCCTTCCCAACCAATAGCAAGTATTCGGCTTCCGGAAGAACGCTTGATGCCGATGACACCATTCAGCTCCCGTTTTGGGACGACTTTTCGAGCTACAGCGGCCAGCCAAGCAGCGAATGGTGGGTGAATAGTAAGGACGTTTGGGTAAATGCCACGCTGGGGTTGCACCCTCCTACTCTTGGAGTGGCATCATTTGACGGACTTAACAGCAGTGGCATTCCGCACAACCCCACTTCCAACTTCGTGGGGCCAGCAGACAGCCTCACCTCCAGGGCCATCGATTTGTCGGTTATTCCTGCGAACCTCCGCAGCACAGTTTACCTGAGCTTCTTCTGGCAAATAAAGGGCCTGGGAGAAATTCCCAACACAGAAGACTCACTGCGCCTCCAGTTTCTGAGCAGAGATAGTGTTTGGGTAACAAAGTGGATACTGAAAGGTGGCGAGGAAAACCTGAAGGAAGACTTTACGCAGCAGTTTATACCTATTTTGCAGCCTGAGTTTTACCACGAGGGCTTTCGTTTCAGGTTTCAGAGTTTCAACAAACAAACAGGGCCGTTTGATCATTGGCATATTGACTACATCTACCTCAACCAGAACCGAAGCCCGTCCAATAACACCTACTTCGACAGAGCCCTCTCTGCTGCCCCACTATCGCCATTGAAAGGTATTTACGCATTACCCCCAGGCCAGTTCCAGTCGGCCGCCGACAGGCTATCAGGCACGAGCTCATTTGAATTTTTCAACCTGGATGCTTTACTGCAGCCTGTGGAGTACAATATTCAGATTGTGGAAGCCAGCACCGGACAAATTGTTTCTTCTGTTGATGAAAATCAGGTAGTAGATCCAATACCCCAGGGGCTTGAAAGGCGAACAATCACAAGTTCGCCCGTCGACACTGATGCAATCAAAGCATTTTTACAAGAGAAGGACTCGGTCGTTCTAAATATGGATTTGTTTCTTAAAACGGGAGACAAATACCTCATAAGCAGGGTTGACCCCCTGACAGCCGACACCACCTATTTTGAAAATATCAACTATAGAAACAACGATACGACAAGTATTAGTCTTTCATTTTCAGACTACACCGCCTGGGACGATGGCACTGCAGAATATGCCGCTGGCATCAACCAAAGCCGGGGGCAGCTTGCCTATAAAGTAGCGGCATTGGCGCAAGACACGCTCACAGCGATTGATATTCACTTCCCCAGGATAGCACCGTTTGCCGATGGCCAGCCACTGGACATCATTGCATGGAAAACGCTCACCAATATCAATCCGACCTTGCTGGCACTGCAGCGGGTGAGTGTGGAGTTCACAGAGGAGCTTGACCAGTTTGTGCGCTATAAGTTTGAAATACCGGTTGTGGTAAGCGACACCTTCTACATTGGTTACCGGCAGTACACCGACAACTTTGTGGGCATAGGGCTGGATAAGAACAACAATACTGGCGACAGGATTTACTTCAACGTAGGCAACGGCTGGGTGCAAAACGACAGAACGGATGGGAGCCTGATGATCAGGCCAGTATTCGAGAATGTACCGTTCAGGTCGGTGACAGGCCTTAATGAAAAGCCCATCGAAGAATTAACCATTTACCCCAACCCGAGTGAGGGCATAGTATACTTCTCAGAAAAGCCGGAAGCTGTTTTCATAGCGGATGTTTCAGGAAAAGCTTTCCCTGTTCAATTGATGGAAGACCAACACCCGTGGTCAATCGATTTGACTCACTTACCAAAAGGTCTTTATTTTGTGCAGTACATTTTCCAAAACAGGAAAAGCACATTTAAACTGATACTGACCAACTGACCCAGCCAATGACAATCCTCCCCCAGGAGCTGAAGACCTTAATTGATTCCAAAGCCGACTTTTTACTGTTGGACGTACGAGAAGAATGGGAATACGAAGAATACCACATAGGCGGCCTCAACATCCCATTGAACAGCCTTCCTTTCAGGCTAAAAGAGATTGCTTCCTGGAAGAGCAAAATGATTGTGATCCATTGCAAAGCAGGCACCAGAGGTCGAACAGGTACAAAGTACCTGTTGAAGCATGGGTTTTTGGTTGTGAAAAACCTTGAGGGAGGAGTTCAGGCATTTATTGAAACCTTCCCAAAGGCTGTTCTCAACTAGGTCGTAAAAGGGTTGGGGCTCCAGCAAATCACAAAAATAATAAGGGCAATCCAGCCGAGCACCTTGCGGTTGAAGTCGAGAGGCTGGTCGTGAGGCACGGGTGGATGATAAATACCGATGAACCTGCCGAGAATGATCCCATAAAGCAGCCAGCCACTGTAACCCTCTACAGTTGGGAAGATGAATGAAACCACAAACTGAGCTGTGAAGATGCCTACAGCTACCATCCACCGGTTCAGATCATTTTCTGTCAGGCTTTGCATGATCCACTTCAGAAAATAGATATACACAGGAATGGCGAAGAGGTTAGGAACCGGCATCATGAAAAAAGTGGTTGTTGCAGTCCAGTCCATAAAAGGCGTAACTATCCCCAGTCCCGCATAGAAGATGAAGGCGATGTAGAGGCCGGCTGACACCAGCCTTGAATTTTTGAGCCCGAGCAGGCCGTAAACGATATGCCCTCCGTCGAGCTGGCCAATGGGCAGCAAGTTGAGTGCTGTGAAAAACAGCGCCAGGTAGCCAGCCAGTATCCATGGATAGTGAATGATCTCGTTAGGGTGAGGCAACAGCTCGGGCTGGGTGGTCACATGCTCCTTAAAGAAATCAAACAAGATGGTGTTACCCAGGCCAATAGATGCTGTAGAATCGTTGTATACATGACTAGGGTAGTCCAGGCCATACTGAGCGTACTCAGGGTGAATTTGAAAAATATCTTCCTGTGGCGGCAAATGCGTGAAGCCATACCAAAGCACAAATAGCGCCACAACGAAACCTGCCAGCGGCCCGGCAATGCCAATATCAAAGTATTGCTGCCTGGTTTTAATTTTACCTTTGATATTGATGAAAGCGCCCATGGTGCCAATACTGGGCGATTCTAGAAACCCAAGCCAAAGCGGCAGGTAGTAAGGCAGGGTAACTTTGATTTTATAGTATTTGGCGGTGAGATAATGCCCAAACTCATGAAAGGTAAGAATGGTGAGAAAAGGAATGGAAAACTCCATGCCAGCCACGAAATCAGCCCAGGTGTATCCTTCGCTGAATAGCAGGAACTTGTTTCTACTCCACTCAGCACCAGCAAGGGTGGTGCAAATAAACGTGGCAATAAAAAGACCGATATGAATAAAAAGCCGTTTCTGCTCCTTCTTTTTCTCTGCTATTTCCAGCTCTTTAATTTGCTCCTGAAGTGACCGCTCCGGGCTGCTTCCCTCTATTTCTTCCATGCACTAAAACAGTTCTAACCAGCTATCGGGCGAAGGTACTAGAAACGTTTGTATTTTAAGCTTCTCAGCCCCTTTAAGGTTCTCTGGCTTATCATCCAGAAAGAGCACCTCCCTGGGGTTCAAATTATTTTCTTCTAACACTGTCTGGTAGATTTCCGTTTCCGGCTTTCGCATTTTCATCACGTGCGAAAAGTAAACTTTGTTAAAAAAATGGTCGAGTGTTGACTTGCCGGACGAATCTTTTAGAATTTGGTTAAAAGCCCGTTCGTGAATACCATTGGTGTTGCTTAGCACAAAGGTCTGGTACGTGCCAGCAAGCTCCACAACCTTATTGATTCTGTGCATCGGAATGTCACCCAGCATAGCATTCCAGGCATTGTCAAGCACCTTGTCGGCTACATCCACTCCACAGAGCTCCCGCAATCCGTCTCGGAACTCTACGTCATTAAGAAGGCCCTGCTCGTAATCAAGAAAGAGTCGGCTTTCATGTATCCCCTTCGCCCATTCACTCATTGGCGTGCCGGAAAGTTCTTCAAAAGCTTTGAATGTGGCTGGGATGTCGAGGTCGATGATGACACCACCGAGATCAAATACGAGATGCTTAATTCCTGAAAGATTCACTGGATTCCTGTTTGTGTAATTAAAAGCAAATATCTAATATTGCAGTCCTTTTTTAGAGGAAGAGGTTGCAAAGTTAGTGGTTATTCGTTGATTGTTTGTCGAAAGCACAACCGATAGCCTTTTAACTCCAGACATATCACCTTTAAAGGGCCTATAGCTCAGTTGGTTAGAGCACCTGACTCATAATCAGGTGGTCCCTGGTTCGAGCCCAGGTGGGCCCACTGAAACACCTAAGCATCTCTCATTTTTTGGGAGGTGCTTTTTTTTTGGGGAATAAGGTATGTCATTTGAATCGTGTTTTCGAAATTGATAACAATGAAAACCACAGTGTATATTCTCTACAGCGAATCACTTGATCGATTTTACACAGGAATTACAAGCCTTGCAACACATGAAAGGTTACAGAACCACATAGAGAAAAAGTATACAGGAAACAAGTACACTAAGAAAGCCGATGATTGGGTATTGTACTTCCAACTTGACTGTTCTGATACGTCTCAGGCCCGAAAAATTGAACTTCATATAAAGAAAATGAAGTCGGCTACCTATATCAGAAACCTAAAAATATACCCCGAAATAAGCGAAAAGCTACTAATACGATATAGGAGCATCTGACCAGAAAGTCTTTGGATTTTTCGATGCGGGTGGTCCCTGGTTCGTCCCGATAGCTATCGGGACAGGTGGGCCCACTGAAACACCTAGGCATCTCTCAGTTTTTTTGAGAGGTGCTTTTTTGTTGGCGCCAACAAATTGACTTGTTTTTGGGCTGTTTTAGGGTCTGGTGTCAGTTAAAAAAAAATTAAAGTATTCATCAAACCCTCGCATTGTGATAACAGGCTGTGCCTGTAACACTCGCCTCAGTGTCGCTAATAAACTACGCCTTTCATAGCCCAGCCAACAAATTCAGGCTGTCCCTATCCCGCCGAGTTTATGAATAGCCTCCCCGGCCACAACCTTTGTTAGGCACAAATAAACAGGTGCAAATAACTCGATGACGCAGGCACGAGCCTCCCTTAAAACAGGTAGAAATAATCCCATTTCTACGCAACCAATATAGCATTAAGCAACCGATGTAATATTCCCATGGTTTTTTTTGTAAAAAATCAGGATAATATTTCACTCATCGGCTGAGCTGTCGGGCTTAGAACTAGTTCAGTGCTTCGAAATTCACTACTTATGTTTAATTTATAACAATCCCGCCCCAGCTCACTGAACTTCCACATCTTAGCGTCGCCAAAAATCAAGACTTACTTTTTCTATGATCAAAGCCCAATGCCATGTACTTTTTTGAAGAAAATTCGACGAATACCGACTATTCTTCTACCAACGACTCTTTCATCATATTAGAATTGTCTAATTTTGAATGTACTATTATCAACTTACTCTCTTAATCCATTTTTGATACCTTTTCCTATTTAAGTAAGTCATTCTAGCCTCTATGAGAAATGTTTTTGTTGCTGCCACCTTCCTTTCATTGTTTGGCGCATTTTCCAATACCTACGCCCAAACCGGCCCGGCGGGCATCGGTAGTGGCGATGGCTCAGTTGCTCCACGAAATGTATTATGGTTAAAAGCAGACGCAGGCGTTACCCAGTCGAGCGGTAAAGTAAGCGCATGGGCTGACCAGTCTGGCAACGGCCTCAATGCTGCCCAGGCGAATGGCACATGGCAACCAACCTATACTGCAAGCAATGCCAACCTGAACAATAGGCCATCCATTAACTTCGGGCCAACGGGCACCACCAACTATAATTTGGCGGTAAATGACAATTCACTGCTGGATTGGTCGTCGGCTATGAGCTTCTTTTTAGTAATAAGAACTGAAAGCAGCGGCGTCCAGGGAATTTTAAACAAAAGAACTGGCGTTGGAGCCAATCAGTCTTACCGGCTATTTAGAAACTCCGGCAGCATCAGTGCCGATATCAGCGACGGAGGTACTGCCAATGTAAGTGTCACTGATAACACCAATTATGTTATCTCAACCACTTACGACCATACGCTTTCAGGAAATAAATTCTTCCTCAACAGAAACTCTGTAACAAGCAGTGGTGCCAATGTAACTACTCCTTTGCCCGACAATGCATCCCCATTATATATCGGAAATTTCAACCTTAGCGACAACCGAAGCTTTCCAGGTGATATTGCTGAAGTCATCATCTACAATGGGGCAGTAAGTGCCCCACAAAGGGTCATCGTCGAAAACATGCTTGGTCACAAATATGGGATCAACCTGACCACAAACGATATTTTTGGCAATCTGGGCACCTACAATACGTCTTACTTCACCCAATACAGAGGACTGGGAACAGTAGACGGCACAGTTAAGGTGACTTCCGCCACCTCCGACGCATTGCAGATTAGAGAAGTAAACAGTTCGCTGGACGCCGGAGAGTTTGTTGCTTTTGCGCACGACGGCACCGCACATGCCGACGGGCTTGCTACCCAAATTGGGGCTGGGGTTACTTCACGCTGGGCCAGAAGTTGGTACACAGAGGTAAGCCAGTCTGGCGTAGTCAATGGAGGCGGTGTTAATGCGGAGTTACTTTTCGACTTTAGCGATGCCGGGCTCACCTATTCAGGCAATCTCAACGAATATGTTCTGCTTTACAGAAGCGACGTTTCCGCCAATTTCACGAGCATATATGTAGACAAGTACTCCCTTGAAAGTGGGGATAAAGTGGCCGTTTCTATTCCGGCCTCAAGGTTTAAATCGGGGTATTATACACTAGGGAAAGGAACTCAGCTCACATCTAAAACATGGTATGTGTTTCAGGACGGCGACTGGTCGAATTCAGCTACCTGGACATTAGACGCTTCAACTGCACCTATCGTTAAAAACCCTGGCAACGACATACCCGGTGCCGAAGACGACGTAATTATCAGATCGGGTAGAACTGTGATCGTTCAGCCTGCCACAAATAACATAACCGTGAATTCGATGGAGGTGCGTGGCAACCTGTATCTTACAACTTCTACCGGCCACAACTTCAAAACGATAAACGGCAACGGTCAGATCAGGCTTCAGGGAAACGGCGGCACCGCCAACTTTCCAGCAGGTATCACATCAGGAAATATCGGCTTTTCTGACCCCGACAACGGCGGAACTTTAATAGTGGCAGGTGCCGGAGATATGACGCTTGCTGTTTCCAGTACCTTCAAGAACCTTCGGATCGACAAAACAGCGGCCGCTGACAAAGTCATTCTCGCTTCCAACTACAGCCTTTACGGAACCCTCACCATTAGAAACGGAAAGTTTCAGTTTGGCGACGGAACTACCACAGGCAGAAGCCTCACCGTTGGCGGCGATGTAATTGTGGAAGACAACGGCAGCACCAGGGTCGGAAGTATAGTTACTGCCAATGCCAACGCTGTGCACTCCTTCACCATTTCAGGCAACTTCACCAACGGAGGTCAGGCATATTTCACCAACCGGACAGACTTTGCTTCCGTGGCAGCCAGATACAGCCCATCGACAGCTTACTACACTACGGACGATGTAACAGGCAGGGTCAACACCTTTTTTAATAGCGCCACCAAAGATCAGACCGTCGACTGCAACAACCTGACCTATTTCTCAAGAATTGTTATCGACAAAGGAACAGACGAAACCTTCACACTTTCCATTCAGGCACCAGACAGTGCCTATTTCCGATTGCTGGGAAGAGCCAACTACGATGTCAACTCGGATATAACTGCGGCAACGTCCAACCTGAACGCCTTCGCTCTTATCAAAGGAACCGTAAAATTGGGAGTTAACGTGGCAGTGCCTGTAATTAACACTACCGGAAATTATTCGATCCCGAGTACTACGAAGCTTCAGATTGATGGAGGTTTTGTCGCCAAAACGGGTGGAACTGCCATAGTGCCGTATGGTACGGTTGAAGTCACATCAGGAAAGCTAACAGCTTCTGTTGGAAGCGGCTTAACTCTGAGAGACGCCGGAAAGTTAAAAGTCGATGGTGGTACGGTTTATATGGCAGCGTTCAGAACATCGGTAAATGGTCTTTCTGCCCAGGGAACCTACGAGCAAAATGGCGGCACCGTCACCATCAATGGAGGCGGTTCAGTCAATGCCGACTACGCCTTGTTCTCCCTTACCTACACGGGGAACGTATTTGTAATGACCGGTGGCGATTTGATTGTTAATGGCAGAAACAATTTAGGCACATCCAGCCTTAGAGGGAATATATTCATCAATTGTGATCCCGGTAATCAAGTGGTGACTGGCGGCACGGTCACTTTCCAATCAAGCACAGCAACCGAATACAGGGTCACGTCAAGAGCTCCTTTCTTCAATGTAAAAATGAGAGCTACAGCAGCTTCAGTAGGCAATATTGTACTCACCGGCACTACATCAGGTACCGGAGGAGGCTTAGATGAACCATCCGTCGCTGCGCAGCCTCTGGTGGCGCTTAACGACCTTGTTATCCATGGATACAACGACACCTATCACAACAACCCGCTGGGAAACTATCCGGTTGTATTTGCGCCTATCACATCTGCCATCAATAATAATGATGTCTATGTTGGTGGCTCCTTCTATGCTGGAAGAAACTCCACTTACCAAGCCGTGTTTGGGGGCGTTGCTCCTTATGATGACATTGCTGATCTACCAACAGATTTTAATACTACCTATTTCAATCAAACCATTGGCACCTCAGCTATTGACACGGTTTACTATGGAGTAAATGCCGGAGTAGGGCAGCTTGAAGCAGGTAGCGTCGTGCTCAACAGGACCAGCAGCAATGAACTCAGGCTGGTAGCCAGAAGCGGAAATTCCGGGAGTATCCGACTGGATGTCAACGGTAACATTTCCGTACTGTCTGGCACCATGGATCAAAACGCATATTCGCTAAGAATTTGGGGCAGCATCACAAACAATGATCGCCTGGGAACTTACTTCAGCACGGGACCCTACCCCACTGCTACAGGTACGCCCGATGTGGCACAAATCCGCTTCAGAGAAGACCCCCCGGTTACCATCACTACCACGGATGATGCAATCTTTGGAAACATTAGATTCAATGTAGGGGCGGCTACTACTATTGAATTGAATAGTGATGTTCTCCTGGAAAGAGTAGAATACCTCAACGGCAGGATCTATGTAAAAAACCACACCCTGACCATTGATGAGATATGGAACATCAACAATGGCGGCGGAAACTTTTTCAATAGTGACGTGGCCAACACAAGCGTCATTAGAGTTAACAACGAAGGCATCACAGGAAATATCCTCGTATTTACCGACGGAAACCCCAGCGACGGAGGGCTCAAACTCAAGGTAAAAGGCAACACAGTAACGGAGGATGTGACGTCGAGACTCAACAACACGGCCCCCATCACTTTTCCGGTTGGATTTACGCTTGATGGTGGCACTACTTTCTACTCGAGACCAGCTCAAATGAAGGTGAAAGACTTTTCCGACGATGGCTATGTCCAGATTAACGTAGTCTCAGGCGAACTGCAATTAACAGACCTTGCTGGCGGACAAATGCTTCAGCACTACTGGCGAGTGAGGCACTCTGATTTTACAACGGTGCCAAACGTAGCATTTCGTTTTTATTACAGGGCATCAAACAGCGTAATTGCTGGTGTCGACAGGCCTAGCTTAGAACCGGCAGGTCTGGAGGAAAACTATGTGCCTGGCTATGTTCTTGATGAAACTCCGTTTACACGGGCCTACGAGTCTAACCCTGTAAGTGACCTGACAGACATCGTTACATCCGTCTACCAAAACACAAACCAAAACAATGCTACCCGGTACATCACTTTTAATGGAACAAGCACTGGAGGAGAGTTTTCTCAAGCTGGTTTCGTAGGATTCCCTCTGGCGAACGCCAATTTTACAACAGGCCAGGCAGCAAGGTTTGTCAATGCTCCATTGATCTATTACACGAAAGGTCGTGACCTTACGGGCACGCAGCCTAGATGGGAAACTGCTAATACCTGGACACGTTCGGACCAGCCTGGTTTCAATAGTGCCAACCCTCATTTAAGCACAAACCCGGACTCTCCTGACACCCCGGGGCCGGGAGACATTGCCGTTATTGGATTCTTTCCTTATGACGATCCAAAAACTACCTATAGGGGATATCCTCACTCTTCACGTATTGAGACGGGCAACCTGGAGGCTGCCAGGCTGATATTCCGTCAAATGACAGACGCCTCTGGCAATGCTCCGGTGGCTCGAAAATACCTGGCGGAACTTGGGGGTGTTAACATCTTTCAATTCAGACCAACTTTGACATGGAGCTCAGATGGCATCATTGATGCAAAAACAATTGAAGGAGAGGGTACCATCCGTGTCAGAGGATTTGGGGTTAACAATAGAAAAGACCCAAGCTTTGCCAATGCTGATATGGGGGATTTTGCCGCACAAGACTCATCTTACCTTCTGTACGAAGGATATGAAACGTACACCATCAGCAATATTCCTGACGAGCTACCTAATTTAATGATCAGCACAGACGGCTGGGGCGTAAATGATAGAGAGCTTACTATTGCTAAGGATTTTACAACCAACCAGAACCTTGAAATTCAAGGAAATTCTAATTTAATCCTGGGAAATGGAGCTGGAGGAAATGCAACGGTGAACGGCGATCTTTTCTTTACCCCTTTGACCTCCAATGTTGGTGGCGGTGAATTAAGACTACAGAATAGTGGCACCGCCCGCACCATAACAGTTGCAGGAAATATACACATTGGAAACACCTCGGGCGCAGCAGCCTCTGGAGGTAGTGTCATCAGGGCCCAAAGCGGCGGTGCCGTCAATCATGAACTATATGTTGGAGGAGACATTGTTGTCAATACCACAGGAACTAACAGCACGGTGACGCCCAACGGAAATGGCCTTATTTTCGGCGGTAATGCAGAGTCAAATATCCGTTTGACGCTTAATGGAGGTGAAACGAAACAATTTAAGAATATCAGTGGCAACACTCCTCAGCTCTACCGAGTAGCCATCAACAAACTGCAAGACCCAACCGCAACCTTCTCATTCAATAATAACTTCACACTTAGCGGTCTCACCAACACGGCAGACAAGGCCATCGAAATCGTCAATGGCACTCTGGTACTTAACGATCCGTCAATCGACATAACACTTTCAAGCGGTGGTGGCAACTTTCTTCTGCCAAATTCGCTCAATACTGAGGCAACCTCCGGGTCTGGTGGCTTAGCAATCCAGCAAGGTGTTGCCAGGGTCAGTGGTGCCAACACCGGAATAATCCTTGACGGACCACTCGTGATCAGTGGTGGCTCGCTAAACATGGATGGCGGTGTTGGGGTCAACAACTTTATAGAGTATTCGGCTTCTGGAAATGCTTCCATTGAGCTTTCTGCAGGCACTCTGACTGTGGGTTCTCAGGTACGAAGAAGTACCGCTTCAACTTCAGGCATTCTCAAATACACGCAAACAGGAGGCGTTGCCGTATTTGGCAAAAACGCTGTACCCACAACTATCAGAGGGGTATTTGAAGTGATCAACCCCGGAAGTGAATTCCATCTTGATATCGATGGAGGTGCCGGCGAGTCATTTACCGTCGTTCGTCACCTCAACTCAACATCAGTACCAACTGTTCGACTTTCTCCGGCTACAAGCAGTATAACCGATGGATCAACAATTACCCTCGGAAATGCAGATACGCCAGCCTCTCAAACGAACTTTGGCATCTATTCTAGCATCACCCTGGAAACATTGCGAATTGGATCCGCCAATGTGACTGCTAAAATATACACAGCGCCTCTAACGGTAGACAACCTGTCGATTACCACCGGGAGCAGTTTCAATGCCAATGGTCTTGATTTAACTGTAAACGAGAGTGTTGTTAACGATGGCACGTTTGTTTCTGGAGGCACCATTGCCAACAACCAAACCACCTTTTTCCCAACATCTGCCACAGGAACTATTTCAGGCTCGGGGACTACTACCTTTTGGAACCTTGAAAAGTCGGGGTCTGGCTCGCTTGTGCTTGCCAAGTCAGTCACAGTTGCCAACAATGCCTCAATTTTGGCGGGCACACTGAACACAGCTACCTATGCCTTCAATATCAAAAAGGACCTGCTGCACGACGCAACACACATAAGCGCAGCGGCCGGCCCGGGCATCATTTTTAATGGTACTGAGAAACAAAACCTTGGCAGGTCTTCCTCCGGACTAAGCTATTTTGGAGTTGTGAACCTCAATAATACGGCAGGGCTTATCATAACTGACACTGACGAAAACTTTCAGGTAGACCAAAAGCTTGTTCTTACTACAGGGGTACTTGATATTGGAGGTAACCTTCTTGTCATTCCTGAAACGTCAACCATCGAAAGTGGAACGGGTGGAAAAGCCTATACAGACTTCAATGTGAACAGGATGATTCAAACCAATAGCTCTATTAAAGACTTTGGTCTGAGGAAGATTTTCCCAGCGATTACGGCAGGCAGCTCCACCTTCACCTTCCCAGTTGGCCTCACATCGTATACACCGGCTGTGATAAATGTGAACGATATTTCTGCCAGCTACATCACGTTAAGGCCAGTAGCAGATTTGCCGCCAATTGCCGAAGATGCAGAAACGGCTGGAGCCTGTACAGATCCTGAAATAGTCGACTCCAATAATGTGTTACAGTACTATTGGATCATCAAATCAAGCGGAGTCACTGGCCTCAATGGCACTCTGGAAATGTACTACGATGCAGCCGACTTTGCAGTAACAGCTCCCTACACGGTTGCCAACTATGGGCCTGCAAGGCTTTACAATCTGGGATCATTCTGGGACAAGGTATTTACCGAGTCTGAATTTGACGAAAACAATTTGAGGATAGCCTATCCGCTCAATTCAAACACTGATGGCACCCTTGAAGGGATATATACGGCTGGTGTGACCTTGCAGAACAATGGTTCCTCATTGCTCTGCGGAGCAGCCATACCTGACATGGTTCCCACGTTTACAACTTACGAACTGGCGTCGTCCGGCAACTATTATAGCGACGCCTCCTACCAGGAAGGGACTTCCCCCGCCCCTGGTTCTTCTTCAGATATTGTCGTCAAGTCTGGCTACACCCTGGTTTTAAATTCTAATAATATCAGGATCAGGAAAACGACAATAGAAGCGGGTGCAACACTGGAAATTGCCTCCGGGTTTTCCAACCACAACCTCGGCTTTGTAACTGGTGCTGGCAACCTGAAGCTTACCTCCGACGGAACCTCCGTGGCGTTCCCAACCGGCGACTACGAAGTATTCTTCCCAGATGCCAACTGCAGCGGTGGTGGTGGCCTTGAGTTTGCTGGCAACGGTTCTTATGCCGTACTCAATGATATACCAAACGTCAGAAGACTGATTTTCTCTGGCGCCGGTGACAGAACTGTACCTAACAATAATACACTGAAAGTCTGCGAAGACCTGGAGATTTTAGGAACAGTGAATGTAGTAGTCCCCGATGGCAATAATTCGACATCAGTGTATGGAAACATATACAAGTCCGACGTTTCAAGCTTCGACAATGGTGGTGGTGCAAGCAAAGTAGTTATGAGAGGCCCTGCTGCCCAAAGTGTGTCAGGCAATTTCACTGGAACCAACGCATTCAACAACCTCGAAATAAATAACGCAAATGGAGTCACTATTGTAAACAACACAGACGCCGCCAGGGGAATTAGTGCCAATACCGATGTTGACGTTGATGGGCAGCTTACCTTCACAAATGGACTCATCACTACCAATACTGACAATACGTTGAGATTAACACTCAATGGAACCTTGTTTGGGTTTAGCTCAGCCAGGTATGTGAACGGGCCGTTTGTGAGAGTGTTACCACCAAATGTTTCGTCTTACACCTTTCCGGTTGGCAAGGGATCGAGAAGTGGCCAAATGGAAATCAAAGCGCCGACAGGCTACGTGGGCACAAAGGACTGGATAGTCGAATACTACAGCGGAGGTGCTTCCGCCATAGGGCCTGTCACAGCAGTAGACCCTGCCGACGGTATTGTGAAAGTGAGTGATAATGAATACTGGATGATTAGCGTGCCGTCGCCGGCCAGTTCAAGTGTAAAGCTGAGCTGGAACAGCGGCTCCGACGTGCAAAGCACCATTAGCAATCTTCGAATGGCGTTTTGGTCGGGAACCCTTTGGGACATGATCACCACCACAAGTGCCCCTAGTGGTTCGCCGACGGCTGGGTCAATGACGGCCGGCCCCCTCAGCTATAGCACAAAATTTGTGACATTTGGAACGACCGACGAAGACACAACCCCGCTCCCTGTCGAGTTCTTAAGTTTTAGCGCTACTGAGCTAAATGGCGTTGCGATACTTGACTGGGCCACGGGCTCAGAAACCAACAACGATTTGTTCGAAATCGAGCGCTCTGAGGATGGCATGGTCTATCAAAAAATTGGCGAAGTAAACGGCGCTGGTACCACGACCGACAGGCAGGACTATGCGTTCACTGACTTTCAGCCATTCTGGGGAACGTCCTACTATAGAATCAGGCAAATTGACTTTGATGGCCAGTATGATTACAGCAAGGTTGCTGCTATCAGGATTCAGAAAGAAGCTCCTTCCATCAATGCATACCCCAACCCAATCCAGTCTGATATTAATATCGCTGCCAGGGGTCTTGAGAAAAACTCGCCGGTACTCTATTATATGACCGACCTCAATGGAGCTTTGATCTTGCGAGGTGAGGGGTTAGCCGACAGACGTGGTGACTTTTTCAGCGCTATAATTCTGCCGGGAAATCTTAGCGCAGGAATTTACGTTTTAGTACTCGAATCGAAAAATCAAACACAAAGGTTCAAGTTGCTCAAAAAGTAGACTTTATATAGTAATAATCAGTTCTTTTTGGGGCTGCTTTCCGAATTTGAAAGAATCGGAAGGCAGCCCTTTTCTTTGATGGCTTTTACTTTATTTTACAATTGCGAGCGCCACATTTCCCTCCATTCTTTGCCAAAATTCTTATTTCAGCCTAATTTGAGCCCCGCCTATTGAATAGTCAATGAGGTTGTTTTTTTTCTGGGCTTAGCGAAGCCCACGTGCACTGCTCAGAAATTATAACTACTGATACATATGATGAAACGACTCACATTCTCACTGACTCTCTGGCTGGCTGCATATGCTGGCTGGGCTCAGGAAGGATACAAAACTCTCCCGCTAAATGACCTGTCATCGTTCAAGGCTCAGGCCGGCAACTGGATGATAGTTGGCGATGTAACGATGGACAGAAACCTATCCATTCACCATGAGGCACCGCCTGTTGAAACAGGAAAAAAGAAGAAAAAGAGTAAGGCCGCACCAGAACCGGAGCATCCAGTAAAGTATACTTCCGGGCAGGGCATCCTCCTCAATTTCAACGACGACCAGAAAAAAGACAACCTGGTCACAAACTGGACTCATGGCGACATTGAGCTGGAGCTGGAGGTGATGATTCCCAAAGGATCGAACTCCGGCATTTACCTTCAAGGTAACTACGAGGTGCAATTGCTCGATAGCTGGGGGGTGAAAAACCCAGGCTTCGGTGACATTGGCGGCATTTATCGCAACTGGGAAAATGAACCAGCAAAGGCTTATGCCGGAAAGGCTCCGAGGACAAATGCTGCAAAAGCACCCGGTCTCTGGCAAACAATTAAAATTTCTTTCCAGGCCCCCCGGTTCAATGCCGCAGGCGAAAAGGTAGAAAATGCCCGGTTTGTATTTGTGGAGCTAAATGGTGTGCGCATTCACGACAACCTTGAAGTACCACGCCTTACGGGCGGCCCGATTAATGACAAGGAAGTGGCCGAGGGCCCTCTCATGATCCAGGGTGACCATGGTCCGGTGGCGTTCAGGAACATCCGTTACAGGTTGCTGAAGCCAGCCAATGTTTCGCTATCTGGTATCAACTACGAAGTTTTTGACGGGCATTTTGAAAGTGAAAAGGAATTTAAAGACCTTAAGCCGACTTCGATAGGGTCAACAGAACAACTTACCTGGGAAGTAGCGAAGAAAGACAATGAGTTTGCTGTAAGATATTACGGCGCACTGGAAATACCAGCCGACGACACTTACAAGTTCAGCGCCAATACTGGCAATGCAATGAAGCTGGTCATTGATGGGCAAACGATTTCCAACTATTATGAGGGGGGCGGAAAACCTGTGAAGCTCTCAAAAGGGACCCATGCCATTGAAATTACCTACTTTAAATATGTGAGCTGGGTGAGTCCAAACATGGGATTGTGGGTAGAAAGCTCCAACAGCTACCCACAAGCGCTGCACGCATTCAGTTCATTTCCGCCGGCGAGCAATGTGGCCTCCCCTATCATTGTTGAAACGGGCAATAGTCCGAGGCTACTGAGAGCGTTCCTCGATTACAATAGGGACAGAAGCCAAAGGCTTACACATACCATCGCCGTGGGTGATCCTGCTGGTCTTAACTACATCTACGACATGAAAAGTGGCAGTGTAGTGTGCCTTTGGAGAGGTGGTTTCATCGATGCCACACCCATGTGGCATGAAAGAGGCGATGGCTCCTTCAGGCCAATCGGCGTGGTGGAGTACCTGACAAGCAAGCCAACACTAGTACTGGCAGGACAAAGCACTGCCAACTTTGAGCTCAACAACCTCCCTGATTTCAGAAGCAGCGGGTATACGTTTGATGCCGATGGCCTTCCGATCTTTCTCTATACTTACAGCGGAGCGAGCGTGAAAGATAAGAGCAAGCTGGTGGAAGAAGGAAAAGTGCTTCAGCGAGAAATATCTGTTGAAAATGCACCAGCAGGCAGCCAGGTCAGACTAGCTGAAGGCAGCCAGATTAGAAAACTGGACAATGGAGCCTATGCCATTGACGGCTTTGACTACTACATAGAGCTGAAGTCAGCCCAAGAGGCCACTATTGCTGATAAGGGAGCTACCAAAGAGCTCCTGGTGCCGACAACTGGTTCGGTTGTTTATCAAATTGTTTGGTAACAAAATCTGAAAGAAATCATGAAAAAATATATCTTATTAATAGCCCTGCTTGTTGGGTTCAACGCTTTCCCGCAGGAAGCTGAAGAAAGCGACTTCTACAAGATCATTACCATCCCCACACCGGAGAGCATGCTCCTCGAAGTAGGTGGAATCACAACACTTCCTGACGGAAGGGTGGCTCTTGCTACCAGGCGAGGTGATGTTTGGATAGTTGAAGATCCGTACATGAGGAACAGCAACTTGCCTTCCTTTACCCTTTTCGCCAGCGGCCTTCACGAGCCACTGGGACTGACTTTCAAAGAGAATGCCCTATTGACAGCACAGCGGGGTGAGCTTACAAAGCTGCAGGACACCAACGGCGACGGAAGGGCCGATGTGTATGAGACCATCTACGCCTGGCCTGTATCAGGTCACTATCATGAATACTCTTATGGCCCCAAAATAGCCCCCGACGGAAGCATGTTTGTTTCAGGCAATGTGGCCTTTGGCGATCAGGAGTGGTGGAGAGGCGAAAGCAGGGTGCCGTGGAGAGGCTGGATTATGCGTATTTCACCAGAAGGAGAAATGGAGCCATGGGCTACTGGTATGCGATCACCTGCTGGGCTAGGAATGATCAACGGGGAATTATTCTACGCCGACAATCAGGGCGACTGGATAGGATCCGGTGGTGTGTGGCATATCAAAAAAGGTAGTTTTACCGGGCATCCGGCGGGTTTGAAATGGGCCGACAGAGAAGAGTCTCCAATCACGATTTCAGCCAAAGAGTTTTATGCTAAAGTACATGAGGAAAGGGAGCAAGTGGATGGCAGATACCTGAAGCCTGAGAACAACGCTGATGAGAAAAACCCTGAGATGCTGTATCATGCGAAAGAATCGGTGCCTGAGATTACGCTGCCAGCGGTATGGTTGCCACATGGCATCCTGGGCATTTCGAATTCTGAAATTCTCGAGATAGGTGAAGACGCCAGCTTTGGCCCGTTCAAAAACCAGCTTTTGATTGGCGACCAGGGTCAAAGCAAAATCATGAGGGTAAGCCTTGAAAAAGTAAACGGAGACTACCAGGGAGTGGCCTTCGACTTCATCAAAGATTTCCAGTCGGGTGTTCTTCGCATGAGTTGGGGCCATGATGGCTCGCTCTTCGTTGGGGAAACCAACAGAGGCTGGGGTTCGGCAGGAAGCACTACATCTGGCCTTGAACGTGTGGTGTGGACGGGCGAAACTCCTTTCGAAATGCAGACCGTGAAGGCCATGCCCGACGGTTTCGAAATCCGTTTCACTCAGCCAGTCGACAAAACCACTGCAGAAGACCTCGACTCATACGCCGGCCAGTCTTTCATTTACAAGTACCACTCTGTCTATGGAAGCCCTCCAATCAACACCGAAAAGCTAGGCATCAAAGGTGTAAAAGTAGCCGAGGATGGCATGAGTGTAAGACTTGTGGTTGACAACCTCCGCCAATATTATGTACATGAGATCAATCTGCCAGGGATAAAGTCTGCAAGTGGAGCATCAGTGCTCCATGGCACTGGTTACTACACTTTAAATAGTATTCCTGCAGGTGCCAAGTTGAACATGACGGAAGTAAGCACCAAACGGTCATCGGCTTCTAAAAAGGTAGCACCTAAAAAAGTCGCTGCAAAACCAGCGGCCCCCAAGGCTTCAGCCAATGCTGTGCTTACGACAGAGGAGATCAAGCCAATTCTGGCCAAAAACACTTGCCTTGCCTGCCATCAAGTCGACAAAAGGCAGGTTGGGCCGGCTTATAAAGACATTGCAGCCAGGAGGTACACTGCCAAGCAAATTGTGGATTTGATACGCAATCCTAAAGCAGAAAACTGGCCCGGCTATTCAACTGAAATGCCTCCAATGCCACAAGTATCGGACGAAGATGCGATGAAAATAGCCAATTGGATCATTTCATTACAAGAAGAAAGACCCTAGGCGGCTGGAGAACAGAATGAAGGAAATAAAGGCTTCCAGAGTTAATCTGGGAGCTTTTTTTATGCGAGCAGTTTCACAAGCGCTTCCGCTCCGTGAGCCTGAGCATGGACCAAGGCTGTGTTTCCTTTGTTGTCCTTCAAATGTTTGTCTGCTCCAGCAGCCAGCAGCATCCTGGCAATTTCAATTTGTCCGAAAGTAGTGGCATAAATAAGGGCTGAGGCTCCCTGTTTGTTCTGAATATTTACGTTTGCACCATGCTCCAGTAGCATTTCGACTATTTCTACATTCCCTTTAAAGCAAACTCCCATCAACGCCGTATTGCCGGCAGCATCCACAGCATTTACCTCTACACCTGTTTCAAGCAAAAACTTTGCAATCTCAATCTGATCGCTGTAGGTCGCCAAAACAAGTGGTGTAAACCCACGGGCATCAGACTTTGTCAGCAGCGACCTGTCGGCTGCTCCCATCGCCTTAACATCCTCAAGATCACCTTGTCGTATCGACTGAAAAAAATCCATTCCTCTTTCCCTTTTAATGAAAAGGAGCAACCGACCGGCTACTCCTTATAAACACCTACATTATTAGCTGGGTAACTAATATTATTTATGTTTTTACAGCTCAAATGTATGGCTGGTACAGCTATAATTCAAACTGATTTTTTTTATAATTAAATAGACGTAATCTATATTGCAGAAAGCATTACGCAATGAATCTACAGCAACTTGAGTACATAGTGGCCCTCGACAACGAACGGAGCTTTTCGAAAGCCTCAGACCAGTGTCACGTCACTCAGCCCACACTCAGCATGATGATCCAAAAGCTGGAATCGGAGTACGACATAAAGATTTTTGACCGGAGTAAGTATCCTGTGGTTCCTACTGAAACAGGTAAAATTTTGATTAGCCAGGCCAGGCTCATTTTGCAGGAAGTGCACAAAATTCAAGAACTGGTGCAGGAAAAAAAGAACACGATTGCCGGCGATTTACAAATTGGCATCATTCCAACAATCGCCCCCTACCTGCTGCCGCTCTTTATCTATGAGTTTAATGTCAGGTACCCAAACATAAAACTGAAGATCTCAGAGCATGTCACGGACGAAATACTGGAAAAGCTGGACGAAGGCAAGCTCGACGCTGGCATACTGGTAAGTCCCGACGACACTAAGCTGTTCAACGTCTTTCCACTCTACTACGAGCCGTTTGTGGTGTACTCGGCAAGAACCTTTGACAAGGAGCTTTTGCTGGCAGAGGATATTGACCCCAACGAGTTGCTGTTGCTTGAAGAGAGCCACTGCTTCCGTTCACAAATCATTCAATTCTGTGAGCTTAGAGACAAGAAAGAAAACATGCTTGAATTCACCTCAGGTAGTTTGGAGACCCTGAGGAACCTGGCGGATAAAAACCTTGGGATAACTATTTTGCCCGAACTGAGCACCTTACAGCTTAGAGACGGTGACTCAAAAAAGCTCAAACGGTTTGCCTCGCCGGAGCCCTTCAGGGTCATTAGTCTGATGACAAGACGTGATTTTGTTAAAAAGAGAATGATAACGGCGTTTATGGAGGAGATCAAAAAGCATATTCCGGAAAAATTTCAGGCACCACAAGGGCAGGAAATCGCCTACAGGCGAAAAGAAAAGAAGGTTACATTCTAGCTTATGACTATGAAAAAAATTCTAATTGAAGGACTGGGCTGGGTAGGTGCTGTTCTGCTGTTGGCCGGGTTTGCGCTAACTAGCTACGGTGTTTTGGAGGGGGTATCCTTCGAGTTTCAGTTGTTGAACCTGCTTGGAAGTGGCTTGTTGGCCATTTACACCTATATCAAGAAGGCCTATCCGAATACAGTTCTCAATATCATTTGGATAGTCATCAGCGTCATAGCGATATTTAATATCTTCATCTAAGTCAATAGAACGTTTTCTTGCCTTTTTTGATAAAAATGAAAGTATCCAACTATATAACAGCCTTTGAGAATCATTTTGAAAAGTATAGCCATCTCTCGCCCTGGCAAATTACCTCAAGGCTAACGGAGGTACTAACAGAGCTGCTTGAGTCCTGCGATAGTGATTTTTCTATACACGAGGGCATCGCACTGCATAAAACAGTAACAATTGAAAAAGGGGCCATCATCAAAGCACCGGCCATTATTGGGCCGAAATGCTTTATTGGGGCACATGCCTACCTGCGTGGAGGCGTCTTCCTCGGGCAAGGAGTGACTATCGGACCAGGCTGTGAAGTAAAATCGAGCATCGTTTTCGATCACAGCAGCCTGGCTCATTTCAATTTCGTTGGCGATAGCATCGTTGGAAGCTATGTAAACTTTGAAGCAGGCGCTGTCATCGCCAATCATTATAATGAAAGACAGGACAAACAAATAAGAGTCCTTCATCAAGGCCGGGTTGTTGAAACCGGTAGCACAAAATTCGGTGCCCTGGTAGCTGATAACTGTAAGATAGGTGCCAATGCAGTGTTGTCGCCCGGCACTGTGCTTGAGAGAAAAAAAGTCGTGAAGCGACTGGAGTTGGTTGAGCAGGTTATGGAATGATTTGACGAAGAAAGCCGTCCACCTTGCAAAGGCTTTAAAAAGAAAAACCACCGTCATGTCACAGTGGTCTTTGCAATTGAGTAAGGGTTTGAATAAATCTTCACTTACTCTCTAAAAACTTAAATTTTCCTAGTCGTAAGCCTTCTTTTGAAACCATCTGTCGTGTAGGCTCATACCAACACTTACTGTGTAAACGGACTCTTTTCCTGTGACAGTCGTACCCATTTTCTCCCAACCAAAACCCAGGTTGATCCTCGACATATAATTGCTCAGGGGGAGGCTTAGTCCGCCGGTTACACCGTAGCCAGCCAGCTGCTGCTCGGTTAACTTCCAGGGTTTTGTTTCATAGAAGAAGCCAGCCCGCACAACTGCTCTGCCAAAATAGGATTGACTTGCCGGATTGGGCATCCAGTCGACGCCTCCGGAAAACCTCCAGGTATCAAGCATTGTCACCTCGTTACCCAGAAAAGCCTTGGAGTAATCCTTGTAGAGGAAATCGCCGCTCACAGCCACCTTGTCAAACAGCGACACCTCCATTCCCAAACCGTATTCCTCCGGGGTGATGTAGTCGTCGGGATAAGAATCCCAGCCTATGAGCAGGCTCGACGTTTCAGCATTGATCAGCTGATTGGTTTGAACGGTCTTCAGCTGAGTGCCTTTCTTCCACACGCCTCCTATGTTGACATAATTGTTCTTCCCGAATTTCTGCTGATACTGTAGCCCGAAGTCAAAAGCGAAGTTGGCAAGAGACAACCGATCCCTGGCATAAGTTTCGTCAAGCTGCTCCAGTTGCACCTTCGTTTCCCGCTGCAACGACCCAAAAAGGTAGTTGGCATTGAAGCCAAAAGAAAGTCGCTTCCAAACCGTGTAACCCGCCCCTACATAATAGCGATTCACCCCTCCTGTGCCTTTGTTCAACACATTATAGTTGCCATACCCAACCAGATTCTCTACCTCATTGATGTTGTAGCCCATCTTTGAATAGGGCGACATCCCTGCTACCAGCCCGAGGTTGTTCATGGGTTTGAACCACATCGTTAGGTTGGTAATGGAGCTTTCCACCGAAGTATACTGACTGCTACCGTATGTGAAATCATGAAACGAGAAAGCATAATCGGCCAGGAAAATATAGTTTGACGGAACAATCGGGCTTGTATAGGCAGCCGGGTTAGCCGTATTTAAGTCGTACCATGGTCGACTGCCAATACCCGTTCCTCCTTTGGCTGTATTCATGCCTGAGCCCTGTGTCACCAGCTGACCAATTCCATAGTAACTATAGGGCGAGCCATAAATATCCTGTGCCGTAGCGGCAGCCAGGGTGCTAAGAAGTAAGACAAATGTTAGGATGATGCCTTTCATCATCAAAGGTCTTCGTCGTAGACTTCTTCAGGTTTGAACTCCCAAATGTCATCCAACCTCACAGTGGAGCTTCGTCCGGTAGTTACAAAAATTCTGCTGTCTGCCACAAATGCGACTGCATCCTCCCTGGCGGGGCCTTCTATACCCGTATATTCCGACCAAAGATCGGTGAAAGGGTCATATTCCCAGGTGCTTACCAGCAAGCCGCTAAAGTTGCCCGTGGTGATATACCCCTTGCCATCTCTGCTAAAAGCAACAGCATTGTGCCTTACAACCAAATAATCGTCATCGTCGTCAAGATCCAGCATTTGCTGCCACGTCCCGGCCACCATATCATACGCCCAGAAATCGTACTGATAAACACCGTTGTTTCTGCCGGTGCCTACGTAAGCCTTGTTGTCGATAGTGAATGCCACTGCATCCACCCGCTTGGATCCACCTATGCTGATCACCTGCGTCCACTCATTGGCAGTCGGGTCGTAGGTCCAAAAGTCCTTCAGGTCATTGCCATCGTAGCCAGTGCCAACGTATCCATTGGTGCTTGAATTAAAGGCAACAGCGCCATACCTGGCCGATCCGCCAAAGTCGGCGACTTGCCTCCAAGCGTCCGTAGCAGGGTCGTACTCCCAGAAATCACCCAAATTGTTTAATCCATCGTAACCGGTACCCACATAACCTTTTCCGTTTACACTAAAGGCGACGGCGGCACTTCTTTTCACTCCAGGAAAATCTGCCTTTCTCAACCAAAAGTTCAAAGACGGATCATACTCCCACAAATCGCTGAGGTATTCTGTGCCGGTGTACCCGGTAGCCACATATGCCTTCTCTCCTATGCTGAAAGAAACAGCACCACTTCTTGTTACTCCTTCAAAGTCAGACACCTTGGTCCAGTTTCCCTGTGAGTCGTCGTCTTCACTATCATCGAGACATCCCGTGGATATAATACCCAGGCCCAGGAAAAGAAGCCATTGCATTTTTAAATTCATCCCTTTCATCGTTTATCAATTTCTACGTGTTTAATTATCATCAGTATCTAATGGTATATAGTATACCTGAAGCTTCATTCCGTCCTGCCGGTTGCCGTCTTTCAAGTACACCCTGCCAGCGCCGTAAAGCATAATATCCTCACTAAGACCCAATAGAATCGAATAGTCGTTCGACTGATCAGTGTCGAGCAGGTTATTCACCAGATCGGTCACTTCAAGGCGGTAGTAAGTATCTTTCCCAAATTCGTCGTCAAGCACAAACTCACTACTGGTGTCAAATGCGCCCAGCGGATAATTGTCGATGCTTCCATAATATCCGGTAATAGAAGTCGGCAGATTGGTATTAGTCCCGCTTCGGTAGGTTCCTGCAACCGGTCTTATCACCAGATCAGCATGGGGTATGTACACACTACCGGGCAGGATAAGAAGCTCCTGGATGTATGGAATTTCCACCTTTGTCATTATGTAGGCACCCGCCTGAATAAAGGAGTAATTGCTGGTTAGCTCGGAGCTTACCTCATCCAATTGGCTTTCAAGGCCACTCAAGGTCGCTGACTTTGGATTGAACGTAGTCTTATTGAAGCAAACCGTACCCTGGCTTACAGGGAACTTATTGGTCAATTGCGTGGGTGGTATATCTGTGTAATCAGAATAATAGAGTTTGAGGCTCGAATTAGCTTTCGTAAACCCCAAAAAGCCTTCACTGTCAGCACCCGGAACCAACGCAAATCCTTTCAGAAAGTCGGTGAATAGTGCAAGATTAAATAAGGCGCTGTTGCTTGTCAACCCCATCTCAAGCAGCTCCTTGCCCAGCTCGTCCGGCAACCTTATTTCAAGTGAGTCGGTGGTGTTTGGCCTTGGCTTAAATGAATAACTTCTCAGCGGAGTTTTTTCTAACGTAAAATCGGCAGTGTTATAAACTGTGCCATAGGTGTTGTACTCGATATTTTCAGCTAACCTGTAAATATCGATAGTCTGGGTCTGAAGCGTATCAAAGTAATTATAGTCGTAATACAGCACCAGCGTCAGGCTATCGAATCGGGAAGCATACGGAGGGTAAAATGAGTAATCCTGATACGCTACTTCAAAGAAGGAGGTCGACGTGATTTCCCCAGTGTATTCGTCCTCATGACGTCCTACCAGCAGGCGCTCCGTATCTGATGTAACAAATGAATCGAGCCGAACAGTGGACACATCAAGGGTGAGTGTATCCAAGATGATAAAGTCCGGTGTGACATCATCAATTAAGTCAACCGAGACTGGCAACAGGTCGTTTTCAACGCAGCTTGCGACCGCTACGGCAATCCCAAGCAACAGGGCTGCCCCCTTTAAATTATTTGTTACATTCTTGAACCCCATACCCGCTCCTTACTCTTACTGCCAATGGACAATCGAAATCTTAACTAAAATTGACGCTGAAAGCCCGGGTGCCCAAATTTATTCAACCAACTATGCGAAATCCTCAACAACCAGTATCAACTAGCTCATTTTAGAATCGGCACCACTTGATGACTATTGGCTCTCCCAATACCTGAACCACTTTTCATATTGCGATTCTGTGAGTATTTCCTCCAGTCGTTGGTTTCTGGACTTTCTAATTTGGTATAAGTTGGCGCTAAAGGTGCTGTCGCCTGGGTTTGATTGTAGCTCAATGACCCGGGAAAAATACTTTTGGTTGGTTAGTCCAATCACTGCTTCCTGCGTGGGGGTAAGCTGCAGCCTATTTCTCATCTTCTTAGTCATGGAATTGGCAAGTGCCATCGGGTCGTTTTCTTTACTGCGATAGAACTGCGCCCTTGACGTATCCACGACAGCCATCTGCATCTCGCCTATGCTGCTACGCTTTCTTCTCTTGACTTTCTTTGCCTTCCCTCCATCCAATGTCAGATCTTCTGAAAGTTCGATGTTCATCATCTCCCCACAATCTCCCCTGGTGATCCGATTGTCAAAACTGATATAGCCAGGAAAAGAGACACAAAGGAAGTAGTCCCCCTCAGTGGGAAGTGCAATAGAAAATGCCCCGTTAAAATCCGTGATTGTGCTGGTTTTAAATGATTTATCGTCAAAGGCACTCAAACTGACAACGGCGCCGATCAATGGCACGTCTATGTCACCATCCTTCACCGTACCCGTAAAAAAGACCTGTTCTGCTCGACTGGTATTGAAGCCGAAAACCAGAAAAGCCAAAAGTATCGCCTGCTTCATTCACCCTCTTTTAAGAATTGATTGGTGAAGTAGCAATCGTTCTTTCAGTGAAGAAAATTTATTCAACCAAGCTGCGTCATTTCTCAACAAACAAGCCTTGACCAAAAAAAACCGCTGGGACTAAGCCGCAGATAAACTGCCCGATGATACGCATTTACGATGCGTTGGGTGATAAAATCAATGCATAGATTGAATAGGTTTGAGTATAATAGGCATGCTGGGTATCTTTCGGCTCTATTTAAATTACTGTTATGCCGAAGCCCGTTACTCTTAAGACATACCTGTCACATGCCGCTTTCTGGCTGGGCTTCCTGGCGTTTTACCTATTTGTACTTAATGGCCTTTTCACTTTTGAAAAAGCCCTGCTTCAAACCACTATCAATCTAAGTGTCATTGTTCCATTGGCTTATTTCAACATGATCGTGCTGACACCCCGGTACGTAAGCAGCCAGTCAAAAGCCACTTTCGCTTCTTTGATTATTCTCCTGATTCTGATCGGAGCTTCCATTCTCACGCTTTTCCATGAGGTCAACCTGCTGGACGCCTATAAGCCCGACGGTTTCCCTGACAGGATGCAGCCATTCAACAACAAGGTTCCTGATGAAAATCTGCGGATGCCCGCTCCTTCTCAAGGCAATGATTGGTCGTTGCGAAGACGGGAAGAGCCTGGATTCAGTCGTCGCATCATGTGGTTCCCTATGTTCATTCAAACAGGCACCATCATCCTGCTGACTACCATTTACAAAGTGACCCAAATTGCCAGCGAAAGGCAAAGAGAAACCCTGATGCTGAGAAGTGAGAAGCTTGACTCTGAGCTAAAGTTCCTCAAATCGCAGATCAATCCGCACTTCCTTTTCAACGCTATGAACAATATCTACACACTGTCACTACTGAAATCGGAAAAGACGCCCGAGGTCGTAATGAAACTTTCTGATATGCTTAAGTACAATATCTACGAAAGTGAGAACAAAGACAGGGTTCCCATTTCAAAGGAGATTGCGTATATCAATAACTACATTGCCATTTATGTACTCAAAGACAACACTATCAAGGAAAATATCAGCTTTGACTATGACACGGCGGAAGATGTAAGCATAGCTCCCATGCTACTTATTCCCTTCGTAGAAAATGCATTTAAACACAGCAATATAGAAGATACGGCCAACGGGAGAATTTCAATAGACCTCGAGGTTCAAGCGGGGCTGCTCACCTTTAAATGCAGAAACAGCCTGTCGCAGAATAAAAAATCTAAAGACAAAGAAGGCGGAATAGGAATCACCAATGTAAAGCGGCGATTGGCGCTAATTTATCCAGGTCGGCACGAGTTGAAAACTCAGGAGACAGATGGTGAGTTTGTTGTAGAAATGAAAATTCTGATTTCATGAGCACTGTGCCAAAAATCCGATGTATCATAGTGGACGACGAAGAGCTGGCAAGGGCTCTCATCAAAGAATATGTGTCCAAAATCCCGTCACTGGAACTGGTAGGCACTTACAAAAACCCGCTTGAAGCCTTGGAAGTACTACGAGCTGAGCAGATTGATCTCATGTTTCTGGATATTCAAATGCCAGAACTTACCGGCATTCAGTTCCTCAAGTCGCTTGAGAAAAAGCCGGTAGTGATATTTACTACCGCCTATCCGGAATATGCGCTTGAGGGCTATGAGCTCGACGTGGTCGACTACCTGGTGAAGCCTGTAAGCATTGAACGATTCCTGCACGGCGTGAACAAAGCCACAAAGATCTTCCACAATAAAACGGATAATTCAGGCACAACCAATCAACCGGATTTTATTGTAGTACACGCTGACCACAAGATATACAGGCTGCTACTGGCCGACATCCTTTACATTGAAGGGTTGAGAGAGTATGTATCGTACTTTACTTCGGATGGCAAAAGAATCATAGCGCTGGAGTCGCTAAAAAAGCTGGAAGAAATACTTCCGTCCCACATGTTTATGCGGGTGCACAAGTCATACATTGTGCCTATTAACCGGGTGCGGGTCATCGAGGGCAATATGGTGATGATCGAGAAAAAGGGTATTCCCATCGGTGCCAGCTACAAGGAAGCTACGCTCAAAGCCCTTATGCCCGGCTAGCCTTAATCCCGCAGCGAAAACGCCACTCACTAATGACGTACTATTAAGCCCTATTCATCCTTCTTGAAAAATCTGATAAACTCAGACTGCTCGCCATCAATTTGCATAAGATAAAGACCCTCTTTAAGAAACGAGACGTCGAGCTCTGTCATTTGATCCATTGAAGAGATCGTACGTAGTGTATTGCCGCTTAAGTCTCTTATCACCAGATTCTTTTTACCACCTCTGTTAGTATTAACGTTTATCACGCCTGTTGATGGGTTTGGATATAAATGACTGCGGGTTTCATCACGCACACCAAGTGCTACTCCTCTTATTACCAGGTTATTGGATCTTATAGAAGTGTAGGTGGTATTGTTCCTTGAGCTATTAGCCTGCTCTATTGCTCTATTGGAAATAGGCATGTTTAGCACGATTTCCAGGACGTACTGATAGACTTTGTCAGGCTCAACCTCCAAATCAGTAAAGGAATTATTTGAAGAAGACAGTGAAGTCAAAAGCGTTTTTTCAGCACTTCCCTCTCCTTTATAAAGGTTGATAGTAGAATAGTCAACTCCGATGTACTGGTTCCATAAAAGGTTGACGCTATTGTCAAGCCCCGCACTACTTGTGAGGTGCAGCGTTTTGTGAAAGTCACCAAGCCCGCCCTCTGTTCCGCAGTTATCCAGCACTCCTACTTTGTACTTATAGGATTGCGTTCTTGCATCAGACTCACTGTCAACAAACTCGGTTGCACCCGCACTTTCAACAAACCCAATTTGTTCATACTCTCCTGCAATGCTTGTTTCTCTATAAACCAGGAACTTACTCACATTATAGGATTCGGATGCATCCCAAACAACTTTGTTCCTGATTCCAGTCTCATCCGAAGTTACCAGTCCAATGGTTGGTTGATAAACCGCTTTGGTACCCAGCTCAATCGTTGCAGAAGCCAAGTGCCCATTTGAGTCGGTAACGGTTACATCATAACTTCCTGCAGAAAGCCCAACCAGGTCCTCTTCAGTACTTCCGTTGGACCATACAATTGACAAAGGGGGAGCAGCATTCGAAATTACCAAATCAATCTCGCCGTCACTATCCTCATCGCAAAATGGTTCCGAAAGAGCTGTTGTCAGTGTCACATCATTTATATTATTGACTGCAATGGCAAGCTGAGCTTCTGTACTCAAGCCACCGGCATCGGTCGACTTGATACGGACGGTGTAATTGCTCTTGGTTTCAAAATCAAATTTCTCTTTCGCCAATAACTGATTTGACGCAATTAGAAAAGATGCGTTGTCGTTGGCTTCACTATCTTCAACAAAGGCGTACACAAAAGTGTCGGCGGCATCAACGTCCGCAGTAGCAAGCGTTGCCACAAGGCTACCAACAGGCAGGTTTTCATCAATGGCCGACGTCGACAACGATACACCTGTCGGAGCTTCATTGACATTGCTCACCGAAATACTCACCAGCCTTGGTTCGCTTACATTGACTCCATCGGAAACCGTTAGCTCCAGCGCATAAGTTGGCCGTGCTTCGTAGTTGAGCTTTGTGCCATCGGCCACAGTCAACAAGCCGCTTTCAGGGTTAACAGCAAACGCACCGTCAATATTACCCTGGGTGATTGCCCAGCTTTTTAAAATTGTATTTGTGTTTCCCCCGGCAGCCTGTACTTGCATCACTTCGGTGCCATTGGTGCTGTTTTCCGAAATAATACCTTCCTGATCCGCAGTGATAACAGGCGGATCGTTCACATCCTGAATAGTGATAACTACTGTTGCCTCGCCGCTTGTTAGCGTGCCATCGGTAACAGTCACTCCAATTTCCATTGTCGGAGTAGTTTCAAAGTCAAGCTGATTACCATCAGCGACAGAAATTTGTCCGGTGGCGGCATTTATGGCGAAAGCTCCATTTTCGTTGCCACTGGAGATCTGCCAGTTGCTCAGGGCAGCTCCAGCGTCTTCATCTGTCGCAGTTATCAAGGTTACTTCAGTCCCGCCTTGGCTGTTCTCATCCACAGTGCCGACCTGTTCGGCGGCAATGACGGGAGCCTCATTTTTATCTACAATTGTTATGTTTAGAAAACCTTCAAAACCAACCGTCGTCCCATCGCTTACCGTTATCCCAATAAGGAAGGAAGAAACTTCTTCAAAATTAAGCTTTGCCTGATCAGCAACGGTAATAATGCCCGTTTCGCCATCAATAGCAAATGCTTCCGAGTCGTTACCACTGGTGATCGTCCAATTTTCAAATACAGTGTCACCATCCTGATCCGATGCCGCAACCGCAATTACTTCAGCTCCATTCTCCGTATTTTCGTCTAACGAGACACTCTGGTCTGCATCAATCACCGGCCCATCATTTATATTGTTCACATTAATGGTGACAGATTCTTCAGCACTGGTTTGGTTGTCGTCGGTGGCAGTAATTGTCAGCTCGTAGGAAGCACTGGTTTCGAAGTCCAGCTTGGACCCATCTGCCACTTTTATCACCCCACGGTCGGTAATCGAAAATGCGCCACTTTCATTCCCCGATGTGATTTCAAACTGCATGCCTACCGGCGGGATGTAAGTCGGACTAGTCAGATTAGTAGTTGTTTCTGTTCCCAACTGCCCATGCTCATTGATGCCCCAGGCCCAGAGTGACCCATCTTCCTTGATGGCAAAACTCTCTCCTATCGACACCCAGTCAGTGTCTGTCCCAATTTGCACAGGTAAGTCTCTATCAATGGTGGTGCCATCCCCTACCTGCCCCTTGTCGTTTTTCCCCCACGCCCATAGCGTTCCATCTGTTTTTAATCCAATGGCTCTATTGCCATTTCCCACTCCGTAGTACTCAACATCTGCCCAATCGGCATCGGAACCAAACTGATTGACAGTGTTGCCCCACTTATAAAGTGTTCCCGCATCTTTGATTCCGTAGGCAACATAGTCATCTCCTGCAACAATTTTCCAATCTACATCCGACCCTATCTGCGTCGGTACATTAATATCATTATTAAAATTTGTGAGGCCAAGCCCTAGGTTGGACCCATAAACTGCCCCCCAAGACCACAAAGTTCCATCGGTTTTCACTGCGTGGTTCACCCAAAAATCGGCATCCACAAACTTCCAATCTGTATCTGTACCCAACTGAACAAGTGTCCGTGTAGTAAAACTTGTGTTTCCTGTACCAGACTCACCCCTCGAAGTGGCTCCCCAAAACCACAATGTACCATCTTGCTTAATGCCTAACTGGTAAACATAGCCAGCAACGACCCTTTCCCAGTCACTCACGTCGCTAACTTTAACTGCAGTAAAGAATGTATTCAGGTCATAATCGAATTCCATGTTTTCATTTCCAAAGTAGTCAACCCCCCAAGCGAACATTTCGCCGTTGGTTTTTGTACCAACTGCAAATGCTTCTCCCTGATCAAAGGATTTCCAATTATTATCAGAACCTACTTGAGTAGGAATCAGTGTTTCCACGTTAGTTCCTATCCCGCATTTACCAGATACATTCCAACCCCAGGACCATAGGGTGCCATCTGTTTTCAATAGGTGTGTGGTACCTACTGATGTCTCTATTTGTCTGATATAGTTATGGGCTATTCTCACCGGACCAATCTCAATTCCATTGACGGAGTTTTCGTCGATGGTCAATATTTGATCAGGTTTAATAACAGGCTGGGAAAACGCCGTGAAGGCAAAGCTCATCAAAATTGCTGCAATAGCTAATCCATTTTTCATAGTATTTCCATCGTAGATTGGATACTTGTGATAAAAATAGTACCCAAATAACTAATAGCAACAAAAATTGCCAAGGATTATCCTACAACGGACTAATAATTAAAATATGGAAAAGTAAAAACTCTGCTGTCTTACTCCCGCAGCGCAAACGCCACGTACTCACCGCCGGACTTCGCTCCTATTTTGCCACCACCACAGGCGATCACAACGTATTGCTTGCCTTCCACCATATAAACTGCCGGAGTAGCAAAGCCTGAGGCCGGTAGGTCGGCTTCCCAGAGCACCTCGCCACTTACTTTGTCGAATGCCCTGATCTTTTCATCCTTGGTAGCGGCAATAAAAACCAGGCCTCCTTTGGTGGAAACCGGGCCACCATAATTTTCTGTACCTGTCGGCGGAATGCCCTTTTCAGTCAATTCCTTCATCTCCCCAAGGGTCTTCTTCCAAAGTAGCTTGCCCGTATTGAGGTCAACGGCGTTCAGCGTTCCCCAGGGTGGTGTAATACCAGGGTAGCCATTTTCGTCTATGAAGCGATTGTACCCGGTCATGGTAAACGGTATGTCCGGCGTTTTCATCACTACAGTTTCACCAGCCACTTCAGGCACGGCCTCTTTGTCTTCCAAATCGAGCACAAATGCCATCAGGGCCTCGTTCTCTCCATCAGGAATTTGCTTGAAGGCTGGCATCATATTTTTGCCTGTTGAAATCAAAGTTGACAGCTGTGCTTTGTTGTATCGTTGGTTCAAATCAACCAGCGACGGATAAGCAGCCCCGTTGCCCTTTCTCTCGGGCCCGTGACACGACATGCAATACTTGTTGTACACACCCTGGCCAATGCCCTTCAAAGAAGAGCCGCCGGTGCCACTGGCGGGAGCCTCCACCATGTGCAACGCCCAGGGCATTTCGCTGGAATTAACGTACAGGATACCCGACTCCGGGTCAACCGAAGCGCCCCCCCATTCTCCCCCGCCATCATAGCCAGGGAAAATCCACGATCCCTCTTTGCTCGGAGGCGTAAACGCCTCACTGTATTTGACTGTCTTAAATTTCTCCAGCAGATATGCATAGGCCTCGGGAGTGGTGCCATACACCTCTGCTTCAGTGAACGATTGTCTGGCAAATGGCTCCGGCAAGGTGGGGACAGGCTGCGTTGGCCACGGTTCCTCACCATCAAGCGCAAAGGTAGGTACTGGCACCTCCTCAATCGGAAAGATCGGTTCCCCAGTTTCCCTTTCCAGAAGAAATACATAACCATGCTTGGTAATCTGCGCCACGGCGTCGACCATTTTGCCTTCATGATTGACAGTGGTAAGGATCGGATTGGTAGCCAGGTCTCTGTCCCACAGGTCGTGATGCACAACCTGATAGTGCCAGATATACTTGCCCGTGCCAGCTTCGAGCGCTATGACACAGTTGGCAAACAGGTTCTGGCCCTTGCGAAAACCTCCGTAAAAGTCGGGATTGGCCGTGCCTGTCGATACGAAAACGATGCCCCGCTCTCCGTCGAGCGACATGCCTGACCAGTCGTTCGCTCCGCCTATTTTTTTCCAGGCGTCGGGGTCTTCCCAGGTCTCGTAGCCTTTTTCGCCAGGGTGAGGAATCGTATGAAAGATCCACTTCCGCTCCCCGGTCCGCACATCAAAAGCCCTGATATGCCCGGGTAGGGCATCAGGCCCTTCCGACAACCGCATGCCCATGATGATCAGGTCGTTGAAAATAACTCCAGGTGTGGTGCCTGAGGCATATGTCTTGCTAATATCCAGGTCGGTGTCAAGCTGCTCTCTAAGGTCGATATGGCCGCCTTGTCCAAAGCTTTCCACCAACTGGCCCGTCTCTGCATCGACCGCATACAAGTTCTCGGCAATGCTGTAGTATATCCTTCCCTTACCAGCTTCATCCGCCCAGTACATCACTCCCCGGTTCACCGCAAACCAAAACCTGTCCTCGGTTAGCTGCTCCCTGGTCTCCTTGAAAGGATCAAAAACCCACTTTTCTGCACCTGTAGCGGCGTCCAGGGCAAATAACTTTGACTCTGCCGAAGTGCCATACAGCACCCCGCCCACAACGATTGGATTGCATTGGATTTGCGACCGGTTTTTGGGGTCCTTGTCTCCCGTGCTGTAGCGCCAGGCCTCCTGTAGCTTACTTACATTTTGCTTGTTGATTTGATCATTCGAAGAATACCTTTCACCCATTTTGGATCCGGCGTAGGCGGGCCAGCCACTGTAGTCGCCGGAAGCTTTTTCACACGATGAAAAAAGAAAGGAAATGAGAATTAATGAAGCAAAATAGCTTATTAAGGAACGGGGAGTTGTCATTGTCAGTAGGTTTCAGCCAAAAATTTAGCTCAAAAAAAACCTAAGCACAACTAATACTATTTAATCCTCCCCGGCAGGCCGCTGTACAGCCCGGTATTGCTCAATAAACCCTGCCAGCTGTTCTACCTCCAGCTTCTTGGCAATGATCTTTTTATTTTTATCGAGGATGTAAACCTGCGGCGTGGTTCTTACATTGTAGTCCCGGCGCATATTGCTTCTGTAGTAAGGGTCAGCGGCATTGATCCAATCGAGCTCATACTCATACACAAACCGGCGCCACTCCTCAATATCAGTAGATATGCAAATCCCCATCACTTCCACTCCACTGTCTTTCAGGCGATGGTATTCTTCCAAAAGCACTGGCGTCGACTTCTTGCAGTGCCCACAGTTGGGGTCATAAAAAAAGAGAATAGTAAACTCGGCCTTTACCTGACTCAGGTTGATGGGTGATAGCAAGGTATCCAACAATTGAAGGGTTGGGGCTTGCTTTCCAACAAGGTTGGGGCTCACAAACTCTACTTCCTCAGCTAGCTTTTCTTTGTCTTCTTTGCTCAACCAGTCTGCCTTATCCGTGAGGTAGTACTTTTCTGCCAGGTTCACCATCACACCGTCCATGCCCATGATTTTGGACTCCTGGTATTTTTTGAACAGCGTCACCAGCCAAAATCTAAAGGCGTCTGGCTGATCAAGCACTTTGGTCATTATCTTATCTACATACACGTTGATGGTGTCCGGATGCTGGATCACCACCTTGTCGAGGAAATGGATAACCGGCGACTTCAACACTGGCGTTCTGAGCAGTCCCGAATCATCAAAATCGATGCTTTCAAAATACTTCCTTTTGTAGTACTCGTATTTCAACCTGCCCCTTTCCACATCGTCGGTCACGTCGGTATACTCAGGTATGCCAGGCACATCGGGGAGCGCCATTAGCCGCACAAATTTGGCAACAAACGAATCGGGGTATTTGGCAATCAGCCCCTGTCTGAAATCATTGAGCTTTTCACTCACCTCCTTGTCCTCTTCAAAAATAGCCGTAGAGTCAGCTGCTGTTGAAGCCTGCTCCAGCTTCTTTCTTATGGCCTGCTTCTGGGTTTGGAGTTCCACCATTCCTAATTGAAATTCTTTGAACACCAGGTTCTCCGGCGACGATGTTACCTCCATGGTTCGGAAGGCACCTTCTTTGGTAGTCTTCAGGCTGAACTTCTGCTCCTTTACTATCAGCTCAAGAAAATAATTGGGAGAGTAAAGAAAGTAGATGCCTGTGGGAAGCTCCTTCGCTCCGGTAAAACGGTAGACCCCAGGAGCAGTTGCCCGGGTGGTGTCGGTCAGAAACCGTTGATCGCCGAAAACATAGCCCAGATAAGCCACGCTGTCCTGCATGCCCTCCACAGTTATTTTAATATCATACCCCTGACCAATCGTTTTTATGCTTAGGCCTAAAAAAATAAGAGCGGTGAATGTGAATCTTATAAGGATTTTACTCATAGTAAGTTGCTAAACGCCAAACCAAAGGTAATGAGCAATCCAAAGTTTAAAAACGTTTAATTCTATTTACATTTGGGTGCACCCTTAAGAAATATCTGAAATCAATACTTTTCCTTCACCCTATGGAAGTCAAACAACAGCTTTTGCAAACGTGCATTGACCATGTGAAGTCAAGAATTGATACAGCCAATAGTGCTATTGCCGAGGCCAGGGAGGCCGCCAATTCGGAAACGAAAAGCAGCGCCGGTGACAAATACGAAACCGGCCGAGCCATGATGCAGCAGGAAATAGAAAAAAATGCCACACAAGCAGGTGAAGCCCAAAAGCTATTGCAGGTTCTAAAATCTATTGACCCATCCAAAATCCCTGTCACTGTCCAGCTGGGAAGCATGGTTAAAACATCGCTTGGGCACTACTACTTTGCTGCCAGCCTGGGCAAAGTATCACTCGATGGGAAAGACTACTTTGTGATTTCACCCGGCTCACCGCTGGGCCAGGCATTTTTTGGAAAGAGGCAAGGTGACAAGGTCACTTTTTTAGGGCAAACCCACCTCATTGAAGAGCTAAGCTAGGCTACTCCTTCCTCAGCCTTGTGCGCCATACCCCCTTCATTGCCCTGCCAAAGAAATCTTTAACCAGAAGTACGTAAAGCAGCCCGGTCATGCACCAGAGCACCATCAGGTTGAACCAGAAGGTATCAATTCGGTAGCCCAAAAAGATTTTCACGGGAGCGTAAAAATGTGCTCTTCCCAGGTTGGACTCAGGCTCCATTAATACAGGATCCTTCTTTTGAATCAGCTGGTCAGCTCCATAATAGAGCACCTTAATTTCATTCCTGTTCAATAAGATGTCGGACAGTGCCTCGTTGAAGGATGATTTTTTAAGAACCAAAATCTCATCCTTTCCGATCTTTCGGGACAATCCATTGTAAATACCCTCTTGTTCATTGGCGGCATCTTCCATTTTAACGGTGAATGCCCTCGTCAGCGATTCGAGGTAACTCAATACATTTTTCCCGATATTTTGCGTAAAGCTCTTCGGTGTCAGGTTATTAGCAAACGTAAATGGCTGCATCTCTACCTTTTTCCCCAGCCCGTCCAGTTCGTTTCGGAGGATATCGAGTCTGGCCTCAAAGCTTTCCGATTCCTTGTTCTCATCCTGCATCAGCGAGTTGGTGATGACTTCCAGTTCCGGAATTTTAAATGAGATATTGAATGAAGCAGCACTGATCTTTTTCTCCGCTTCAAAGAAATGCTTCTCATAGGCATTCTCCTTAAACTGAGCCACGGCAATGGCCTCATACGCCCACCGTGAGGCCATCACGTCTCCGATAAATGGCACATAGACCCTGTTGGTAAGCGATTTGTGAAGGTCATCGAACTTGATCATGGCCCCTCCCAGTAGCAGCTGCGGCACCAGTATGAAAGGAATCAGAATATAAATGGTGATCACCGAGTTGAAAGCGGACGATATGGTCAACCCCACCAGGTTGGCAAAGCAAGCGGTAGAGAAAAGCAACAGCCAGTAGTAAAGAGAAAGACCATGGATTTCGAGGATAAAATTGCCTATGACCACAAATGTCAGCATTTGAAAAGCCGACAATGTGAATAGAAAGCTCACCTTGGAATTGATATAACTGAACCGACTAAGGTTCAGAAACGACTCCCGCTCAATAATCTTTCGGTCTTTGAAAATCTCCTCTGCACTCACCGACATCCCAATAAACAAGGAAACCACCACCGCCATAAAGAGATACACCGGCAGGTTCTTGTTCTCCGCCAGGTTATACTCAAGTCCGCTTGAATATTTAGAGAAATATCCGAGGATAAACGCCAGCACAGGGGCCTCCAGGAGGTTGATTAGGATATACTGCTTATTAGCGACCTTTGAGAGCACATTACGCTTGCTGTAAATCAAAAACTGCTTGAGCGAGCTGGGCAGCCTAAAATTCGATTTGGGAATGGACGTGTCGTGACGCAGCTGAGGAACAAACGGCTCAATCTTCTCTTTGTACTTATGAAACCAATCGCTGGGTTTGATTTTCCTTTCCGATGTAGGGCGCCCGTCGTCATCAATGGTTTTGGTTTCGACGATCTGAAGAATCTGCTCGGGAATTACATTGCCACAATGCGGGCACTCGCTTTCGGTGGCGTTTACCTGTGTACTCTCGCTTTTGAAATAAACAACCGCATCAATGGGGTTGCCATTGTAGATGGGGAAACCGCCCCTGTCCAGCATCCACAGCTTATCAAAAAGCTTGTAAATATCCGACGAAGGCTGGTGAATGATCACAATAACAAGCTTTCCCTTGCGGGTCAGGTCTTTGAGCAGCCACATCACCTTCTCAGAATCCATAGAAGAAAGCCCGGAGGTTGGCTCATCCACATATAATAACGCTGGTTCACGCAGCAGCTCAAGGGCAATATTCAGCCTCTTTCGTTGCCCACCTGAAATAGATTTGTTCAAAGGATCGCCGACCCGAAGGTCTCTGATCTCATACAAGTCGAGCTCGTGAAGCACTTTGTCAACGGTTTCCTCAAGTTGCTCTTTGCTAAACTCGCTGAAGCACATCTGCGCATTGAAGAAAAGGTTTTGGTACACCGTGAGCTCCTCAAATAGCAGGTCGTCCTGTGGCACAAAGCCTATCATTCCATAACGGGCGGCATTTTCCATGCTGAAGCCGTTCAGGGTCACTCTCCCCTCGGTCGGCTCAATTTTGCCATTCAGCAGGTTCAGCAGTGTCGACTTTCCTACCCCACTGCCACCCATTACGCCCACCAGCGTACCCGACTCCTCCGAAAAGTTGAAGGGATGGATACCATTGTCGCTGTTTTTAAATTGGAAGGTGAGGTTCCTCCCGGTCAGGACAATGTGTCCCCGCTTATGGTCTTCAAGGAACTTTTTGGTGATTTCAGTTTCGTAAATCGGCTTGATCGTCTTGCCTTTGATTATAGACCCGGGCTTGAGCTGATACGACTTACTTTTGACAATTTTGTTGCTTTCTACATAGAGGTTGAGGGGGCCGTCGTATCGGAAAAAGAAGGTGTTGATACTCGCAATATGAAGCACAAGTATCTTCCCAAACATGTTTTCCACCCGCATGTGATGAAACTCGGTGGCCCCGGCCACTTTCTTCTTTTTCATCATCCAGGCTATGTCATCCGACCATTCGGTGGCACGGTTGTCAATCACCAGCCCCCGCTGGGTGTCCATGCCCTTACCATCTTTGTTGAGGACAAAAGCCTTGATGTCATTTACTTCTTTGCTGGGTATGCTGAAGTTCATACCCACCAGCATAACAAACTGCTCCTCCCGGTCGGTTACCTTCCCATCGGCAAAAATGAGCTCCAGAAGCTGGAGAAATACAATGATACGTTCGTGCTGAAGAAGCTCCTGATTGAGCTGATTGCAGATTTTGGTAACCTGAAGAATACTCTCTACATCAGTGGCCAGAAGGGCTTCCTTGTCGCCTGTGCGGGGCTGGCTTCTGTGAAAAGAGAGGTAATTATTGTAGAGGTCAAGATATGCTTGAGTTAGTTCCTCGTTGTTCAGGCTCCTGTTAAGATAAGGCTTAATCACTAATTGAACCGAGTCAAACTGATCGTCCTCTTTGACACTCTCAATGATGGCGAACAGATGCATTAAAGCATTTACAATCGACTCGGTCATAGCCGGGGAATAGGAACTAACTCAAGCAATTAAATTATGGTGTAACGATCTGCGTACGGATTGACTCGATGGCTACCTGCAAGTCATCAAATTGCTCAGCTGTCAGCTTATCGCCTACTTTGCTATACGCTTCTTTGATTCCCTGAAGAGCAGGAAGTACCTTCTGCACATTCTCGTCGTCAGAAAATTCGCCAAGTAGGTCAACCAGCTTTGACACTTGTGACTTCTGGCCGCCGATAACGTCCAATAGCTTTTGGTCATAGCCGCTGCTGATAACCAGGTTTGATGAGATATACAATCCTTCCACCACGCTACCAGCAAGCACTAGCAGCGAAGTTCTTTCTTGTGAGCTGCGGTTAAGGAAAGTATAAGTGTCGTAGAAAGCCTCAGTAATAATGTTGATCAGTGAATCTTTGTTCTGAAGATTGTTCTCCACACGACGAGCCATTTCCATGCTAAAGCCAGAAGAGATGTTGAGGCTTTGGATCAGCTTTCTTGAAGCATTCAGAAAGTCCATTGTCTCCTGCTGACGGTTGTAAGTACTGGCGTAGCTCAAATCAGCACCGTAAACACCCAGGTTTACAGCCTTGCTATAGGCAGTAACATACTGATCAGCGTTTTCGGCATCATTGGTTATTCCTAACACGAATCCTGCCTGCGCATCCTGAAGCATTTTTGTCACTTCAAAAGAGGTAGGAATGGGGTAGTTAAATTCTTTTTCAACTTTGTCAACGGCGGTTTCCTTAGTGGCCTCTTCAGCAGATGCAGCCTTTTTGTCGCCTGAGCTACAGGAAACAACGAACGGAATTACTGCAAGCAAAAGAAGTGATTTCAGGTTTTTCATAGTTCTTAGTTTTTGGTCTTATCTAGAAGGCTTGAATTTATCGGATTATTTGAACAAATCTAAATGTTTAGTTTGAATTACATCTACTAAACCACAGATGGCTTATATTGTAGATCAGCTTTTAGTTTCTCAAAGCTTAAGTGCGCTAAATTAATTCAATGATCAATAATCCCAACTATCCTCTTCGCAGTCTTGGGCTTTTTATTTTACCACTGGTTGTTTGCCTCGGACTTATGAGGAGTGTGTCGCTGCCCAACGAAAAGGCGAGACCGCCCTATAACAGCCTGATAATAGCCCTTGAATTTGTCCATTCGGCCGTGGATGTGGCCAACACGTTGGAGGTGCTGAGCAGAGAAGAGATTATGGGGCTGGACAGGGTAAATTATTTCGACTTCATTTTCATGGCCGTTTACAGTTCTTTCTTGTCGCTTTTTATTTATAAACTCGGTGTTGTCTCCAACCAACCCGCCGTAAAAAGTATGGCATGGGCAGGCCTAATCATATTCACCAGCGACCTGTTAGAAAATGTAATGATGCTTAGCATCACCTCCAAGTACTTAGATGGCGGAATGAGCTTTAGCCCCTACACAAGTTTTCTACCATTATTCACCTGGGCAAAGTGGGGGCTGCTGGCCGTGATCTTTGCCTGGCTCGGCACCCTCCTTATCCAAAAGGGTTCTCTTTCGAAAGTGCTCTCACTCATTCTTTTTATCCCGGGCATTCTTTTGGCACTTGCTATTGTCGATTATTTCAGCTGGATCAACAGGTTTACCACTTCCATATTTTTGGGCTTCATAATCCTCCTTATCTTTGCCGTTTGTTTCAGGAAAACCGAACAATATCAGGCGTAGCCAAGTCGATCCACAAGAATGCTAGATAAAGGCACAACAAAAACAAGCAGCAATCATGCATTTTACCAATCCGGCAGGCCATCGGCCTCTGGTAATCATGAGCTTCTGGAAGACATTCGCCCGTTTAGCAAAGCAGATTTTGGCAATGACTTCACATGGGGGGTGGCCACGGCTGCTTTTCAAACTGAAGGTGCATGGAACCTCGACGGCAAAGGCGAGTCGGTGTGGGATCGGTTCACTCACACCAAAGGCAAAATAAAAACCGGTGACAAGGCTGATATAGCCACCGACTTCTACCATCGCTACGAGCAAGACATTGACCTGGTGAAGCTGATGGGGTTCGACTCCTTCAGATTTTCAATCGCATGGCCAAGGTTGCTTCCCAGCGGCACTGGCCACATCAATAGCAAAGGCATCGACTTCTACCACCGGGTGATTGACTACTGCCTCGAAAATGGCATCACACCCTGGATCACACTCTATCACTGGGACCTGCCGCAAGTGTTGCAAGACAAGGGTGGATGGACCAACCGGGATATTATTGGATGGTTCACAGAATACACCGACCTCGTTACCCGGGAATACAGCGATAAAGTACGCAACTGGATGGTACTTAATGAGCCGATGGCCTTCACCGGATTGGGTTATATGGCTGGCTACCATGCGCCTGGTGTAAAAGGGCTGGATGCATTCCTCAGTGCAGCGCATCACACCACCATGTGCCAGGCCGAGGGCGGGCGAGTTGTTCGCTACAATGTGCCTCATGCCAACATAGGTACTACGTATTCCTGCTCTCATGTTGACCCCATTGACAAACTGCCCTGGAATGTAGACGCTGCCAACAGAATGGACGCCGTTTTCAACAGACTGTATGTGGAACCAGGGCTCGGGCTGGGTTACCCAACCAAAGCAGTTCCTATCCTCAGGCGGATAGAAAAATTCATGAAAGCTGGGGATGAAGAAAAGCTCCCGTTTGAGTTCGACTTCATTGGCATTCAGAACTACTTCCGCATCGTATCCAAATACTCCTTGTTTTCGCTTGGCCTTTTTGCCAAAGAAGTGCCTGCCACAAAGCGGAATGTAGAAATGAACTCGATGAATTTCGAAATCTTCCCTGAAGGCATTTATCACATGCTCAAGCGCTTTGCCAGCTACGAGGGCATCAAAAAACTAGTGGTGACGGAAAACGGCGTTTGCCTGCCAGACCAGGTCAACAATGGGGCAGTGAACGACTTCCGCCGTATCAAATTCTTCGAGGAGTACCTACTGCAAGTGCTGCGTGCGAAAAAAGAAGGCATTGACGTTGACGGTTATTTTGTGTGGACCCTCACCGACAACTTCGAATGGAGTGAAGGCTACGAGCCTCGCTTCGGGCTTGTGCATGTCGACTACGAAACGCAACAACGCACGGTGAAAGACTCGGGTTGGTGGTGGAAGGAATTGCTGACCGCCGGGTAAACCTACCACAATATTGATTACCTTTAAGTAATCAATTAAGCCCTAAAAGCAATGGAAACAAAAGTGCCTATTCGTATTGTGAAAAAAGGACAGGACGATGGCAATCTATCATATTGGCTAAGCCTATCGGAGGTAGAGCGAATGGTAGCGTTAGAAAAGACAAGGCAGGAAGTTAATCTTCGTTTGTATGGAGCTGAGCAAGGATTTCAAAGAGTTCTTAGAGTTATTAAACGTTCACCAAAAAAGCAAAAGCATCAGCTTGAATAAAAAAGAAAAAGGCCCAAGCGAGACGCATTGAACCAGTTTTTCTTTTTTATTCAAGCCACTAATATTCAACACTTCACTAAGAGGCTTTCTTTCGGGTAAATTAGCCGAACCAGTTCCACTTTGGCACTGTGAATTCCCCGGCGTTTTTTACCTTTGATCATGAAAAACATAGCCCTGCTCCTTCTCACATTCGTTTTACTAAGCTGCGCTCAGCCGACTGCTGAAACCCCAAACCCTTCGAGCACCTATTTTGACCTGGTAAGACCAGAAGTAACCGGCGACCTGGCTTACGAAACTACTGCCTACGTGGAGCAGTTCTGGCGACTGGCTGGCAACGCAGGCTTCGACTCCAGCATCTACAGAATTGTTTCTGAATTGCAGAAAGCAGGCTATGTAACAGAAGAAACTGCAAACGACGGTGACAGGCTCGTTTACCGCATAGAGAAAAGGGCACTGGCCAAACCCACCTGGGAACCAGTGAATGGGGAAGTGTCTATCAAAGGAGCCGACAGCCCACTGCTTAGCTTCGCCACCAACAGAAACATGCTGCCGATCTACTCCACGAGCACACCCGAGGCTGGCATTGGCAGTGAGGTGGTTTTTGTTGAAGATATTGAGGGAATAGCAGCCGGAAGCTTAAAAGGAAAAATTGCCCTGGCAGACGCCAATCCCCGGCAGGCATTCGAACAGGCCGTGCAAAAAGGAGGAGCCCTGGCCTTGCTGACTTACAATAACCCCGGCTATCTCCAGCCCGAGAAAAACGTCACGTCCATTCAGTTCAGAAGCATTCCTTATCAGGAAGGCAAAGAAGCCTGGTGTGTTGCCCTGTCGTGGGAAGCCAGAGAAAAACTGAAGAACGCCATGGCGAAGGGAAAGGTGGAGCTGAACGTGAAGATTGAAACGAAGATTTATCCTTCCGAAGAGCTCACAGTGGTGGCCAATGTGAGAGGTTCGCAAGTGCCCGATGAAAGACTGGTATTCAGCGCCCATGTGCAGGAGCCCGGCGCCAACGACAACGCATCGGGCACAGGAACTCAGGTGGAAATGGCTGCCGTAACGGCCAGGCTGGTGAACAGTGGCTCATTTGACCCCAAACGAACCATTACCTTTTTGTGGGGCGACGAAATTGTCTCCACCCGGCGCTACATAGAAGAAGACTCACTGAGGGCTTCGAACATCAAATGGGGCATTAGCCTCGACATGGTGGGGGAAAATACAGCGGTAACGGGTGGCTCTTTTCTGATTGAAAAAATGCCTGACCCCAGCGCTATCTGGACGAGAGGTAACGACAAACATACTGAGTGGGGAGCTGGCGACGTGACCCTGGCCGACATGAAACCTCACTACTTCAACGACTTCATATTTAACCGGTTTGTGGAACAGGGAGCCCATGCCAGCTGGCAGGTGAGCTACAACCCATTCGAAGGAGGCAGCGACCATGTGCCTTTTTTGGAAGCCAACATTCCGGGTTTGCTGCTTTGGCATTTCACCGACCAGTTTTATCACACCGACAACGACCGGCTCGACAAAGTATCGAAAGAGACAGAGCGAAATGTTGCCACCGCTGCGCTGGCATCGGCTTTCACACTTGTTAACGCCGATCATCAAACCGCTCTGGGGATTATCGGCGAAATAAAAAAGGCAGCCATCGACAGGCTGAATGCCGAAGCCGAGCTGAGCAGACAAGCCGTAAAGGATGGAGCCAGTACATCGGAAGAAACTCAAATCATCAGCGCCTGGACCGACTGGTACATGAAGGCCCTGGGTAGTGTAAAAGACATGGAAGTGGGTGGCTCCAGTGGGGAGACTATCAAAACCATTGAAGCTTCACAAAAAGAAATACAGCAGCTTTCAGGAGAAATAATCGGGCAAATGCGCTAGTTGGCAAGATATTAGCACAGACAGGCTTTGAGAGAATAACTGAACCAATACTTCGTTCAGTTAAAAGTATTAGCTAGCCATGTCCAAAATATTTATCCCATTGCTTTTCCTGGCTGTTTCAGTCCAGGCACAGAAATATTCCACAGCCCTCGGCGTCCGGTTTGGCAATGAGCACTATGGCATCACGGCAAAGCAGAAGCTGTTTTCCAGAACGACGCTCGAAGGTATTTTTGCAGCTTACCCCAGCCAATACAGCAGCACACTACTTATTGAACAACATTTTCCATTGATTGGCAAAGGCTTCAATATTTACACCGGCGTCGGCATGCATTTGGGCGAGCAAAAAGAACAGGGAAACTATTATGGCTACGACGCCATACTCGGCGCTGAAATGAAGCTACCCGGACTACCCATTGTGATTTCGGCCGACATCAAGCCGGCCTATGAAGTTAATCACTCCGATTGGTTCACTTTTTCGACAGGTCTTTCTGCTCATTACATCATCGCCAAAGACACTAAAAAGAAAAGGCAAAAAGCCAGGGAAAAGAGAAAACGGAAAAAGGAACGGCAGAAGCACAGAAAGGAAAAAGATGAGTCAGGAGACGAGTCAGGCCTCCTGAAGTTCAACCTTTTCAAGAAAGGCTGACAGACTATTCTTTTTTTGCAGCCAGCCCCCTGTATTTCACCATCATGTTGATCCAGATACTTCTGGAAAAGCGGTAGTTGAACGGCAACAAACCTACAACTATCGTGACAATGGCCGCCATCATCATGGTGAGCGTCACCTCGTCAACAATCAAAGCAAGGATCACCCAAACAGCCACAAAAATAACCGAATTGATGCCATAGCTAACGAACATGGCTCCGTAGTAGTAGCCAGGCTCTGGCTCAAACGACTGGTTGCATACCGAGCACACCTTGTACATATGAGTGAACTTCGAAAAGCTGAAATGATTGCTCCCGGGAAACAAATCACCTTCATGGCACCGGGGACATTTCATTTTGGTGATGGCATAAAACTTTAATCCTTTCTCACTCATGGGGTACCTCCTTAAATATATTGACGCAAAGTTACGAATTGGTAGGTGGCAGAGAAGAAAATTTCGTCCTAGTGGTAAGTCAAAAGTATTTAAAACAAATTGGTCGGCGACTTTCGATGCTGTTTAATTACCCTTGGCTTCCAAAGTCTTGTTTTTCCGCCAGCTGGCGGATCAGGGTAAAAAAGAAGATTTTCGAAGAAAAGGAGTTTTAAATGCTTTTGACCAAGTCGCACAGGTAACGAAATGACGCACCCATTGACCAACTATTCCTTTTCCCCTTTGCTGATCTTTGATTAATATAGACCCTCGTTATTTATTTGATACTGCACTTACTTGCTACAAACTAATTTGAGAATGAAAACAACCTCCCTTCTAAGCCTCATCTATCTGCTTTTAATCTTGCTGATAGTCTCTTCCTGCGGCGGCGAAACAAAAAAAGACAACAACGATATTTCCACCGATGAAGCAGTAATAGCAGCTGGTCAGGCCACCTTCGAGATGACCTGCGGGGCTTGCCACAATTTTATGCAGGCAGGCATTGGGCCCCAGCTGGGAGGGCTCACCAAAGAAGTATCGGCAGACTGGATCAAAAAGTTCATCAAGAACCCGCAGGGAATGATCGACGCTGGTGACGAGCGGGCTGTCGCTCTTTTCAAACAATACAATTCCTATATGCCTGCATTCTCCTATTTGTCGGATGAGCAAATAGACCAGGTCATTGCCTATATCAATACCAAAGACGGACCTGCTTTCAGCGGCACCAACGCAGGCGAGGCTTTGGAAAACCCTATTCCCGACACAATCCAGACGTCCGACATAACTGTGGAAATAAAGGAGATCACCAGCCTTCCACCTTCTGGAGAAGCACCACTCATTAACAGGGAAACCAAAATGGATCAAATCCCCGGCACCGATCGGTCTTTTGTGGTAGACCTGCGGGGGAAACTCTATGAACTGGTCAACGGCGAACCCAGGGTGTACATGGACATGGAAGCGCTGCAACCCAAATTTATCAACACGCCGGGCCATGGCACAGGGTTTGGCAGCTTCGCTTTTCATCCTGAATTTACCAGCAACGGCTTACTCTACACCACCCACACCGAACCTGCAGGAAGTGCACCGGCAGATTTTGCCTATGCTGATTCAATACGGGTCAAGCTGCAGTGGGTATTAACCGAATGGACAACCGACCCTGCCGCAAAGGCTCCTTTTAAAGCCAGTAAAAGCAAGGAACTGTTTCGGATCAACATGGTCACCCAAATCCATGGCATGCAGGACATCAGGTTCAACCCAACCGTTAAAAAAGGCGATGCCGATTATGGCCTCCTCTATATCGGCCTCGGGGACGGAGGGGCATCAGAAAATGGCTACCCCTTCCTGATCGACAACCTGGAAACCGCCTGGGGCTCCATCTTCCGGATCGACCCGGCAGGTACCAACAGCAAAAACGGGCAGTACGGCATTCCTGCTTCCAATCCTTTCGTGAACGAAAGCGATCCTAATACAGTAAAAGAAATTTATGCCAAGGGTTTTAGAAACCCACACAGGCTCACCTGGCTGCAGTCTGGCGAAATGCTGGCGTCCAATATTGGTCACCACATGATCGAAGCGCTCTACATCATTTTACCCGGACACAACTACGGCTGGCCCTACCGGGAGGGTTCCTTCATCATCGATCCGTACGACGATATGAATAAGGTGTATGCCAGGCAAATGGATCCCAACGACCCCATCACTTACCCGGTGGCGGAATATGACCACGATGAAGGCAACGCTATCCTGGGCGGGTACGAATACACCGGTTCGGACGTACCTGAGCTAAAAGGAAAGTATGTGTTTGGCGACATTGTGCAAGGATGGATGGCCTTCGTAGAAGTAAGTGATTTGAAGTTGGGACAGGTAGCCACCATCAAAAAGTTACAGGTAAGCATGAACGGTCAGCCAGTCAGCTTCAAAGAAATGAACAATGGACAAAAAGTAGACTTACGACTAGGCACCGATGCAGCCGGCGAGCTCTACATTTTCACCAAATCGAACGGCAAAGCCTACAAGGTAGTAGGCTCAAAGCCGATGTAATAATACATTTCATCCCGACACGAATCGTCATGCCTGTGCAGACAGGCATCTCGGTTTTTAGAAGGATCACTGCTTGCTACCAAAGACCTCATCATGAAAACAGCCTTTTTTAACGACACCGTAATTTCATCAGCTTATCTTCTCTTTTTCTTCATTGCCACCGCATGCTCCCAGGAGTCAAAACCGAAGGAAGAAGCCGTGAAAGAAGCACCCACACCCACCGTCCCCCCCCTCACCTCCGACTTCGTTTTCGGCGACGACCGTGACTTCGCCCAGGCCCACGCCTCCACCCTCGTCCGCACCAACGACGGCAACTTCCTCGTAGCCTGGTTTGGCGGCACCCACGAAAAGCACGACGATGTAGGCATTTGGCTCACCAAAGGCAACGCCGGCAACTTCTCGAGACCTATTGAAGTGGCCAAAATCCGTGAAGATGCCCATTGGAACCCCGTGCTCTTCAAAGAAGCCTCCGGCGACATCATCCTCTATTTCAAAGTGGGCAAAACCATCGACAACTGGGAAACCTGGTGGATCCGCACCACCGACAACGGCGAAACCTGGTCGGCCCCTGCCGAGCTGGTGGCAGGCGACAAAGGAGGCCGTGGCCCGGTGAGAAACAAGCCCATCACCCTGGCAGACGGCACCCTGCTGTCGGGCTCGTCGAAGGAAACCAACAAAGTGTGGGATGCCTTTGTAGACCGCAGCACCGACAATGGACAAACATGGACAAAATCTGACTTCCTGCCCCTCGACAGAACAGCCATTGAAGGCGAAGGCATCATCCAGCCTACGCTGTGGGAGTCGGCTCCGGGCAAGGTGCACATGCTGCTAAGGAGCTCTGCCGGCGCTATCTGCCGTAGTGATTCTGAAGATGGTGGTGTTACCTGGTCGCCGGTGTACAAAACGGACCTACCCAATCCCAATAGCGGCATCGACGTGGTGAGGCTGCCCGGCGGCACTTTGGCCCTGGCCTTCAACAACACCTCGGGTAACTGGGGGTCACGGTCACCGCTGTCCCTTGGCATTTCTACCGACAACGGCCTCACCTGGCCCACCATCGTTGATATCGACAAAGGCACAGAAGAGGAAGAGTTCTCCTACCCTGCCATCATCCAATACGGCGACACCGTGGCCGTTACGTACACCTGGAAACGCCAGAAGATTGCGTTTAAGAGCTTTTTGGTAAAGAACTAAAGAGGTTACTCTCTACAGCCCTGCCGATGTAACCTCTTTAGTCAGTGACGAATCGTTCTCGAAGTAAAGAGGTTACTCTATCCGTCCCTACAGATGTAACCTCTTTACTCAACAACAAATCGTGCTTCTAAGATTAAAGAGGTTACGACTTTCTTTGGGGCAGAGTAACCTCCTCTACGTCCCTGCCGATGTAACCTCTTTAGTCTGTAACGAATCGTTCTCGAAGTAAAGAGGTTACTCTATCCGTCCCTGCAGATGTAACCTCTTTACTCAACAACAAATCGTGCTTCGAAGATTAAAGAGGTTACTCTATGCGTCCCTGCAAATGTAACCTCTTTAGTCTGTAAGGAATCGTCTTCTAAGATTAAAGAGGTTACGACTTTCTCTAGGGCAGAGTAACCTCCTCTACGTCCCTGCAGATGTAACCTCTTTACTCAACAACAAATCGTGCTTCGAAGATTAAAGAGGTTACGACTTTCTTTGTGGCAGAGTAACCTCTTTAATTACCCTCACTCCAACACCACCTTCTCCTTCCTCGGGTATTTCACCTCGTAGCCGAGGGTAAGCTTTTGCTGCTGCTGGGCGGTGAGGTTCATCTCCCACTTCACCTCGCCGGTCTGCTCATTGTGCTTGCCGCCGGAAAGCTCCGTGGGGGTAACCGTGATCTCACCAATGGCCGAGACCGGCACCTGATCGAACAGCGTAAGCTTGATGGCCTGCGACTTCTTGTTGCGGACCAATATCTCAAACTGCCGGGTTTCTATGGTATTAGTACCGGCAAACCGCCGCTTGCTGAACGTGTCCACCTTCGTGCGGCCTATCACTATGTTTTTGTCCCGGCCCAGCGAAATGTCCAGCGTATCGGTGAGGGCACGGGCATCGAGGATGGAGCGGCCGACGAAGCCGTCTTCAAAGTAGAGGTTGGCCTCGCCCTCCAGCAGGTTGTACTGGTCCCAGTTGATGATGCGGGCGATGAGGAAGGCGTCCTTGTCGAGCTTGGGCACGGCGTGGTACTCGTAAATGGTTTCTATGTCGTACTGGCTCAGGTCTACAGTGAGCTTCTCGCCGTTGGACTGAATGGAGTAGGGCTTTTCGACAGCAAACTCCACCGTTGTTTGGTTTTCGACGGTGGTGGTGGCGATAGCCTTGGCTTCTGGTTCCGCCATCTCCATTACTTCTTCCTCAGGAACAGCCATTGCTCTTTCTACTGCTCCCGTAGCCTTGAGCTGAGTTCTGTAGTCCTGTGAGCGTGAGCCATAAAGACTACTGGTATTGTACCAATATCTATAAAAGCTCAGATACCAAGTTTCCAGCTTAGGCGCCGTGCCGCTTTGATTCGGGTTGCCATTCGAAAACTTTAGCTTCACGTTATCCCAGTTGACACCAGTGTTTTGGTACACTTCCGCTTTGTAGGTCATGCTCAACGGCTGCTCCACACTCTCTACCCTCAGGTCGTATTTGGGCTGCCAGCCCGCATGGGTAACCACATAGGCAACGGTGAATTCGCCCGTGGCTTTGCTGTTGGCTTCGACCCGAACCTCTATTTCAGATGTCGGCAGTTCCTGCTCGTTCTGCAACATCCCGATTTGACTTTCCAATCTCAGCTTTTCCGACTCCAGCCGACTGATGTTCGTTAAAACATCCAGCTCGTCTTCTTTCATCGCCGAGAGTTCTTTTTCGAAGAAATCCATCGCCTGCTTTAGCTGCGTGAGGCTGGCGGCAGCGTTGTTGCTGCCCAGCTTCTTGTTCTCATTCATCAGGCTTTCCTTTTGCGCAATCACTTCCAGCATAGCCTGGTAGCTGCCTATTGACCTGGTCAGCGCATTGAGCACGTTGCGGAGGCTATCGATCCTGGCGTTCTTGCTGAGTTGGTTCAGGTAATTGAACCGGTGGTTGACCGACAAGATGGTGAACGCTCCCGTAGCCTTCACCTGTATGCTCTTCTCATCTATGTGCGGCGACAGCCCCTTCAGCACCAGCGCCGACTTGCCACTGGCTATCTCCACCTTGCCCGTGCGGGTAATCTGCGCTCCCTGCAAAAACACCGTGACCTCGCCAATGGTAGTTTTCAACTCGGTTTCTTTGAGGGGCTGGGCACTCAGCGAGGCAAAATGGGTGGAGAAAGCCAGGAGGGTGAAAAGGAGGATGCGGCGAAGTGTTGTCATGGTGCTTATGGCAGTTTGATTAAATGTAGTAAATGTTGACTAATCGCCATCGGACCATGGCAGATTGGTAACAATATAACAGCACTAAGAGATCAACTCCTTATCATATGTTAGGGCTGCAGAAGTCGACTAAATGGCGCTAGTAAACATAACCGAAGACAAGTAATTCTGAAATACACATATCCTGATATTTGGTACCCTCATATACTTCATCTACTTTGATCTTTATGGAAGTAGGCTTCATAAATTCGAAGCCTCGTTCGATTTTCGTACTGTCGTCCCAATTGGCGAGTTCCGGGCCTTCAAAGGGCTGATAAGACAGAAACTCAACTGTTTTCAATAGATTGGCAGACCCGGCAGGGAGCGAAGAAATTTCGTTCATGTAAAGCGACGTTTCGTCCTTGCATTGTTTAACGCTTTGACTGTTTTCCATATTGTAGCAGGTGCCGGACACAGTTAATGAGCCGCTTTTAATCTTCCCGTTTTCCACAAAAGTCGCTGTATTCTTGGTGTAGCCGTTAACTATCGCAATCCCGGTGAGGGTAAAGCTGGGGTTTAGATCAAGTTCAATCCATTCCCCAATGCCATTACCAGAGTGACCCTCCACCCAAGCTGTTGCTAAGTCACCATCAATAAGATTTCCCACAACATAGGTTGCTCCAAGGGTGGACGACGCCGTAATTGCTTTCACAGCTTCCGGAGCCCGATTGATATAAAATAGTTCTCTGAAGTGTTGGGCATCTGTATCGCCATAGTCAACCAATATTTTTGAGTTTCCGGTGAAACCATAATTGTCAGACGAAAAGGCTATCGTGTTATTTTCTGCATGCTGCGTGAATCCATCAAGTCCACGCACCCTGAAGTTGTCGTATTCACCTGGTCGAACAATATTCACAGTGATGTTTCCTGCTTGCCCATTACCCCAGCTACCCGCCGGTGACAGGTCGTAAAGGTATTTGTAATTGTTGCCGCTATCATATATTTCGTAATCGTAGGCCGGTTCATGCATGCTTGAGGTGGTATACTCGGCGGGAGTGGCTAGTGTGATGCGCAAAAAGTTTTCTAAACCTTCCTCGATATCAACCTTAGAAATGAACCATACCCGCAGTAGTTCATCTGGGGTTCTATTCCGTTTCAACTGGTATTGCTCGCTGACGATGGAATCGGTGGAAATGGCTTTTCCATTGAGGGTCATCGAATAGTGTATATTCTCAATCAACTCCTCTATTGGTAAATTCTCTTCCTCTAATGACTCGCCGCCCTTGCTTAGGTAGAAGTCTACCGGAAAGGCATATAAAAGTGATCGAGCCTTCCCGCCATTCTTCAGTTGATACAACACTGTAGCCTTGACGGTACTTTTAGCTGAAAAGTCAAGCGTCAGGTCTTCACGCAAAAGCAGAATATCTTTCGTGTTAATGAGCTTAATATTTCCTGTTTCTTTAAACAGGGAAGAATGGATGGTGCCGCCGTTGGCTGACGCCAACCCGGGTAAAAAAAGTAAAAGAAAAGTGTATAGGCGCATAATGAGACTGGTTGATGGCTGCAATACTAATGTAGCAAAAAGATAGGGCAGGTTCATAATTGGGCGACACTACTATGCTACGTGCGGAGTTGAAAATTAAAGACATTACTATCTGCACTTCCGCAGATAGTAATGTCTTTAATCTGGACGGAGAACGAACGGCTTCAATTACGGACAACCCTACTCCAGCTTCAGGTATTTCACCCAGTGGCCGACCACCCACTCCTTATTATATAGTGTGCGGGAGAATCTATTAACTTTGATTATGGACGTGCACAGCCCAAAGGTGAGAAGCTATAATATGAGCCGTATCAGGAGTAAGGGTATAGGATGAATTAAGTCTGGGAAGCTTCTTGAATTTTTGCGTTGGCAAAATCCTCTATTTCAAGAATGTAATCTCGTTGATCCCAGTTGGCGTCGCTATTTAGGCTCTCAAATTGCTCTGCCCACAGAATAAATTCTGAAGCATCTAGTCTGGAATCACCAGAGGAATAATTTTTTGCTCCTGCAAAGTAGGCAATGTCGGCTATGGCTTCTAAAATCTTTTTATTCATGATTACGGTCTAAATCTAGCCTCACGATGGTATTGTAAGAATGTCTTTTCGGGTAAAAACCTCGAAGGAAGTATGATGCTTTGCCCGTGATGTTTCATAAAGTAATCTTGAGTTTCCTTGCTTTTACTTTTTTTGAGAATTGAGGAAACTTGTATTGTATAGTCTTCTAATATCGTGATCAACCCAGCTTCGAACGCTTTATCATGCAAAGCATTAATGCATATTCCGTTTCGGATATTTAAACGATTTGCGTCATCCATACCCCATGGTCTGATATGTCCCGCTATAAGTAGCTCAGGCTGTTGAATTCCGGTAATGCAACAGGTGTTATTGTAAGCCGCCAAAACAGACTTTCTAAAAAAGGATTGATTCACTCTCGCCTTAATAACTTGATCTCTTGTTTTTCCCTCCTTCGGCAACTCTTCTTCAGAGATGTTATTCAATTTTTCAACGGTTGTATTCTCCAGCTTAGCCAATAATTTCTCACTTTCAAAGGAGGAGATATTTAAGGCCTCAAAAAACTCGCTCCATATCTCTTTGTCAAGGATGCTCGTATTGGACGCACCTTTTATTCCTCTGGCTTGAAGACTAGGGTCGAGACTGGCAAAGTTCACAAGTTTGTAGGCGACGGAATTCGGTGTCCTATCAATAAGCTGAGCAAGGTGTATGACTTTTGGATTTCGACTATGGAGTCTTCCAAATGGTAGCTTACAGTAAAGGTTCAGTGCGAGAATTAGTTCATCCCTAGTCCAAAGTCGTTGGCCTTCTTTCATAAATTAATATTATAAATGAACTATTGTAAAATTGCTACAATGCGCTATTCAATACAGAACCTTTTCAATTTGCTAATTGAACACGCTAAATGAGATGCATTTTTCTTTTTCGGTCAAAAAAAGTAACCTAGGCGCCGAATCGATGTTGTTTTGCCGTGATGTCCGAAATCACGTTTGTTAAGTTAGCCTCAATACTTTTCAAGATAATATTTGGTAGATTGTTATCAAATTTTTTCAATGAACCATTTTTTGAAGGAAAATCAAGGCCTGGAACTATGAGTTATACTGACCAAAAAATAAGCGAACTGAAGGATGATCTAACCTCTCGGCACCTTTCTCATGAGGAAATCTTTCAAAAGCATATTGTTGATGGAGATACGTATTTTTTTCAATCTGTTCTGGGAGATAAATCAAAAGAATACCAAGTTAAGTCATTGATTGCTGGGTATTTGGGAGTTCATATCCACGAAGTCATTTTTGTTGGATCCGCTAAGCTTGGTTATAGCTTAAATCCTAAAAATTTGTACCGGGAATTTGATTCGAAGTTTCGGAGTACACGTTTAACCAAAGATAAGTCTGATCTAGATATAGCTGTTGTTTCAAATTCATTGTTCAACAGTATCAGCCATAGCATTTTTGAATACACTGACGCATTTAGGGACAAGTGGACTCAAAATGAATATTACTTCGGCGGGAAAGAGGATGCATTTGGAGTCCCAATTTGCTTTAAATATTTTGAGTATTTCTCTAAAGGGTGGTTTCGGCCTGATATGAAGCCGAAAGGATATGAGTTTTGTATTACAAAAACATTCGAACAAATGAAGAAGGAATTATTTGATAATTTTCGAAGAAAGACCGGGTTAGGTATTTACCAGGATTGGTATTTTTTCAAGAACTATCATATAAATAACCTCAAGGCGCTCTCTTATCGGGTTGAAACAGAAATTATCTAAGAAATGAAAAAACTGGATTTTAGTATTCCAGCCAATAATCAAAAAATTATTGAGCTGTATAACAAGTTAAAAAAAGGAGAACTTGACCCCAGCCCTTCTTATCAACGCAAGCTAGTGTGGAGAAAACAGCATAAGTATAAATTCATAGAAACGATCCTTTGGAATTTTCCATTTCCAGAGATTTACATTGCCCCAGGAGAAATCGATACCGAGACCCTAGTCTTGACTGATCAAATTGTAGATGGGCAGCAAAGACTCACCACAATTCTGAATTACATTGAAGCCAAGGATGTTTTCAGCTTAAAAAGTACTCCAATCAAGGCTTTTAGTGATCTTTCGAAATCCGAAAAAGAAGATTTTCTCAATTATGAGATTTCAGTCCGGTATCTGAAAAATGCCAGCGAAATTCAAATAAGAGAAATATTTCAAAGAATTAATAGCACTGAGTATTCTCTAAATACTACAGAAAGGATTAATGCTCAGTGGGGAGATAGCGAATTTATTTGTTTGGGAAAGCAAATAATCGAGAAGGATTTGGATGTTGACACTTCACTAATCTCATACAAGATATCACCGGAAAATAGAGACACCTTTTTAAATTTCTTTCATGAGAGGTATCAGATATTCACTGACAACGACATCAATAGAATGCTTGCCCTCCAATTTGTACTAACACTTTTGGCTACCATTTGTGAAGGGGAATACTTCAGGAGAAACGATAAAGTGCAGGAATACATCGAAAGCTACTTTGAAGAATTCAATAATGCAGGCGAAACTGAGATCGAGCTCATCTCTGCGATTAGTTTTATAGAAAGTTTAGGACTCGCTAGTGGTTCCTACTGGTTTAATAAGTCCAATATTTTCACTCTAATCGTTGAGTGTTACAAATTGGATACATCGAGTGTTGATATTGAAACCTTTAGAACGAAATTAGAACTATTAGAACAGGAAAACAAACAATATTTGTTGGCTCAATCTGAGGGTTTGCAGCCTGATTTGCCGGGCGAAGACATCCGATATTTTGACTTAGCAAAGGAGGCCGTAAATGATAAGCCATCTCGTGAATATCGAGGCCAGTTCATCTCTCGCTTGTTGACGCAAAGCATGAAGGCTAGTAGCTAAAGCACCTTAAATAATTCCAACATCCATTTTGCTTTAAGATTATAGTTTCTATATCTGGCATAGCCAATGAGTTTAAAATCTTTGATTGCCGTGACTTAGCTTTGAAATCACTCGATGAACCGCTGTCCATAGCAACACCCTACTCCTTCTAACCCCAGCCCTGTTTTCATCTACCCCAAGACCGATCTGTATCTACCGCAAGACTGACCCGCATCTTGCGCTAGGTTGAACTCAATCTACGGCTAGATGCATCAACCTTTGCCGCAACACGCAGCATGGCTTGGCGCAGGAAGCAGCTGTCTCTTGCCGTGAACCCACCTGGCTCCAGCGCAGGAGGCAGCAATCTTTGGCTTAACAGGCCGATAAGTCTAGCGCAAGAAGGAGCTGAGTCTTGCGCTAGAGTGGGAAGCATCTAGCGCTAGATTTGGTTGACTCTAGCGCTGGAATGGAATGCCTCTTGCGCAAGAGTAAAAAAGGGTCTGCCATACACCCCTTCAGGCCAAAAAAAATGAAAGCATGAACGACCCCATAAAGTGCAATTAAAGAGGAATGAATAGTCAGTTGAATTTTGCCTCTCTCCCGGCGTGCGGTTTTCTGAAATTATTTTTGAAAACTTGCTCGAATTCAATCGATTGAAATGAGTTTTATTAGAGCTATTAGACGATCGTCGGTAAACGAAAATAAGCCTGTGTTGGATGCGTAAAAAGCACAAAAATATCGGTCGAGATAAAAATTAAAATTTCTTTTAAAAATTATATAATAATTCAACTCTAAATGTGATTTTTGGCACCGTTATTGAAATCATTTTTACCGTACGCAGCGAGTCAAATTATCCCTCTTCAGGAGCTCCGCTGAAGGCGCCTCAGGGATTTTTTTGAGAGCGATAAGCTGGCTCAGCGCACACCCAGGAAACCCGGCCGGGTCCTGTCTTTAATCAAATTAATAACCATTTAAATTTTACAATCATGAATGCAATACCATATGCAATAGTTCGTCGTGGCCAGCCGGGAGTGGCTGGGGGAGGCGACCAGAAGTACTACGCTTTCGTTAAAAGACCTGCCATGATCAGCCTTCGGGAGATCATCGAGGACATTACCAGCATGAGCACCCTTACCAAGGGCGATGCGCTCAACGCCGTGGAGAACTTCCTCGACCTGATTCCGAAGTATGTAAGAAAGGGCCATATCGTGAACCTGGGGCAGCTGGGTACGTTCCGTATCAACATCAGCAGCAACGGGCATGATCAACCCGAGAAGGTGACCATGTACAGCGTAAGAGGAGCCAGGGTGGTGTTTTCGCCCAGCGCCGAGATGAAGATGAAGCTCGCCGAGCTGAAGTTTACCAGAGCGTCAGATGCGTTTGACAACCTGGATGTTGGACCAAACGAGGAGGCCGCATGAGCGTAGTAAAAAGTGCTGTTGGCTTGCCAATTGGCGACAACCAGCAGAGAGAGTAGGATCCCGCATGAAAGTGCGGGATTTTTTTTTGTTGGAGGGTTGGAAGTAGGGAAACGTTCGAAGCTGGCAACAGCTGGTCTACTAAACCTTGGGGGTTTAGTAAACGCTCAGGCTGGCTGCCCTATGAATAGAAGTTGTCAGTGAGCTTTACCAAATTTTAGAAGGTAATAAAGCTGGCATCTGTTCACTGTTAGCCTATTCAAAAGTAGAGCACATGGCGACAAAAGCCGTCACTAAAGAATTTGGGTAGCTTCCTTCTCTCTTGTTGTTTCATCAATGGTTATCTGCCGATAAAAACTGCTGTAAGTTCACCACTTTTATCGTTACCGGTAACAATATTGGGCTGTGCATTTCGCCAGTATTTACCACGAGGCCCATGCCCCTGATCAAGTTCGTAGCCTGCGCAATAAACATTTCCATTCAATGCCCGAACGGAGTACGCTTCCGCTCGCCCTACGGCGGGGGTTAGATTGACCGGAGCGCCGTCAACCCAAAGCACTGCCGTTAAATTGCCATTTACATTTTTTTCGTAGCCACATACATACACGTGTCCGTTCTCAACGTCAATTGAAAACCCGTCACTCCGCTGGGCGTTAGAAGTGAGTCCTGCCAAAGGATACCCCACGCCGTCCTTCCAGTATTTTGCTACTTTGCTCTCGTACCCTGCCACATACACCCCATCTCCTGTTACTTTGATGCCCTTTAATCGGCTATTTTCAGTTCCACCGCCTATCTTCACAGGTTGCCCGTCTTTCCAGTAGGTAGCTGTATTGCCTTCAAGCCCGGCTAGATAAACAGAGTTCTCAAAAATGTCTATACTACTGAAATAAGCTATTTTTTGACCGTTGGTGGTAAATACCACTTCTCCATTTTTCCATAATGTGCCAACGTGGTTAGCCTGCCCCTTTTTTTCGTAGCCGCAGACATAGATATCACCATCAACAACCCGAATGCCGAATGTCTGGGCAAGGGTAGTGCCATCTGTTAGATCATAACTCACGCCATCCACCCAGTATTTAGCCACGGATGTACTGTTCAAGGTGGAACTCTGGCCTGCCAAATAAACACTTCCCTGATAAACGTCCATGGCGGACACCCCCTCATAATCGCCGTCTATTCCCAAGCTTGTACCGATTCCGTTCGTCCAGTACTTCGGCTCGTAGGTTCCGTCACTTTCATATCCTGCCAGGTAGAGGTTCAGTATTTCAAGCGGCTCAATAAAGTCCGATGCGATATCGCCAACAGTCACCCGAACCATGCCGCTGGTACTGTTTTCCGGGATAACAAACTTGATGGTTGTTTCGGTGACTTTACTGATGCTGCCCTCGGTATCGCCCAGCAAGACACTGATATTGGCACTATTGGCCTCAAAATGATCTCCTGTGACGGTAACGGTGTCAGCCGCCAGTCCGGTTTTGGGCGAAAAGTCAATAATCTGAGGGACTGCCGGCGTTTCTATTGCATCGTCTTGCTGTCCGCAGGCGGTTAAAATGGTGACCAGGATAAGTAAAGCCCTCGGGTTGTTTTTTATAAAGAACTTCATGTTGAGGTAATGATGTTAAATTTGCCTGAAAGTTCGCTAGGAAATAATTACAGACAACTATTTCACAGGTATTTTTCAGACTCATTGAAAATTTGACTGATCGCTGTTAATCCGATAGATACGATTTTTATGACGGCACATGCTTGTTCAAACTTTGTGAAGCTTTTTAAAGCAGAGGAATCTGGGCACCGGCAAACTCGGGGATGTCTGCGTGATGCAGGCCTCTCCGAGGTGAAACGCATGAGTGTGTAGAATGGAGATACCTGCCGTTGCATCCTTCCAAACCGGCCGACGTGGAACGGAATGACGGTGCGGTTGGCCTGATTACCACCTACTTATTGCTCTTTTCCAAATCAATCAGGAACTGCTTTCGCCAGATGCCGCCGCCGTAGCCTGTGAGGGCACCGTCTTTGCCCACCACCCTGTGGCAGGGGATGATGATCGATATCCTGTTCATGCCATTGGCCCTGCCCACAGCCCGCACGGCTTCTGGCTTTCCCAGCTTTGCTGCCTGCTCTCCATAGGTGGCTGTGGCGCCGTAGGGGATGCTCATCAGCTGCTGCCACACACTTTTTTGAAAGGCCGACCCCGGCAATGTCAACGGAACGGTAAAATCTCTCAGTTGTCCGTCAAAATAGCGGGCTATCTCACGCTCAAGCAGCTCGAAGTGAGGATTGCTTCCCTGCACAATGGTAGCGTTGAAGTGCCGGGCGAGGGAGATGAATTCGGTTTCCAGCATTTTCCGGTCACTAAATTCCAGCAGGCAGATGCCCTCCGTGACAGCGCATGCGATCATGGTGCCGAGTCGGGTTTCTATTCTTTTCAGGTCAATTACCCGTTTCGCTTTGCTTTTTTTCGGAGCCACGCCGAAGATGTTTTTGAACGACTCTCCAAATCCGCTCAGCGACTCAAAACCGGCATCGAAGGCTGCGCCGGTAACACCATCTCCCTGCTGTATTTTCTTAAAAGCCGTATTGATCCTGAACATTCGCTGATAAGCATGGAAGGTGATGCCGTGGTTTTTTAAAAACCAGCGCCTGACAGTATGGGGCTCCAGTCCACGCTTTAGCAGGTCACCGTCTTTGAGCCGTTTGCCTGGGTTCGCTTCCAACTCGTCTATCAGGATGTTCATTTCAATGGGCGTTTTGTTGAGGTGGTGCAGGGGCTTGCATACTTTGCATGGCCGGTAGCCCCGGTGCAAACATTCTTTTGACGTGCTAAAGAATTCTACATTGTCCGATTTTGGTTTTCGTGCCGTGCAGGAGGGGCGGCAGAAGATGCCGGTAGTTTTTACGGCCGTAAAGAAGACGCCCTCAAAAGAGGTATCTTTATCCAGAATGGCCTGGTACATGATTTTTCTACTGAGCTTCATTGCTTGAATTTATCGAGAGTGGAGAACAAAAAGGAAGATTATAGGTGGTAATGTGCAGATTGGCAGCCGTTGGTCAGGGCTGGTTTGTCGGGATGGTCTGCTATCTGTTTTTGTGTGGTAATTGCATCGATACATTTAGCATGATTCTGGTGTTCAGGCTGAGTGCCTGACCGGAGTAGGCCACGCCAACGCATACCGGAAAACCAATATTGACGCTGCCCACCTGCTGGTTGGCTGTGAAACACAGGCCACTCGTTTCTATCCAGCGGGGTGTGCTCTCGGCTGATGAGCCAGGAATGTGTGTGACTTCTCCAAACCACGTGGTGGTGATAGCGCCGGCGTTGTCAAGCTGGCGTTTGTGTACAGCACCACCGAAAAAGGTGTAGTAGCCAATCACGTCGCTACTGCTGATGAAAGAGGCTAGTTCCAAAAAGGCCGGCCCTTTGCTGATGCCTATGCCAGCCGAGGCTAATTGGGTGTAGGACCATTGAGCGGACTTGAAGTGGTAGTTAATGAGGTGGGGGGTGCGGGCAAAAATATTGGCGGTCAGCCGTTGTGCGCTACAGCCCTGGGCGACAATAATCAGGAGACCTGCAAGGAAGATTGTTTTCATGTTTGTGTGGTCTTTTGTGCAAAGAACATGGCTTCTCCCAAGGCTGGCAACCGAAAAATTGACAGGTATTTTTTTATTGAGACCGACGCCTGTAAAGGAAGGTATGGCGCAGTAACGGGGTTTGAGCCAAAGTGGTTACTCTCTGCGTCCCTGCAAAAACGGCCTGAGCTAAAGAGGTTACTCTATGCGTTCCTGCCGATGTAACCTCTTTAGTTTGTGGGGAATCGTTCTCGAAGTAAAGAGGTTACTCTATGCGTCCCTGCCGATGTAACCTCTTTAGTCTGTGACAAATCGTTGTTCTAAGATTAAAGAGGTTACGACTTTCTGTGGGGCAGAGTAACCTCTTTAATTGCGACGGCTTGGACTAAAGAGGTTACTCTATGCGTCCCTGCCGATGTAACCTCTTTACTCAGCAACAAATCGTGCTTCGAGGATTAAAGAGGTTACGACTTTCTTTGGGGCAGAGTAACCTCTTTAATTTGCAGCAGATGTAACCTCTTTAGTCTGTAACGAATCGTTGTTCTAAGATTAAAGAGGTTACGACTTTCTTTGTGGCAGAGTAACCTCTTTAATTTGAAGCAGATATAACCTCTTTAATTGAACACCTCGATACTATTCAGCTCGGGGCCGCCGCCACGGTTGCCGGAGCCGGCCACGGTGTAGATCTTTCCTTTTACATTCACCGCTCCTGTGCCATGGCGGCCTTTGTTGAGCATAGGCAGCATCTCCCACTGCATGGTTTGCGTGTTGAACGCCTCCACGTTAGCATGCGACTCTTCCTGAGCATCGCTTTCACCCCCCATAATCAGCACCTTTTTGCCCAACACCACTGACGAAGCCCCTGCCCTTTTCGTTGGCAAGTTCTGCGCCTCGCTGAGGGTCGACCATTGGCCTGTTTTGAAGTCATACACGTCCACAGCTGGTTCGGTGAGATTAAGCACCTGCTGAATTTTGGCTGTCGAGCGACGGCCGCCTGCCAGGTACAGCTTGTCGCCTACCACAGAAGCGCCTACATGGTCACGGATGTGCGGCGCATCGGCTAGCCTCCTCCATCTGTCGGTCTTTGGGTCATATTCATCAAACCAGGCGTTGGTACCATCCCAGTGTCCATCAGTCTCCCCGCAAATGATGTAGATTTTATTTTTGTACACAAAAGCACCCGCTGCTCCCCGGCGACGATCTTCGGGGATAGACGGGCCTTTGCGCCATTCGTTCTTCTCAATATTGAAAATATATACATCAGGAATAGGCACCTCATGAGGATAGCCTCCTGTGAAAGCGCCGATCACCCACATTTCGCCTTTATAGTTGATCGCCTGAAAATGGCTCATCTCCAAAGGTGTTTCCACGTGTTTCGTCCAGGTGTTGGTGTTGATATCGAACGACTCGACCGGCTTCACGCCTCTGCCGCCTACCAGCACCAGCTTGTTGCCGATGGCAGTCAATGAATTCTCATGGCGATTGGTGCACTCATTGGCAGGTGTCACTTTTTGCCAGCTTTGTGCCAGGGCACAGGTGGTTGAAAGTGCTACTATTACTACAAAGGCAAGGGTCTTTTTCATAACCAGGGAAATTTTTGTTTAGCGTTTCAGACAACGGTTCAAAAGTAAAGATACAAGATTGAAGATATGCTTTGCCAGCGAAAAAGGGAAGAAGGGTAAGATTCTTGGGTCAGCAGCCCAGGCCTGTCATAAGACAGGTTGGAATTGGATAGAGGGCTGTCGGGGGACAGCCCTTGGGGTTCTTTAAATTAAATTCGCTTTATTACCTTCAAAACTATTCCCCACCAATTGCTGTTACTCAATCACCAAAAAGAACCCTCATATGCTCAAGTGGACTGATATAACAAGCTTCGCCAAAAATGGCAACCCCGCACCCGACAGAAAAATAACACTAACGGAAGCCGAATGGAAGGCAAAGCTTACGCCTGAGGAATACCAGGTAACAAGGCTCAGGGGAACAGAACGGGCATTCAGCTCGGAAATGTGCAGCCTTTTTGAGCCCGGGCAATATGGCTGTGTTTGCTGTGGCACCTTACTGTTCGATGCGGCTGAGAAGTTCGAGTCGGGCACGGGCTGGCCCTCTTTTACACAGCCAGTAAAGGAAAACAGCATCGGCTACATTGCCGATAAGAGCCACGGGATGTACCGCATCGAAACTGTTTGCAACACCTGCGACGCCCACCTGGGCCATGTGTTTCCTGACGGCCCTGCCCCTTCAGGGCTGAGGTATTGCATGAATGCCGTTGCTTTAAAAAAACTGAAAGAAGCCTGAAAAAGCCCTTGTTTCCGAACTTTAGAATACCTGAAAGGTGAGGTGAATCAACACATGTTGGCGGCAACAGGAGCGTAACATATTGTTAATTTTGTTGCCTATTTTCCTTTAAGCGAATTTTTTCAAAATACCGGCGCTTAGATTAAGTTTTCAAAAAACTAGTATTTCGTTTTAAATCCGCTACATTTATAAAAATTTATTTAACTAATAAGGCATGAATATTTTCGTTGGCAGTCTCCCTTACAGTATTGAAGAGGCTGAATTAAAAGGTTATTTCGAAGACTACGGTGAGGTTTCTTCTGTAAAGATCATCACAGACAAATTCACGGGTAGAAGCAAAGGGTTTGGTTTTGTTGAGATGCCGGATGATGAGGCTGCTCAGAAAGCGATCAAAGAATTGAATGGCGCCGAAGTAAAAGGAAGAGCTATAGTAGTGAATAAGTCAGAGCCGAAACCAGAAGGCGAAAGAAGAAGCGGCGGTGGCGGCGGATTCAATCGTGGTGGTGGCGGAGGTGGCGGAGGCTACAACCGTGGTGGCGGTGGTGGCGGAGGCTTCAACCGTGGCGGCGGCGGCGGCGGATACGGCCGTGGCAACCGTGACTCTGATTACTGAGAACTATCAGTCGCTAAAAGAAATTAACAAAGTGGTTCATGATCTGAACCACTTTTTTTATTGTCTGTTGTTAAGAAAGTCTGGCAAGTTTGGTTTCCCAACTTGTTTAATAGTTATCAGTCTTTAAAGATTATCATTTAAAATGCCCCAGTCCTCGACTAAAACCCCTCATTCAGAAAACCAATTCGCCGACTACCGGAATTTCTGGTGGAACAAGGGCTTTATCGATTTGATGGCCAAAAGGATCAAGCTGAGCAAGCATACCTCCCTGCTTGATGTGGGCTGTGGGCAGTGCCACTGGAGCAAGATTCTTACTCCTTACCTGGGTAAGCCTGCTTATGTGGTGGGTGTAGACAAGGACCCCACCTGGGCAAAAGGATCGGCTGAGCTTAAGCGCTTTTTTAAAGACCAGGCAGCCTGGTTTGAGCTTTACCAGGGCGATGCCATGAACCTCCCGTTTGAGGATGCGTCTTTTGATATTGTTACCTGCCAAACGGTGCTTATTCATGTTGGCAACCCCACAAAGGCAATAGAGGAAATGAAGCGGGTGCTGAAGCCCGGAGGCACTATTCTCTGTGTGGAGCCCAATAACAGAATTCAGAGCCTGCTGAGAACGTCCGAGTCGGAAAATACCTCCATCGACGAGATGATTGACCATGTGAAGTACGCCCTGATTGTGGAGCAGGGAAAGAAAAGGCTGGGCTTTGGCGACAACTCCCTTGGCGACCTGCTGCCTGGCATGCTGTCGAAGCAGGGCTTTCAGCAAATAGACGTCCGCCTGTCCGACAAGGCCATTGTGATGGTGCCGCCCTACGACACGCAGGAGCAAATGGCCACTGCGAAACATTGGAAAAAAGGCAACGCCGGCGATGCCATGAACAATTCTGACCTGTTTTATTTCGAAGCTTTCGGGGACAGGCATCTCTCCTTTTACGACGAGTACCATCAAAAATACGAAGGTCATGCCGAAAGGATCTTTGAGGCCCTCAAAAACAACGACTTCCATTCGGCAGGCGGAGCCCTGATGTATTTGGTTTCCGGCAAAAAGCCCAGCCACTGAGTTACAACTTTCTCTTTTGATCAAGGGTCTTCTATCCAAACAGTCAAACTTATGAGAGCCATTCTGCTTTTTGTTACAGCTACTATTATTCTGGGAGCCTGCGGTAGTGAGGATGAAGAACTTCTTTCGGTAAAGCTAAAGTCGGAAAGTGAGTACATTAAAACTGGCATTTCCTGCGGCCTTTGTGCTGGCGTTTGTCTCGACTCCCTGGCGGTAACGCCCAATAAGCTCATCTATAAGAGAACCATTTGGGGAGAGGGCGATCCAAAAACAGAAATCATAGAACAAGCCTTTACCCAAAAGGGCTGGGAAAACCTCATCGGCCTCGTGCCTCTGCAGGAGTTCGGCGAACTGGAGCTGGAATCCTGTGCCCGCTGCTACGATGGCTGCGACTACTGGCTCGACATCAAATCGGGCGGCATTGAAAATTCTATCTCCTTTCCCTGGAACGAGTTTCCACAGCAGGTAGACTCACTCACAAAAGCGCTGAATTCCATCAAAGAGCAGTTCAACGACAACTAAGGGCTGTTATTCTTCCCGCAGCACTTCCGCCGGGTTGGTAGCTGCGGCTTTGTTTACCTGCCGGTACACCGACGTTGCCATAAGCACGCCGATCAATATCGCTGCTGCTGGTATATACCACCAAGAGGCGCTTACATGAAAAGCGAATGAGTTGAGCCAGTTGCCGAGAAAGTAGTACGAAAGCGGGCCACCTACCACAAGACCAACGGCCAGTACCACAGCAAACGGGCGCCCCATTTGGGTCATGATGTGCCACAAATCTGCTCCCAGCAGTTTGCGTATGCCCATCTCCTTTCTTCTGGTTTCCAAAATAAACGCAGCCAGCCCAAAAACACCCAGCAGAGAAATAAGCACAATGACACCGGCAGAGATCCGGATGAAAAAAGAGAGCCGGTCGTCTTCTCTGTAGGCAATGTCGAGGGCATCAGTGAGAGAGGTGAATTCAACTTCCTGCGTGATGCCAAGGTCGTTCAACACGGTGCTCAGCTTTTTCTTTTGCTCCTCCACGTCCCCTTCGTCCAGTTTCACGGCAAGCAGATTGCGGGAAGCTGCAGGCACAATTTGCCAAATCATGGGCTCCAGCTCCTGGTACAGCGACTGAAAGTGGTAGTCTTCCATTACTCCTATGATGGTGCCTGTGTTCAGCGAATCGGCAACCACCTTGGAGAACGTTTCACCAATGGCAGCCTCGGGAGAATCGAAGCCGAACAACTCAACCGCCTTTTTGTTGAGCACAAATGCCCGGCCTATGTCAGATGAAAACTCTTTCGAGAAAAACCGTCCCGCTACGAGCTTCACCTCATACACCTCATCAAAATCCGCATCAACGTAGTTGGCATTCATCATCGGGGTGGCTCCGGTGCTGTCTGCCCCAAGCCTGAACTGCGCCCGCACATGGTCGCCGGTGATGGGAGTGAGCGATATGGAGGCTGCTTTAACATACGACTGTTGCAGAAAAGCCTGCTTGATGGCATCGGCCTTGGCATTTACCTGAGGGTCGGTGATGCTCATCGTCACCACGTGTTCTTTGCTGAAACCAAGGTCTTTGTTTTTTATGAACCGCAACTGCTCATCCATGCCTAGAGCGATCACTGCAAAAAGTACGGACACAATCAACTGAAGGCCCAGGAGACCATAGCGAAGGCTCAACTTCGAGTGGCCGGCGGCTGCTCCCTTGAGGTTGGTGACAGAAATGGTGCGGGACACCAACCAAAACGGGATAATGCTCGAAATACCGGCCACGGCGAGGCCAAAAAAGAAAGTAAACAGGTAATAAGTGACACCTGTGAAGAGCCCTGTTCTCAAAGTGATGTTGAGCATGGCTTCAATTTCAGGCACCAGAAAGAACGTAAGCACATTGATCAAAAGAATGACCAGCGATAGCATGCAAACAGATTCGACAAGCAGCTGAGCGTACTGCTGACCAACAGCCTCTCCCATGATTTTTCGAATGGCCAGCTCTTTGGACCGCCTCATTAGCAAGGCCGTGGCCAGGTTCACATAGTTGGCAATGCTCACCAGCAGCAGAAAGATCGCCAGCACTCCCAGGGCCAGGTCGTTGAGTTTGCTGCCTTTTCTTCCAGAGTCAAACTGATGCCCACTGGTATAATGAACCTCAGTAAAGGCCACCGGAAGCAGACTTATTACGTCTCTCATCCCTTCAGGAAAATGCTTTTCTGTAATAGAAGCGAGTTCCTCCGCAAGCCCGGCTTCGTCAGTTCTTGCCTTCATCAGCAGGTAGGTAAAATTGCCGGGCACCAAAGCGCCCGGGTTGTCGCTCATGGCATTTTCGACATGCGAATAGCTTGTGGCCATGTCGAAGGCAAAAGAAACATTTTCAGGATAGTCTCTGATAACAGCTTTTACCTGCGCCGAAAAACTACCAGCCGGTGTTTCAAGTGATACGGTCTGCCCGATGGGGTCGTCCTCTCCAAAAAATCTTACAGCCGTCGTTTGGTTGATCACCAGTCCGTCAGGCGTTTGCAATGCCGTTTCAATATTGCCGGCGACAACTTGCGCAGAAAACATGTTGAAAAAGCCGGGGTCGGCAAAAAGCGGGTAGCTCTGCCCAAGGTTTTGGTCGCCCAGGGTAACGGAAGCCGGCATGTACCGGTACCTGACTACCTCTTCCACATCGGCCAATTGCTCTTTCAACAGCGGCGCCAGCGACTTCGAAGTGGCGGCATAAATCGAGGTCGATTCTGGCAGGCTCACCCGGGTGCTTACCCTGACAATCCTGTCGGCCTTGTCGTGAAACTTATCAAAGCTTATGTGGTAATACAACACCATTAGCACGGGTATGAGGGCACCCAGGCCAACTACAAAGCCAATGATTTGCAGAAACGCAGTGGAGCGAAACCTCCAAAGGCTGCGGAGCGAGAATAAAAGGTGATAACGCATAGTAAACTAATTTGTTAGTCAATAAACTAACAAATTAGTTTTAATGCAAGAGACTCCTTGTTTTGTTACAGACTAATAAGTGAATCCTAGTTTATCCAAACCACTCTGCACTTCCGGCGCTGACATAAACAAGTCCCACAGAAGGCCCGATCTGTGATTTTCGATCATCACCACTTCCGGGCCCTGGTCGATGGCCAGGTACCACTTCACATACCAGTCCTTTTGTTCGCTGAAAGCATCGTAAAAGCCATACTCCCCCCACACCTTGTCGCCCAGGTCGAAGTAAAGGTGCTTCATCACTTTCATGCTTTCTTCGGGCGTGTAAGGAAACGAGGAGAGTGCCGCCGTGGGGGTAATAACCCCGAGGTCTTCGTCCATGGGCCGGTGGGCCGCATAAAACCCTGTGGAGTAGCTGGCTGTGAGCCCCCAGCAGTTTTCGCCGTACCCTTTATATCCTTTGGGGTTCTCGATGCACCACTGTCGGTTGATCAGCGTATGGTTCCTGTTTTCCTGCCAGTAGTCGGCATATCTGTCTTTGAGGTTGCGGGGATCCAGCCCGACAAAGGAGTAGTGCGCCCAAAAAAGAGGGCCGCCATATTGCTGAGCAAAATTGTGCTTCAGGTTCAGGTGGTAGCCATACTGCGAATGGGTGGAGTCGTTCAGAATAGCGCCGCTTCTGGCCCATCCTTTGTGATAAACCTCCGCCGGGATACCGTGCGTAGGTGACGATGCAGCCAGCACATACATGATCAGGCATTCGTTCCACCCTTCGACAGGGAAGTTCATTTTCCAGCCTTTGTCGGGCGACCAGTGCCAGTACAGCACGTCCTGGTCACCATTGCGGTACCAGTCCCACTCTACTTCCTTCCAGAGGGTATCGATGCGGCTGGCCAGGGCCCGCTCCTCCTCTGTGCCTTCGTTGAAGAATTGGCGCACCGCCAAAAGCCCCTGCACCAGGTAGGCTGTTTCCACCAGGTCGCCGCCATTATCATTTTCGCCAAAGGGTTTCACCTTGCCTGTTTCGCCGTTGATCCAATGCGACCAGGCACCATGAAAACGGTCAGCAGTTTCCAGGAAGCCTACGATTCTCTTCATACGCTCCAGCCCCTGCTCCCGGGTGATGAAGCCCCTTTTGATTCCCACCAGAATAGCCATCACTCCAAAACCGCTGCCGCCGGAGGTAACGATGTGCTTGTCGTTGTCGGGGTAGTTGCCATCGGTATGAAAACGCTCCCTGGCCATGCCTGAGTTGGGTTCGGCACCATCCCAGAAGTACTGGAAAGTCCGGTATTCAACCAGTGTCATGAGGGAATCGTCGCTGATGGTAGCCTCATCTGTAGCGGTATCCGCTGCAGGTTTGCTTGGCGAGCAGGCGCTTAACCCTAATACTGCCAGCACCACAAGAATAGAAAGGTTGTTCTTCATAGTCGTTTATCTTTCTGAGGTAAATCCAAGTTTGTCAAGCCCGGGTTGCACTTCGGGGGCGCTCATAAAAAGATCCCACAGCAGCCCTGTTCTATAGTTTTCTATCATCACCACAATGGGCCCCTGATCGATGGCCAGGTAGGAGTTGGCTGTCCAGCCTTGTGTGATATTGAAGGCGTCGTAAAAGCCATTTTCGCCCAGTAGCTTATCGCCTAAGGAGTAGTAAAAAAACTTAAGCGCTTTCATCGATTCCACGGGGGTGTACGGGAATGAAGAAAGGGCCGCAGTAGGTGTGATCACGCCCAGGTCGTTTGTAGGAGAATGGGCCGAGTAGCCGTTCTGGTTGTCGCTGGCGGTTAAGCCCCAGCAAAGGTCGCTGTAGCCCACAAAGTTTTGCGGGTTGGCCACGCAGTAGGCCTGGTTGATACGGCTGTGTGCAACGTTCTGCGCCCAATAGTCGCCATACGTGTCGCTCAATCCAGTCGGATCCAAACCAAGGAAGGAATAGTGCGCAAAAAAAAGCGGGCCACCGTAGTCGTAACCCAAAGGAAGCTCAATGTCGTAGAACTTGCGGCCGTTTTTGATGGAGCCGTTGCCTGCCCAGCCGCTATGATAAACGTCGGCACTTACGGCATGCGTTGGTGAGGCGGCAGCAAGGAAGTACGTAATGAGTGCCTCGTTGTAGCCACGGATCTGGTGGTTCATTTCCCATCCGAAGTTGGGCGACCAGTGCCAGTACAGCACCTTCTCTCCGCCCTTGGTGTGCCAGTCCCACTCTACTTCCTCCCACATGGTGTTGATTCTGCTAACCAGGTCAGCTTCGGCAACATTGTCGGCGTTGAGGTATTGGCGAACCGTGAGAAGGCCTTGTATCAGGAAGGAGGTTTCCACCAAATCGCCACCATTGTCTTTGCTGCTGAAAGGCTGCACGGCACCGGTATCGCCGTTGAGCCAGTGGGGCCAAACGCCATGGAAGCGGTCGGCAGTTTCAAGAAACCCGATGACCTTGGCAAAATGATCGATGCCTTGCTGCCGGGTAATAAAGCCACGCTCTATGCCTGCAATGATGGCCATCAGGCCAAACCCAGTGCCGCCAGTCGTTACTGTGCTGCCTGACGAATTTCTTTCCCGGGCCATGCCACTTGCCGGGTGGGCATCGTCGTAGAAATACCGGAACGTCTTCTGCTGGATAAGGGTAAGCAGCGCTTCGTCGCTTATTTCCGGGAACACCGGTGTGGGGTCGAAAGTGGTGTAAAAGTCTTTTTTATAGAAATTGAATACCTCTCCGTCCGCACCTTTGATGGCTTCATACAGCCAAATCTGGGTTTTCTGAAGGCCCTTTAACGTCGTGGAAGGCACGATGGTAAGGGTAGTTTTATCTTCAGAAAGCGTGATAGCAGAAGGTATTAATCCGCTGGAGGAGAAAATACGGACATTGGTATCTGTGATAGTGGATGCATCGACCGGAGAAGAAAAGGTAATTTCAAAAGAGGGTGTTAAGCCAATGCCGACAATCCGCTCCGTCGTGAAGTAGTCCACCCCATCGATGAGTAGCTGAGTGACGTTAATTTCTTTGGGAACAGTTTGGAATGACACAGTTAGCCCGCCAAATTTTTCATTGCTGGTTCCTCTTAGGGTGTTTTTTATCTCCAGGGTATAGTTTTCATTGCCCTGAAGGCCATTCTCAGTGGATGCAGAAAAAGTTTTGTCTTCATCGAGGAAGGAAAAATCGAGGCTAACTACTGCGCCATGACTGTCTTTGAGCTCCACGGACGATGCCACAGTGGTCTGTTCCAGCGGAGAGGTAAATGTGAAAACCAGGGGCTTATCAATTGGGGCATCGATGTTTTCGTCTGGATTACTCAGGTTGAACGAGTAGGTGCCTATATTACCCTTGGACAGCTGCAGGACGAGGTCGGGAGTTGTTCCGCCGTCGTCCTCGCCTCCGCAGGAGGTCAGGAGTAAACTGAATACTAAAAAGAAGGGAGTAAGTTTATTGCGTATCAAAGTTTTAGGGAAAATGAGAGGGTTCCCACACAGGAACCCTCATTTACTAAACCAATTCAATCTACCTAACTACAAATTATTATTTCTCTGAATCGTACATAAGCTTAACCTCTTCAGCAGTGATCGCTGCAGAGAATATTCTTACGTCATCAAGTTTGCCTTTGAAGTGATTTGCCGTCGGGAAGTTGTAGCCGCCCCATGGCTCATTTTGCCACAAAGTGCCACCTCTGGACTGAACAAAACCGAAAGCCAGCACGTTTTCCACATCAGCCGCATCACTATTGAATTTCAAACCAACTACAGTAGGCTCTTTTGAATCAGCTGGCCACAATGCGAATTCCTGACGGACTACCAAAGCACCATTGATATACATTTCTCTATACTTACCACTGCCGCTGAAAACGTAGGTATAGTGCATCCAGGTGTCTTTTAATGTAGATGCCAAATCTGAGTTCGTCTTGTTGAAAGTTGTACCTTGCCATCCTTCATTGTCCTTAGTTTTTCCATCCCCATTCCAAAATAGGTCACCACCTGTTCCAAGAGTGCCATCACCATATTCCATCATTGCGGGCATTTTTATAAACTTGTAGTCGCCGCCTATTTCAGTTTGAAAACCGTTAAATGCACCGAGGCCCATCACAAAATGACCAGTTGGGTTTCCATCAGCATTCACATGCCCCTCGGAATTTGTCTTAACCCAATACGCTAAAGTAAATTCGGCACCATCCATCAGCTGATCACCATTAGGTACTTCTATGATACTTACGTCTCCATCAAATGTAGCTGCTTTTCCAGCAGCAGCGTTTCTCGAGTCCGTGTAGGTGATTGACACCTCCGCATTGGCATCAAACTCACCCACTTGATCCTCTGCATTGCCTTCAAAGGTCCAATGCGCCACAACATTTTGAGGAGTGAAAGTGCCAACAGTCGTAAAGTTTCTAGTGAGATCTGTTCCAAGCGTTTTACCCTTTGTTGAAGTCAGTCCACCCTTGATAGTCAAAATGTAGAGAGACCCCCCAAACAGCTCCTCATTTGGTGTTATTTTTAGTGATCTGCCGCTTGCTTCTACTGTCACAGCCACTTCAGCGTCATCAAAATCACTAACCAAAGTCACGTTGGATGAAGCAGTTGCCGGATCAATGTCTGTTGAGAAAATTCCTGTGATAACTGCCGAAGTCGAAACGCCATCCGGGCTCGTGGCACCATTCAGGTCATCATCCCCAGCGTTCAGACTCACTATTGTGAGCTCAACAGCCGCTTCTTCATCGCCTCCGCAGCTTATCAGAAAAGAAACCGTAGCCACCATAGCCAGTGCCCACAGCGAGTTGAAAATTAATTTTGCCTTCTTCATAATGATGTAGTTAATAATTATTGAGGTTTAAAATTTAAATTCTTTAGTATTCTGGGTTCTGGCTCAGCGTTCCTTCCGACAGGTCTACCTCGGTTTGAGGAATGGGAAGCAGTTCGTGCTTTCCAGCCACAAAACCCAGCGGCCCAAGCGCTTCTGGTGCCTTACCGGTTCTTATCAAATCCCAAAAACGGTGCCCCTCCATAGCCAGCTCATGCCTTCTTTCTTCGATAATGAGCTCCCTGAGTTGATTCTTGTCTGTCACAGTGATGTCGGGTAAAATAGAGGCATTACCTCCCCTGGCCCGGGCTCTTACTCTGTTCAGATAGGTTAATGCTTGTGCCGATTTGTTGTTTTCGTTCAATGCTTCGGCAGCCATGAGCAGCACATCGGCATAGCGCACAATGCGCCGGTTGTGCCCCCACGAGGTGATGGTGTTACTGCCCTCGGTCCACACCTTTTGGTTATAGGTTTCTATCTCAATCAGGTTTCCATTGGCATCACGGGTTTCGTCAGGTGTGGTGCCATCGCCGATCGTTACAACGCCACCCAGCACATCACCAAGGAAGATGATGGTAGCGTCCATACGGGGGTCGTTGTTTTCGAAAGAGTTCATCAGGTCGATAGAAGGGCGATTGAATCCCCAACCCCTGTTGGGAGACCCTCTGATGCCCTGTACATTGGAGTATTGGTTTCCACCGTTGTTGGTGCCTTCATTGCGACGGGCACCAATTTCAAAAACGGACTCTACACCGTGTTCTCCCGCTTCGCCAAAGGCATCGTTAAAATCAGGTTCCAGGTCATATTGGCCTGAGTTGATTACCTCCAGGGCATAGGATTCAGCCTTGACAAAATCACCCTGAAACAAGTAAACCCTGGCCAGCAGGGCTTTAGCGGCACCTTTGGTAGCCCTCCCAAGGTCTTCGGTGGCTAGTTCACTTTTCTCAGGCAGCATACCCGCAGCAAAAGAAAGATCTCCTTCTATCAGTGTATAGATATCCTCTTTGCTCGCTCTTGCCGCTCTCAAAGGAGGAGTTAGCGTAGTAATGAGAGGCACACCACCCCAGGCACGCACAAGGTCAAAGTAGAACAGTCCACGCAGAAAACGGGCTTCGGCCACATACAAGTCAATTTTCGCCTGATCCATCGCTATTTCAGGTACTTTTTCAATCACCACGTTGGCTCTTTTCACTCCTTCGTAAAGGGCAGCCCACCAGCGATCAAGTCCATCAGCTGTGGTGTTAAAGGTAAATGTATCGAAAGGGCCTAGAGTGGGAAGCTGATCGTTGGGATTGCTGCCTTTGCGGGCATCGTCCGACATAATATCCAGTATCGGATAACCACCCGAATGGTAGGACCAGTTGCGAAGGGTGCTGTAAGCAGCATTGGTAGCCAGCAGCGCATCAGCGGCCGACTGCGGAAAAGACGCCTGCGTGAGGTCACCCTGGGGGCTAACATCGAGAAAGTCCTGACAAGCAAAAGGAACCAGTACAAGCAGCACCAGCGCTCCTTTTTTTACTATTTGGTGTATATGTTGTGCAAAATTCATTTTGTAGCTCATTAAAAGGAAATGTTTAAACCGGCTGAATAAATGGCCGACACAGGATAAGCTCCTCTGTCGATGTTGCTGCTCAACACATCTTCACTACCAAACTCTGGCGAATAGCCCGTGAATTTGGTAGCGGTGAATAAGTTGGTGCCTCTTACATACACCCTGACCTGGTTCATGTTTATCCGCTCAAGAGCTGCCTCAGGGATAGTGTAGCCAACAGTCATGTTACGGAAACGAAGGAAAGAGCCATCCTGAATGAACCTGGAGGATGGTGAGAAGTTAAGGCCTCCGAAGCTCGCTCTTGGTTCTGTGGTGCTTGTGCCATCTCCCGTCCAGCGGTTGATCACATGCCTTTCAAAATTGTAGGGATCGGGCCGCACCACTTCCTTGCCATTGAAGATCTTGTTGCCCATTTGCCCTTGAAAATCGACGTTAATATCGAACCCCTTATAAGAAGCCTCCAGGTTAAAGCCATAAATAAAGGTTGGGATAGGCGAGCCCATATAGGTGCGGTCAGCCAAACTAATCCTGCCGTCACCGTTCACGTCTCTAATGATGACGTCGCCAGGCCGGGCCTGCGAGTCATGCGGGTAGGCATCCAACTCAGTCTGGTTCTGGAAAACACCGTCAATCTGATAGCCATAGAAAGCGCCGATAGGCAGCCCTTCCCTGCTCAATGTCACAGGACGCCCGTCGCCCAGGTAGCCACCCACCAGCGTAGAGTCCACACCACTATTGCCACCTACGCTGAGCACTTCGTTATGCACCGTGGATCCCAGGGCGCCAATACGGTACTTTACTCCCTGAACCTCATCGGACCAGCCTAAGTTAAACTCGAAGCCGCTGTTCAAAACAGAACCAGCATTATAGGTGACTCTTTGCCCTTGCCCGTTGCCTAGGTGGCCCGGTGTGAGAAGGTCTACCAAAATATCCTGCGTCTCTCTACGGTAGTAGTCAAGTTCACCGGTTAACCGCTGATTAAGCATCCCAAATTCCAACCCAACGTCCGTTTGGTAGGTAGTTTCCCATTTCAAATCGGGGTTGCCAGTTACGCCGTAGCTTGCACCCGGGTTCAAGGCCTCTTCCACACCAAACACTGGGTTCAGCTCATTCTGCACCAAAGAAAACTGGCGGTTGTACCGTATTTTTTCGTTGCCTATCGCTCCCCAGCTTGCCCTCACTTTCAGGTTGGTTAAAGCGTTGATGTTTTGCATGAAGCTTTCGTTGATCACATTCCAGCCAAGCGCCAGGGACGGGAAGCTTGCATATTTGTTGTTGTCGGTAAACTTCGAAGAGCCGTCTCTCCGGAACGTGCCGGTAAACAGGAATCGTTCGTCGTAGGTGTAGTTGACCCTGAAAAGAACGGAAGCCATGGAGTAGTACTGCCCGGCGTCTACACCATTGGCAATGCTGTTCAGCGTATTGATGTTATTGCTTTCATCCACGATATAGCTGGGCCGGAGATACCAGAAATCCTGTCCGTCTCTGAGGATGTTTTCGCCCCTGATGCTCAGGTACTCCGAAGTCGTTTTTTGACTGGTAAAACCAGTAAGGCCCTCCACCCGGTGTACACCGAACTCTTTGTTGTAGGTCATTGTATTTTCCCACAACCAGGTAAAGTTCTCCCTATTCTCTTTGCTCAGGTCGCTGTACAAATTCTGCTGTTGCGAAGCAGTGCCGTCAGCATTATAAACCGTGTAGGCGGGCGTAAAGCTCTTGTTCTTATTGTAGGCCATGTCCACGCCAAAGCTCGACCGGAAGGTAAAGTCCTTGAACAGCTTGATGTCGGTAAACACATTGCCCACAGTTCGCAAGCCCTTGTTGAAGTTGTTGGAGTTTTCCAGGTCGGCGAGAGGATTGCCCACATTGGGAACCACGCCGAAACTGCCGTCGTCATATCGTGGAACGGCGACAGGCTGCGCCCGATACACCTGGTACACAACGCCGGGCGCTACCTGCTGAGAGTAGGGAGCCACGGTAATATTGTTGCCCAGCCGCACATTGTCGGAAAACTTATACGTATTGTTCAGCTTCAACGTAAGTCGCTCATACTTTGACTTGTCGATAATGCCCTGCTGGTTGAAGTAGCCGAGGCCCACGTAGTATTGAGTCTTCTTAGTGGCACCGGTGGCAGACACCTGGTGGTTCTGTATAGGCGCCACATCAAAAATAAGATCCTGCCAATCGGTGTTGGGCACGGCATCCACATTATTGTAAGAACCTGGATTGATATCATTCACCACCGTGGCGAATTCTTTGCCATTCAATAGGTCGATTTTTTTGGAAAGCTTCTGAACGCTGTATTCAGTATTGACACTAAATGTAGTCTGCTCGTCACCGATCTTACCTTGCTTGGTAGTGATAATGACAACACCATTAGCACCTCTTGAGCCATAAATGGCTGTTGCCGAGGCATCCTTCAGCACCTCCATCGATTGAATATCAGAAGAGTTGAGGAAGGATATATCGCTGAGAATAACGCCATCCACTACATATATAGGGGAGGAATCGTTGAACGTGCCCACGCCCCTGATTCGAACGACCGGCGCCGCACCAGGCTGACCTGAGCCGCTGCTTACCTGCACACCTGCCACTTTGCCCTGAAGCGCTTGCATGGGGTTGGCGGCTGGAATCTTGGTGAGGTCGGCACCACGGACTGAGGCCACGGCTCCTGTCACATCGCTTTTGCGCTGCACACCGTAGCCCACTACCACAATCTCCTCCAGTTGCTCTACGTCAGGCTCCATCACCAGATCGATTACCGACCGGCTGCCAACGTCCAGTGTTACAGTTTTGTATCCAATGAAAGAATAAATCAATCTGCTATCTCCGCTTTGCAGCTCTACTGAATAGGTACCCTCAAAATCTGTAACTGTACCCCGGCTGGTTCCTTCCACCTGTATGCTCACTCCAGGCAGCCCCTCCCCATCATCTTGAGAGGTGACTTTGCCTTTCACAACGCTGGCCTGGGCCACAGCAGTTGCCTGGCTACCCATCGACATGATGATGAAAAGCACTACAGATGCTAATCGTAAGGTGTGTTTCATTTGCAGTTTATAAGTAGATATTTAAAGTTGCCTTTGAACAATAACGAAAAGATACCAGCATTAGCACTCATTTGTTAACTTCCAGAGCGAAAAGAAACAGAATGAGCCCTTTAGTAAAAGGTATTGTCACCTTATTTATATCGCTTCAGTATCATTAAAAAATGACGTATAGTACGTTTACTGATACCGAAAACGATTCCATGTCACGTTTCGGTAACAAGCTTTATCAAGGCGCTTGTTTTAATTGGAATGCACCATAAAAAAGTTTCTCAGATAGTCTTTCTCAGGCTTGTCGACAGTACTCAATAGTTCCTCAATTTTCTTTTTAAAACTCCATATCGTATTGCGGCGCAAGTCCAACATTTCAGAAAGCTGATCAAGGGTAAAGCGCTCACTTTGGTTATTGGTAACGTAAAGGATGTAGAAGGCTTTTTCAATAGGAAAACGGATGCCATGAAAAATGGTGTTGCTGGTGACCGACTCAATATAGCCACAGCGGCTGCACCGTCGGGAAAAATGATCCTTGCCGGTGATGTACTTGTCATTATTGCACTTGTTGCATTTGAACGACTCCTCCCATTTGATCCTCTCCAGGAACCTGTAGCAACTCAATTTGTCAGGAAATATCCCGTTAAACTCTTCCAACGTAAGGTTTTTGTTCACCAGCCTGTTCTGCAATATCTCCTTGATGTTGTTTTTCAGTTTCCAGTTGTCAAGATCCAGAATGGAGTTGATTTGCGAAATTTCCTTGGTTTGGGCGGTCAGCTTCTCATTCACCTCCCTCAGCAGGTTGTTTTTGTCTTCCATCTCAATCGTTCTCAGCCTAATCCGCTGCTCCAGCTCTTTGTTCACCTTGTCCTTCAGCTGCACATTCTCTTCGTGCTGTTTAATTGTTCGGAACAGCGCCCTGTCTCTCATGCTTTTCAAGATCCTCACCCGGTCGCTAAGTGCAAAAGACAAGAAGAGCATTTCTACAACGAACGAAACATGCAGGCTGTAGTACGACGGAATGCTGATTGGGATAATGGATAGCATAACCATGGCCTTGACAAGGAAGCCCAAGAACAGAAACCCGTAAGCCACCACGAAAAACCTGGCCGGCTTGTAACCCCTTGCCCAAACGTATATGCTTGCGTAGAAAATGATGGAAAGCGGTATGATCTCAATATTTCGAAGCTGAAAAAGCTCATGATCAAACGCCAGCGCAAAAACAAACCACAAGGCTCTCAGGATGAGTACAGCATCAATAATTTTGGTCAGCTTAGGTGCCCGTGCCGTAACGTTGAGAAACTTTCTTGAAAACAGAATAGACCAGAAAATAACTGAGAAAAGGGCCACCCCATGGGCTACCTGGTTCCATTCGGGCCAGTTAGGCCACAGGTACTGGTAAGCAATGCCATCCACACACATGGCAAACACCCCCACACTCAGGATGTAGAAGGTGTAGTAAAGGTTCTTGATTTCACGAATGGCTATGTAAATGAGGATGTTGTATAAAATGATCATGAGGATCATTCCATAAAAGATGCCATACAGGAAGTACTCGTTGAGAGCATAGTGCACAAACTGGTTGATAGTGCTAAGCACAATGCGTATATCAACATAAGCGTGCGACTCAATTCTGAAGTAAAAGGTTTGCACTCCTTCAAGCCTGTCATTAATGAGCACCTCAAAGTTCTTGTGCTCAAATGTTTTCTGTTCAAAAGGAAACTGGTCTCCAAACTGCAACTGGCGATAATCACCTTGCACTGTGGGGACGTATGCCCTCAGGTTATCAATGGTTTGGTCATAAAACTCAATGAGCCATTGCTCCTGATTGTCTTTTGGGATGTAGAGCCGCACCTTGACCCAGTAGGCCGATGAGGGATTGTAGTCTCTGGGTTGGAAGGAGGCGTTGGTATGAAAGCGCTGCTCCCTTACCTCTTCAAAGGTCAGTGACCTTGTGCTGTCCTCGATGTATTCCAGCTCCTGAATGAACAGGATTCTCTCCCCATCAATGGTACTTACGTCATAAACCGGTGGGTAGGAAATCCAGTTAGTGAAAAATGCTATGAGGAATGAGAAAACAACCATGAGCTGGAATTTGACGGCTTTGCAGGTTTTAAAGTTAACATTTTTCAAGCCACTTGATAAGAAAACGCACAACCAGTTGCTCAATTGCACGCTTCGGGCTTACCTTTCGACATGGACTTTCAAATCAACGCTTACGATTTCACCGATGCAGCCGCCATCGACAGGCGCATGGCCGTACGCCAGGCACATCTGGACAATGCCAAAAAGATGAAGGAAGCTGGCCACCTGATTGCTGGTGGGGCCATGCTGGATGTTACCGGCAAAATGATCGGCTCCACGCTCTACCTCCGGTTCGACACAAGGCAGGAAGTAGATGCTTATATCGCTTCCGACCCCTACACAACCGGCAAAGTTTGGGACAGAATAGAGATTAAGACGATCCGCTTAGTGGATTTGTAAGCTATCGCTTCAGAGGTACTACCTCTACCTCTTTCAGTGTCCGGTAGTTCCTCACGATGGTGAGCTTCACTTGCTTGTCTACCTTCTCCTGCGAAAGCTTTCTGAAAAGATCTGTCGATGAGGTGATGTCTTCTCCGTCGAGCTGAAGAATAATGTCGCCCTCCAGCAGGTCGGCACGGAAAGCGGGTGAATCCTTCTCAATTTTTGTCACCATCAGGCCTCTGGTGGACTCCAGCTTGTAGAAATTGATCAGTCGTGGATGCAAATCAATTTCCTGAATCAACACCCCGAGGAAAGCCTTTTCCACCTTGCCATTTCTGATCAGTTGCCCTGCTATATCCTTGGCCAGGTTGATGTCTATTGAAAAGCTCAGCCCCTGCGCTCTGGCGATAATAGCCGTATTCACCCCAACCACTTCGCCATTGGTATCAATCATGGGCCCGCCAGAGTTGCCCGGGTTGAGCGCAGCATCGCTTTGTATCACGCTGTCAATCAGTCTTCCACTTTGAGTGCGCAGCGATCTTCCCAAAGCGCTCACTACCCCGGCTGTTACGGAATGCTGATAGCCCAGTGGGTTGCCAATAGCAATTACCCACTGCCCAATACTGAGCTTTGAAGAGTCGCCGAGTGTGGCTGGCGTAAAGTTGCCTCCGTAAATCTTCCCCACCGCCAGGTCAGCGTCCGGATCTTCTCCGACCACAAAGCCTTCTTCCCTTGTCCCGTCAAGCAATGTCACAGTGAGTTTATCGGCGCCATGGATCACATGGCTGTTGGTAAGAAACAAGCCATCGGATGAGAAGATAAATCCAGAACCTGAGCCGCCGGGCTGCAGCTTCCCGTCTTTCTTTTTCTGGACGTCAATTTTTATTACAGCATTTTTCGCCTTGTTCACGGCGTTGTATATGAGCTTCGAGAAATTGTCCATTCAAATATCCTTTCGTTTGGTTCAGCTATCACAAAAGAATATCCATTTGGTATAAAGCTGCCAGAAAGGCCATATCACAGGTATCAAGTGATACTAATCAGGAAAAAATGGCAGCCACTACCTTTCGATGATGGAAAAGTCGTTACCCCGTCCGAACCGCAGAAGATCCGACATAAAATATTCTTCCAGGGTGTGGATATCTTTTAACCTGAACTCGTGCCTGTCCACTATCTCCATTAGTTCAAAGTCAAAAACCTCCCGATAATTCACCAGTCTGTATTTTTTACCTACCCTTAAGCTGTTGAACGCAATGCCCATGGAAGAAGAAAAAAAGTTTTGTAAGAAATTACAAGATTAGGACTGCGATTAGATTTAGCCAAACGCAGGTATACATAAAGTAATGTGATATTTTAATAAGAGGTCAAAATGTGTTAAAATTGGATAACCAATTCTACCTATCGAGCGAACCGTTCACTATGCAAAACATGAAAACTAACCTTACCAAACTTGGGGTGGTGTCAATGCTGGCCTCCCTTTTTCTGTTCCCTACGTCATGCAGCTCTCCTGACAAATCGAAAGCTAATACTGAAGACCTGGCTGCCGCAGAGTTTGATGCAGCAGAACAGGAACTCGAAAATGAAATCGACAAAGTTATACACGACCTGCCTTCTCCGTCAGAAGTACCCTTTCTTCTGGAGGCTACTGGCGCTGATTTCAGAGCAGAATTTGTTAACGACCTAAGCAAAATAGAGAGCTACCTTACCTCCAACGATAAGTCCGCTCTTAACCTCGGCATCTACGCCGCCGATATAGGCTATCTTTCCTCATACAATCAGGCCCAGGAAGCGCTGGACTACATGGAAGGCTGCCAAAAAATGGCCGACAAAATCGGCATTGCTTCGGCGTTTGACATGTCGCTCCTTGCCCGGTTTGAAAAGAGCATTGGAAACAATGACTCGCTGGGCCTCATTATCAACGAGGCCATAAAGGTGGCTGAAGAAAAGCTGGAGGCCGGCGACAGGCTCACCATGGCAGCCCTTGTTTTGGCAGGGTCATTTGTGGAAGGCCTGTATATTTCGACACAGGTAATTGAACAATATCCAGCCGACCAACTGAGCGAGAGCAACCGGGACTTGATTCTTGAACCGCTTATGAGGATCGTGCTGAACCAAAAAATGGCGCTACTGGATCTTATTTCTGTTCTCAAGCACGTGGAGCAAGACGAAACCATTGCCAACGTGATCTCCGAAATGAATATCTTGAGGTTTCAGTATGAAGAATTGGCTGAATTGGAGCAGAAAATAAACAATAATGAAGGAGGCGTGGTTCTGCATCAGCATGACCTTCAAAAACTTGCCACTGAAATACAAAGGGTAAGAAAAGACATTACCGGTTAATTGAAAAAAGTATTAAAGTTTTGACCCTTCATCAAAGCATTGAACATTCCATTCAATGCTTTTTTTATATTTAGAGGCGCCCTGACCACAACCGACAACTTTGCCATGAGCGAACAACTACTTAAAGCGATTATACACCTGCTGGCAATTGTAGCCAAGGAAGACGACGTAACGGACGACGAACGGCTATCCATTCTACAATTTCTTGAGGAGAATATAAGCAGGCAGGATCAGGATAAGTACATGAGCTTTTTCGATAGCCTGACGGCCGAAATGCTTCAGAAAGAAAATTTCGACGACAAGGCTGAGATCGTATCGCTTACTGAGGGTATCAACAAAGAGCTCACCCAGTCGCAGAAAATCGTAGTAATGATTGATCTCCTGGAGGTGATTGTGGCCGACGGAGAAATCAGCGAGCGGGAGCGGGAGTTGGTTTATTTCATTGGGGATCGATTCAATATCAAAGACCCGGCTATCGATCTGATGAAAAAGTTTGTCATGTACACGGATCGCACCAAGCTTGACGACACCAACATACTGGTGGCAGATGATGGCATGGAGATTAGTCCCGCTAAATCTCACCACATTACACTGGACGGCCTCCCCGGCTTTATCGCTATTCTTCGAATTCCCGTTGTTGAGAACTACTTCATCAAATATGTAGGGAAGGGATCTCTTCACCTCAACGGCATACACCTGAAAAGCAACAGAATCCAAGCGTTTTCTTCAGGAAGCAGTGTGCGAAGCCGAATATCAAAATCGCTTTATTACAGCGACGTGGTTTCCAAATTCAGAAACGAAACGGCTTCCACTAAAATTAGCTTTCAGGCAGACAACGTTTCCTTCAAGTTCAGAAATGGTAAGCTGGGCCTGCAAAATATTAATATAGCAGAAGACGGCGGAAAACTCATTGGCCTAATGGGCGGCAGTGGGGCTGGCAAGTCGACCCTCCTGAATGTGCTGAACAGCACCGAAAAGCCTTCGGAAGGGGTAGTGCTTATCAATGGCATCAATGTTCATAAAGACGGAAAAAAGATAGAGGGGGTCATTGGCTATGTGCCACAGGATGACCTGCTCATAGAAGAGTTGTCAGTTTACCAAAACCTCTTTTATGCAGGCAAGCTTTGTTTTACTGATAAAACCGACGAGCAAATTGACGAGTTAGTCGTAAAAACGCTCCAATCGCTGGGCCTTATCGAAACCAGGGATTTAAAAGTAGGTTCTCCTCTTCAAAAGACTATCAGCGGGGGACAGCGTAAGCGGCTGAATATCGGCCTTGAACTGCTCCGGGAGCCTTCTGTGCTTTTCGTAGATGAACCAACCAGTGGACTATCTTCAAGAGACTCTGAGAACATCATGGACCTGCTGAAGGAGCTCTCTCTAAAAGGGAAAATGGTGTTTGTGGTCATCCACCAGCCATCGTCGGAGATTTTCAAAATGTTTGACAAGCTGGTGATCCTCGACGTGGGCGGCTACCAGATCTACTATGGCAACCCTGTGGACGCAGTAATCTACTTTAAAAACATTGTGAACCTGGTAGATGCGGAACGAGGCGAATGTATTGAATGCGGCAACGTTAATCCCGAGCAAATTTTCAACATCATCGAAACCAAGGTGGTAAACGAGTACGGGCACGTGACTGACAAACGAAAGTTCCAACCCCTGGACTGGTACGGTTTCTTCAAAAAGCACATCACGCTACCCAGAGTAAAGCCAGAACCGTCGCTGCCCGAAAAAACGCTCAGTATACCCAACAGACTTAAGCAGATAAGAATCTTCGCTACAAGAGATCTCCTATCCAAGTTTTCCAACCAACAGTACCTGGCCATTAATTTGCTGGAGGCGCCCTTGCTGGCCGCTCTCCTGGCCTACATCGTCAGGTATTATGACCCCTCCAAATCATACAGCTTCTACGAGAATCTCAACATAGTGGCATTTTTCTTCATGAGTGTGATTGTAGCGTTATTCATGGGGCTCACAGTAAGTGCTGAGGAGATCATTAAAGACAGTAAAATCCTGAAAAGAGAGGCCTTTCTGCACCTGAGCAGAATGAGCTATCTTGTTTCCAAGCTGCTGATTCTTTTTTCATTCTCTGCCATCCAAACGTTGTTTTATGTTCTCATAGGAGACTGGATTCTCGAGATTGACAGCATGACCTGGTCGTACTGGCTGGTGCTCTTCTCAGTATCCTGCTTTGCCAACGTGTTGGGCCTGAACATATCATCTGCTTTCAATTCAGCCATTACTATTTATATTATCATTCCCATCCTGCTCATTCCACAGCTGATTTTGAGCGGAGTGGTGGTAAACTTCGACAAGCTCAACCCAACATTTGCCAACAACACTAAAGTGCCGGTCATTGGTGAAATAATGGCCTCAAGGTGGGCCTTTGAAGCCCTGGCTGTTACCCAGTACAAAGACAACCCGTTCACCAGCCAATTCTATCAGTTTGATAAAGACATGGCCCAGTCGGAGTTCAAAACCGTGTACTGGGCGCCAAAGCTGGAAGCAGCACTGGAGTATTGCCACAACGTAACTGACAAGGAAAAATATGCCGCCTCCCTGGAAGAGAGATTCACACTACTCCGCAACGAGTTGGGCAAGGAACTCGATATGATCGGCTACGACAAGCTACCTTCCTACGAAAAGCTGAACGTAAAGGACTTCGATGAAGCCACCTTTGAGGCGGGCATGGACTTTATGAAAGCCATGAGAAAGCTCTACAACAATCGATACAATAAGGCTTTCAAAGAAAAGGACGAAACCGTTCAGTCACTTACAAAAACTGATGAGGAGAGGCAGGAGTACATTGCGTTGAAAAATGAGTACGAAAATGAAAGCATTGGGCAGATGGTGAAAAACACTGCCGTGCAGGAAAGAATCATCGAAAAAAGAGGCCACCTTATCCAAAAAATATACCCTATTTATAGCAGGCCCCAACCTTTGCACCCATTTGACTTCAGGGCTGGGTTCTTTGTGCCGGAAAAACACTTTCTGGGAACATACTACCCTACCCTGTACTTCAACGCTGCCATTATCTGGGTGATGAGCATCATCCTTATCATCACCCTTTATTTTGATATACCCAAAAAAGTAATGAAGGGATTCAGTGGCGTCCCCTCTATGCGAAAACCAAGAAAATGATGTACCGTAGTTTCAAAATTTGCCTGTGCCTGGCAGTAGCTTTTGGCACTTCTGATCTATTGGCTCAAAAAAGAGCGCTGACACACGACGATGTGGCCGGTTGGAACAAAATTAAAACCAAAGACCTTTCGTCCGATGGCAAATGGGCCGAATACATTTTCGGCCCTGATGAAGGTGACAACACCCTCGTTATTAAAAATCTAAGTACCAAAACCGACTTTTTCATTCCCCGTGGCAGCAAGCCAAAATTCACTTTCGACGCAAAGCACCTGATCGCTCTGGTGGAGCCACAGCTGGACTCGGTGAGAGCCCTGAAACGGCTCAAGAAAAAGAAAGACGAGCTACCAAAGACTCGCTGGCTATCTACAAGCTCGCCGATGGTTCCCTTGAAAAAATAGCAGAAGTAAAATCCTTTAAACTGCCGGAAAAGAACGGAGAGTGGCTGGCCTATTTGTCAGCAGCAAAACCAGATAAGAAAGACTCTACGTCAAAAAAAACTAAAAAAATAAGCGACGACAACGGCTACACGCTACATGTGCTTAGGCTAGCGGATGGATCGCACCAGAGCTATCCGTTCGTAACCAGCTACGAGTTTAGCGAAAATGGCAGCAGGCTGGCATTTCAGTCAACTGGTGACGACAAAGGCTTTTCGCCAGGCGTTTATACCGTGAGCAAAAGCGACCTTGCCATGAAACCGGTGTTTCGCAGCAAGGGAAAATACGATGGTCTCAGGCTGTCAAACGATGGCAGCAGACTGGCCTTTCTTTTTGATAGCGACACATTGAAAAAGCCCTTTCAAACGTATGGCCTTTTTCAATGGACGCCGGGCCAGGACAGCGGCAGGGTGATCGTAAAGGCCGACGACGCCTTTCTGATGAAAGACTGGCAAATGGCTCCTCAGGACTTGAAGTTCAGCGATGACAATAAGCGGCTTTTTTTTGGCACCCAACCCAAGCCTCTTGTGGGAGACACTACGCTGCTGGATGAAGAAAAAGCCAAAGTGGATGTATGGCATTACAAAGATGATTATCTGCAGCCAAGGCAGAAAGTGCTGTCGGACGAGCAACTCAAAAGAGGCTATCTGGCCGTATACCATTTTGACAGCAAGAAACCCGTACAGCTGGGAAACCTTCAGTTGCAGGAGGTAAAAATCACAAAGGAAGGTGTCGGCAACTTTGCCCTTGGCGGCTATGAATCAGCCGAGTACAGAGTGGTTTCTCAATGGGAAGGGTCGCCAATTAATCAGGACATTTACATTATCAATATCAACACTGGCGCAGCTAAGCTGGCAAAAAGAAAGGCCCGGGTGATGGAGAATATTTCACCCGCCGGCAAGTTCGGCTACTGGTACGATGTGGCCGACAGCGCCTGGTACAGTCTGGAAATGGCATCCGGCACCATTCGCAAGCTAACTGACAACTCAAAAGTCCTCTTTTCGGATGAGGAAAACGACTCTCCAAATTTCCCCTCTCCTTATGGCATTGCTGGCTGGCTGGAGAACGACAGCCACATCCTCGTTTACGACAGGTATGATATTTGGAAAATTGATCCCTTGAACCCTGCCACCAAAGAGCGGATTACCCGCAACGGCCGTGAAACTACTGTTACCTATCGTTACTTAAAGACGGATCCAGAGGAAACTTCGATCAAGGCCAATGCTGAGATAGTGCTGAAGGGTTTCCAGAATGAGAAAAAGCAGCACGGCTTTTTTGGGCTTAAGCTCAAAGAAAGTGCCGCTCCTTCACAGTTGATAATGGAAGATGCCCAGCTTCAATTTGAAAAGAAAGCTTTAAATGCTGACACGTGGCTCGTTACCTGGGAAACCTACCGTGAGTTTCCCAACCTGCAGCTCACCAACAGCAAATTCTTGAACTTAGAACAAATAAGCGACGTAAATCCGCAGCAGCAGAATTTCCTTTGGGGAACGGAAGAATTGTTCAACTGGGTGTCACTCGACGGCATTCCGCTCGAAGGTATGCTCTTTAAACCAGACAACTTTGACCCAAAGAAAAAGTACCCGATGATGGTCTATTTCTACGAGCAAAATGCCGATAACTTTCACAATCATATCACTCCTGAATTTGGGAGGTCAATCATCAACTTCACCTTCTACACGTCAAGGGGCTATGTGGTGTTTGTGCCCGACATCGTTTACAAAATTGGCTATCCCGGAGAAAGCGCCATCAATTGCGTCATGCCCGGCGTTACATCGCTCATATCGCAGGGCTTTATTGACAAGGACAGAATAGGCGTACAGGGCCATAGTTGGGGTGGATATCAGATAGCCTATATGGTTACCAAAACCCAGCTATTCAAAGCAGCCGAAGCAGGTGCCCCTGTGCCAAACATGACAAGTGCCTATGGTGGCATTCGCTGGCAAACAGGGCTAAGCAGAATGTTCCAATACGAACATACACAAAGCCGTATCGGTGGATCTCTTTGGGAATACCCACTAAGGTTTCTGGAGAACTCTCCGCTGTTCTGGCTCGACAAGGTCAATACACCGCTGCTGATCATGCACAACGACGCCGACGGGCATGTACCCTGGTACCAGGGTATTGAATTGTTTTCAGCGCTCAAAAGGCTCGGAAAGCCCACCTGGATGATTTCGTACAACGACCAGCCACACTGGCCTTTGAGGTATCCCAACAGAAAAGACTGGACGATACGTATGCAACAGTATTTCGATTATTACCTGATGGATGCCCCTGCCCCACTATGGATGACTGAGGGCGTTCCAGCGGTTGAAAAAGGCATCAATTATGGTCTTGAACTAAGCGAAGACAACAAGTAAAACCATGTTTTTCATCCTCTCCAAAATTCTTAGCTGGCTGCTTACGCCCATTAGCTGGGTAATGCTTTGCATGTTGCTGCCTTACTTTATCAAAAGAAAAGGCTTAAAAAAGAGGCTGAGACTTATTGGGCTTTCTCTGCTGGTCTTTTTCACCAATCCTGCTATTTCTAATTTAGCCATGAAGCTATGGGAAGTGAAGCCTGTTTTGATCAGCAGTCTCCCTGAGCACGCTGCTGTTGGCGTTGTTCTCACAGGTGTTACCAACCCTATCCAAGAGCCAAAAGATAGGGTACACTTCAACAAGGGTGCCGATAGAATCATTCACGCTATTCAGCTCTACCATGAAGGCAAAATAGACAACATCCTGATCACAGGTGGTTCTGGTTCTCTGCTTCATCAGGAAGTATCCGAATCTGAGGGATTGAAACAAACCGCTCTAATGGCTGGCGTTTCTCCCGACCACCTCTTCGTTGAGGGTGATTCCCGCAACACCAGAGAGAACGCCCTTTACAGTGCCGAGCTTATTAAAAAAAACTGGCCAGAAAAACCGTTTCTGTTAATCACATCCGCTTTTCACATGCGGCGATCACTGGCTTGCTTCAGAAAGGTTGGGCTCCAACCTGTGGCGTTCAGCACCGATCTTTACTCGGGCCCATGGGAATGGAATCCTTTGGATTTAATAATTCCGTCCAGCAACAGCCTCCGCATTTGGGAAGTGTTAATTAGAGAGTGGGTCGGCATCACTAGTTACAAAGTGGCTGGTTATATCTAACTACTTCTAAAATAAACAACGGCCGCCAACTGGCTTTCGCCAAACAAATTGGTATATTTAATGTTATTATCAGCAATAATTTTGTTGATAATATACATTTAAGTTCGACCTATTCGGCTCGCTATCAATAAAAAAAAGCAGGTGAAAATCTTCTTCCCTGCCAAAATCTACTCTCCAAAAGCATTCGATAAAATTTAAAGTAGATACATACAAATAATTCAGTCTTTCAACTAGATTAGAGAACAGTCATTAAACAACGGTTGTTATAAGTAGGTATCAATTTGCAGGCCATCACTCCTTTTAAAATCAATAGTACAAACTAATTGAATACACATTCTCTGGATCTCTATGAAGCGAGTAGTAATTATAGATGATGATGAAATTTTCCAGTTTCTCTGTAGCAAAGCATTGGAAAACATCGGACTCACTAAAGAGATTAAAAAGTTCACGAACAGCCAGAAAGGGCTTGACTATCTCACCAAACAACTGACTGAAGAAAGTTACCCAACCATGCTGATGGTAGATATCAACATGCCTTTACTTGATGGATGGGAAATAATAGAGGGCTTAGAAAAAGCAGGATCCAGTTTCATCAAAAACTGCAAGGTTTTTATCCTCTCGTCCTCAGTAGATATAAAGGACAAAGAGAAAGCCCTGTCTTATAAATCAGTAACCGGATTCATCATAAAGCCACTGTCTGAGTCTAATCTCAGAAGTATCGCCAAAGAACACTTTGGGCTCAGCTAAAGGCAAGGCTCTGTGTTAATCCAATCCTTCATCCTTTTAATGCGGGAGTTTCTTTTGAAGGGCTCCATACGTCCACGTGCCCAGCAGTGCACTGGCTAGTGCTACTATCATAACGGTGGTTCCACTTCCAACCAGAGCGTACAGCGGACCCGGACAAGCGCCGGTCAATGCCCAGCCGAGACCGAAAATTGTGCCGCCAATCACTACTCCTTTGTCCATCCGCTTGGCCGGAAGGGTAACGGTTTCTCCATCAATTGTTTTCAGGGAAAGTCTCCGGATAATAAATACGAGTACAGCGCCCACCACTACTGCTGAGCCAATAATCCCATACATATGTATGGACTGAAACCGAAACATCTCCTGAATCCTGAACCAGGAAATAACCTCAGCTTTCGTCAGAATAACACCAAAGACGATTCCCAAAAATAAATACCTGATATTTTTCATGGCGCAATTTTAAAAAAGAAAGTCAAACAGGAAATGAGTCATAATCAGCCCCCCAACAAAGAAGCTAATAGAAGCCACAAGGGAAGCCATCTGAAAATAGGAAAGGCCAAACATGGTGTGGCCTGAGGTGCAGCCCCCTGCATACCTGGTGCCAAAGCCCACGAGAAAACCACCGAGGATAATAAAAATAAATCCCTTGGCTGTCAATAAGTTGGGCCAGGAGAAAAGCTCTACAGGTGCCAGGCCATGGAAATCGGAAATGCCAAGGGCCATCAACTCACTCTTTGTAGAATCAGAAATAGCAACAGGTGATCCGTCAGAAAGGAATTGACTGGATAGAAATGCACCAATGACAATTCCAGCAACAAAAACGAGGTTCCAGGTGCGTTCCCTCCAGTTGTATTTGAACAGCTCAATCCCTGATGGGAAGCATGCGGCACAGATATCCCTCAGGGACGACGATATACCAAAAGTCTTGTTCCCTAGCAAAAGGAAAGCAGGGGTAATGAGCCCAATCAGCGGGCCAGCCACGTACCACGGCCATGGCGATTTTAACCATTCCATCATAAGTTACTCTTTCAGGTGTTGAAGTTGCTGCAAGAAGGTGTTATTGTCGGGAATTCCATTCTTCTCGCAGATTCGAAAATAACGGTTCTACTTCAAAATAGTTCATGTAGGTACATCTTTAGTTTAAAATAGCATCAGAAGAGAAAGAGTTCCTTTGCGAAGATGAGAACAGCCATGGTAAGTACGAACCAGCCAAAACCCTTTTTCAAATGTTTGCCGTCTATTTTCTTACCGAGGAAGCTTCCAAATAGCATCCCGGCAATTGAAATACCGCAAAAACCGGCAAGAAACTGCCAGTCAATCACTTGATTGGCCACATCGCCAAGAAAGCCGAGCAGCGTATTGATACTGACAATGAAAAGTGAAGTACCAATGGCATGCTTCATCGGCAGTTTCATGACAATCACCAATGCGGGCACGATGAGAAAACCTCCGCCAGCACCTACCAAACCAAAGAGCACACCTATCGATGCATTCCTTAAAACAAGTATAAAGTAATTGGTGATCACGGTTGGCGCAGCTTCCTCCTCTGGTTGCTCATTCCTTATCATGGAAAACGCACTGAAAAACATCACGATGGCAAAAATAGACAGCAACATTGCCCCTTTGGTAAGTTGAAATCCACCGACTTCAAAAATCACCGGAGGGATGGCGGGAATCACGTACATGCGGGTGAGGAAGATGGTGGTGAGCGAGGGCACAGCAAACAGCATGGCGATGCGCAAGTGCATAATAATGAGTTTGTAGCGAATTGCTGCCCCAATGGAGGACGTAACACCGACGATAAATAACGAGTAGGCTGTTGCCAGCATTGGGTCGATGCCGAAAAGATAAACCAACACAGGCACAGCAAGTACAGCACCACCTGCCCCTATTAAGCCCAACACCAGTCCAATAAAAACAGCCGCAACATAGCCCGCTACAATCATCTTCTCGCTCCCTTAGTAAGTCATAAAACTAGGGGAATTTGGGATCAAGCAATAAACCTGGGGAGTAAAACTCAAAAATAGAGCTATCCTATTCAGCGATTGGAGATCATAAAGAAGCAAAAGGTCCAAACCTAACCCGGCCGGGCGGGACGCATTGAACCAGTTTTGCTTCTTTATGTAAAGACAAAATACCCTTGTCAAGAAAATCAATCCCCCGGAAATGTTGCTTGATCCGGAATTTGACGACAATGCGCATCAGATATAGGATTAATCAATACCATAAACTCGGGGAACCGCTGATGTGAATTTAGCGTGGGTGGGGGCGTGAGGAAGGCTAACCGGGTATTTCATGGTGACGAACGATTGATGAACCGAGCCGTTCAGGTACAAAAAGGTTGAAAGATCCGAAAGTTCCTACAAATTGGACTGGTAAGACTTTTGCCACTCTTCCCAGGAAACTTTTTTATGGCCGTTTTCACCAAAATACTTAATGACCGTGTCGAAAAATTTGGCCTCCTGAAAGCCTGGCAACAGGGTGAGTATTCTCATTTCCTCATCCATAAAAACGCCCATTGGATAACTCAGCTTGCCTTGAGTAAGTGTGGCGGCGAGCTCGTGATAGCCATTGCGACCGCTGGCGACAAACTTAAAGGTGTGTCCATCGAAAATTACATCTTCCTTTTGCTCTGCATTGAATTTCACTGCGTAATAGTTGGCGTTGACATAGGACGAAATGGCCTCAACAGAAAAGGTTTTCTTATCCATTACCTTGCACCACCCACACCAGTCAGTGTATAAATCAATGAATATTTTTTTAGGTGCCACTTTGTTGGCAGCAACGGCTTCTTCGAAGGTCATCCATTTAATACCACCCTCCTCTGCCTTTTTTTCGGGCACGTTGAATGAGGTAAATGCTGCAAAAAGAGCCAAAAGAACTACAGATGTCTTTATCCTAAAACTCATATCCAAGTGAATTACTTTGCCAATTTATAAACTTCCGGCCAAAAAAGTAACCGTTCAGCCATAACGTTACGGCATGCGATTAGGTTCTTTGCCGCTCGCCAACTTCGTTTCATTTTGGGTTTTAAAGCTACCTCTCAATGAAAAATTAGCTATATTCATACATGAAGCGATCAGGGGCAACATGTAACCCCGACGAATCAAATAGATGGTGTGCCTGATAAAATGCGGAAAATAGCAGTTTGCGATAAATAGGGTTAAGGGTAATTGGCGGATAGATGTTTATTGATTTCAAACTCAATTATATGCACGTAAAAGTAGCGTCAGTATCGAGCCTGATATTTTTTGTTGCCTTGCTTGTGTTGCCCCAAAAAACGGCAGCGCAAGATTCCGTCGAGGGGCTCATTAATGTGGAAAGGGACTTTGCAGCTTTTTGTGGCGACAATGGCGTGCCAGAGGCATGGGTCAAGTTTTTTGCATCTGATGGTTTGGTGTTCCAACCGCACCCTAAAAATGCACTGGAAGCCAATAAAGATAAAATCCCCTCCCCTAAACCACCTGCCAGCACCCTCTATTGGGAGCCCTATCATGGCACCACGTCCATTGGTGGGGATCTCGGCTTCAACACCGGCCCATGGAGAATTACTGCAACCACTTCAAACGCCCAGCCTCCACAATACGGCTATTTCTTTTCAGTGTGGAAAAAGCAGCCTTCGGGGGAATGGAAAGTATTGCTTGACCTCGGCACCACTGCACCTGCAGCGGGCCCTGAGCATGTGTTTGGCGCAGAATACGACGTGAGAAAACGAGAGGCTGACAATGGCAAAAGCAAAGCGAGGAGCCTGGAGGAAGCCGACTACTTGTTCAATGTGATGGCCACCAACGGCATCAAAGCGGCCTACCAAAAAATGGCTTCCACTAATCTCCTGTCAACCATCAATGGGTTTCACCCCTTCTACAACAAACGCTCATTTTTATCCTGGATATCTTCAGAAGCATCGCCCTACATGAAAGGCTCTGCTATTTTTTCCACCATCGACTCCGGGACGGCAGTTTCGCAAGACCTTGGCTACAGCTACGGCAGTTATGAAATAGATGCGCTGATGAAAGAAAAAGGTTATTTCGTCAGAATTTGGAGGAGAAACCCGCAAGGATACTGGTACCTGGCTGCGGAAATCCTGTCCGACAATGTGAAAAGCAGATCCTAAATTAAAGGGGTTACTCTGTGCTGAAGCACAGAGTAACCCCTTTAATTACCTAGGTGGAAAATAACTACCAGGCTTACCAGCTGGCACAATTGGCGACGTTAGCCGCATTGGCAGTAGCAGGGTTGCTGCCGATGTTTCCGTAGACCAAAATCACGCTTTTGTTGTCGCCGTCACCCAAATGCACTTTGATGTGCCCATCAAAATCGATAAGCTCTGCGTATGAGATCTCGTCGCCATTGGCTAGCTGTGTGAGCAGTGTTTTGCCTTCACCAGTTGCCGCATCCACCGGATTCAGCATAGCTGCCATGTCTGCTTCAACACTGTATTGCCCAAAGTGAAGGTGTGCGGGAAACTTTGATGTGCCTGTGGGGCCATCGAGTTTGATGCCTATTACCGCCAGACCATCATTTCGCTCAGAGAATGTCACCTCACCCTGGTAGCCCCAATCATTCGAGCCTGTAAAAAGCGAGTAAGTAACACTTTTACCTGTGAGTGCTGTAGGGTCAGCTTCCTCGTCTTTACAAGAAACCATTGCAAGCATTCCAATGGCCAAAACTAAAATGTGATGCTTTTTCATAACGGTAAGGGGCAAGCGTTTATCAAATATAACATCCAATAAACGCTTTTCCCCATCATTTGATTTCCTTTGAAGCTAAAATTTACTCGCTTTTATAAACGGCCCCAGCTTTCATCACAAACTTTACGTCCTGTAGCACTTTAATATCTTTCAAAGGATCGCCTTTCACGGCAACAATATCAGCAAAGCCTCCTGCTTTTACTGTTCCGAGTTTTTTGTTTTCCAGAATACCCGCATTGATTGAGGTCGCCGCCATAATCGCTTCCATGGGCTTCATGCCACCACCTACCATAAGTTCAAACTCACGGGCGTTTTTTCCATGAGGATACACTCCGGCATCCGTACCAAATCCAATTTTCACACCTGCTTTGTAAGCTTCGGCAAACGTCCCCTGAATCAGGGGACCAATAGTTTTGGCTTTCTCCGCAACAATAGCAGGATAAAAACCAGGAATAGCAGCGTTCTCAGCGGCAGAAACACCGGCAATGATTGTGGGGATATACCAGGTGCCGTACTGCTTCATCAGGTCCATTGTTTCTTTGTCCATATAGGTGCCATGCTCAATGGTTGTTACACCACCTTTGATGGCTCTCTGCATGCCTTCTATGCCATGGGCATGCGCCGCTACATGCATTTGCATGTCGGTTGCAGTTTCCACAATCGTTGTTATTTCGTCTTGCGTAAAGGAAGGGCCTGAGCCATCCTTGGCAACTGACAGTACACCACCCGTAGCAGTTATTTTAATAAAGTCAGATCCTTCTTTGTAGCGCTGGCGCACTGCCTTGCGACCGTCTTCCGGGCTGTTCGCCACACCTTCTTTCGCTCCCGGGTCACCCATTTTATCAAAAGGGAGCCCGTTGGTCGGATCACCATGGCCACCGGTAATGGAGATGGTTTTGCCTGCCGTGTAGATTCTCGGCCCGTCTACTGTGCCAGCATTAATGGCGTTGCGAAGAGAAATATTGACACCCGAGCCACCGCAATCACGCACGGTAGTAAAGCCCGCCATCAGGGTCTTTCTGGCATAAACAGTACTTTCAAAAGCCTTATCTGCCTCATTTTGGGTGAATCGCTTTACATAACCGGCCCTGCTGGCCTCGCTTTCCATGTGCACATGCATATCGATAAAGCCTGGCATTACCGTGTAGCCTTTCAGGTCAATTACCTTGTCATTTTTGCCCCCTGCTTTGTAGCCGTTCTCCACAGCCACAATCATGTCATTTTCAATGGTCACCGTCACTTGCGACCTGGGCGAGTCACTCACACCGTCGATGAGTGTGCCACACTGGATCAATGTCTTCTGCGCCTGGGAGTGCAAAGCCATCCCGGCTGCCAACGTAAATAATAGTATCCTCTTCAACATATCAGTGAAATTAAGTTCGACTGGAAAAGTAGTCGATTGAAGAAGAATTGCCTGTTAAAAAGTAGCCAGTGGGAATACCTTTGGGTGGGTGGCGTATTTTGGATGCCCGGTGCTGCGAAGACAACGCTTAAAAGAAAAACCACATGACAACCAAGGCACAAATTTCCTGGTCATCATGTGGTCTATTGGCTTTCAACACCTTGATTTACTCTGCACTAAGCATGGTTTAGTACAGGGCGTTCTAAAATGGTTTTCTTCCATTTACGAGCCAGCTGATAGTGAATGTTGGCGTGAAAAGGCCCGTCTGAGTTTACATCAAAAAAGGAGAGCAATATCTCCCCGTTGTCTTTGGAAGAGCAAATAAGCTGGAGCACGATAGTGTTCACATTCGCTGGATCAATAGTCTTTTTGCTGTCCGCTGCCTTTTTTCCATTAACCAGCACATGCGCATCAATAATCTCGTCGGACTGGATCACCTGAGTGATTACCTCAGGCTGGCTGTTGTTGACAAACACCAATCGACTGGTGACGGTATCAAAAGCCATCCCTCTGTCTGTCCACACATCATACTGAGCGGGAAGCTTTCCAGTAACTGTTTTGATGCTTTTTAAAATGAGCCTGCTTTTACTTGAGGCGGTTCTTGCAAACCACACCACCGGTGCAACGCACGCAATGATGATGACTACATACATGATTATTTCTTGAGTTTCCATGATTTTTTTTTTAATAAAGGGTAGAACAATAGTGTCTCGAAAGCATTGCTCTCGAATGATTGCCTGTGGGCAACTAAATGTTCTTTTATGAAAACTCGTGGGCGGGGTACAAAAGAGCGGCCACTTCGGTGATCCACTTTTTGTCAGGATCGGAAGTATTGGAGAGGCTAACAAAGCGAAATCCTGTCAGCGCTGTTTCGTCAGCGACAATAGCCCCTTGGAGACCAGGGAATTTGGAGACGGGAAGCTTTATGGCACCTGTACTCGTTGCTGACTCCGATAGAACAACATAAGGCTGAAGGTAGTCGACGTGGCCACTGGCAAGAAGTGCTTGCCCAGAAACTACACTTGACTCATAAACGTTGCCACTGGCTCCCTGAGATAAAGCCATAACAATGAGCAAAAACAAGGCTGCAACGCTTCTGTACATACTGTCAAATGACAACAGCAAAATTGATAATTAGTTAACGATTATTTTCAAGCGATGGCCGTAAATATTTTCGTTTTCCTCAACTGATGTGGGGTACATGTACCGCTTTCATTTATTCCCTATTTTTGGTCTTATGCAACTCAAAGGAAAAACAGCCATCGTCACCGGAGCCACCAGCGGCATGGGCAGGGCCATAGCACTGGCTTATGCAAAAGAAGGAGCGAATGTGGTGGCCAGTGGCAGAAACGAAACGGCTGGCAGGACGCTGGTAGATGAAATTAACGACCAGGCGGGCAAAGCGATTTTCGTGAAAGGAGATGTGGCCGACCCGGCCGTCAATGAGTCGCTGGTGAAAAGAGCTCTGTCTGAATTTGGGCAATTAGACATTGTGTGCACCAACGCCGGCGACCTCGGGCTCGGCAAAGTGACGGAGCTGCCCATCGCAGCATGGCAGAGAACGCTCGATGTAAACCTGAGTTCGGTCTTCTACCTTCTGAAGTATGCGCTTCCCGAAATGATGAAGCAGCCTGGCGCTTCCGTGGTTGTGAATGCTTCTATTGCGGCCTTTAAGTTCTTCCCCAACCATCCGGCCTACTGTGCTTCAAAAGCCGGCCTGGTGGCACTTGCCCGGCAGGTGGCCGTTGATTACAGTCCCAACGTGCGGGTCAATATCATGTGCCCCGGGCCTGTTGACACACCGCTGATCCACGACTCAGCAAAAGCCTTCCCCGATCCGGCTATCGCCGTGGAGAATGCCGGCAAGTCAACGCTGCTACAGCGATTGGGCCAGCCCGTCGACATAGCCAGCCTGGCTTTGTTTCTTGCGTCCGATGCTTCTTCATGGATGACTGGGGCTGTCATTCCTATTGACGGCGGTGCGCTGACGGCGAGCTAGATGTCTGGCCTCTCCACAAAAGCTAGCCTGTCTGACGAAGCGTAAGCCTCTCTTCGCAGCCAACTCATGGCTTTGCCAGTTGCTCGGGATGAAAAACTTTCCCCTGCAATCGAAGTAACATTTAGCATGCCTATTCGTATTCCACACACTAGCTTCTTATCAAAAAGTAATACAGGCAAATGAAAAGTATAGACATGATTTTCTTGACTGTTCTGATATTAACAGCATCGTGTTTGATCATAACACCCAATCGGGTTAAGGGCATTCTAAAGCCACTCATTGCATCCATTATAATTCTTGCGATAGTGCAGCTTTTAATCGAAAGCTATTATTGGCAGTACATACCTACCTATTTGTTGATAGTCGCTATGACGATCGTAGCAATTTTTCCACAAAAACACTACAACAAAACAAAAGAGAGACTCATAGGATTTACCCTGTTGTTCTTAGCTCTGGCATCAGCTGTTCCCTGGGCAATTTTTACGCCCATTCCAAAATTGACCAAACCACAAGGCAATTATGCAGTTGGGACCAAGATCTTTCGCTGGGTCGATTTTGACCGAGCTGAGGATATAACTTCAGATCCAAATGACCGGAGAAATGTGGTAGTCCAGGCGTGGTATCCGACAGAAGGAGATGAGAAAGGGATTCATTCAAGTTATGTAGATGGACTCAACAATTTGCCGGAAAAAATTGGAGTACTACCAAAAATTATATTCGATCACTATGATCAAGTAGACACTCACGGGATACTTAATGCAACAATCTCCAGAGACAAAAATCAGTGGCCCGTTATAATTTTTTTAACCGGAAATAGCGCTGCACGTGCATTTTACACGAGTGTCGTCGCAGGGCTTGCCAGCTATGGCTACGTGGTTCTAGCAATAGATCATCCGTACGAAGCCATGATTACACAGCTTGCCAATGGTGAAATCGCAACTCCTATTGAAGTTTTCTTAAAATATGCTGATGGCCCCACTAATTTTATGAAAGACCGTATTGACCTACGCATGGCAGATGTACAGTTTGTTTTAAATCAATTAAGTGGTTCCGATACTTCGGCCAATAGCTTTTTATCATCCCTTGACCGAAACCAGATTGTTATTACAGGGCACTCTCTGGGTGGTGCTACGGCTGCAGTTGCAATGGCATTGGATTCTCGAATTAAAGCTGCTGCCAATGTTGATGGCACATTGTATGGTGAATTACCAACACCAAATGAGCAACGCCCTTTCCTATTATTAGAGAGCAAAAAAGATCCCCCAGACCAATATGTGAGATATGAAGATGGAAATCAGAGACTTTTTGAACACTTTGAAGGTGGGTATCGATATCAAATAATTGATGCTGACCATTATAGCTTTACAGACGCACCACTCCTATTGGCACCCCCTACTCGGTTACTTGCTGGCAGTGTCTTTGGGTTTGGTAATATTCCAACAATGACCCACAATGCCACGGTCGATATTCTAAACTCTTTCTTTTACAGCGTTCTGAATAACGAAATGTGCGATTTAGATTCAGTCGCTAGCCGTTATAAAGGTATTATTCGAAAGCCAGTTGACTAGTGTCATTCTTATTTCAAATCGGCCTGGTCAATCTATTAAAACCTAGCATAAGTGCCAACGGGCAGCTTCATAGACTGACGACAATTCCAAGTTCCCGCTGTCTGTGGAATAGGTAGCCTCCAGCGCAGCGCAAAAATATTTCTAACTTGACACATCGGTGAGTAAGTTGTGAAGCTTTTATCATCTCGCTCCGGCTCATTTTTGGAAGGCACTTTTTCAAAAACACACTACTCTTGTAGCACACCCTTATGCTATCACTAACCGACAATACTCGGGTTGGTAACGAGACTATATACATTTTACATCTCCATTAAAGGAAACAGGCCTTAACAGCAATTGTCAAAAATTCTAGACCTGTACTTTTCTCAATTCTTATCCCTATCTTTTTAGGATGAAACCCTTAATAAGAAAAATAATCTATTCAGCGGCATCAAGCGTTTTTGTAACTGGCCTCGCCACTTCCGCCTTCTCCCAAACAGACAGGCTCGCCTCCAAAGTCTATAATTGGAACGAGTTGCCAGTAGAAACCAGTAAAAACGGTGAACGGCGGCAGATCGCCGAAGGATCCACCGACCACCTGAAATACGTGGAGCTTCACACAACCTCGGTTGGGGCCGGTCTGGCCTTTCACGCTCCGCACACCCACGACGATGAGGAACTGGTGATCATTAAAGAAGGGCAGGTGAAAGTGACAGTAGGCGAGCAGAGCAAAGTGATGGGGCCTGGCAGCATCGCCCTCATTCAGGCCGGAGAACAGCATGGCATGGCCAACGCCGGCACTACGCCAGCGACGTACTACATCATGCGCTATCACGACATAGAGCCGCATGACGCTGCCCGTGGAAAAGCCAACGGTGGGTCACTACTAATCAGCTATGACGACACAGAAGCCAAACCTACAGGAAAGGGCACCCGCCGTGATTATTTTGACCGGCCTACCAGTGCCACAGAGAATTTCGAAATGCACGTAACCTCACTCAACAAGGGCGAGGACAGTCATGCCCCACATACCCACTTTGTGGAAGAAATCATTGTGATCATGAAAGGAGATACTCAGATGCACATCGACGGAGAACTGGTTGATGCACCACAAGGCTCACTTGTTTATCTGGGTTCAAACGTTCCTCATGCACTCAAGAACCTGACCGACGGAAGCTGCGAGTACTTTGCCTTTCAGTGGAAGTAACGGTGTGAACCTGTTACCTTGCAGCATCAGTTTTCATCATCAAAAAACACAATGGAAGTAGTAAAAAATAACGACGGCTTCGAGCAAGTTGGATCAAATGCCTCGTTACATAGAAAGGTGGTTCACCTAGACCAACTGATGGTAACCATTATAGAATTTACCAACGGACCTATGATGGTGCCCGATCCACCGCACAAGCACCCGCATGAGCAGATCTCTTATGTGGCGGCTGGTTCTTTAAAACTGTTCATTGAAGACAGAGAATACCTGCTGAATCAAGGCGACGTGTTCAAAGTGGCCTCCAATCTTAACCACTGCATTCAGACATTGACAGAAAAAGTGACTTTGGTGGATGGCTTCGCTCCGATTCGAGAGGATTTTCTTTGAATAGCTGAGCTAGTATGAGGTCGTCATTTCGATCCGCCAGTTGGCGGAGAGAAATCCCCCAGACCTGCTTCCAGGTCTGGGGCATTTCTAAATGGCCTGTGAGGAAGTTGCTTAACAGGCCCTAAAATTCCGTCTTCTTTTTGTATTTATCTCTCAGCTACTGAAATCGCTTTTGGTATGCCTTGGCGAACGGATTTGTATTCGTCTTTACCGTATTCAAGATCATAAAAATCTTTACCAAACATCTGTTGCGACCTTTCCTGGTAGATTTGATCGAATCCTCCCTGGATATACGCCAGGTTCACCATGTAGTCACTGTAGGAGTCATCGTCATTGCACTTTGCGCTAACAACGTAGTTAGACTTACCCTTCCGCATTTGATCCATAACGAAATCATAAACCAGTTGCTGATTGGCTGCCCCTGCATTGTCACCCAATTGTATTTTTAGAATGTCTATGTCATGCTCAGCAGCGTATTGTTCGTCGATGGTTGGAGGGTATTTCCCGTCAGCCATTGGCCTCCCTTCTACAGGTGGCAGCAAAAGTGGCATCTCGAAGCTCTTGCCGGAAACTGTTTGGCCCATGTGAACAATCTTCCTGCGATCGGCCTTTCTCAGTTCCATTTGAACGTCTCTCACGAAACCCATGGGCTGATCCTTATCTACCCTCATAATGATCGCCCCATGATCGGATAGCTTTGCTCCAGAGATAACCGAAGCAATGTCGCTCACTTTATAAGCCTTACCATCGATGCTCAGTTTGTTGTCTGCAATACTGAAATTAAGCACATCGGATCTGTTGCCATCGAAGGTATATCCGTTGTCCGGCAACACCGGCAAATTGACACCCGCTCCAAAGTTTGCGGAAGTTTCTGCTGTCAGGCCAGATTCGGCCACTGATTCATCCATTTTGGAATTGCACTGCACTACTATGACGCTGAAAACTACTGCGCCCACCAAGGCCATGGCTACTTTCACTTTGCCTGACCATCCTGATTGTTTGTTAGTCATCATGGTTATTCTTTTTTTGATAAATGATAAGTTGAAATTGTGTACCAACCCGAATGAGTTGTTGCTGATCAACTGCTTCAGAAGCAAAGTCTGGTACTCAACCAAGGAATAACCCGAAGTAATTATTTTCTTATCTGCTATGTATTCATGTGTAGTTTTAAGGGATTTAATCAGCTGCCAAATCACCGGATTGAACCAGAGAAAGGCTGCCAAAAGTTGAACAATAAGTAAGTCGACGGAGTGCCGCTGCTCAATATGCGTTTTTTCGTGCGCCAGAATCTGCTGAAACTCCAATGAGTCCACCAGCGAATCGGGCACAAACACATAATTGAGAAACGAAAATGGAGAGATAGGCTGGGGAAGCTTGACGACCTTCATCCCACACAGGTTCTCATGTGGATGGACTGTGATTACTTTCCGTATCCAGCGCAGTGTCCAGAATGTTCTCGACAAACAGACCACCACTCCTATGGCGTACAACAGCAGTGTTCCGCTAATTGCCAGGCGTACCCAATCTACGCCAGCGCTTGCCGCTGCACCAGACTCTACTACGCCTCGAGCTGAGCCGGTAGCGCTGCGTGCTTCAAATTCCCACGCAGCCATGGCCTCGTAGTACGACATCCTTGCTTTACTGATTTCTGCAATAGGTCGCTCAAGCGCCGTCACTTCCGTTGGGCTGATATCAAAACTCACCAATGGGAAAAGCAGAGAAAACGCTAAAATTCCTAGCAGAAAGAAGCGGTTGAGACTGAAAAAAGTCTCTTTGCGCAACACCAAAACATACAGCAGGTAGAAGAATGCCAACAAGGCACTCGATTCCAATAGATACATGATCAGCTTAGCCATTTTTCTTCTTTTTTAAGTCCTCCAGCATTTTCATTGCTTCATCCAGCTCCTTCTCGTCCAGCTTTTTGCTTTCCGAAAAAAAGTTGACCACCTGGCTCAGGGAATTGTCGTAATAATCCTTCACCAGCCTCGACAGCTGCCCCTTACTGTAGGCTTCCTTCGAAATAAGCGGATGGTACTGATGCGAGTTACCGTAAGCCGTAAAGCCTACAATCTCTTTCTGCACCAGCACCCTCACAATCGTGGAAACCGAATTGTAAGGTGGCTTTGGGTCGGGATACTGATCAAGGATATCCTTGATAAAACCTTTTTCAATATCCCAGAGGATCATCATGATCTTCTCTTCTGCCTTAGTTAAAGTGACCATTGCTTTGAGTTTTGTTAATCAGCAAGACAATCTTACAACTTAATATTAAGTTTGTCAACTTATTTATAAGTTATTCTATTTAATCTTAAGTTAAGAAATTTAAACCGCATCAAAAAAATGGCTCTTTTGAAATTCTAAGGCAGTTTCTGCTACTAATGTTAAAATGTGTAATTTCTCATTCTGAATTTCAACGATCAAGCAGAATATCGGTCGGACGCTGAAAAGCCCATCTGCACTCAATGATGAAAATGACCATGAAAGCCATCGTCACCACAAAATACGGATCACCTGATGTACTGCAGTTACAGGAACTGAAAAAGCCAGTGCCTAAAGAAGACGAGGTACTCATAAAGATTCATGCCTCCACTGTAACCGCCGGCGACTGCGAAATGCGGCGGTTCGACATGCCAGCCTTCCTCTGGCTGCCGTTGCGTCTATACTTTGGGGCTTTTAAGCCAAGAATCAAAGTGCTGGGCCAGGAGCTGACAGGTGAAATTGAGGCTGTTGGCAAGAGCGTCACCAAATTCAATGTTGGAGACGCCATCTTTGCCCCCACCCAAATGGCGCTGGGTGGCCACGCCGAGTACATCTGCCTGCCGGAGAAATATGCCATAGCACTGAAACCCCAAAACATGAGCTTTGAAGAAGCTGCTACTCTACCAACCGGCGGTTTGAATGCCCAACACTTTATCAGAAAAGGAAATGTAAAAAAAGGAGACCGTGTCCTTATTAACGGAGCCGGTGGATGCATCGGTACTTACGCCGTACAGATTGCCAAGTCGATGGGAGCCGAAGTTACAGCCGTGGACAGCGGTGGCAAGCTTAAAATGTTGTCTGGCCTTGGCGCCGATCATGTCATCGATTATACCAAACAAGACTTTGGGCAGTTGGTAGCTGCTCAGAGTATCGAGCCATTTGATGTTATTATCGACATAGTTGGAAAAGGCTCATTTGCAAGGTGCGTCAAGGCGCTGGCCCCCGATGGCACCTATGTAATGGGCAACCCAAGGATATCGGGCATTATAAAAGGGTGGGCTATCGGCCTGAACACATGGCAAAAGGTAGTTGCCGCCATTGCTCCCTACAAAGTTGAAGACCTGAACCGCCTCAAAGAACTTGCTGAAAAAGGTGAGATCAAAGCAGTGATCGACAAGGTCTATCCGCTGGAACACATGGCGGATGCCCACCGCTACGTTGAGACCGGAGCAAAAGCGGGTAACGTAGTTATCACCATAAAGAGCGAGCAATGAAAGCGATGGTTTATACTCAATACGGCTCTCCGAAAGTGTTAAGGCTAGAGGAAGTAGAGAAGCCCATTCCAAAGGATGACGAGGTGCTCCTGAAGGTGCATGCGGCATCTCTCAATTCATGGGACTGGGACAGACTCACGGGGAAGCCACGAATATACAGGCTGCTAAGCGGCATTGGGAAGCCAAAGCTCCCTATCCTTGGTGCTGATGTAGCGGGGGTGGTGGTGGAAACCGGGGCCAAAATCAGAAAGTTCAAACCTGGCGACGAGGTCTTTGGCGACTTGTCTGCCGGTAAATGGGGTGCCTTTGCTGAATACACCTGCGCAAAAGAAAAAGAACTGACGATCAAGCCGACTTCCATGACATTTGAAGAAGCCGCTGCCATTCCTCAAGCCGGCGGCATGGCGCTCCAGGCCCTGACGGAAAAAAGAAAAATAAACGCTGGCGATAGTGTCCTCATCAATGGCGCCGGTGGTGGAGTGGGCACCTTTGCCATCCAAATTGCTGCAAGTCTAGATGCAAACATCACAGCAGTTGATTTGTCAGAAAAACACGCCATGCTGCAGTCGCTGGGCGCAAGCGGTGTGGTCGATCACACCAAAGAAGACTTCACCAAACAAGGAAAGCAATATGATTTGATCGTCGATGTGATAGCCACCCGGTCAATATCGGACTACAAAAGAGCACTGAAACCCGGCGGGGTGTATTCTATGATTGGAGGCCATTTGGGTACCATTTTCCAAGTGGGCTTACTGGGAGGCTTTGCGTCAACAAAGGAAAGGCGACTGGGTATTCTTATCCAACAACCAAACAAGCCCCTGACTGCTTTCATTAAATTATTCGAGGAAGGCAAAGTCAAACCTGTCATCGACAAAGTGTATCCTTTGGAGGAACTGCCAGAAGCGTTTCAAAGACTTGGGGATGGAAGTATAAAAGGTAAAGTCGTGATCACGCTTCAAACAGAAATTAATAAGCAACATTAGGCTTAATGTCGCAGCAAGAAACAATTTCAAAGCAGGATCACAGTTCGTTTTCAGAAGTCAAGAAACGAGTGTACGACGTGTGCTTATTCCAGGTTTCGAGCCGGAAAATGGAAAAAGAAAGCACGGAGTATGGTGCTTGCACTTTTACTGTCAATTCTTCGCTGGTGATTAGCAGGGATGCCAAACAAACGCCAAAAAAAACTGGTCAGTTCGTTGCCATTTGGAAAAGAGTCAACAGTGGCCCAACGCAGCCATTTAGTGCTTCGGATACGTTTGACTTTTTTGTGATTAATACAAAAAAAGGAGATCACTTTGGGCAATTCATCTTTCCAAAAGCTACGTTGATAAAGCATCGGGTTGTCTCGCAGCCCACGGTAAGGGGCAAACTTGGCATGCGTGTCTATCCTCCGTGGGAGGTAGCAGAAAGCAATCAGGCCAGGAAAACGCAAGACTGGCAATTGAAGTTTTTTCTTCATATCCCAGAGCGAGGCGAGGTCGAGCTTCAACGAGCGAAATTGCTCTACGCTAAATCGACCGTCTAAAATCACAGTAATGCTCAATAGAAAACAGCTTCAAGGTTAAATAGGGACAACATGCCACGAATTGATCTTTGTCCTTTGGACGCAACCTATGCACCGTTCATTATTGAGCTGGTTAACTCACCTGGCTGGCTGGAGTTCATTGGCGAGAGAAATGTAAAAAGCCGGGAAGATGCCGACGCCTACATCCGTAAGATTGAAAGCAACCCAGCTGTTGACTACTGGATTATTGAACTGGTCACCTCCGGGGAGCCGGTCGGTATAGTAACGCTTATACAACGAGACTACCTGCAGTCACCCGACATCGGATTTGCGTTGCTTCCTGCGTTTGAAAAACAAGGCTATGCGTTTGAAGCTGTTTCACTATTTCTGAAAGACTTCTTCAGCGTTTCAACAAATAAAGAAATTCATGCTATTATCCTGGAGCATAATCGGCCATCAATTCAACTCGTCCAAAAGCTGGGGTTTGTGTTCAGCGACCACATTGAGGTGAATGGCGAGCAGCTTTTGCTCTATTCGAAAAAACTGACCTGACAGGATCCAAAAAGTTGGCTGTTTGCAGGCAAAATCCTGCTGCTCTTTTTAAGTTCGTGAGGTGAAAGGAGCAGGCAGCAAATGGCGCTGCTTACGGATAACTTAAGAATAAAATCATGTCGAAGGGGTTTGTTGAAGACCAGCATTTCAAAGGAATCAATTTTTCGGAAGAATCATTGGAGGGCACCGATTATGAAGCCTGCCACTTCTCAAACTGTCTTTTCACGGGAGTCAATCTCTCGCACATCAATTTTATGGAATGCGTATTTGAGAATTGCGACTTAAGTATGGCAAAGCTTGGCAATACGGCCTTCAAAGACATTACATTCAAAGGCTGCAAGCTTCTGGGTCTTCATTTCGAAGACGTCAATCCTTTTTTACTGGCGATGAGTTTTACTGATTGTCAGCTAAACCTCTCGTCATTCTTTAACCTGAACCTAAAAAAAACAAGGTTCGCTAATTGCGGCATGAAAGAAGTTGATTTCAGCGGTGCCGATTTGTCACTGGCAGTGTTCGACAACTGCGACCTGCTTGGCGCTGTATTTGGCAACACAATGCTTGAGAAAGCAGATTTTCGAACCGCCTTCAATTACTCTTTGGATCCTGAAGTCAACAAGATAAAGAAAGCGAAATTTACCTCCTCCGGATTGACCGGGCTGCTTGGCAAGTACAATATTGAGGTTGAGTAGCAGGAAATGTAACTTTCATTAATTGCCGGCAAACAGTTCCGTCTTTAGGAGCTTGTGCTCAGCGATTCCAATCACCAATCTTGAAATATTTAAACTCTCAAAGGCGCTATAGTACCTTTATTCGGCACCTCAAACCACTACCGTAATTCACCTATTTTAATGTCAAGCGTTCTACGTAGGCACTTCTCAAAAAGTCAGTTATTTAGCAAATAAGGCATAATATCAAGCTCTTAAGCTGTTGCTTCTACTATTCAAAGAATTGCTCACCCTCTTTATTTTTATAATTTTGACTAGAGCTTCCTTCGGAACAGTGCACTAAATAGCACCTTCCTGCGGCTTTAAGATTATACGAAAAATTCAACTAACGTAATCCTGTGACGTAACAATAAAACAACGAGTATGTATAACACCTGGATTCAGCACAACGGCCAAAAGATATTGTATACCAAGTATTCCGGCTTGACAGAGGAGCAAATGATCAAAGCACTCAAAGAACAATTTGAGATTGTAAAAGCCAGCCCTGGCAAGGTTCGAAACTTCGGTGATTTTACCAACTCCACGGTAAGCAGCGACTTTATGAGTATAGCGAAATCCAATGGGAAGGAACTTAGTTACAAAATTGAAAAGACGGCATTGATCGGCATCACGGGCATAAAAAAGATCTTGCTAAATGGCTACAACGCCTTCACAAAAAATCCGGCTCATCCTTTTGATACTGAAAAAGAAGCGCTGGCATTTTTAGCTAAAAACTGATGAGCACGGTCGTTCCGGGCACCGGCTCAGGCAGCATCTGCGACTGACAATCCGCTGCTTAAAATCAGTACTTCAAATAACCTTTTGGCTAACTACAATATTGGTGTTGAGTAATTCACAACGATAAGCTTTCGAATGGAGTCCTTTCTCCGTTAAATTGCAAATTGGCTAATAACCTATGAGAAGAGCTTCTGTTGCTTCCGTCGGATTGCTATTCATTGCTTATTTCGCAGCCGGGCAAAGTGTATATCGGTACACAGTCCCGCCCAGGATGGCTGATGGCTGGGAAACGGAAAACCTCCTGACAAAAGTTAACGACACCACACTTCTATTCAGTTTCTTTAACAAGATGATCAACGAGGATCATCAGGTGCACAGCATCCTGCTGGTGAAAGATGGAAAGCTTGTGCTTGAAGAATACTTTGGAGAACACAAAGCTGACCAAACTCACGACCTGCGCTCCGCCACTAAAAGCATCCGCTCACTTTTGGTTGGTATTGCCATCGACAAGGGCTTCATCGAAAGCGTTGATGATCCTATTTTTAAGTACCTGAAAAGCCCGGAGCCACGGAAAAACATCGACTCCAGGAAAGAACAAATCACCATCCGCCACCTGCTTACCATGAGCACTGGCCTCGACTGCAACGATTGGGATAAATCCTCGAAAGGTCAGGAGGACAAAGTGTATAAAAAAAAGGACTGGCTACAATACACCCTTGATTTGCCCATGGTGCGAGACCCCGGGGATTCGGCGCTCTATTGCAGCATGGGAGCAGTGCTGGCGGCGGAAGTAGTAAGCCAGGCCTCTGGCATGTCAATTGATGCGTTCGCTGAAAAGTATTTATTCGCACCGCTTGGAGTAGAAAATGTGCATTGGGGGCATACTACTACCGGCCGGGATATAATTCCGTCGGGCAAGCGGCTTTACATGACTTCCCGTGATTTTGCCAAAATCGGTCAGCTGGTCATGAACCACGGTACCTGGGGTAATGAGCAAATAGTATCTGCGGACTGGATACAGCAAGCGACAGAAAAGCAAACCAACCTTGCTGGTATGGACTACGGCTTTCTGTGGTGGAGCATCCCGTTCCAAATAGGCGACGAACTGAAAAAAGAAACCGTCGCAACGGGAAATGGTGGGCAATACCTGATGCTGTTTCCTGAGGCAAATTTGGTTGCCGTGTTTACTGGCGGTGCCTACAATTCGGAGGATGACAAGTTCCCTTTTGCGATTATGAATAGAGTTATGTTGCCGTTTTTTGTTAACGCCAATAGGTAAATTTTGCCGAAGCCCTCAGTCACCTGACTGGGGATAGTGGCAGTGCGATGTCATCTATCATATGGTTCGAAGGTAGCAACTGACAACTGTCATTGGTTAACAACCACACTTTCATGAAATTAACCACAGTTCAAACACCTGATATCATGAAAGAGTCAATGCAACGAAATGCACCCAATGGAGCTGTTTACGGTCTCGGATTTATCGGTGCCGTCGTCTACTACATTTCCCAGGCAACAGGCTTTTGGATGGGCGTAGTCGGATTTCTGAAAGCGATGGTGTGGCCCGGCTTTTTGGTGTACGAAGCGCTGAAAGCATTGGGCGCCTGAGGAAATAAGGGACATTGCTATATTGCAACTTCATATTTAATGAAGGAATGGATATTGTAATTAGCCAACACAACGGGGTCGACATAGCGGAAGTGATTTCCGATGAACTGACCATAAAGGATGCACAAGACGCTCTTGACGTAATGGCTAACTGTTCTTACCAGGGAGCCGACAACATCATTTGGCATGAGAAAAATATCGCTGCTGACTTTTTTGACTTGAAAACAGGCATGGCCGGCGAGGTGCTGCAAAAATTTTCCAACTACAGGGCAAGGCTAGCCATTGTGGGTGACTTCTCTAAATACGAAAGCAAGGCGTTGAAAGCCTTTATTCTTGAAAGCAACAGGCAGGGACGGATCAGCTTCGTCGGTTCGGTGGACGAAGCGAAAGGGAAATTGAGCAAATAGCTAAGGCCGTCAAAGTCTATTCTGTTTTTCTCGCTTTGTCGAGCTCCTCTTTGATTACCTGCACCTGCTGAAGTAGTTCGTCCAGCTTCTGTCTGCTCAGGTATTCACCATCATTCACCACCGCAAAAATATCCTGTGTGGCACTGATATCATCCAGGGGATTGCTGTTAAGGATTAGCAGGTCAGCTTCCATGCCAGGAACAATGCCAGCCAGTTTGTCTTGGACGCTGAAAAACTTTGCTCCATTAATAGTAGCACTTTGTAAAATAGCCAGCGGTTCAAGTCCAGCTTCCTGAAACAACACCAACTCTTCGTGAAGCGATTGAGCCGGGTACACAAAAGTGTTGAGTGCGGCGGCGTCGCTGCCTGCAAGAATAGTAACGCCAGCTTTGTGCAGGTAGGGCAGCTGCTCCGCAATGAGCTGGTAGCGGTCTTTTCTTCCCTGTTTCTGCTCAGGAGTTTCGCCAGCCATTCTGTCGATTCTCCATTGATATTTCGAGGTAAACCTGTCCGTCAGGTATTTCAGATAGGCATCGCTTTGATGGTTATTTTCATCAAGATAGGCAAGTTGCTTTCCTCCAATAAGTGTCGGAGTAACTGCCACACCCCGTTCGGCCAGCATTTTGTACCGGACAAAGGCGCTATCCTGATCAAAAGAGCTATTGTACACCTGCCCAGCCTCACTCCTCGCCAGCTTCCCTGACCTGATGCTGTCCACAATGGCACTATCATCGCTACCAAGCCTCAGCATGTAGCTGGCGTGCTCTATGGCAGAAAATCCGGCTGTCGCAAGTTCCTCTACTGACAGGTCATAAGGGACATGTCCGGTGACTTTGTAGCCACGCTTTCTGGCTTCCTTTACACTTGTCAAAAACAGATCACCGGGCAGAGTGTTTTCAGTTATTTTCACAAAGTCGACGTTGTATCCATCAAGCTTGTCGAGCATTTGCTCCAACTCCTCTTCATTGGCTATTTCGAGGTCGCCTTTCCAGATCGAATTGATCCCTTCCAGCTTGCTTCCGGCCGTGAAGATCTGAGGCCCAAACAGCTGATCATTGTTGATGGAATCCCTCCAGGCAAGCACCAGCTCTCCCAGGTCGCTGGCGCAATCCCGCACAGTTGTAATTCCATAAGCAACATACAACGGCAATAACGCTCTGTTATCCTCCACAAGGTCTTCTCCTTCAATGTGCACATGCATGTCCCAAAGACCTGGTATGACATACCTGCCTCCGGCATCAAAGCGTCTACCCTCTCTGACCAGAACGGACAACTCACTGCCATTGCCAATACTCGCAATTCTTCCGCTGTCAATTAAAATAGCTTTTTCTTTTGCTACCTGGCCCGTTGCAACATCAATTACGTTGGCGTTGCTAATCAGTATGGCGGTATCGGACACATTTGGTTCTCCAGGCTTGCATCCGGCGAACGCAATAAATACTAGTAGAAACACGAAGAAGGATGGATTTTTCATATGACGATATCAGTGAATCAAATCTACAAATCACCCGACCAATGAAAAGGCCATTTGGCCGTTTGGTTCTTTTACATGTTCAACGGCCTGGGACGGTCAATAAAATTGGCCATCCGGATTGTGGTTACTGAAAGGCTAGCAGTTGCCACCAAACGACTCTTGACGAGTTGGCAAGAATCACGCTAAATAAATAAAACGATGGTCGTACTACTAGTTCACCAGGATTCTATGCTAGTTGGTGAAATAACATGCCCGTTGCTTGCAGATGCCGTAAAAATGGCCATAGCTACAGTTTTTCAGGGAAACTGAAAATTTAACCTTTTCTTAATACTCAAAATTGATTGTCACGATTAGTTAATCGTAATATTGCAATAAAGCGAATCATTCCCTCACTCAATTTATACCCTATGAAAAAACACCTGACAGTATTTCTTACGGCTACTTCACTCTTCCTGGTCTTTGTGAACGCTAATGCACAAAAGCTTGACAAGGACCTGATTCGATATTGCCAGAACCTCACTACAGCCATGGATGAAATTTCAAACGAACGCAAAGCAACGCTCCGGGAAATTGGAGACTATCTTGCCAGTGAGTTAAAAAATGACAACGCAGCAAACCTGGTCATCATTTGCACCCACAACTCCAGAAGAAGCCACATTGCCCAACTTTGGGTGCAAACTGCCGCTACATACTACGGCATCAAGGGCATCAACACCTTCTCTGGAGGTCTGGAAGTAACGGCGTTTAACCCCAACGCTATTGCCGCTTTGAAAAGGGCAGGCTATGCCATCAGTAATGTTCAGGTCAGCGACAATCCTGTCTACACTGTGTCGGACGGCGTCAATAAGACCATCTCCTACTCCAAAAAGTATAGCGACCGGCAAAATCCGAGGGAAGACTTCGGCGCAGTAATGGTATGTTCCGAAGCAGACGAGTCTTGTCCACTGGTGGCAGGTGCCTCAGAAAGGTTCTCGCTGCCCTACGAAGACCCAAGGTACTACGACGGTACGGCTTCGCAAGACGTGAAGTATGATGAAACAGTTCGGGAAATTGCCCTTGAGATGCTTTTTCTTGTGGACTACGCCAAGAAAAAGCAAATAGTGCAATTGGAGGCTGTGAGACAGTAGCTGCTGTTTACGGATTTTAGCAGGAAAAACGACTGCGAGTCGGTAGCGTTCCCCTACCGGCTCTTACTTCCTAAGCTGCTTCACTTAAGGAATGAATCTTTTGGAACTAACCGGTCAATACACTAGATTTTGGTAACAAAAAACCAGTCATGCAAACCATACTCGGAGCTAACGGAGCTATAGGCACGGAGCTCGCCAAAAGTCTCACTTCATATACCAAAGACATCAGGCTTGTCAGCCGCAACCCAAAGAAGGTCAACGAAAAGGACATACTCCATTCGGCAGACCTGACAAAAAGAGAAGACGTTTTTAAAGCATTGAAGGGCAGTGAGGTGGTGTACCTCACCGTCGGCTTCAACTACGACATTAAAGTGTGGAGAGCAGTTTGGCCTCCGCTCATGAAGAATGTGCTGGACGCCTGCGAAGAGTATGGCAGCAAGCTGGTTTTCTTCGATAATATTTACGCCATTGGGAAAGAGCATATTCACCACATCACAGAAGACTGCCCGATAAGCCCCTGTAGCAAAAAAGGAGAAGTAAGGGCCGAGGTCGATAGGCTGGTACTCAACGCCATGGACAAAGGAAAAGTGCCTTCTATCATTGCTCGCAGCGGCGATTTTTTCAGCACCATGCGAGCCACCAGCATGCTGATGATCATGGTGTATGACAACCTCATCAAGGGAAAAAAAGCACAATGGTTTTGCAATGCAAAAGCCAAACATTCGATGACCTACTGCCCTGATGCAGCAAAAGGAACTGCTATGCTGGGCAATACACCAACAGCATTTAATCAGATTTGGAACCTCCCCACGGATAAAAATGCGCTGACAGGAGAAGAGTGGGTGAAGCTATTTGCGACTGTGATGGGCACTACCGACAAATACCAGGTACTGCCTGGTTGGGGTATAAAAGCGTTGGGCATTTTCATGCCTATCATGAAAGAGCTTCATGAAATGAGCTATCAGTTTGCATCGGACTACTTCTTCGACAGCGCCAAGTTTGAAAAGTTCTTTAACTATACCACCACCAGCAATGAAGATGCGGTGAGAGAAACTGTGGCGGCGCTGAAAAATATCAAGGAATAGGTTGTTCCTAAGAATAAATCAGCTCAAAAGCACTTTGGTACGCATCGGTGGCTGTGCAGTGCTCCACCAATTGGTTGTAAAAATTATTTGAACCCAGCGTGGCCGAGTCGCCGATCATGATGAGTTGTCTCCTTGCCCTGGTCATGGCTACGTTGGTGCGGCGGATGTCTTTCAGAAAACCTATTTCACCGTCTTCATTGGAACGGGTGAAACCGATAAAGATGCTGTCCCTTTCCTGTCCCTGGAAGGAGTCGACCGTGTTAACATCTATCAAGTCCATCAGCTCTTGACTCAGCCCCTTCTCCAGCAAAACCTCTCTGAGTAACTCAATCTGGGCTTTATACGGTGCAATCACGCCAAATGTAATTTGGCTCGAAAGCGCATGCTCTTCGCCGATGGTTTCGATATTGGCGAGCAACTGATCGATCAGTAGCCGACCTTCTTCCTCATTATAGGTGCTTCTCGATTCGGGATTGACCTTTTCCTGATAGCCACAACCAGCGGTATCGATAAACTTCATGATCGCTACATTGGGCAAAGCCTCTCTTTCAATGGCAGAAGGCGCAGCTTGCAACTTATCGTTGTAGAAGAATTTACTGGAAAAAGCCATGATCTCCGGCTTCATCCGGTACTGTTCTTCCAGCATCACATCAGTGGAATGATAGCCGACGTTCTTTTGAAAAAGGGTGTTCTCAAGTCCTTCCTTGGCCGCCTCAAACGACTTTACCGTAGGCGGCAACTGCTGGTGATCGCCAGTCATGATCACTCTGTTCGCTTTCAGAATAGGGATCCAGCAGGCAGGCTCCAGGGCCTGTCCGGCCTCATCAATGAAAACAGTTTTAAACACCCGGTCTTTAAGCAGGTAATGATTGCTACCCACCAGCGTGCAGGCGATTACCTGAGCATTGTCGAGCAGCGAACTGGTGATGTAGTTCTCCAGCATGTCGGCCTCATCACGAAAGCGCCCGGCTTCCTGTAACAAAAGCTTTCTCTGCTGGCGCTCTGCATGGCCAAAGTTTCGCTTGTATTTAAAGGCCACATTTCGGTACTCCTCGTACTTCTTGCGAACAGTCCGCAGCTCCTTGAAGCTATCGTGTGCGGCTATGCGGGCATCGAGGCTATTTTCTATTACTCTGTTGGTTACTCTGGCCGGGTGGCCTAGTCGAAGTACATTGATGCCTTCCTCCGCCAGCTTTTCTACCATCACGTCCACCGCTGCATTGCTTGGTGCCGTCACCAGCACCTGCTTTTCCAGCTTCACCACTTCTTTCACCGATTGAATGAGCGTGGTGGTTTTGCCCGTTCCAGGAGGGCCGTGAACGATGGCCAAATCTCTGGCCTCTATTATTACTTCAAGGGCCTTATTCTGAACGGCGTTTAATGAAGGCAGCACGGGCGCAAAGGCTGGCTCCCGCTGTGGCGCCTTTTTGCCCAATAAAATCTCTGTAAGTTCAAATAGTCTGCCAGCCTCCTGCTTGCCAAGCACTTTCAGCGTTCGCTCCATTTCCCTGTAGGAGGCTTCATCAAACATCAGGTCAATGCCCAGCTTGCCATCATTGATCCAATCAGGTAGGTCATCGTCGTTCAGCACGATACCCATCTTACTTTTGCGCACATACTTAATCACTCCCGTGATGGCACTACTGCCCTTGTCCTTTTCACCAGTGTTCGCATAAAAACTCACCGTGCCACCACCCTGGAACATATGGGCTTGCTCCAGGTCGGTCGTTTTCTCCAGCTCCAGCACGATCTTCTCTCCTGTGCCTATGTGGTGGGAATTCACCACCACCGGATACCAGCATACTCCCGACTTTTTCTTCTCAGGAATAGCAGTGTAAAGGATTTTGTCCTTGTACTGCTGCAAGTCCTCCTGCCATTCCTTTTTGAGCAGTGTGGTGAGGTTGGTAAAGTAAGATTTGGTATCGGTCATTGAAAGCGTATTGACCGGGCAAAAGTAGTGAAATGTTTCCCCTGCCAGGCTTTTTCAACAATTTTTGTCAGCCAATTACTTACAGAATAGATGGCCTCCAAATTAATTTAACTAACCAGGAATTAGTTTTACCCAATCGCCCCCAAATCCAACGGCAATTTCCTCACCCTTACCCCTGTCAAATCAAAAACCGCATTACATAGTGAAGGCGCCACATTGGCCAGGCCAGATTCGCCGGCGCCTTCGGGCTTTTCTTCATTTTGAATGATGTAGGTTTCGCAAGGTGGGCATTCCTCGAATGTCAGCATGTTGTAATCATGGAAATTGGATTGTGCCACTGCCCCGTTCTCCAGCCTAATGCCGCCTTTGTAGGTGGCTGTTAGTCCCATCACAATGGAACCCTCGGTTTGGGCACGTACCGTGTCCGGATTGATGCAGATGCCAACATCCACCACAGTGGTGATTTTGACCGGCTTCACTTTTCCATTTTCCTTTTTCACTTCAATCACCATTCCGGTAAATGCGCCCGAACGTTCCAGAATAGACACTCCACGTCCGACTCCTTCTTCTTTTGGCGCATACCAGTTAGTTTTTTCAGCCAGGGTTTGCAACACTTTCGTGTACCGGAGGTGGTTTTTAAGCATGTCCAGCCTGAAATCCAGCGGATCCTTTCCAGCGGCTCTGGCCAACTCGTCAATAAACGATTCATGAGCAAAACAGTTGGTGGTGTGATACACCGCCCTCCAATAGGTGATCGGCACATAATGCTTCTGAAGCACCCCACTCACCCTGTAATTGGGGATTTCATACTCTGTATTGATGCCTCCCATAAGCTGCCGACCGGCTTCCATTTTGTCGCCCGTCTGGTTTTGTATTTCCTGGGCCACCACTTTATGCTCCAATGTCACAACTTTGCCGCCTGCCACTGTGCCCCGGCAAATATTCAAAGAAGCTGCCCGAAAAGGCCCCTGCGTGAGATCGTCCTCCCTGGTCCACACTACCTTAACCGGCGCTCCCACTTGCAGGGAAATATCAGCAGCCTCCTCAGCCACATCTGTCATCGACCGACGCCCAAATCCACCGCCCATAAAGGTGTAGTTAATGGCTACATTGTCGGGTTCGATGCTGAGCTGCCTTGCCAGTTGTGATCGTATACCGTTCGGGTTTTGTGTAGATCCCCAGAATTCGGCTTTCCCTTCCTTCACGCTTACAGTAGCATTCATTGGCTCCATGCAAACATGGCTCTGATAGGGGGTTTCGTAGGCCGCTTCTATCACTTTTCCTTCTCCACCAACAGTGCTTACATTTCCACCTTCCGCCAATGAAACTCCTTCTTTAGCAGCATCGGCTTTATACTTCTTTAGGATAGTAGCTGATGAGTTTTTTTCAAGACCGCCAGTATCCCATTTTATTTCAAGGGCTTTCCTTCCCTGGTTCGCCGCCCAGTAATTGTCGGCCACCACGGCTACACCCTCTCTGGTATGGCCCCATACATTCCTTTGCGTTTTTACCACTGCCTTTACACCCGGCACTGCTTTAGCTTTTTCATCATTGAAACTGACTACCCTACCTAAAAAAACCGGAGACCTTTCCACGGATGCATATAGCATTCCCGGCACCTGGATATCCAGTCCGTAAATTGCAGCTCCGTTGGTCTTTGCCGGAACGTCCCTTCTGGCTATCGGCTGCCCAATGACTTTGAAGTCGCCGGGTGCTTTCAGCGGTGGGTTTTCCGGCGGAGTAAGCTTTGAGGCTTCTTCCACGAGCTCCCCGTAGGTGAGTTTTTTGCCTGAAGTATGGATGACCTCTCCCAGACTAGCTTTGCATTCGCTCACCTCCACCTGCCACCCGTTAGCGGCAGCCTGCTTCAGCATTTCACGGGCAGCAGCTCCCATGTTCCTGAGGTTGGCATATTCGGTCTGAATACTCCTGCTACCTACTACCATTTGGCTACCATATCTTTTCTCATCTGCCGCCGACGGTAAAATTTCAATTTTCTCCACATCGACCTCCAGCTCCTCGGCCAGGATCATAGGAATGGCCTGGTAGGTGCCTTGGCCCATTTCCGGTCGGTGGTTGTAAAGCAGCACCCGCCCGTTTGTGTTGATGACAATAAACTGATTCAAAGAAAAATCGGTGCCTCCTGCCGGGTCAATAGTGGTTACCTTACCTTCTCCTCCCATACCCGGCGAGCAGCCCACTGCCAAAAAAGCCCCTGAAACGGCTGTCAACCTTAGAAACTCTCTTCTGGGAAGACTATCTCCCAGCGGTGCACTTTTAGTAGTTATCGTTTTCATAAGGCTCAGGCTTTCTGGTTGATTTCAACGGCCTTGTCAACGGCCCTTTTTATTCGGACGTATGTACCACAACGACAAATGATCGGGGACATATAAGCATTGATCTGTTCTTCGCTGGGCTTGGGATGCTTGCTCAACAAAGCAGCAGCCGTCATTATTTGACCCGACTGGCAGTAGCCGCATTGAGGAACTTGCTCTTCTTGCCATGCTTGCTGAACCGGATGATCGTTATCAGCTGACAAACCTTCGATGGTTGTGATGGATTTCCCTGTTGCACCAGAGACTGGCGTAACACATGAACGAACCGGCTCGCCATCGATATGGACGGTGCAAGCACCGCACTGCGAAATGCCACAACCAAATTTGGTTCCGGTCAACAGAGCGAAGTCCCGAATGGCCCACAAAAGGGGCATTTGCGGATCAACCTCCATAGGATAATCTCTGTTATTGATGCGAAGGGTAAGAGATGCCATAGTCTGACTTTTAGTATGCTTTAAGTTAGCCATTTAACCGGAGAAATTAAAAACAACGGACATACAGTCTCTACCCCTCTCTTTCAGCGGTCGCCCGTGCTTGTTACAAACAAAAATCAAATTCATTTGTCTTTATGTAAAGTCTACTTTACTTTTAGTCTTCTTTTAACGACTAAACATGCGAATCATGCAAAAATCGATTGTTCCAAGTTTTCTATATCCGCATTGGACAAAAGCCCTCGGTGGGGTCACCATCCTTTTTGGGCTCATCGTCTTTTTTCACAGACTTGCCGAGTATCAAATAATGGACTTTGCCGGACTCAGCTTTCCTGTTGCTATGGGCCTTATTATGATTTTTTTCTCACGGGAGAAGGTGTATGATGAAAGGATAGCTTATCTCAAATTCAGGTCATTGGCTGCAGCAGTGCCTTTAGGCGCCCTGGTAGCAATGCTGATTAATTATGTTCAAAACTACGAGGGTTATTCCATTGAAACCGATAGTTGGTATTCAATTTCGGCCTTTGAATATCTGTCTATCACCCTCATAATTGCTATTGGGTGGTTCCAATATTTAAGGGTAAAGGAATAGTTATATGACAAACTCCATAAAAGTAGAGCGGGCCAGGAACAATTTCACCCAAGCTGATCTGGCTGACAAGGTGGGAGTTTCACGGCAAACTATTAACTCCATTGAGACCGGGAAATTCATCCCTTCTACGCTCCTTTCACTCAAGATTGCCCACGTGTTCAATGAGAAAGTTGACAATATATTCTCCCTGGAGGACGGCGACTGGGAAGTATAGCACCTTGCAGACCAGCTACTTAAGCGTATTTCGAGAGAGATGAAACGGAGGCACTAGTCCTTGATGAGGTACTTCTGCACCTTTTTCTTCAGCGTTTCCTTGTCGGCTGAAACGTGGGGGTCGGAGTAAATCTTAGTAATGAGATGGTACAACACATCTTCGTTGTAGCCCATTTTTGACGCCATCTTGGCACAATAGGTAATCTCTTCCTTGTAAAGTCGGCCGTCGATCTTCATAAGCTGCACCACACGGTACATGTATTCATACTTTTCGTCATCGGAGAGGTCTGCCAGATTACCTACTTCATGGGTCTCGTCGAAGGCTGTAGCAATATCTTCCTCAGTAAGTCCATTGGCTTTTCCAACTTGCCTTATCAGGTCGATTTCATCCTGCGACACGACTCCATCTATTTTGGCTAGCTGCACCAAAATTTGGAGCTGTGAACGGGACATATACTGACTTGTAACGGTTCCCATGGCGGATTGACTAATACTGCTTAGGTCGAATTAACTCGCTTCCGAGTCGTGAACCAGTAAAAATAACAAATAATGTGAAATTAAAAGGATATCAGCGAACAGGAGCACGTAGTTGTTTTAAAAATGCTTTTCTTTATTCATTAAGTACAAAAACCTAACAGGGGAGTGAGTAAAATCTGTCAATGAAATGAATTTTCTGGCCCATATATATCTTTCCGGCCCCGAAAGGGACATTCAACTGGGTAACTTTATTGGTGACTTTGTGAAAGGCAACCAACTCACAGAGTTCCCTGACCGCATTCAGGCTGGAATCATGCTTCACCGGCACATTGACACCTATACCGATACCCACGAGGTGGTGAGAGAAAGTAAGCTAAAACTAAGGGAGGGCTTCGGGCACTATGCTCCTGTAATTGTTGATGTTTTCTACGACCACTTTCTGGCAAGGGACTGGCAAAAACACCACCCACAAGATTTGAAGGCATTCACGGAGTCATTCTACGCCCTGGCCAAATCAAGGGGCACTGACTTGCCGCCGAGAGCATCAAAAATGCTGAGTTACATGAGTGCCGATAATTGGCTGTACAACTACCAGTTCATTGAAGGGATTAAATGGACACTTACCGGAATGTCGAGAAGAACCTCTTTCAATTCGAACATGGAGCTTGCCCACAAGTCTCTTGAAGCACACTATGCCTCTTTCGAAAAAGAATTCAATATCTTCTTCCCTGACCTTATCCACTCATCGAATCAATTCCTTGAAGAGCTCAAAAACAGGTTTTCCTTGTAACTTTACTCCATGATTGTTTGCAAACCGAAAATTAACACCTATTTCAGTATAGCTGTTTTTGAAGTAGTCGCCGGCGGCCTCCTAGGGCTTATTTATTATCAACTGCCCAACATGGGTCAGTGGAAGTGGCTGGGTCGCTTGCTGCTTCCAATACTTATCGGCATTATGCTGGCTATACTTATTAAAGTCATTTGGTCGCTCAAAAACGTAAAGGTGGCCAAAGAACGTTTTGAGGTATTTTTTCCCATCAGGCGAAAAAAATTGACCTACACAGGCAAAAACCTGCAGAAATGGAAAGAGGAAACCATCAAAACTGCCGGAGGGGTTTACAAGGAAGTAACGCTTATCTTTGATGACGGTAGAAAAATAAGTGTGAGTCAGCAGGAGCATACCGACTACGCACAGCTACTAAAATATATGCATCAAAAATTCAGCAAAGTAAAGGCATGAAGGAGGTACTACTTGTGGGTGCTGGTGGTTTTGCCGGCAGCATAGGGCGCTACCTTTTGGCCCTGGCTGGTACCAGGTGGCTTCCTATGGAGTTTCCTTTGGGAACGTTCACGGCCAACGTGCTGGGCTGCTTTATCATTGGCCTACTCATGGGAGCAGGCATGAAGACGGAGTGGATGACAAAGGATATGTTTCTTCTGCTTGCCACAGGATTTTGTGGCGGTTTCACTACCTTTTCAACCTTTTCTGCTGAAAACATCAACTTTATCACCACCGGGCACTATCTGATGGCTACTTTTTATTTTCTTGGCAGTGTTGTTCTGGGTGCATTGGCAGTGCTTTTGGGAATGTGGCTTATTAAATAGACTTCGCCGAAACTATCTGACGTAATAACGTTATTACTATATGAAACGCAGGGCCTACAACGGCCTTTAGACAATCGAATACCAACATAAGAACATATAACCCCTGATTCAATTGCAAAAACTTTTCGACTTCACAACAATAATAAGAGAGGCCTGGCACGAATACGACCCCAGCCAGTGCATCAAATCTATAACGGACATCAGCGCCAAGGTTTCAACCAATTATGTCTACCGTGTAAAACTTGAAGACGACAGTCTGGTAGTCGCTAAGCTTTCCTATTTTGGGCGGTACCAGCACTTTGTAGAGGACCATACCATCATCAACGCCCTGGCCAACAACCTGCCCGATCCGTTCGAGAATTTTGTAGCGAAGTCACTTACCAAGCACGGACAGCTATTTACCTACCGGTATCAAAATAGCCTTCTGGATGCCTGGGTTGTCTTTTACAACCCTATCAAAATTGACAGAAAACCACCCAAGAGGTTGAATGAAACTCAAATTGGTATTTTGGGTGAGGAACTTGCCAAATTTCACAAAGCTTGCAAAAAAGTAAGGAATACACTTCCACGCAATTTTAAGCAAGCGAAGGACGACCTTGATCAGCTAGTAGAAATACTGGACACTGCACCGGGCCGCTTTGAGTACCGTGGTCACCGTGACACCATCCTTCAGCAGTGTGAATTGCTGTACGAAAACAGTGACAAACTAAAAGCACAAAACTTTGACACGATTCCCGTCTTTATCGATTGGAACATTGGAAATTTTTCTGTGACAAAAGATTTTAAGTTCTATTCCCGGTGGGACTATGACTGGTTCAGGATGAGTAGCAGGGTCATGGATTTCTACTTTTTCAGTCGGGTGACGTCAGATATCGGAGATCGTACTATCTTTAGCTATCTGATTGATCCGTTGATGGAAGATCGCTTCCTGATTTTCCTTAAGGCCTATCATGCAGTTTACCCATTAACCAAAGATGAAGTTCTATTCATGAAGGAAGCCTACCGCTTTTTTATCCTCAATTATGTGGTAAAAGACGGGCGCTATTTCTTTCATGAGCTTTATTCCAGTCGCTTGCGACAGGAAGCCTTCGAAATCTATTTTCCCAGCCTCGACAAGACCTTTGATTCTGATAAGATCTGTCGGGCTTTAAACCTGTAGCTAATGCGCATTAGAAGTTTCAAGTCGGTCGTTTCAAAATACAAAACGGTCTTTTTCGATGCATTTGGGGTGTTGAAAAATTATAAAGGACTCATCCCTGGTATAGAAAACACCTTCACCTATCTGGAAGAACAGGGTATTAATTATTTCATCCTGACCAACGATGCCTCCCGAAGCCCGCTGCAACTGGCTGAAAAGTACCAAAAGCTTGGCATACCCAATATTACAGAAGACAGAATAGTGTCGTCAGGAATGTTGGCCAAAGAGTACTTAACCCTGAAGGTGAAGAAAGGGGCGGTGGCCTTTTTAGGCACTGAGGAGTCGGCTCACTACATCGAAACCAATGATTTAAAAACGGTTCCAATTTCCAAGCTTGACATAGACAATACCGACGATATCAATGCACTGGTGTTTCTGGATGACGAAGGATTCGATTGGAACCATGATATCAACAAGGTGGTGAACTTGCTGAGAATGAAGAATATTCCGGCTATTGTTGCTAATACTGACTATGCCTACCCTGTGGCAAAGCACGAAGTAGCGATTGCCGTGGGAAGCCTGGCCGACATGGTAGAAACCATTGTGGGAAAACAATTTATCCGCTTTGGTAAGCCCGACGCTCAAATGTTCAACTTTGCCTATGAGCATTCCCTTAACAATGGTGTGAAGCCTGGAAAAGAGAGCATACTCATGGTGGGGGACACGCTTATCACCGATATTATTGGGGGCAATAAGTTTGGGCTCGATACCGTGCTCGTTCTCACGGGCAACACATTGCCCGAGCAAGCAGATGTGAGAATCAAAACCACAGGCATTATCCCTACCTATATTTGTGACTCAGCTGTGATACAAAGAGAGGAATAGTCTGTGATCATAAAAGGAAAATAAAGTAAAACCGAACCTTGATCGTCTTCATAAGTAAAACATTGTTAGCATGATAAAAAGCTTCGGCAAGGCTCCCGAAAAAGAGGTCATCAATCGATCAGATCAATACCAGAAAGGACGATTTCAAAACCCGATAAGCACCACCGCAGCGTCTCTCAAAGACATGCCTCAGGTGATGGGGCGGTATATGAGGCGAAAAACGGAGAAAGCGCCCTCTAGTGCCTACAAGTTTCAAGAGGCTAATCGTGACATTATCAATGTGCTTGACAAGACGGGCGTTTACCTCAACTGGCTGGGCCACGCCGCAGTGCTCATTCACGCCGGAGGAAAGTACTTTCTGCTTGACCCCATGTTAGGCGAAAGAGCTTCACCCTTCCAATGGATGGGGCCGAAGCGCTATGCCCCATCGCCGATCGATCCAAAAAAATTACCAGCCATAGAGGCAGTAGTGCTGTCGCACGACCACTATGATCACCTGGACTACCCCACTATACTAGCGCTGAAAAACAAGGTGAAAAAGTTCATTGTACCAGTTGGCGTGTCGTCGCACCTGGAGCATTGGGGCGTGCCCAAAGAAAATATTGTTGAAAAAGACTGGTGGGAGAGCTACCAAGGTGATGGCTACACCTTTACTGCCGCACCAGCCCGGCATTTTTCGGGAAGGTTATTCACCAGGGACAATACCCTTTGGTGCTCATGGGTGCTGAAGTTCGGAGAAAGCAATATCTACTTTGCCGGAGACTCGGGCTATTTTGACGGCTATGCTGAAATCGGGCAAAAATACGGGCCCTTCGATATGTCGCTTATGCCAATTGGCGCCTATGACACTGCCTGGCACGACATCCACCTTAACCCTGAAGAGGCAGTTGAAGCATTTCTTCAGCTTCAGGGCGGGCAGTTCTACCCCACCCATTGGGGCACTTTCGACCTGGCCCTGCACAGCTGGTATGAGCCCATTAAATGGCTGAATGAACTGGCTGAAGCGCACAAAATAAAAACCGTTACCCCGACTCCTGGTGAATGGGTGCATTTATTCGACAACCCAACCGATAAAAACTGGTGGCGAAAATACTCCAGTGAGTTGAGTTTAAGGTGAGAAACGAGAATACTGATAAAAAACTGCCCTGTTTTCGCTTTTGGAGCAAACAGGGCAGTTTTTCATTTATTCACTCGCTTTGAATGACTCAAAGCTCTGCGCTTTCAGTGTCTCTCCTCCCGCTTTTTCAATAGCCGAATTTAATTTCTGTAGCTCTTCGCCAGTCAAGGCAGCAAATTTCAGCTGTTCGACTTTAAAATCAGCTTCCAGCGTGGCTATTCTATCAAGGTGAGACTGTGAAGGCCTGCCGGGGTAGCGGGTGATTGTGCCGTAAATTTGACTTATCTTCTCACTGAGGCGTTCATCCTCATTGACATAGAAATCCCCTCCAAGAAACACCAAATTGTCTTTAAATGTCTGAACCGACCTGGCATAGGCTGTCGCCTTCTTTGCTAGCTTAGGCTGGCCTTTGGCCAAATCTTCAGCTTGCTGCTGCAACTTCGAAGACACATCGTACACCCATGCCATCTGCTCTGTCATATCATAAAGTTTCCGCACAGTTTGCTCCTGCAGCTTTCGGTCTTCCACTGAGTGTAGCGACCTGGGATCGTAGCCAACAGTGTAAGTAGTCTCAAAAGCTTCCTTACCCTTCGTCACCACTGCCTTATAGGTGCCGCCAGGAAGGTCAGGCCCAAAGACATTACCAATCAGCGACATTCGGTTGTTGGTAGGAGCTGCCTTTGGCTTTTCCATTCTGGTGGGCATATCCACAATATTGACACCAGCCGACTTGCCAGCCGGAAGTTCCTTTATCATATTACCCGCCTCATCAAACACCTGAATGAACATTTTACCAAACACATGCCGCTTCTGCTGAAAGTAGATGATGCGAGGAGCTTCATTGGGGTTCTGCCCTACAAATTCGCCTGCTCCACCGAACCAACCACCACCGAAATCAAAGCCTGAAGTATAGGCTTGAGGACTATCAAAAAAAGTAAAAGGTTTGTCCATGACCTCAGGAGTCAGTGCCCTCAGCGCTGGTAAATCATCGATAATGATAACACCCCGGCCATGGGTTGCCAATACTAAGGCATTGTCCCTTGGATGAATAACCATGTCTCTGACTCCAACTTTCGGCACGTTGTTGGAGAACCTACCCCAATTTGATCCGCCGTCCACTGAAATGTAGAGCCCGAATTCAGTCCCAAGAAATACCAGATTCTCATTCACTAAATCTTCCCGCACCGACAAGGCGTAGCCAGAGATATCGGGTGTTGCAAGTGAAACCCATGTTTTGCCAAGATCAGTACTCTTAAACAAGTAGGGTTGTATGTCGCCCATCCGGTGATGATCGAAGGTGACGTAGATAGTGTTTTTATCAAAATGACCGGGCTCCACGCTCGTACACCAGCTTTTAGCAGGCAATCCTGAGATGTTGGGAGAAACATTTGTCCATGTAGTTCCTCCATCGGTTGTTACCTGCAGATTGCCGTCGTCGGTACCTACCCAAATCAGTTTTTCATCGAGCGGCGATTCGGCAATGGCATAAATCGTTGTGTTGTTTTCAGCAGCTGAGTTATCGGTAGAAAGGCCGCCAGACTGCTTTTGTTGTTGGCGGGCTGGGTCGTTAGTGGTCAGGTCTGGAGAAAGTCGCTTCCATGATTCTCCCTTGTCTTCCGACATAAACAAGAACTGGCTACCAAAGTAAAGTCGTTTCGGGTTTGACGAGCTTTTGTGAATCGGCGCATTCCAGTTGAAACGAAACTCCGCTTCGCCAACCCTTGGGTAAGGTTTGATGTCCTTGCTGTCAGCAGAGAGCAGGTTCACCCTGCTTATTTCACCACCCTGAGCTTCGGCATACACTACATTTTTGTCTTCCGAATCTACATAGGCTGCAAAACCATCCCCACCAAGCACAAACTGCCAGTCTTTGCTGGCTATACCTCCCTGACTTTTCGATGGCCCTCTCCATGAACCATTGTCCTGAAGCCCACCATAAATATTAAAAGGCTCCTCCATGTCAACACTCACGTGGTAGTATTGTGCCAGTGGCAGGTTCATGAACATCGTATATGTATTGCCATTGTCGAGGGTTCTGTAAAGCCCGCCATCAGTGCCTGCAATATTGATTTTTGAATCGGTGGGGTGAATCCAAACAGCATGGATGTCGGAGTGCATGCCGCTATCGATTATTTTGAAGGTAGCACCGCTGTCTTCCGACATGATCAACTGTAGACCACACTTATAAACAATTTTTTCGTTGGAGGGAGAAACTGTGAGCCTCGCAAAGTAGAAAGGCCTCACTTTATTGTTAAAATCGCCATTGACAAGGGCAAATGATTCACCCGCATTGTCAGACCGGTAGAGCCCCTTTTCCTCTTCCTTGTCTGCCTCCACCGATAAGTAGATTATATTGCGATTAGACGGCGCAATTTCCACTGCCAGCCTGCCAAGTGTGCCTTTAGGCAGACCCTGGGTTACTTTGGTCCATGTCTTTCCGCCATCGGTGGTTTTATGTAATCCACTTCCCGATCCTCCCGACCTGAATGAGTAAGGCGTACGGCGGAAGTCCCACATGGCTGCATACAGTGTATTCGGGTCTTCCGGGTCCATCGTCAGGTCAGCGCAGCCAGTTTGAGGATTGACATAAAGCAGCTTTACCCATGTTTCCCCGCCATCGGTGGTTTTATAAACCCCACGCTCTTCGTGATCATTCCATAGGTGGCCCAGCACGCCCACATACACAGTATTTGAGTTGGTGGGGTCAACAATAATATCGCTGATCCTTTCGGAGTCTTTCAGCCCCATGTTTTTCCATGAAGAACCTCCGTCTGTGGTTTTGTAGATGCCATCTCCCACCGACACGCTATTTCTTACCCAGGTTTCACCCGTTCCAACCCACACAGTGTCGGGGTGATTTTGGTCAATGGTCACCTTACCTATTGATTGGGTATGTTCGTCAAAAACCGGTGTAAACAAAGCCCCGGCACTCTGCGACTTCCATACGCCCCCTCCGGCTGCTCCGACGTAAATTACTTCGGGCTTGCTATTGACAACGTCGATGTCAGAAATTCTTCCACTCATAAGCGCCGGGCCAATGTGGCGTGCCCTGATGTCTCCAAAAAGGTCACTTGTTTTTATGGAAGACTGGGCGAATAGAGAAAACGGAGATATGATAATGGCCGCCAGAACGGGCAACCACACAGATATAATTCTTTTCATAGAAATTGGGTTAACTGAATGCGGAAAATAAAGAGGCCTGCTGGAACGCAGGCCTCCCGATATTATTTAGGAAGTGCAAACACCGAATCGTCCAATGTGGCATTCAGGTCGTAGCTGTCTACAACTATCTGCATCACAGTTTGACCCTGAAACTTAGTCGTCATCGAAAACGGAAGCATAAAATCGCCAACAGCATCGTAGTCACTCATGAAAGTTTCCACAGGCTGCCCCTCTGTTGGGCCTGTTTTGGCAAAGGTTCTGACCATAATTGGCACATTATTGTCCTTGTCGAAAAAATGATATTCAATATCACCGCTTTTCTTCGTGAGCTTCACTTTAAAGCAATCAGTTCCTTCAATGTTCTCCTCTCCATCCAGTGCTACAGCGTGTCCTTTGCTTTTGTAGTCAATGAATTCATCTTCCATCTGGTTGTCTTCCATTTCTTTCACCTCTTCCGCAGTAAGCACTTTGGGTTCAGTAATTTGGGCCAGCGGATTGATCATCCATCCTTCTTTTCCGTCGTAAGCCTGAATGATCTTCTTTCCCTGAATATCAATATCCATTCTAAACTTGTTGGGGTACTTCTGCGACATGGTAGCGGGGAATTCGAGCCCCCCCTGGAGCATTTTACCCGTCATTTTCATGCTCTTCAGGTTTTTCCAGTTGCTAAGTCCACCTGTGATTTCGAAATAGCTGGTCAGTATATCGTCGACATTCTGGGCTTGAGCGGTTGAAATTCCGGTGCAAGTGAGGGCCAAAATGATGACCAAATAGGATAAACGTTTCATAATTAGTTTGATTAATGGTTCAGTATATTGAATTAGTAGCCTTTAAATAAAGGATATTACAGTTCAAAAGCTATTTTTTCCGTTTATACCAACTCAACAATTTCTTGCCAGCCTTAGACAAAACCCATCAGCCGCCGGGCACGGTCGCTTCGGTTATAGCGAAAAATCTACCCGATAGTAAAACAGCGGTAAAAACCCGAGTTGATATTCCCTGCGAATGGGGTCAGCAGAAGGGTCGGTTTGATCGGGGGCCCAGCTCAGCTTCAGCACATTTTTGATGCCCAACACATTGACAAGATCCACTGCAATTTCGTGGCTGAGTTTGGACCTGTTGATGCGGTAGTTGATGCGAATATCTGCTCGGAAGTAAGGCGGAAATTGAAGTGAATTCCTTGTTTCGTCAACATAAATCACCTCTTTTTCTCTCTCGGAAGCTACAGGGTCCGCCGGGCCATACCTTCTACCCCCAGCGTTGGTGATTTTGGTTCCCAGGCCAATCAGATTGTCTTTTCTGGTCGTCCACTCTTTGGTGAAAAGTGCGTTCACTGCATAATTGCCATTAAAATCAGTATCTCTGAGCACACCATCGCTGCCTTTGTACTTTGACTCAAAAAGAGAGGTGGTGAGCATGAAAAAATAACCGCCCGAAAAGGCCCTGTCAAGTGTAAATTCGATGCCATAATTTCTGCTCTTTCCCGTATTGACGAGGGAGTCGGGGAAGAATCGGGAAAAGCCCGCCCCTGTGTTGACCAGAGAAAAAGAGGAGCTGTTTTTCTCAACAGGAATATTAAACAAATACTGGTAATACACTTCTGTTTTGAACCGGATATTGGCAGTGACCATCTTAGCATACGAAGCCACATAATGAACACTCTTCGTAAAGTCCATTTCCTGATTGTAAAGACCTGAAGCCCCTGGCTTGGAATAAAAGTACAGGTAGGTGGGTTGAATCTGGCTGTGAAGCCCCACTCCTGCATTGAGGCTTTGGCCTCGGCCCATTTGCCAGGCCAACCCTGCTCTTGGCTCAATGGGTGAAAAGCTTTTACTGAGGCTAAAGTATTGGCTGTGCAGCCCCGACGCCAAACTTAGTCTGTCGTTGAACTTGTGCTTCCACTGCACATAGGGCTGAAGAAGGAGAGCCTGCTCCTGCGAGTTCCATCTTGCCGTAAACTCGCTGAAGTCAACTCCATCGTCCTGAAGCACCCTTGCGCTGTCCAGAAAGTTAAAGTCGTACAGGTCGTTGTTGAAGCCGTAAACAAGGGAGTTTTTAGCGTTCAGCTTTTGATAAAAGGTGAGAATGGCTGAATATTTTGCCTGGTTGAACTGATAACCAAGAATCTGAGGCAGGGAATCGACAGCATAAAATCCTTCGGCATCCACATGCCTGTAGATATAATAATGCTGGGCATCCTGACTACCAGCAGAGGCGGCCAGCGTTGCCTTCATTAAAGTGTTGCTGCCAAGTGGCTTTGTGTAGCTGAGTCCCGTTACACCCATGTTGGTGCTGAAATACTGATCCCGGTCGTTTTCGCCATACAAATTGCGCTCAGGCTTTTTCTGCTCGCTGATCAGGATATCAATGTCGCTGTCCCCACCAATACCAAAAGCCGAAATACTCCCGCCTCCAGCCAGGGGAAAGTTAAGGCGAAAGGCCATGTCCTGGTATTTGGGAACGGCAGAAGTGCCTATATCAATTCCCAGGCTGCTGAACAGCGACAAGGTGGAATACCTGTAATTAAAAAGGTAAGAAGAAGTATGCTTCTTCGAAAGTGGTCCTTCCCCGAAAACCTCCGTACCCAAAAAACCCAGCTGCCCGCTGAACTCGTGCCTCCGGTTGTTTCCATTCCTCATTCGCAGATCAAAAACGCCCGCAATGCTATTACCATATTCGGCCGGAAAAGCCCCGGTATAGAAATCGGAGTTGGCCAGGATCTTATTGTTAATGATGCTCACCGGCCCACCGGCAGTACCCGGAATGGAAAAGTGGTTGGGGTTCGGGATATTGATACCCTCAAGCTGCCAGAGTACTCCCTGAGGGGAATTGCCTCTGATTACGATATCATTCCGTGAGTCGTCGGCACCCTGAACACCGGCAAAGTTGGACGCCATCCTGGCAGGGTCGCCCCGGCTTCCAGCATATCGGTCGGTTTCCTCCACAGTAAAAGCCCTGACGCTAACCACCGCCATGTCATTCATTGGTTCGTTGCTTGCCGATGCCTGAATCACAACTTCCTGAAGTGCTTCCACCGACTCCTCCATTTCAACAGCAAGCGAAAGCTCTTTACCGGAAGTAACCAGGATGTTGTTGAGTGATGTCTCTTTATACCCGATAAACGAAAACCTGAAAGAACGCCTGCCTAGCGGCACACTCCTCAAAATAAACACCCCATTCAGATCCGTCACGGCGCCTACAGCTCCAAGCGTATCCGCCAGCAAAACATTGACACCAGGAAGTGGTAGTTTGGTTTCTTTCTCAATCACTGTCCCAGTTACAGTTTGTGTAATCTGCGCTTCAGCAAACGTCACACAAAAAAGCAAAGACAGGGCGCATAGCAATTTCTTTCCCATTCAGATGGTGTTAAAATAACCCATACAATAATAAATGAATTTATGCGGATTAGAGCTTTGTCCTCCGGTCAATACTTGTTAGAAAAACAGGCGGTGAATTTTGAACAATCTGGATAGCTGGTTAAGAAAAAATCCCTGGGGAAAGTGAAATTTAACTACAAGCAACATAGCCATTGCAGCCAAGAAGTAAAAGATCGTCACTACCGAAATATCATAATTCGCTTCCATAATATTTTTGTTTAGTAGCCCGAAACAAAAGGTGCCGGCGGAATAGCTGATAACCTTAGATGGCGGTTTTAAAAAATAAGTGTGGGTTTAAAAAATAACCACTCCACCGGCTTCCTTTTTTGTTTGATGATATCAAAGTAAGGGAATAGCGAAATGAATGTCATCCGGTTGTGCGCTGACAGGATAGGAATGATTTGCAAAAAATCCAACAGCAGGAGTCAGCAGGAGATAGGATTTGCATTTTTTGCAAATCCATCTCCAAATGGAGATATTAGAGGGTCGAAAACGACAACTTCAATACTTATCAGCCTCCAAACCTTGAGTGAAACACCCAACATACAGGCGTCGTTCCTTGGACAAATCCGACTGAAGCTCCCGGCCAATATCGCCTTTGCAGAAGAACTGGCTGACTTGTTAAATATCAGCAGGGACAGCGCCTACAGGAGAATTCGGGGAGAGACTCTGCTCAGCATTGAAGAAGTCACTCTGCTTTCCAACAAGTTTGGCATTTCGCTGGACGCCCTGCTGGCTCAGACGTCAGAAACTGTCATGTTCCACGTAAGGCAGGTATCAACCACGGGCTTCACATTTGAAAAATATCTGGAAAGCATAAAGGGCAACCTGGAAACGATCAACAGTTTCCCTGACAAGGAGTTAGTGTATTGCGCCAAAGACATTCCCATCTTCTATTATTTCCCCTATCCTGAGCTGGCTGCATTTAAGATGTTTTTCTGGATGAAAACAGTGCTTCGCTACCCGGAGCTTGAAAACAAGAAGTTTTCTTCCTCCCATGTTTCGGGTGTGCTCAAGGGAATAGGTGATAAAATCTGGTCGCTATACGCCAAGATACCCAGCACCGAAATATGGAGCGATGAAACTATCATTGTGGTGATCAAGCAGCTTCAGTTCTATCTTGAGTGCGGACTGTTCGAGGACAACAAGTCTTACAAAGTCATTCTTGGCCAGCTCAATGATATGATAGGCAACATCAGGCATTTTGCGGAGATAGGATCAAAATCGACTAAGCCTGGCGAACAGGGAGGTGCCTTCAGTCTTTATAAAAATGAAATTCTGATCGCCGACAATTCTATATTTTTCAAAATGAGCGACAAGCGTGTGGCTTTCCTGACGTACAATACTTTCAACATTCTCTCCACGTCCGACCCTTCTTTCTGTCGGTCTACTGAAGATCATCTGGCCAATTTGATCAATAAGTCCTCGTTGATCAGCAGTAGTGCCGAGAAAGAAAGAAGCAAGTTTTTCAATAGAATGGAAAAAGAAATAAAGCTAGCAGAGGAGCACCTGGAGGAATAAAAAAAGCCGTCAATTGACGGCCTTATATTTTCGCATTCGATGATCAAGGGGCTAAACAGCGAAACTCTCCCCGCAACCACAGGTGCGGGTCGCATTGGGGTTTACAAAGTGGAATCCCTTGCCATTTAAACCGTCGCTGAAGTCAAGCGTGGTGCCTATCAAATAAAGCAGGCTGCGCTTGTCGACAAGAATTTTAACCCCCTTGTCCTCAAAAATCTCGTCGGTTGGTTTCAACTCTGAGTCAAACTCCAGGTTGTACATCAAACCGGAGCAGCCGCCACCCTGCACTGCCACACGGATGTTGTGGTCGTTGGTGTGTCCTTCCTTCTCACGGAATTCAACGATCTTATTCTTGGCTATGTCAGTGATACCTATATTCATAATTTTACGTCATTGGGTTCAAAACGCAACTGTAAACTGTCATCGTGTTCACATCTCGTCCGTAATACAATTTATCGAGCGCATCGTACATGTTTTTGGCCCGGAAGTAAGAAGTTTGAAGCTCACGCATTTCCTTGGAAACCCACTGAATGGTGTAGCTGTACTCCTTTTCCCGATAGCTCTTCACGTAGTCGAGCATTTTGATGAGAGCCTCTACTTTGTCAAGCCCAATCTCTGTGCGAAACAGAAACGACTGATTGTGTCGGGGGTTAACAGTAATAAGATCCAGTTTGGCCTTACCTCCCTCCAACGTAGTATACTCAAAAATCAACTCGCTGCTTTTAAGGCCAAGGTAGGTCTTTATTTCATTTTGTACCCTGGCAGCATCGGCATGCACATCGGTTCTTATTTCCATCCAAACAATAATGTTTGATACTAGCTCCTAACGCATTTTTATAGCAAATGATCTATAAATCAGCATTACTAGAAACTTTTCCGTAAGAAGAAAAGTTTCTTCAACTTTGCAAAAGTAATCAATCGGCCATCGGTTTCAAACAACCCTCCACCTGAATGACCAACGTAGAACATATTGGAATTGCTGTAAAAAGCCTCAGTGAGGGGAATGCTGTTTACGAAAAGCTTTTGGGTGTTGCTCCGTATAAGAGCGAAGAAGTGGCCTCCGAAGGTGTAATGACCTCGTTCTTCAAGGTAGGGAGTACCAAAATAGAACTGCTTGAAGGTACTAACGACCTGAGCCCCATTTCAAAGTTCATAGAAAAACGAGGAGAAGGCATTCACCATGTAGCTTTTGAAGTGAATGACATAAAAACCGAGATGGAGCGCCTTCGAAAAGAAGGGTTTGTGCTATTGAATGAAGAACCAAAAAAAGGCGCTGACAACAAGTTGGTGTGCTTTGTACACCCAAAAGGAACAAACGGTGTGTTGGTGGAGCTTTGCCAGGAAATAAGATAATCATGAGTGAACAACCCAAAAGAACAGAACTAGGGGAGCTAGGCGAGTTTGGCCTTATCGACAGGATCAGCGATCGGTTCAAAAATAATAATGCGTCAACCTTGAAGGGGATTGGCGACGATGCCGCCATCATCAAAACGGGCGACAAAGTGATGCTTGTGTCTACTGACATGCTGATGGAAGGCATCCACTTTGACCTTTCTTACATGCCTTTGCAGCACCTTGGCTATAAGGCAGTGGCGGTAAATGTGTCGGACATTGCGGCTATGAATGGTATCCCCACGCAGATCACCGTCAACATAGGGCTGAGCAACCGGTTTTCGCTTGAGGCCATAGACGCACTTTACGAAGGCGTCAGAATGGCGTGCGAGAATTACAAAGTAGACCTGGTAGGTGGCGACACCACATCATCAGCATCGGGATTGGTGATTTCCGTTACGGCTATTGGAGAAGCTGACCCGGAAAAGGTAAGTCTCAGAAGCGGTGCCAAAAAGGGTGATATCGTGTGCGCCACAGGCGACCTGGCAGGTGCTTATATTGGCTTGCAGGTGCTGGAGCGTGAGAAGCAGGTTTTCAAGGCCAATCCCGACATGCAGCCTAACCTCGGGCCTTACGATTACATTGTCAAGCGGCAGCTCAAGCCGGAAGCACGCATGGACATTATCCATGAATTGAGAGAGCTGAACATCGTACCTACTTCAATGATCGACATTTCAGACGGGCTGGCATCGGAGCTTTTTCACCTCTGCAAGCAATCGGGGCTGGGCGCAAAAATTTACGAGGACAAACTACCTATCGACACGCTGACCTATAACACAGCAGTCGAATTCCAGCTCGACCCAATTACCTGCGCTTTGAATGGCGGGGAGGACTATGAGCTTTTGTTCACCATTAGTCAGGAGGATTTCGAAAAGCTGAAAAACCACATGGACATCCACTTCATTGGCTATATGACAGACGCCAAAGAGGGCAGGCATTTGATTACCAAAAATAGCAACGCAGTTGAGCTAAAAGCACAAGGCTGGAAACACTTTTAGATGTTTGCATCGTTTTGTATCTTAGTTGCTCTTGATTATGGAAACAGTAAAGATTGATAAAACGAAAGATTGGACTGTTGATGACTATCTCCTTTTAGAGGAGACCAATACTCCATGCCAATTAATCAATGGAGAACTGATCATGAGCCCGGCACCCAACCCACAACATCAAATTATATCCAGCATCCTGAATGATATTTTAAAATTGGAGGCAAAAAAAGTGGGAGCATTGGTGCTATATGCCCCTGTTGACCTCTACATAGATAAAAGAAATGTCTTTCAGCCAGATTTAATCTTCCTTTCAAAGGAAAAAAGGCACTTTTTGACTAAGAGAGGGATAGAAGGCCCCCCTGAACTTGTTGTGGAAATTATATCTCCGTCTAACGGTTACACAGACAGATACGAGAAGAAGAATGCCTATCAAAAATTCGGCATACCAGAATATTGGATTCTGGATCCAGCCAACCAAACGCTGGAAATTTATTATTCCACAGAATGGGTAAAGCCTACGCTTTACCTGGCAGGGGAAGGTACAGTTACTTCATCTGTACTCAAGGAGTTGAATTTTAACCTGAAGGATTTATTCTGAAGCAATAATAAAAAGGCGGTTCCCTGATCTGACTAACTGATCAATCTGCATTTCTGAGGGTATTGATTTTTTGCATGGGTATTTTGTGCTTGCATAAAAAAGCAAAAGGTCCAAGCGAGACGCATTGAACCAGTTTTGCTTTTTTATTGCCACCTATTGCTGAATCGAATAACGTTCCTTTTGAGTTTTATCCCCCAAATTTTCTGCTTGACCCTGAGAAACGGCCCTTTTTACCCGTTAAGTTTTTAAATTTTACTCTGATTTTTTTTCTTCCACCCGAGGAGTAATGATGATGTTTCTGAATTCAATGGCTCCATGATCTCCCTGAAACATTAGCGGGCCTGGCTCGGCCTCGTTGTTATCAAGAGCGCCACCGGTCATGCCGGCAATTGTTTGATCGCTGATAATTGTTTTGCCATTGAGCACTACTGTCACCCTCCTGCCTATTAACGTGATATCGTACGACTGCCACACGCCTGCGTCCTTTGCCACCATTTCATTGGGAGTGATAAGCCCGTAGATGCCTCCCAATAAGCCACTCGACGGCTCCATTCCTTTGCTGTCAACTATTTGTACCTCGTAGCGGCCACGTAGATAAACGCCGCTGTTGCTTCCTTTTGGGTAACGAAACTCGAGATGCAGTTTAAAATCGTTGAATTTTTGGTTTGACACCAGGTTGGCACCTGACTTTTCACTTGTCAGCACACCAGACACCACCTTCCACTGATTTTCACCCATGGCATGCCATCCGCTCAGGTCACGGCCGTTGAACAACGTAATGGGCTCACCCCACTCTGGATTGTCCACGTAAGCCAGTTTTGGCGCTCTTGTCCCGACCCAGCTATACTTCTTCCCATCGGTAAACCGCATGGTGCCGGTCAATTGGTCACCTGTCAGTTGCCCCTCAAAGGCCAAGTCTCCTTCTCCCGGCTCCCATTGCACGGGAATTGCAAAGCTGAACTTCCCATCCTTTGCCTTCACCTCAGCAATCGGTCGAGCACTCCCGGAAGCATAACAAAACCTGCCCACCAGCGTGTGATAGCCCGAATGCTGGATCTCCAACCAGGAAGGAAGCTCCGACCCATCCCTGGTGATCTTTAGGTTCCATCTTCCTTCAAGCGGATTGACTTCCTGGGCGTAGGTAGCATCAGTTACTACGAAAAGCATAAAGCTCAATAGCGATAAAGTAAATTTGGATAGCGTATTCATGGTAAAGGATGTTTTAGAAAGTTGTAGCTCTAGCGTGTCGAAGTTATTGATGGCAGAGAAGAAATCAAACAAAGAAGGGCGGTTGTGAAGGATGATAGAAAAAACAATAGATCAGAATCATGCATCCTGTAAAAAAAAGGGTGGCAAAGTTGGTTTGAGTATTAATGTCAGCATCAAAACAAATTCGGCATACCAAGTAATCCGTTGATAGAGATAGAAAATTATTTAAATTGGGGAGTGATAACTGCCGACCAAAAACGAATTATTAAAGAAATAACGGGTAAGTATAATCCTACCCTGCTTGGTATTTTCGGCTCTTACGCACGAAATGAACAAATTCCTAAAAGCGATATAGATATCCTCATCGACTTTGATAAAACGGTCGATTTGCTTCAGTTAATTGGGTTAGAGCAAGAATTGTCTGAAGTTCTCGGAGTAAAAGTCGACCTCATTACTTATAAATCTCTCAATGAGAAACTAAAGCCATATATTCAACAAGATTTGATAAGAATCCTGTGATGGCCAAGAATACACTTGTTTATCTTGAGCATATCTTAGATGCCCTTGCAAAGGTTAAATCGTATACGACGGATCTAAATGAAGGATTGTTTTTAGAGAACCCTTTGGTTCAAGATGCCGTGATCAGAAATTTTGAAGTAATTGGTTAGGCCACCAGGCAAATTGATTTGGGCATAAGGGCGAAATACCCTGATATTGAATGGAAGAAAATTGCCGGAATGCGGGATAAATTAATTCATGATTATATTGGAGTAGATTTAAGGGCGGTTTGGGCTGTAGTTGAAAATTTGGTACCTGACCTGGAGAAAAAAATCGAAGAGATTGTGAAAATAGAGAAAGGATGAGAGATAGAATACCAAACACTCAAATCCCAAAGGCTGCCTAAATTTCACTTCAATGTTAATAAATAGCTTGTCAAGTTAGCCAAATCTTGTTCGTTCAATCCCAAAGCCAAACCACCCGGCATAATACTCGTCGCCATGGGCTTTTTTGAGACGACATCTTTCGAGTCAATCACTGTTTGCCTGCCTGACACGTCTCTCAGTACAGTCGTTTCCCCCTCTGACACCAAAAACCCGAAGTACGAGTTGTCATCTTTGGTTTTCACTTCCACCATCGTATAGCCGAAAGCAAGGGCTGCGCTGGGTTCCAAAATAGCATTGAGCAAGCCGCTTTGATCGAATTTAGACCCTATCTTGCTCAAGTCGGGACCAACCTCCATGCCAGTACTTCCTACTTTGTGGCAGGCTGTACATTTTTGCACAAAGAGTTCTCTCCCTTTTGAAGCAACTCCTTTTAATTCGATTATCCCCTCATATGAAACTCCAGGAGGAGCTAACTCTTTGAAATACTCTGCTGCCATCGTTCTCACGGACTGGTCGGGGTTGTTGAAGATTGCTTTGCCAGCCTCCACCATCAAAGGCGCTGTGAGCTGGGCCGCAGATGCAAGGGCAATGAGGATTTTTCCTCCGTCAGCATCTGCGCCAAGCAGCCTGACAGCCTCCATTTTTTCGTCCAGAGTTTTTTCTTCAGCAAGAATTATCGCCTTCTGCTCAAGCATAACCTGGCTTTGTGCAGGCAGCATATCTTTCTCCAACTCGCTCCAATTCACGATTGAAAACCAGCTATTGGATTTTCTAAAATTGACCAGCCAATCTGCCTGCTCAGCCACTTGTTTAATTGGCGCCATGGCCAGATCAGCCATCAGGTTGACAGCTTCGGCTGTGTTGATAAAGCTCAATGCCACTAGGGCTTTCGATCTCTGCTCATCTGCCAAACCGGTTGCTAGCGCTCTTTCAGCAAAGGCATTTGCAGCCATATCGGGGTGCAATCTCCAGACAATATTGGCAAAATCAGAGGGCCAGCTGGCTGCCACTGGGTTTTGCTTTTCAAGCAGAGCCGTATAAAGGTCTGCTTCTTTGCCAAGCGCCCCAATGCCCAACGCCTCTAAATAATAGGCATCTGTTCCATCGTATCGACTTGCCAGCGACACCAAAATCTCTTGAGATATACCCCAGGGCATGTCTCTCATGGAAATGGCCACTTCCCTCAAAACTGCAACATAAGGGTCATCGAGAGCGATCTTTGCATAGGACATGATATTACTCTCGTCTTTTTTTAAAGCCCTGTAGGCTGCCACTCGAAGCGAGGGGGCTGGATGAGAAGCCAAAATGTCTTCCACCTCGTCCACGCCCGCTTCCCCGAGTTGGGCCATCAACCAAACCGCCCTCGCCTGAATAAAAGGGTTACTGTCATCCAGGAGCTTCTTCACTTCCGGCAAAACTGACTCACCCTGCTCGGCTAGTTTGACGAAACCCTGATTTCTCACATTAATAGCTGGGCTTTTCAATGCTTCCATTTGACCAGCGGTAGTGGTTACATCATACACTGGCTTGGTAAGTTTCTTTCCCTTGGGGGCTATCCGGTAAATCCTGCCGTAGCCTTTTTCGTCGGTCATTTGATGACCTCCCACAATGCGGTCATACCAATCGGCCACATAAATGGCACCATCCGTACCAATCGTCACATCGCTGGGGCGGAATAGCTTGGCCTCATCAGGCCCGACATCATTCCAAACGTAGTCTTCGGTTGACGTACCAATTGAGGAGATCAAATCTTTTCTGTCGAAAGCATAGCCCGCCCCTGCTGGCTCGGGCTGGTAAGCAAAAACCTCATTCCTACCTGCATCAGCACTTAAGAACATGCCCCGGAACGGATCGCCAAATGCATCGCCTTCATACGTCACCACGCCAGTGGGTGCGCCTGCCCCAGTGCGGTCACCCACTGGCAGCACTCCCGGATCTTCCTGATGCCAGTGGGCAGTGAAAATCTCCTGGTCTGGTCTGCGGTCGGCCTTCCAGGTGCGGCTGCCGTCGGCGCTGAAGTAGCCGGCATTGCTGCCCTCCATGACCCAGCTTACCCTACAGGCCACCACTTCATCGTCGTTATCGTTCTGCCACATGTTGCCATAGGAGTCCACCGCCAACTCATAGGAGTTTCTGAAGTTGTGAGCCAGCACCTCCAGTCCTTTACCATCGGGGCCAATCCGTAGCGCCAAACCTCCGACCCACACCTTGCCATCATCACTTACCTGGGCAGGCTTATTTTCTTTGTTGTAGGGTGTGCCTCCGGTGTAGATACTGCCCGACCGAAGCTCCCAACCGGATTTATCTATCACATGGTGAGGCCCTGCATTTCCGGTGTTGAAATACCAATTGCCATCCGGGCCTGCCACAACGGAATGTAAGCTGTGGTCGTGATCCAATCCGCCAAAGCCCGTCAGAAAGATCTCTTTTTTATCGGGTTGGTCGTCGCCATCCTCGTCGGTATACACAATGATGTTTGGTGCGCAGGAAACAATCACTTTGTTGCCAATAACAGCTATTCCCAGCGGCGCCACCAGGTCTTTGTCCTGCACAAAAACCTTTGTTTTATCAGCCTTCCCGTCGTCGTCGGTGTCTTCCAGGATGACTACCCTGTCTCCTTCCTCGAAATTCAGGTGTGTTCCCGGGTCGTTGTTGAAATTGCGGTAATTGACAGCCTCAGTCACCCATATCCTGCCTCTGACGTCCACATCCATATTGGTTGGGTTATACAATTGAGGGGACTCTGCCCACAAGGTGGATTCCCAGCCTTCGGGCAGATAAAGCTGTCCATCAAAACGTGTTTCAAATTTGAGCGGACGATAAGGTTCTTCGGCCTTTCTGGTATCAACGCAGGAAAAGAAAATGACCGAAAGGACGGTTGGAAGTAGTTTGTAGGTGTTCATTGCCAAAGGTGTTGAAACATAAGATAGATCGCTTTCTTACTAAATAAAAGTGCCAGCAGAGCGAAAGCATTTTTTTGAACAGGAAAGGTCACTCTGAGGCACTTGAGTTCTCCAATTTAGGCGACCGTCTGACATTTTATTTTTACCTTACTCCGAATGTTGAAAACGGTGATTTTTGATATGGCATCATCAGAGGGTGATTTTTGGGCTTCGCAGCGCTGGAAAATAGTAAAGGTCGCAGGCCTGCTGATGGTATTTGCGGTGCTCCTCAGGCTCATACAGGATTATCTTCATGCTTATATAAATGATTACAACTTTTACTTCTCTGAGTCCATTATTCATAAAGGCTTTTGGTTTGTTTTCTTTCCCGTCTCCATTCTGCAGGGCTATGCAATCGGAAAATTTTCAAATACATTTTCCGGAAAGATGAAATTTGCCTTCCTCACCGTGCTAACCGTCCTGGCCACCCTGGTGCATCTTGTGTCTTTTGCATTCATCATATCAACAGCATACTCCATTTTCCTGAATCATTCTTATTCGTTTATCAACCTGCTCAGATATTCATTTTCTGAGGATACCTACCTGTGCCTTCTCATCTATGGCATTTCAGCGCTGGTGTTCAGTCGCCTGGATGCAGAGAAGCTAAAAACATCATCGGAACAACACTACTTAACCGCCGTGATGGTGGGCAGTGGAGCAAAAACAACAGCGGTAAGTGTGAATGATATATTTTATGTCAGCAGCGCAAGCCCCTATATAGCCCTACATACAGCCACACGAAAGTTTCTTCATTCTGAAACCCTGAAAGCGCTTGGTGAGCAGCTCAACCGGCAGCAATTTGTGCGAATTCATAAATCTACCATTGTCAATATAAAAGAAGTTGAGTCTTATCAATCACGCCTGAACGGTGACTACGACATCACGCTGAAAAATGGTGAAGTTGTGCGAATGAGTCGAAATTATTCGACTTCGTTCAAGACCCAGTTCAAATAGTCCACGGGTTGCATCAAAAAGTCATCAGGTTGGGGTATTCAGGTTTGTTTACCGGAAAAGGCACATGAAATTGTGGCTATGAAAAATAAAACTTTTTGTCAGGTACTCATAGCGACGGCACTCACAATGGGGTTATTCAGTTGCCAGGGCCAGCCCAACGTTAGCGGGCAGAAACAAACTGCAAAGAAAGTCATTGTAGGCGGTGGCTGCGACGGGTGCGAGCTTATGTTCGTTGGTATGCCAGCATCCATCGACGCATCCGACACCAGTGCTGGCTGGCTCGAAGAAGGGCAAAAGTTGCTCGTCACCGGCAAAGTCTTTAAAGTTGATGGCATCACTCCTGCCAGCGGGGTTGTCATCTACTATTGGCAAACAGACAATGCAGGTTTTTACGCTCCTGTTGAGGGCATGCCCGCAAAAGCCAGGAGACATGGACATATCCGGGGCTGGGTGAAGACAGACGAGTCGGGCCGGTATTCGATCTACACTGTGCGACCTGCCCCCTACCCGGAGAGAGACGAGCCAGCCCACATTCATACGTCGATCAAAGAGCCTAGTATCGACGACGAATATTATATAGATGCATTTGTTTTTGACGATGACCCACTGCTAACAGGAGCCAAAAGAAAGGAATTGGAAAACAGGGGCGGGAGTGGTGTGCTTCGAGTGCTGGTTTCAGGCGACGTGCAGATAGCCGAGCACAATATTATTTTAGGCCTCAATGTCCCCAATTACCCCGACGACATGAATAATGAACGCCAATCAGGGCTTCAGGTAGGCGAAGACAGCCCCTCCTTTATCCCTTTTCACGCCTGGGGGCCCGACAAGGGAACCAGGACGTGCCCCGTTTGCAAGTATGGCCGTTATCATGGCATTCTGTACTTCGTGGGCAACAAGCCAGATTGGGATGATATAAGAAAGTGGCTGACCTTTCTTGAGAAAGAAAGCGTGGACCGAGGCAAGTATTTGAAGGTCTATTTCGTGTATGGAAACGAAGCAGCCTACAGCAAAGAAGCCAGGCAAAAGGAATTGGAGAGTATTGGAAGAGCACTTAATTTGAAAAATATTGCCCTCACATTCGTTCCCTCGCTGAGCGGTAAGGCTAGTGAAGTAAACCTTAACAGCATCAACCCGGACGTAGCAAACACATTCATTGTTTACAGGCAGCGAGCAATCGTGGCCAAGTTTATCGGCCTTGAAGCATCGGCTGAAAACTTCAAACTTATCTCAACAACCCTTGACAAAACAAAAGGTGAGTATTTCGACTTGCCCGAACCAGCACACAATTAGTCGTGGAGTATGCAGTAACAAAAAATCCTCTGCCGTCATTGGCAGAGGACTTTTGATGCTTACAAACACCGAAAACCTGCTTCAAAAAGCAGGTTCTCTAACGAGGATTCAACTCAAATTTTTACTCTTTTGCAGGAAAAACTTCATCAACGGGAGTCTCTATTTCTTCTATCGTGAACTTCACATTATTAATCACCTTATCCTCCCCCTGTGGGTCGCCGAGTTTGAAAGTAATCGGTAATATCATTTTGGTCTTTACGGCTTTTCCCCTTTGCTTGCCAGCAATCCACTTGGGCGACTGAGCAATAACACTAGCAGCTTCCATATCACAACCGGCTCCTATTCCTTTTATTGCTTGTACCTCAGTGACAGAGCCGTCTGTGTCTACCACAAACTGTATAAATACTTTACCTTCGACCCCCATTTGCCGGGCTTGCCTTGGGTATTTCAAAGTCCTTGCCACATAGGCGTAGAAAGCTGACATTCCACCTGGAGGTGTTGGCATTTCTTCCACTTTGGTGAAAATTTCTTCCGGCCCGTTAGACACTGCAGCAGCCTGAATCGTTAGCTCCTCCTCACCTGCCCCTGGCAGTTCACAGCTTATGACTCCGAAAACCATGGCCATGGCCAGTACCGGCAGCACAAATTTGCCCCAGTACACATTGTTGTTTTTGTTTGTAAGCATACGTAATCGTTTTAGTGTTTGCGATTGATTGAAATGGCTGCCAAGCGCCAACCCGTACTGGTTGAGTACCTGCTTCGCCAAAAGCTTTTGATAAGCTTCTATGTCTCTGCCCTCGGTAGCCTTGTCGTCGGCTTCAAACTCATGGGTCATTACCAGCGCATTCTTAATAGCATAAACTATTGGGTTGAACCACATGATAGCGTGAGCTATTTCGATGAAAAGAATATCCCTCGAATGCTTCCTGCGGATATGTGCCAGCTCATGTTTTAGTATTTGTTGTTCTTCCCTTTCTCCAAGTTCCTGGGTATCGTCCCAAAACAGGTAATGCATAAAACTAAAGGTGGGTAGCTTGCCCCTGGTTCGCACCAAAACATAGTCCTGGCGAAACTCCTTTTCTCCGCTCCTTACAATCTTAACGATAGACAACACCTTCATGAGGAGTTTTGCGGCGAAAAGAATGATTCCCAGCGCATATACACCCTCCAGCCAGGAAATGCCGGTGTATTGACTGGCATAAGGATCAACTACCATTTCCGGTAGCGTGATCACAGCCGTTACTTCCCTGCTCAATGCCCACGGCAAATCCACCTTGACCAATGGGAAAATGACGGAGAAAAGTACTGATGACAACAGGTAATACCTGTTGAAAGCATAGCACGATTCATTGCGCAGCACCAGGTAGTAAATGGCATAAAAAGCCAGGCTACAGGCCACGGATTGGAAAAGAAATAGGAGTAGGTTAGTCATCGTCTTTATCTTTAATGTCTTTTTCTACATACTTCATCAGCTCCTCCATGTCTTTTATGTCCAGCTTGTTTTCACTGGCAAAGAAGGAGACAAGCTTCTGAAACGATCCATTGAAATAATTGCCCATAAAGTTTTGAAGGAAGAAGCTCTTGTATTCATCCTTACCCACTTTGGGGAAATACTGATGTGTTTTTCCAAATGCTTTGTAACCAACAAAACCCTTCTTTACCAGTATTCTGATAATGGTAGACACCGTGTTGTAGGCAGGTTTAGGTTCGGGCATTTCTTCAAGTACTTCGTTCACAAACCCCTTGTCGAGCTTCCACAGGATTTGCATGATTTGTTCTTCGGCTTTGGTCAGTTCTTTCATAATGTTCTATACGTATATTCAAATGTAAAACGAATAGTTTAGTTTAACAACTAATAACTTAGTTTTTATTTTTATTGACTATTTCATCCGCTCAAAATAGCATTTCGTCGTTTCCGGGATTCAATGTTTGCTTGCGACTAAAATTTAATTCAAATTTACTAGTAACCACCTACTTAACTATCGTTTGAATGCTTTCAATTGCTTCTCTCATTAAAGAATCTAAAACCTACCTTGACAAACCCTACATCAAGGTGGCGTGGCATGCACAACTCAATTTAATCATTCATGACTGGAAAGGCTTTGCGACTTTCGAAGAGATTCTGGAGGTAGGTCAAAGAACACTTTCAGCAGTTCAAATGGAGCATGCCACAAAAGTGCTGTACGACACCAGGGATATGGAAGTGCTTGACGACAGATCAAGGAACTACATAGCAGGAGAGTTTACAGTTAAAATGATCAGGGCTGGCATCCACTACTCAGCCACCATTCTGCCGGAAGATCCCTTTGCACAATACACCATTCAGGCCATTAAGGGCAGCATGGAAAGGCATTTGCCAGAAAGGGTGCGATACTTTAACACTGTGAACAAGGCCCTGGATTGGGTAGTTTCGCAGCAGGTTATTCCAAAATCTGGTGTTCGCCTGGTGCACCAGTAAATAATTTCGATTTTATTTCTCCCCTCGATTTCGTAGCCTAGCGTATTCAAAGCAAGGCTCATGCAAATACGTTTCCTTTTCGTCCTTCTGGCTCTTCCACTGATTGCCTACCCCCAAGAAAAACAGTTCCGTTTCCAAGGTCAGGGGCCAACACAAATCGTCGAAACTTCCTCCAAAGCTATCCAGCTTCAGGAAAGAAAAGTCTGGCTATTTGAAGAGGAAGGGATTGGCTTCAGCAATGACTTCAGAGGGGCAAGGCTGAATAACGCAGTGCCCACTAACGGTTCAACTTTCCAACTGACCATTGAGGCAGAAAACTACCCGGTCAATCCGAGCCCCTGGTACGCCTTCAAAGTATGGAGCGGCACCGATAGGCAAGTCACACTGTCATTCAACTACCCACAAGGCAGACACCGTTACTTTCCTGTGGTAAGCATGGACGGTAAAAAGTGGGCCAATCTGGACTCTGCTCGTTTTATTGCCAAGTCGGATACCACCATCGCCTTTTATAATTATCGACTGCTGCCGAAAGAAGCCAGCATGGTGCTTGACCTGACTGCTGGTGACACCGTGTGAGTGGCTGGGCAGGAAATGTGGACTTCAAAAGAGGTATATGCCTGGATGGATTCTGTTGGAGAAGTATACAAGCTAAAGCCAAAGGTAATTGGGAAAACCACGCTCGGCCGTGACCTGAAAATGATGCAGGTGTCGAAGGGAAAAGACAAAAAAGTGGTGGCCGTGATAAGTCGGCAGCATCCACCAGAGGTCACGGGCTTCTTTGCGATGAAGGCTTTTATCGAAAGAATACTAAAGGATGACTCGTTGTCAAACGCTTTTAGAAAGCGGTATGATGTGCTGAACGTGCCGCTGATGAACCCTGATGGCGTAGACGAAGGACATTGGCGCCACAATGCGGGCGGTGTGGATCTCAATCGTGATTGGGAAGCACAAAACCAGCCGGAGGTGAAGCAGGTAGCCGACTATTTCAAAGCCTACATGAAGAAAAGGAAGGGCACCATGGTCTTTTTTATGGACTTCCACAGCACCTGGGACGATATCTACTACACCATCGACCCCAGCCTGCCTACGAACACGCCGGGTCTCACCACCAACTGGTTGGCTGGCATTGAGGCAGGCATCCCGGGCTACTATGTCAATCACCGGCCGTCGAAAGTGGACAATGGTGTGGTATCACGAAACTTTTTCTACCGAACCTTCAACACAGACGGGCTGGTCTTCGAGTTTGGCGACAACACCAGTCGTGAGTTTCTGAAGTTGAAAGGCACTATGGCCGCCGAGGTACTGATGAGGTTGCTTTTAGAAGAGCCTGGGAATTAATCTTCCGGATAAGGTACAAAAACGAAGCTGGTCAGCTTTTCGTCCACCACAAATAAGCAGCAGAATTCATCAGGGTCTTTAAAAGCGCCTTTGAATTGATCAACATCCTCGATCAGCTTCCTGTTCACAAACTCATCAATATAGGTGGCATAGTAATTCCATGACAAGTTTAAATCTTCTCTGGGGATCAGCAGTTGACCGATCGGGATTTCCACCTTGGCAATGGGGAAAATGGGGAATTCTGAAAACCCTTGTTTGCGTATCTGGTAGGAGGCTTCTTTAATACTGTCGGCCACGACCACAAAATCTTTGGTGATAGTGCCGAGGTATTTGCCACTTAGTTCTGGATCGTTTTGCATAGTTAAGAAAGTAATGATTCAGCAGGAATACCAAGATCGTTGTGCAACGCCTTGATCATTTTTAGAGATAGCTTCCTTTTTCTTTGTAGCACTTCAGTAACCCTGTTTTTTCCGCCCAGGTACTTCGCAATATCTACTTTTCTAAGGCCCATTTGGTCCATGTAAAACTTAATGGCCTCCACGGGATCCGGCGGATAAATTGGGTGATGCTTCTCTTCATAAGCCTCAATTAAAGTCACTAACACTTCAAGCTCATCACCTTCTTCGGTATTAGGCAACGCCTCCCACAGCTCGTCTACTCTTTTAAGTGAGTTCTTATAATCTGCATCTGTTTTAATGGCGTTAATTTCCATGTTAAATTGATTTCGCATCTACTTTATCATACTCTTCGTGCGTTCCCACAAATCGGATATAACCTATCTGAAAGTCAAATTTGAACTTTACTATCAGCCGATACTTATTCCCTCCAATATTAAAAACCACCCTTCCATCGCCTATGATGCTGGCGGATCCAAATTTGTTCTTTAAGTGATTAACATTTGACCATTCGGTTCCTTTTATCGCCTGTACCCATGCCCGTAGCGGCTGCTCGGCATCTTGCCGTCCTTCTCTGCTCCAAAATTCACGCAATGCAGCGACTGATATTATCCGCATGAATCAAAGATAAAACAAAAGGAATAGTTCCCAAAAAGGGAATTATATTTTCACCAGCAGCACCACATTCTCCACATGATGCGTATGCGGGAACATGTCTACCGGCTGCACTTCAACAACTTTATACCTTTCTGCCAATAACTGGATGTCTCGTGCCTGAGTGGCAGGATTACAGCTTACGTACACAATCCTTTCTGCCCCTGAGTGATACAAAGCGTCTGTTACGTCAGTGTGCATGCCAGCCCTTGGTGGGTCGGTAATAATCACCTGAGGGCGGCCGTGCCTTTCCATAAATGCTTCTGTGAGCAAGTCTTTGATGTCACCAGCCTGAAAATGCACGTTTTCCAGGTTATTCAATTTCGCATTGATCCAGGCATCCTCAATGGCGGGCTCCACGTACTCCAGCCCGACTACTTTTGCGGCGCTCCGTGCGGCAAACTGCGCCAGCGTGCCTGTGCCTGTGTAGAGATCATACACCAACTCGTGCTCCTTAATGTTGGCCATATCAATAGCCACTTTATAAAGCCGTTCGGCCTGCTTGCTATTGGTCTGGTAAAATGATTTTGGCCCCACCTTAAAATGCAAGCCATCCATTTCTTCCATGATGTAATCTTGCCCATGAAAAAGCTCCACTTCCAGGTCCTGGAAAGTATCATTACCCTTGCTATTGATCACGTACATGAGGGAGGTGATCTGCGGAAATGCCTCCTTGATCTTGCCGAGCAGGTTGGCCAGGTCTTCATTCTCGTAGGCTACTTGCAGAATGACCATTAATTGTCCGGTACTGGCGGTGCGAATGATCAGGTTGCGCAGCCAGCCTTCGTGGGTTAGTATATCATAGAAAGGATAGCCTGCCTTCATGGTTTCCTCCCTCACAAATGTCCTGATGGCGTTACTGGGATCTCCCTGCAGGTAGCAGGTCTCAACATCAACGATCCGGTCGAAGCGCTTGGGCACGTGAAAGCCCAGGGCGTTTTTCTCTAAATCGGCACCTGATTGAATTTCTTCGTCGGTCAACCAGCGGTGATTTGAGAAGGTAAACTCCAGCTTGTTGCGGTAATACTGCGTGTCGGGAGAACCAAGAATAGGGTTGATTTCGGGCAAAGGCACTTTGGCTATTCTTTCCAGGTTGTCCTTTACCTGCTGCCATTTGAACTTGAGCTGCTCCTCATAAGGCAGGCTCTGCCATTTACAGCCACCGCAGGTGCCAAAGTGAGAACAGAATGGCTCCACTCTTTTTGGAGAAAGCGTATGGAACTTTATCGTCCGGGCTTCCATGAAGCCCTTTTTCTTACGGAAAACGAGTAAATCAACAACATCGCCGGGAACTACTTGCTCCACGAAGATCACCTGCCCTTCATGCCTGGCAATACATTTTCCTTCCGAAGCCACTGCCTCAATGGTGATGTTTTCCAGTATTATGTTCTTGCCTCTGCCCATAGGGCGGCAAAATTATGCTTTGCCGAAAAGGAAAACTAAGGATGTAGTAAAAATTGCCTTCTTTACCGTGGGCCTGCAGGCAGATTGTTCTTCAGGTAGTTTGTCAAAATTTCCCTTACGTGTCTGCTGGTATTTCGCCCTTCATAAATCCCGTGGGATCGGTTAGGGTAGCTCATCATAGAAAAAATCTTGTTGTACTTAATCAGCTCATTCACCAGCACCTCGGTGTTTTGATAATGCACGTTGTCATCGCCGGTGCCATGCATCACCAGCAGGTTGCCTTTCAGGTTTTTGGCAAAATTAACCGGCGAACCTTTCTCGTAGCTCTCCGGCATCAACTGTGGCACGCCCGAGTAACGCTCCTGATAAATATTGTCGTATAAGTGCTGATCTGCCACCGGAGCCACCGACATGCCTGTGTGGTAAAGGTCTGGGTAGCGGAACATCATGTTCAACGTCATGGAGCCGCCACCGCTCCAACCCCAAATGCCTATTCTGTCTCCATCTACAAACGAATATGTCTCCTTGATTTTGCGAAGCGCTGCCGCCTGGTCTTCAGAAGAAAGCACGCCGATCTGGCCATACACACACTTGCGCCATTCCCTACCCTTCGGGCCTGGTGTACCTCTGTTATCGACACTCATGATAATGTAGCCCTGCTGGGCCAACATCAAATGCCACAAATAGCCACTGCCGCCCCATGCGTCACGCACGGTTTGGCCAGCAGGCTCGCCGTACACATGAAAAAGCACCGGGTACTTTTTAGACGGATCAAAACCGACCGGCTTGATCATGTAGGCATCCATTGTGACGCCATTGTCCCCAGTTACCTGGAAGAACTCAGTTTTGTTTTTGCTCAACGCCTCTACCTTGGCTGTGAGTATTTTATTATTCACAAATGTTTTGATGACCTTATGATCAGGCAACGACACCAAGTCCATAATGGGGGGCACACCTTCCCTTGAATATGAATGCTGAGCATACTTGCCATTGAGAGCAACCTCATAACTATGAGTGCCTGGTTGGTCTGCCGGTGACAACCTTTCGGCCTTACCCTTTCCATTGAGCCTTATTCTGTAAAGATAATTTTGAGTCGCATTGTCGGGCGAAGCCATGAAATAGAGCCAGCCACCTTTTTCGTCAATTTGCTCTATATTGATCATGTCAAACCCTGCCGGAGAAATAAGCCTCTCCTCAGACCCTGTTATCAGATAAGCGGAACGCCATCCGCTCTTTTCACTTACCCAGGTAAACGACTTCCCGTTGTTCATTAATTGAAAGTCGTCGACGGCATCGAGCCAGGCTGGGTCTTTTTCCTCATACACTTTTTCTACCCTGCCATCGGCCATGAAGCACTTAAGCACCTGGTTGTGGTTTTGCTGACGGTTTAGCTGCTGCACCAGCAATGATTTTGAGTCTGCGTTCCAAATCATGCGAGGCACATAGTTATTGGTGGGGTCACCCGCAATGTTCACCCATTGGGTCGGCCCTCCCGCTGCACTCACTACTCCAATCTTTGCTTCCGAAGGCTTCTCTCCTGCCTTTGGGTACTCTACGGGGATTGTGTATGAGTAGATTGAATCCGTATTATTGATCATTAAGAAATTGCGAATAGACCTGGCGTCAATTCGCCAGTAGGCGATTTGGCTTCCGTCGGGGCTCCACTGAAAGCCATCACGGCAGCCAAACTCTTCCTCATATACCCAGTCGAAGGTGCCATTGATAATGCGGTCAGTGCCATCGGTAGTAAGTGCAGTAATTTTGCCATCCGCCAGCGACTCCACATACACATTATGCTCTCTCACATAACCCACTTTGCTTCCATCGGGAGAGAACTTGGCAAACATGAGAGTCGAAGGCTTTGCGTCTTTCCCACCGAGCCTCGTCAATTTTTTACTGGCAAGGTCAAGCACCCAGTAATCGCCTTTGGTGTTGAGCCTCCACACCCTGGCAGAATTGGTGTAAATAAGCAGTTTGCTTTTATCGTCAGACCAGGTATAGTCTTCCACTTCGAGTGCTTGCTGACTTCCCGCAGGCACCAAATCAGATGCTTTTACCAGCACCAACCTTTCGCCAGTTGCTGTGTTATTTTTGACTATCTCATATCCTCCAGAAACCGTTTCTGACTGCTCCAGCGTGGTATAAGCGTTTCCCTCCTCAAACCAAGCGAGCTGCCCAAACCACTCACCTCTGAATTCATTAGAACTAAATATCCTTTCGAGGGTGAGCGTCCCAGAGTCCTGAGCCTTTGCAGTAAACCCTATCACCAGGAGCATTGAGTGAAAAATAGCACCTACTAGCTTCTTCATAGCAATTCCATTTTATGGCTCCAAAAGTATAAATATTCGACCAACAGCAAATGCCGATGATGTAACAATAGCATTCATTCATTTTATTTTAGTTACATCTAAATAAAATATTAGCTAAAACTAAACAAAATAATATCCCGCTCGTAAATACTTTAAATAACGCAAACAAAATGAAGGCAATGAAGAATCTTTCCCGTAACACCGTACTTCTCATGGTGGGCTACGTCGTTCTCAAATGGACAATCATCATCAGTGCAGGCACATACCTGTATTCGTCCGGAAACTGGAGAAATGAGTACTTTCTCGTCTTCCCCTTGCTAGCAGTAATCGTTATTGGTATCAAAAACAGAAAGCGGTTGTTTAGCAAAAAGAAGGCAATGGAAGAGAACGCTCAGGATCGATAGTGACTGCTCATCACAGAGCGAGCAAAAAGCTTTCTTCAACTATTGGTCATTATTTGTGGTCTTTCATCTAATTTTAGGTACAGGGGATTCGAAGAGTAGATTGTTTAGCAACTAATGATTAAACGTTACCGCACAGTAAAATTCGCAACAGTTCTTTTTACACTTCTTTGGTGGCTGGGTGGCGGGACGTCTTTAGCCAACCACATCGTCGGCGGCGAGTTGGAGTTGGTTCACGTGCAGGGCTTTAGGTACAACCTCAATCTGATCCAGTACTTTGATCAGGCACAAAGTGCTAATCCAGGGCCCGAGCCAGGACTGCTGGCTTATATCTACAGAAAGTCGGACAACGCTTTCATGAGAAGAGACACACTCTTCCTCACTGACCGAGCCACTGTGCCCTACACCAATATTGAGTGTTCGCTGGATGAACTGAAAACCCTTCGGGCATTCTACACGAGAGAAATAGAGCTGTTGCCGGAAAACTTCAGCGACCCGGAAGGCTACTATGTTGTGTGGGAAAGATGTTGCCGGAATGCGGGAATTGTCAACATCGTCAACTCCATTGGGGCTGGGCAAACCTACTACCTGGAGTTCCCGCCTGTGGTAAAAAATGGCCGACCCTTTGTCAATTCCTCACCGTCCCTTTTTCCACCGTTGAGCGATTACGCATGCGTTAACCAATTGTATTACACCGATTTTGCTGGTGTTGATCTGGACGGGGACTCATTGGCCTACACCCTTGTGACTCCGTTGAACAGTTCTGCTTTACAGGCTTTGCCGATCCCCCAACCGACGCCTCACCCTGAGGTCATATGGGCACAGAACATAGATATTGAGCATGTGATACCTGGCAGCCCATCGCTGAGAATTACCAACAAGGGATTCATCACTGTGAAGCCAGAGAAAATTGGCTTGTACGTATTCTCCGTCTTGTGTCAGGAGTTTAGAAAAGGGGAGAAAATAGGTGAGGTAAGAAGGGATTTTCAGATGCTGGTGGTGGATGGCTGCAATCCAGAACCCCCACCAAACCTTAAAGTCCGTGTGCCTGGGTCCTTGAGTTTTAATTCCGTGATTAGAGATACGCTGGTATTCCAGGCGGGCGACAACAAATGCTTTGACATACAGGTGACCGACCCTGTTGGAGATAAAAATATAAAAATGAGAGCCGTAGGAGTGAATTTTGACGGTGAGGTAGAGGGCATATTCACCATTAAAGAAGGCTACCTCGCTACTTCTGAGGATATTCTCAATCTTCAAGTATGCCTTTCAAAGTGTCCTTATGTGAGTGACGGCCCATACTTGATTGATCTGATTGCTGCCGACGATGCCTGTCCGCTGCCGCAAATGGACACCGTGAGACTGGCGGTGATTGTGGAGCCGCCACCCAACCAGGCACCCCGCTACGTCAACCTGACCAGCAAAATTATCAACCTGACACTTGATGAGGGCATTAGCTACAGCCTGCCATTGGAGGGGATTGACCTGGACGATGAGACGATGGTGCTTGACATTGTTGCAAGTGATTTTGACCCTGAAGAGTGGGGCATGCAACTCGCTATTGATAAAGATGAAGCAGGCTCTATTGAAGCAACTTTTGACTGGGACACTGGCTGTGGAAGCTTTCCTTTCGGTGTGAAAAATCAGTTTGATTTCACACTTCGGCTCTCGGACAATGACTTCTGCATGGACAACGCCCGGGATGAAATTCAGGTGTCGCTTACTGTCAATTTACCTGTCAACAACCCGCCCAAGCTCTCAACCACACTTGGCTCTTACGACTTACGGATTCCCGTCGGAACCAATTTATCCTTTCCAGTGACCGCCACCGACGCAGATGGGGATGTGATCGACCTGATAGCGGTACCTGTGAACTTCAGCTTCGAGGACTACCTGATCAACTTCACCCCGGTGTCCGGACCAGGCGAGGTGAATACTACCTTCAGTTGGAACCTGGGCTGCGACCTGATCGACACGGAGGTGCAGGACTACTTTGAAGTAAACTTTGTTGCTGCCGACAATGATTTTTGCCTGCAAACCGAAACCGATGTCATTAGTCTCAAGATCAATGTATTTCAGGCAACCAACGAATCGCCAGTGATTACAGTCGCTGGTGTCGAAAACGATAGGGTCACCATCAACAGCCTGGAGTCCATTGAACTGGAGGTGACCTCCACTGACCCCGACAATGACTTTCTTTCCATCGATCTTCTCGATGGTGTGCCTTTGCCGCCATCAGAAACTTTTGAATTCAACCGTGTGGAAGGGCAGGGCCAGGCCAAAGGCTTTCTCCGTTGGGCGCCAGAGTGCTTTTTATTTGATGAAGCCAGGGAGCTTTCCTACAAGGTTTCCTTCCTCTCCTGGGACACCCGATGCCCAAACCCAAAATTTGATACATTGTCGATTTTTATAGACCTGATTGACCGTGAAAGTCCCAGCGAATTTCTCCCGGCCAATATCTTCACCCCGAATGGCGATGGCATTAACGACACCTACTCCATCCCTGATTTACCGGTTGACAACTGCGATGACCAGTTTCAGTTTTTCAGGGTGTTGACAAGGGAAGGAACCAACGTATATATGACGAGGCAAAGGGATTTTGTTTGGAACGGCGACAAGCTACCGAGTGGCGTTTACTATTATATGGTAAAGTATTCGCAGCGATCCTTCAATGGTGTACTGTCTATCGAACGCTGATCAAAAACCAAGCCCCCCTTTGAACCCGATGGCCTGGTGTTGCCTTCCAATAAAAGAAGTGTAGAAGTCTACCCTAAGAATTTTAAGAATATGCTCAAGCCCGATGCCGATTTCGGTGTAGTGGTCGACCGTGCCGGCACGAAGGTAATTGACCGAGCCTACGGCTTGTAGTTTCGTTTTACGCAGAAGAGGTAATTTATTGACAATGAAGCCATCAAAGTGGTGTTCATACTGCCCCATAAAGTACGGCTTTAGCGAGCTGTAGAGATAGTAATCAAGTAGTTGGAAGTTGCCGGGTTCAAACCTGGCATAGAGTGTTGCGTTGCCGTTGAATTGCCTGTAGTCCATGAAGTAGGCTACTTTTTTACCGGGGAAAAAGCCCGATTCGAGTGTCAATCTCCCCATGCCAAACAAGCCCTGTGAAATCTCATCGCTGATTTTGGCTGACACCCTGTCGTAGTCGACTTCCGATCCCAGTAATCCATTCAAACCCTTCACATAATGGAAAGTGAAAGATGGCCATTTGTTGACCAGCAATACTTTTTGGTCGGGTCGTGAAATATATCGCTGGCCCGGGTGATAAATGATGGACAAATCGACAATGGCTGCCTCATGCGTAGGGAAACTTGTATCGGCCAGTTCCAAATTTTTAGGAGCATTCGGAGTAAAAATACGGTTCTCCTCTTTCAAAATGGAAAGGAACGAGGTGTTGTACAACTGCACCCTCTTTTCCCAACTAAACCGGCCAGTAAACAAAACGCCATTCCACAACTCTGTACGGTATCTCGTGCTTACATAAGTCTTTTCAAATAGCTTTATCAGATTCCGGCCACCTACCAATGTCTCGGCGGTATTTACATAAGAAACTATTGGGTCGGCCTGATTAAATTGATAGACAAACTGTCCGAAATCTACTTGTGCGCTCGAAAACTTCTTTGGATCGTAATAGTAGGTAGCCCCCAGTCGTCCGTAGAGCGTTCCTGAGCCAAATCCATACCTGAGGGCCGGAGTGATTCGGTAAAACTTGTTGTTCTCATAGTATCTGGTATAGTTCACATCCAGATTGGCCACCACACCTTCCACAGTGTTGTACTGGATAGCTTTGATCAGCGGATCAAATGAAAGAAAATCTCTCTTATAGCTTCTGTTGTATCGATAGCCTGAAACAAAAAGCTTAACAAGATTGAAGTTGTTCCTTTTGTCATCCATAGAGTCCTTAAATGGCTTTGACTCTTTTATCACCAGCAAGCTGTCCTTGATTCTATAGTCCCTCCTTTCGTAGTCGTTGATTGGTATCGGCCGAATTTTCTCCCAATACACGTCCTCTCTCTTGTTAGCATCTTCTTCGATTACGAGCACCTCCTTGCCGAAACTCTTTTTTGGCTTAGGGAACAGCTTTACATCATTTTTCGGAAGCGTATCAACCTGTTCGACTGTTGGGCCGGTCAATTTATTTACTGCGTCCAGCTTGTACCTTGGCTCTATCTTATAGTTGGAGTATACACCAACAAAATATCCGTTGCCATGAAAACCGAATGCCCCAATTCTAAAGTCAAATCTTTGAGAGAGCATCATCCAGATGCCCTGATCCAGAGGGGCATACTGCTGACGGATGCGAAGGCTGTCCACAAATTCGATCTGTTTCTTCTGCGGCAGCACCAGATCCAGACTATGGATGCTCCAGCTACCTTCAACTATATAAATAAAACCACTGAAAACAGGGTCATTCGCCCTCTTCGGTATTACCTCGATCTTATTGATGAGATAATCTCCCTCCTGAAAAGCGCCCCGAAGTTTATAGTCATAAAAGAAAAAAGCGTTGTTGGCAATGGGCGAAACAAAACCTCTTTCGGTAAGGCCCTCCATTCCGAGCAGGTTGTTGTAGAAGTTGACATACATTTCGGAGGCCATATTGAAGCTGAAGGCCTTGCTTTGCCCGCTTACCCGGGAGGAGATCATGCGCTCACTATATTTGTCGGGATATATGTAAGACAGATCCGAGACGGACTCGGACAGATAGACGATACCAGTGTCCAGAGGTACTGTGTAGCCCAGCACGCTGTTGGGTATGTCATCAAGGTGCTGATTGCCTTTGATATAGACCCTGCACGAAAATGCGTTGACTTCAGTAAGATGGTACTTGCGTTTTCTGATAGCCTCCCTTATCACTGCATAAGCAGGATCCTTGTCTTTAGAATTAACCACCACCTCCCGCAGTTGATAGGCTTCCGGAAGAAGCTGCACATTCAACATGTAGGTCTTACCAGGAATGACAACGACCTCCTGCACCTGGCGCTTGTAGCCAACATACTGAAAAACGATATCGTAGGGGCCAGGATCCAGAGAAAGCTCGTAGTCTCCGTCCTGATTGGTAGAAACACCTGTAGAAGTGCCTCCCACATAAATGGTAGTAAAAGGCAGTGGCTCACCTTTCTCGTCGATGACAATTCCCTTAATGCTTTGGGCATACGATGCCCCGCCAATCAGAAGATTGATTCCTGCAATTAGGAATGTCAGAACATTAAATTTTGTCAAACGCTTGTTTTAGGTCAGCTATAAGATAATCAGTTTCTTCCAGGCCGACATAGAAACGAATCATGTTCAACGGTGTTGTGGCATTCTTGTAATTCATTGACTCGACCATGGCAACGGCCGGAAAGATCAATGATTCATGCCCTCCCCATGAACACGCAAGGTAGAAAGTCTTCAAAGAGTCGCAAAAACGAATGATCTCATCAGGCTTTTCAGTTTTTAGTTGAATAGTAAATTGGCCAGTCCCCCGCTTCATTTGCCTTTTAGCCAGCTCATACTGTGGGTGGCTAGGGTGGAACGGATAGTAGATTTTGCCTACCTTTTCGTGATTGGCAAGAAAGTCGATGATGGTCGCTGTTGATTTTTCTGCCCTCTCCATACGTATCGGCAAAGTGCGCAGCCCACGCAGCATCAGCCATGCATTCATTGGCGAAATGATCCCTCCAAGCGTCATAAACTCTGACTTGAATATCCTGGTCGTCATTTCCTTGGTGGCACAAAGTACGCCTGCTACCAGGTCGCTGTGGCCATTGAGGTATTTGGACGCAGAGTGAGTAACGATGTCGACACCCATTTCAGCAGGGTTCATATTGATTGGCGAAGCATAGCTGTTGTCGATAATGGTCAGCAGCCCATGTTTCTTGGCAATTTTCACCACTGCCTCTATGTCTTGCAGTTCGAATGTCCAGGAATTGGGGCTTTCGAGATAAAGAATTTTCGTGGAAGGCCTGATGGCCCTTTCGTAATTCTTCGGGTCGGTGCCATCTACCATGGTAGCCGTCACCCCAAATCGGGGAAGCAACTGGTTGAGCAATTTGTTTGTCCAGCTGTAAGGCTTTTCGACACACACCACATGGTCGCCCTGACTCAAGTTAGCCATCACAGCAGCTCCAATGGCAGCGCTTCCGCTGGCGAAGATGAGTGCGTCCTCTGTCTTTTCCAGTGCTGCTATTTTCTTTTGCAGAATGGCAGTGGTTGGATTTACCCCACGGGTATAAAATGGAATTTCGTGTTCAAACTCCAGGCTTTCCTGCATGTCTTTGATGTTGTCGAAACAAAAGTTGGACGACATCATGATGGGTGGCGACACGGAGCGGTAGTAGTTTTCTCTGTCCTCGCCTAGTTCGTTGATGATGTATGATAAATCCATGGAGCTTAATTTTGGGCTGAAGATAGGAAAAGGAGGCGGTGTTGGAAAGGGAAATTACAAGCGTGAAAATAAACGCCATCACTTAATTCTGTGTGCCTCCATGCAGCAAATATTAGGGCAGCAACTGTCCTAATATTTGGTACAAATGCAGGTTATAGAACTGAGATTTGTCTGATATAAACGACATTAGCTTGACTTTTTGGCATCAATGATGGCTAAACCCTACATTAAAAACATTGCCGTGGTTTAAAGAGCGATATGAGCAACCTTAACACCCTATATCAAGTAGCCTTATAGTCAACCTCAAATCTATGAATGGGCGTTGGAAAGCCAGGTTTAAAAAAAGACACGTGCTGTTCCGAAACAACTACGTCCCCTGCCTGCTTCTGGTGAGCCAATTCTTTCACCAGCATTGCTCTAAGCATTTCCGGAGAGGTTTGGACCCTGGCATTCATGGTGAGTTGGGCCAAATTCTGGGCGCCAAATGAGGTTAACAACTCTTCAACGCTTGCATCATTTGTGGCCAGCGTTGTAAAACTCAGTTTCTTTTGGAGGCCGTTGGCGCTCACCATCACTTTCACATGTCCGATGGAAGCACCTGACTGACTGAGCCTGGCAACAAAACGGCGAACTAAATCCAGGGCTCTTTTGGGTGCACTTCCATCAGTTGTCTCCATCGTGATCTGCTCATCCAACCAGGCCAGTTCTGCTTCCCCATTAGCATACTTTGCATAGTCGATATCAAGTGATACAATCCCACTGGAATCCTGTTTTACGTCCAATGCAGTCAGCCAACGAAGAACCGAATCCAACTCAAGCGAGTTTTGGAAAAGAAACTTTCTGTCAGGGTATTTACCAGCCAGCGCTAGCTTGAAAGCCGGAAGGTCGGCAGCACTAATTAGGTCAATTTTGTTAACAACAATTAAACTGGCTTCTTCGATTTGCTTCTCCCAGATATAGCTTGTGTCCTTGCTAAATGGCAGCCTTTTGCCTTCCACATGCATCAACAACATTCTTGCATCGACGAAGCAGGAAAGGGTCAGCATTTCCATTTCTCCCTGACGAAACTTCAACAGAGGCTTGAGTACGGTAGCAACAAGGTCAGTGCAGGAACCCACCGACTCAGCGAAAATGATATCAGGTGAAGCAGCGGCTTTCATTAGCTGAATCTGCTCATCGAGCTGATCGTAGTTGCAGCAAAAGCAGCCACCTGTTACCTGTGCCGACGAAATGCCTTCTGCTTCCAGAAACTCACTATCCACCAGGTATTGACCCTGATCGTTGGTGATCACGCCGACTTTTAGGCCTTGCTGCTTGAGGTGCTGACAAGCGACTGCAATTGCGGTCGTTTTACCGCTTCCCAGAAAGCCTCCGACCAGATGGATTTTCATAATTCAATCGTATTGAATCTGAATTTAACAAAAATAGCCAGAATGCTCTGTTATTCGTTCCGCAGGCAATCAACCGGGTTTGCTTTGGCGGCCTTTATCGTGAAGCCTGCAGCGACAGCAACAGTAATTAGCAACACAATCAATATGGGAATACCATACACCCACAACTGAAGCTGCGCCGCATAGGCAAAGTTGGCCAGCCACTCGTCCACGGCCAATACGGACAGAGGAACCGTGACGGCCGCAGCCACCACAACAAGTCGAATAAACCGCCACGAAAAAAGGGTGACAATGCCGACCATTGATGCACCAAGCACCTTACGAATACCAATTTCTTTCTTCCGCTGTTCGGCCACATACGACACCAGACCAATGAGGCCCATACAAGAAATAAAGATGGCCAAAATAGAGAAAGCCCCTGCTAGCGTCATGGATTTCTCTTCAGCCAAATACATCCTGCCCAACGACTCGTCGAGAAAAGTATAATTCAGCGGATAGCCTGAAGCCGACCTGCCCCACTCCTGTTCCAAAGCAGCCAAAGCACCTGAAACGTCGTTGCCATTGAGCTTCAATACGCCGATAGATCCTCCTTCGCTAAACCATATCGCCATCGGCTCAATCTTGTTTTGGAGCGACCGGGCATGAAAGTCTTTGACGACCCCGATTATATTGCCCTCCTGGGAGTTGGAATACAACCAGCGCATGGGAGTGCCAGCGACCCTGCCAGGCTGTTTGTCGAGCCCTAAAAATTTAACCAGGGTCTCATTGACCAAATAGCCCTGAGTTTCGTCTGTTGGGAACTCTCTGGAAAATTGCCTGCCTTCAACTACCTCGATTCCGAGAGCATCGAGGTAACCATAGTCGGCCGTGATGTAAGTAAATGCTTTGATTCGTTTTTCTTCCCCCACCTGAACTTCAAAAATATTATGGCCAGTGATATTTCCAGGCACATCACTTCCTCTGCTAACAGCAGCAATTCCATGATGATTTAATAGTGCATTCTTAAAGCTTTCAAATTTCTCTCCCTCCAAATCATCCGTTAGTTGAAAATGAACCACCAGATCCTTTTCGTAGCCCATTTTAGCTTCTTTCATATAAGACAGCTGGCTGCTGATAACCAGCGTTCCGATAAGCAGAAATACTGAGATACTAAATTGGATAACAGTCAATATGTTTCGAAAGCCAGCCTTGCCACCTTTTGGGTTTCCTCCTCTAAGAGTGGCAGAAGGAGTGAACGACGACAAGAAAAAAGATGGATAGCTGCCCGCCACAAACGCTGTAGCAACGATGATACCCAGAAGTTGGGCAACAAATTGCCAGTCATTGCCTATCTCAAAAGTAAGTCGCAAGCCCAGGGCTTCATTGAACCAGGGAACGGCCAGCCAGAAAAGAAGCAGGCTCAGGACACCAGCTATTAAGACGATGAAAAAAGCCTCACTCAAAAACTGAAATATAAGCTGCCTCCTCACTGCACCCATTACTTTTCTAATCCCCACTTCCTTAGCCCGGCCTATCGCCCTGGTCGTGGAAAGGTTCATGAAGTTGAAACACGCAATGAGAATGATGAAAATGGCTACAGCCGAGAAAATGTAAACTTGGCTGGTATTTGATGTAGGGCCATCTCCCCTTATTCCTTGAGTGAAGTGAATGTCGGTAAGCGGTTGAAGCCAATGCGCAGCTGCGGCCTCACCATCTCCAAACGTACCCAGTGCCTTCATTTTGGTGACCATTGCTTCTGTTACCCTCTGATCAAAACCAGGCAAGTCAACAATCGACGGCGCATACAAGTAGGTGGAGAAATTCCAGTTGTCCATGCTGGAAAGCACAGTCTGGTCAGCTCCGTAAAGTTTTGGCAGTGATGCCACAGACACCAGATAAGAAAACTGAAGATGGCTATTGGCTGGAACATCTTCGAAAACGCCCGTAACTTCCAATTCCAGGTTATTGTCATAGGTAATCAACTGTCCAATGGGAGATTCACCTCCAAAAATAGTTTTAGCAATAGTTTTGGAGATGACTACGGTCATGGGACGAGTCAACATATCAGCCGAATTCCCCTCCTGTAGCCGGAATGAAAACATGTGGAAGAAGTTGCTGTCTGCAAGAGATAGAGTTGCTGCGGGGAGTTCTTTTTCCTTCCATTTTAAGAAGGGTTGCTCCTCCCATTCAGTGTACCTAACCGCTTGCTCAACTTCGGGAACCGTAGCCTGGAGGTGAGGGGCTATGCCGGCAGCAGTCTGTACCTGAAGCGTCATTTCTCCATCTTTTGCGAACTGCGGAATATACCTGTATATATGCTCACCCTTCACGTGAAAGTCGTCAAAGCTTAACTCGTACCTAACATATAGACCAATCAGAAAACAGCTAGCCAGTCCGAGGGCCAAGCCCAGGACATTCAGCGTAGTGTGGCCTGGATATCGAATGATATTCCTCCATGCGATAGTCATATAGTTTCTTAGCATACCAGTGTTCGTTAGTCTGTTTTCAAAAGTATTTCTCATCAAAATCCCCGGCCGGAAAAACCGGAGTACATTCCATTTCAACCTCCACCCCGCTCTCTTTGGCCCTACCGACTCAATATCCGTTTCAAACTGCTCCAGCAAGTCGCCTTCTATCCCTTCGTAGAGATCAGACGGACAGAACCAGCGGAGAAAGCGGAGAGAGAATGATTTTTTCACGTCTGTCATGCTTGATTTACGTATATTTGTCACATGAAAACAATAACATTGGAGGTAAGCGACCCAACGGCTGAAAAACTGGAGCAAATGACAGTTGCTGAAAAAAAAGCTATTGCTGAAACGCTGGATATTATTGTTGGGAAAAAGAGAAGCCTGGAGGAAATCATGAAAGATGCGAGCGAACAAGCACGCAAAAATGGGCTGACTCCTGAAATACTTGAACAGCTGCTCAACGAAAAATAGATGAGGGTCGTTTTTGATTGCAATGTGTTAATCAGCGCACTTTTAAATAACACCTCCACTTCTGGACAGGCTTTACTCAAAGCCAAACAATCCGATGTCATCCTTCTCTCAACCCCAGTCCTTGCAGAACTGATCAACGTAGCTATGCGGCCTAAATTCGATAAATATGCCAGTATAGAGGTAAGGCTTGAGTTCACAAAGGAATATGAGTCGCTAGCTACTTTACTTCCTGTAACGCATAAAGTAAAAGTCTGCCGAGACCCCAAAGACGATATGTACCTCGAGCTCGCCCTTTCCGGAAAGGCAGATTGTATTGTTACCGGCGATCCGGATTTACAGGTTCTTAGTCCGTTTAAAAACATTCCCATTATCTCGCCAAGAGAATTTTTAGAAAAGGGCTGACTACTTTTAACATCTTTTACCAGGGGTTCCGAGCAATACCAGTGGAGGAAGCGGAGCCAGGTGGGAGAGGGGTTATTCATGCCTGAGGCTGTTTACAGGGTTATCAACTGCTACCCGCCACGACCGGAGAACTACTGTCGCTAAGGCTAGCCCGAAAACGCTCAGCAATGGAGCAACGAAAAGCCAAAAGTCAACGTCAATGCGAAAGGCATAAGTATTAAGCCATGACTCAATTCCGAGCCATACTATTGGCACAGCCAGCACTGCAGCCACCAAAATTAGTCGAAAGAAGTCTTTGGAAAGCAGAGCAAGAATATTCTCCACTGTCGCTCCAAGCACCTTTCTGATCCCGATCTCTTTTGTTCGCTGGATAGTGCTGTAAGCCACCAGACCAAATAGCCCCAGGCATGCGATGATGATTGCAAAGAGCGAGAAGAAAAGAAACAGCGAGGTGAATACTGTTTCGGCTTGGTACTTATTCTCAAAATGACTGTCGAGAAAGAAGTATTGAAAGGGTTGCTCTGGTGCAGCTTCTTTCCATGCGGCTTCAATTTCAGCCAGAGCTTCCTGGTAGCGATTGCCTGTTGCACCTCCCTGGATTTTTACAAAGAAAAACCTGTTGTTCCATGTTCTGTCCCACTCTTTGTAGGGTACATACACTATAGGCTCATAGGAGTTTTTTAGAGAAAGTTGGTTGTAATTTTTGATCACCCCCACAATTCTGCTGTCTACTTCCTGCAAATTGTGCAAAGGCTTGTCTACGATTTCGATCGGGTCTCCAAAACCCAGAAAACGGGCTGCTGATTCGTTGACAATGGCCGGCTTTTGGTCTGCAACGTTCGCAGGATCAAATGAACGACCTGCCAGCAGTGAAATCTCCAGGGTGTTAAAAAAATCCTCGTCAATACTGACGATTTTTAGCTCCTTTGGCTCTGTCTGATCGCCAACAGTTACATTGGCTTTCAGGCCCAGCAAGTTAATCTCGTCGCCAGGGGCAGCCGAGGAAAAGCCGACGGACTCAATGAAGCTTACCCCCTTCAGGTTGGATTTGAAGTTCTCATAAACCTTTGGCGACTGGAAGCCATATCCCTTTACGACGATCACCTGATCCATGTTCATGCCAAGATCATACTCCTTCATGAAGCGAAGCTGCTGATAAAGTGACCACGTACCAGTAGTAAAAGCAACGCAGAAGACAAATTGCACCACAATAAGCGCTTTTCTCAACTCAATTTTTCTCCCTAAACCTGCCGCACCTTGTCTACCCCCTTTCAGGGCTTCTATCGCCTTGATGCGGGTAACAATCAAAACAGGGTATACCACCGAGAGCAATATGCCTGCTACTACAATGGCTATTGCAGACACGATCAATGAGGGTGTAACAATGCCATTCTGCCAGGCAGGCCACTTCAGTCCAAAAGCATTGTCTATAAAAAGGATACTGCTTGCGGAAATGAGAATAGCCACAAGGATGGCGAGTAAACTCAGCAACGCAGATTCTACCAACAGTTGGCCCACCAATTGACGACGAGTTGAACCAATAATTTTCCTCACGCCAATCTCACGGCTCCTTTCGATAGCCTTTACCGTAGACAAGTTAACATAGTTGATATAGGCGCTAAGTAGGATGCCTATCATTACCAGCTGCAAGAGAAAAACCCCATTGCCGTCACCATTGACTTTGAGCTCATTTTTCAAAGCAGAATGCAAATGGATGTCACTGATGGGCTGCAACCTGAAGTCAATGGCATCGCTGAAATAGGTCATTTCGTCTCCATGCTGAGCCACCCTAAGCTTCGATATTTTGTTTTCGAGTTCAGCAATTTTACTTCCCTCCTGAATCAACAGATAGGTGTAAGTGTAGTCCCAGTGCCAGTAAGTGCTCCCGTTGCTCAGCCCGGGAAAAATTGTGCTGTACGAAATGAGGAAGTCGAAATTCATGTGAGAATTATCAGGAGAATCCTGAATGACGCCTGTCACCTTAAAATTGCTTTCTCCAAAGGTGGCCGGGCCAAGGTTCCCATGTGAATCGATCCGAATGAGTTTACCCATTGGGCTTTCGTTCTTAAAAAACTTTGTTGCCATTGAGGCAGTAATAACAATCGAAAACGGGTCATTCAGCGCCAAATCTTCATTGCCCTGAAGCAACTTGAAAGAAAACATTTTGAGGAAGCCGGGATCAGTAAAAAACACCTCCAAATCCGCCAGGCTCACATCATTATAAACAGCCCAATATTCACCAATAAACACGCTCAAAGGGGCAAACCGAGTATACTCCAGCACTTCAGGAAAAGCGTCTTTTACTGAGGGGCCCGACCACGGAACTGTGGTTGCCCGAGCATCCCCATCCACAATTTGCTGGTTCCAGACCGTTGTTACCCGGTAAATCTGATCCTTATTGCCATGCAGGCTTTCGTAGCTCTTTTCGTAGATGACATACTGAAAAATGATGAAAGCGGCTGACATGCCGAGGGCCAGCCCTAAAACGTTAACGACAGTGAACGCTTTGCTTTTGACCAACTGTCGGTAAGAAACCTTTAGGTGGTTGCCCATCATGCCAGTACTATTTAGTCGGCTTGTGAAACTATTCCTCATCAAAATCCTCGGCCTGAAAAACCGCAGCACATTCCATTTCAACCTCCACCCGGCTCTCTTTGGCCCTACCGACTCAAGGTCCGCTTCGAACCGCTCCAGTAAATCCCCTTCTATCCCTTCGTAGAGGTCAGGCGGACAGAACCGACGAAGGAAGCGAAGCCACCGAGTTACAAAACCTTTATGTGATTGCTTGTCCGGCATTCTTTTATCCAAAATTCAATTGTGGTATCAACTTCCAAAGATCCATTCTCGACTCTTTCATGTCTTTGAGAATAGCCAGACCTGCATTTGTGATAGTAAAGATTCGTTTACGGCGACCACCTCTCTCGTTGGTGGCACCTCCCATGTCGGATTTCACATAGCCCTTGTCCTCCAGCCGGTACAGGGTGACGTGCACCGCACTTAGGTTCACCTCCCTGCCCACCTTGCTTTTTATTTCAGTGACGATGGCATTGCCGTATGCCTCTTCCTGAAGGATGGCCACAATGGTCAGCACCAGTTCTTCAAATTCCCCTATGTATGATTTACCCATTAGTATATGAATTGTAAAACAAATAAAATCATTTCTATATAAATTGTAAAAGAAATGTCAATTTAATTTTGTCCCGGTACAAATTGCAAAAGCCCCTTTATTTGCCAATCTTCATCCGCTTTAAACCTACTTATTATCAGATGAAATCATTTACCCCCTGGCGAGTCGTTGTCGCCGCAGCCATTTTGCTTGTTCTTCTGAGCTTTGGCGTAGTCTTCAAACCCGGCTATGCCGACCCGTTTTTTCTCTCCCTGCCTTACGTATTCTGGAGTAGCATCCTTATTACAGCGCTGCTGGTAGCTCTTACATTTATTGGAACCAGGGTTTTCCCTCATAAAGAAGACTGATATGACCACCTGGCTGATTATTTTCTTCATTATTTTCATTGGACTGCTGGTGCTGGCCTCTGTTAAATCCTATCAAAAGAACCGAACTTCCGACGAATTCATGCTGGCCGGTTCTGCCATAGGCGCATTTCTGGGTTTCATGACCTTTGCCGCTGCCCTTTTCAGCGCCTTCACGTTCATGGGCATGCCCGACTTTTTCCGTAACCACGGGGTAGGCGCCTGGATCTTCCTGGCTTTTTCGGATGCGGTGATGGTCTTCTTTATCATCTGGTTTGGCTACAAGCTGAGAAAACTAGCCAAAACCAAGGGTTTCAAGGGCATTGCCGGTCTTCTGGTTAAGTGCTACCATTCTCCCTGGGCAGGCTACCTATTCTTCCTAACCGCCTTTCTTTTCCTTATTCCGTATGTGGCCATTCAAATCAGAGGTATTTCTATCTTTCTCAACGCCGCCTTTCCCGATGCCATTCCCTCCTGGGGCTGGTCGGCAGGTACAGTGGTGATTATGCTGATCTACGCAGAAATTGGTGGCCTCAAAGCCATCGTCTATAGCGATGCCATTCAAGGCATTTTGCTATTGGTTGTGATTTGGATCATTGGATTAGCCTGCCTGGAAATGTCGGGAGGACTTGGCCAAATGATGGCGAATGTAGGCACGCAGAATCCTGACCTGCTTACCCTACCCGGCCCAAAGGGTCTGTTCAGCACTCAGTTTCTCATAGGCTCTGCTATAGCCATTGTGATGATACCCGTGACACAACCTCAACTCACTACCAGACTTATCGTGATGAAAGACCTGAAGTCGGTACACAAAATGACATATGCCGTCGGGTTGTTTGCTATTCTGGTGATTCTTCCCACGGCGTTCATTGGCTTATATGGCGCACTAAAATACCCTGACGTTTCTACTTCAGAGTTTCTCTCGTCGGCCCTGCTGTTCGACCAGGCTAACCCTGTAGCTGCCCTGGCAGTGGTTGGGCTGTTCGCTGCCTGCCTGTCGACCACCAACGCACAGATATTTGCACTCGGCTCGGAGCTCCGGTCTTTGCTTTCCGGAGAAGACAAAACAGTGATGCGGTATACGAAAATCTCGCTGCTGGTATTCTCATTAGTAGTGCTGGTTTTCTCTATTTATATGAGTGACCAACTCGTGTTGCTGGCCAGGCTAAGTTTTACCGGCACTTCCGTGATGGCACCACTGGTACTGGCCGCTGTGATCTTTGAAAACCCGCCAAAGATTCTCATGGCAACTTGCGGGCTTGCTTTACTGGCAGTGATCCTTTCTATCGTTTCAGTGATACCAGCACAAATCGGCGGATTCAATTTCGACATCGTGCTGTACATGGTGCATGGCGGTTTGAGCGTCTTGATAATGGCTTTGCACAAAAAATAAGCAGGCCACAGCAGGAAAGTGCACTCACGCTATTAGTGGATCTTCGTTAGGGAGCGAAAAGACTGAACAGCGCTTCGTTTTAAATAAACATACACGAACAAAATGAAAATAGACAACCAACTGAAGGTTGAACACTTGGAGAAAAGCCTGAATCAATTTTGGGACTTGTCAGGTCAGAAAATCCTGGCGATTGAAAAACAGTATGATGGGCAAGCTGGTACACCAGTTTTTACGGTAGAAGGCAAATACACCACCCGTGGCTGGACGGAATGGACGCAGGGCTTCCAGTTTGGATCGGCGTTGCTACAGTTTGATGCTACTGGCGAAAAGCAATTTCTGGAAATAGGCAGAAAAAATACGGTGGAAAAAATGGCGCCACACCTTACCCATAAAGGCGTACACGACCACGGTTTTAATAACATCAGCACCTACGGCAACCTGCTCAGGCTGATGCACGAAGGGAAAACCAACCACAATGAGTGGGAAAAGAACTTCTATGAGCTGGCCATCAAAGTAAGCGGGGCTGTGCAGGCCATGCGATGGACCAACACCAAAAATGGGGGCTTTATTTATTCTTTTAATGGGCCACACTCATTATTCGTCGATACAGTTCGTTCGTGCCGGATACTGATGATGAGCCACGCACTGGGTCATTCGCTGATGGCGGAAAACGATGAGAAAATCAGCTTGCTTAAGAGGACCGTACAGCACCTGATCTCCACCGCCAACTATTCTGTGTTTTATGGCGAAGGTCGTGACTTGTATGACCTTTGGGGACGCACGGCCCACGAAAGTATTTTCAATACCAACGACGGTAATTTCCGCAGCGTGAGCACACAGCAAGGCTACACCGGCATGAGCACCTGGACACGTGGACTGGCCTGGGCTATGTGCGGTTTTCCAGAAGAGATTGAATTCTTTGAAAAAGTACCCGAGTCGGCACTGGAAGGAGTTATATCTAAAAAGGATTTGATGGATTTGATGCTAAAGGCAGCCAAAGCCACCTGCGATTTCTATATTGAGAATTCATGTACGGATGGCATTCCTTACTGGGATACCGGAGCACCTGGCCTGGTACACATGGGCGATTACCTGTCAAAACCTACCGATCCTTTTAATGCCCACGAGCCGGTAGACAGCTCCGCAGCCGCCATTGGCGCACAAGGGCTCCTGAGGCTTGGCAAGTACCTGAACGAACCAAAATATACCCAGGCGGGACTTACCGCCGCCCACTCGCTGTTGAGTGAGCCGTATCTTTCAACTGATCCAGCCCATCAGGGCTTGACACTTCACTCAGTTTACCATCGCCCTAATAATTGGGATCACGTGCCAACAGGACAAAAGGTGCCTTGTGGCGAGTCGAGCATGTGGGGGGATTATCATGCCAGGGAATTGGCCCTGTACCTGACCAAACAGCTGAAAGGTGAAGAGTATTACACGTTTTTTAATGGATTAATGGCTTAAGATCAATGGCTACGAAAAGCAGACCGGTATTTAAAAGAGTAGCGCAGCTCAAAACTGCCGAAGACCTTGCCAACTACCTGGGAGAAATTGGCGCATACATTCCATTTGATGCCGAATTGGCCACTACCAATTCTCCATACGGCCAACCCTATTCGCTGAATTCGGGGAGAACCATCGGCAACCGCTTTTGCATCCTGCCCATGGAAGGCTGGGATGGCACTACAGACGGAAGGCCTTCGGAGCACACCAAACGACGCTGGCATCATTTCGCCATCAGTGGTGCTAAACTCCTATGGGGCTGCGAGGCGGTGGCTGTGCACCCTGAAGGCAGGGCCAACCCCAATCAGTTGATGATCAACGAGGATACCTTTCCAGAGTTCGTCGGCCTTTACGAGTCGTTGGTCAAAGATCATCAGGAGCAGTTTGGCAGCGCCGACGACCTGGTTATCGGCCTGCAGCTGACCCACTCTGGCAGGTTTTGCAAACCTTTCGACAAGAAAAAGCTACAGCCAAAAATACTCTACGCCCACCCAGTTCTGAACAAGAAATTCGGACTTGGCGACGATTATCCGGTAATGAGCGACGAGGACATTGACAGCCTCATTGAGGACTTTATCCAGGCGGCTGTGCTGGCACAAAAGGCGGGGTTCCATTTTGTAGACATCAAACATTGTCATGGCTATTTAGGTCACGAGTTTCTAAGCGCCATTGACAGGGGAGGCAAATACGGCGGCTCCTTCGAAAACAGAACCCGCTTTCTTACCTCGATTGTAGAAGGCATCAGAAAAGCAGCTCCCGGGTTAGAAATTGGCGTGAGATTGAGCGCTATTGATTTGTTGCCCTTTACACAAGCCGAAGACAAAGTGGGCGAGCCTTACGAAGTAACAGGCAACTATAACTATGCCTTTGGCGGTGAGAAATCGGGCCTTAGCTACGACCTGACAGAAACCAAAAAGTTTCTGCATTTGCTGGAGGAGCTCGACATCGAACTGCTTTGCATCACTGCTGGCAGCCCTTATTACAATCCCCACGTAACCAGGCCTGCTCTTTTCCCTCCTTCCGACGGGTACCTACCGCCAGAAGATCCTTTGGTAGGCGTTGCTCGTCACCTGGAGGTAGTTGCGGCGCTGAAAAAGGATTTTCCCAACCTCGCTATAGTTGGGTCAGGGTATTCCTACCTACAGGAATGGCTGCCCAACGTAGGGCAAGCCGTCCTGAAAAATGGAGATGTAGATTTTGTCGGCATTGGACGCATGGTAATCTCCTACCCGGAAATGCCGGCAGATGTATTGTCAGGTGAGGGGATGAAAAGGGCGAAAATCTGCCGCACTTTCTCCGACTGCACTACCGGGCCTCGCAATGGCATGATCTCAGGATGCTTCCCCTTGGATCCTTACTACAAGCAAATGGAAGAAGCCAAGCTGATCAAAGAAATCAAGAAAGAACTGTGATATGGCCGACAGAAAAGTAGCATTGATTACCGGCGGAACAAGGGGCATTGGCCTTGGTATAGGAAAAGCCCTGGCGGCAGCTGGCTACGACCTGATGCTGAATGGAATGCGGCCAGAAGCGGATATTCAGCCGGTTGTACAGGAGCTGGAAAAGCTCGGAGCGAAAGTGGCCTATGTTCAGAGCAATTTGGGAGTGAAAGAAGACCGGGAAAAAATGGTCTTTCAAACCCTGACCCGATTCCGCAAGCTGAACCTATTGGTCAACAATGCCGGTGTGGCGCCAAGGGTACGCAAAGATGTGCTTAAGATCGACGAGGAAGACTACGACTACATGCTCGATATCAACCTGAAGGGTACGTTCTTTCTTTCGCAGCTGGTTGCTAATCAAATGCTGAAAGAAAAGGCGGCATCAGCAACATTTGAGGGAAGCATCATTACCATCTCCTCCATTTCAGCGGAAGTGGCCTCTATTAACCGGGGGGAATATTGCATGGCCAAAGCGGGGCTGGGCATGATGACCAAACTGCTGGCTACCCGTCTGGGGGAAGCTGGGATTCCTGTGTACGAAGTACGCCCTGGCGTGATCGAAACTGACATGATCAGTAAAGTGAAAGGCAAATATGAAGAGCTCATTGCCAATGGCTTGACAGTAGAGAAAAGGCTGGGCCAGCCTGAAGACATTGGTAGGATTGTGGCCTCGCTAGCAACGGGAGGCATTCCCTATGCTACCGGACAAGTGATTGTGGCAGATGGTGGGTTGACGCTGAGGAGGCTATAAGACGTAGGCCTGTCAGGGGACAGGCCAAGGTGGGCCAAATGCCCGAAAAAGTAGTTATCTTTAAGAAAGCTTGTCCTTAATTTAGAACCATCATGAAGAAATTATTCCTTTTTCTATTGCCTGCCATTCTAATTGCAGCTTGTACTGAACCCAAAAAAGCAGAACAAAACGAAGCCTCAGAAAATGAATGGGCGGTTCTTTTTGATGGAACATCGACTGATTCGTTGAGAGGTTATGGAATAGATGTATTTCCGGAAGGTGTCTGGCTGGTTGAAAATGGTATGCTGGTCACCAATCCAGACACGGCTAACCGTGACCTGCTAACCAAAGGCCGCTACAGAAACTTTGAGCTTGAATACGAATGGGCGGTGGACACCGCAGCCAACTCAGGTGTCTTCTTTCATATGCAGGAGAACCTAAGCATGGAAGCTGGCAATGGCAACAGCCCCAACTGGCTGGATAACTTTGAAATTCAGGTATTGGACGACATCTATTTCAACGATACCGCAGCGGTAAGATCGGCCGGATCGCTTTACGACCTGATTAAGCCCACAAATAAAAAACTTAAGCCCATCGGTGACTTCAACCAGGCAAGACTCATCCACAACAACGGACATGTGGAGCACTGGCTCAACGGTGCCAAAGTGCTGGAGTTTGAAATCGGAAGCCCTGAAATGACAAAGCTGCTGGCGGAAAGTAAGTTTTCAAACAACCCTGGTTATGGCTCAGACAAAGAAGGCCATATCATGTTTCAGCACCATGGGCAAAGGGTCTATTATAAGAATATTAGGGTGAAGAGGCTGTAGTTTAAAAGTTGGCCCCATTGAGAGATGGTGGTAGCCGCAGTAAGAGTGAGCACCATAATCCTTTGGAGATTATAGCAAGGCTTATTAAACCTCACTCCATTCATAGGCAAAATCACTTCTACTTTTCTTAATAGCTTTCACCCAAAAAGTCTTCTTCCCAATAGGAGTTTTACAATCAAGTATTCTGACATACTCTTCTCGACTAGGAACGCCATAGAATCCAACTATGCCAATGCGGATTCTGTCTGGAAAAGGGGAGTCTTTCCAATCTGAACCGCCAGCATATCGAAAGTCCTCAACTACCAATCCCCTGGATGCCGCCTGATCGATAATATGCTGATCAATTCTTCTACTTAGCCTAAGTTGTTGTCTTGTCGCCCAATAGAGTAACCCTACCGCAAGAGCCATTATCACAATTATTGCAAAGCCAGTAGCAATATTCATTAACCAAAGTAGCTAGATAAAAGAATCAACATTCAGAACGCATCGCTATTTCCCCTGCTCAAATACAAAAATCCCCTTCTTATTCGCAATCACCACGTCCGTCAGGCCGTCTTTGTTGATGTCTTCGGCTACCACGTTCAGGCCCACACCTGAGTTGTCGTCGATTTGATGGGCAATCCATTTGGGCTCTTCGCCTGGCACATACTCGAACCAGTAAAGGTAAGCAGGTTCCAAAGCGCCTGTGCCCTGGCGCATGTGGGCGTAGTAGCGTTTGCCGGTAACAAAGTCCTTTTTGCCGTCACCATTCACATCTACAAATGCCACAGCGTGGGTCTCCGACATCTCGTCAGTAATCAGATGTCGGGTGAACTTCTGATTGCTACCATCCCCTTCATTCTCATACCACCAGACCCCTCTTTCGTGGGCAGAAGCAGAGAAAACATCCAAGTGACCATCTTGCGTAAAGTCATAAGTATACATATGGGAACAAGGCTCTCCAAGATTGGATGGATGCCAAAACCAGGCTGCCTGCGTAACATCGCTGGGCGCTTCCCACCAACCTTCTCTGATGACCACGTCTTTGCGACCGTCTCCATTCACGTCGGCATGGCCAAGACCATGAGAGAAGTTTTCAGAACCGGGCGTGCCGGGCAAGCTGATCGTATATTTCTTCCACTGAGTATCACCTTTTTTGCTGGGCGACTTTAGCCAGATCATTTGTTTGTTGGTCACATCGCCGCATAGGATGTCCTTTCGGCCGTCGCCATCCATGTCATAAAACCCAGGTGATTCGTTGCCCACAGTTTCGTGGATCATGTATTCTTTCCAGTAGCCTTCCTTGCCTTGAGGATTTTCGTGCCAGTACACCGCCTTTCCAGGGAAATCGACCCGAATGAAATCAATCCAGCCGTCCTGATTCACGTCGAGAGAGAAGTTGAGCATAGAGTTGCTCCATTCCTTCTCGGCCACATAGAGCTTGGGCTCGTAGATTTCGTGACGGGTCCAGTTGGGTGCTTCGAACCAGAAGGGCCCAGCCATGATGTCGGTGAGGCCGTCGTTGTTGACATCGCCGACGGCTACCCCTTCAGAGACAAATTTGTCAAAGAGGATAGTTTTTTTGAAGGGGATGTCGTCGGCGACGACGTGGTTTTTCATGAGTTGGGCGTAAGATTGTGCCGATACTAATAAAACGAAGAAAGGAATCGCAACTCTTTTAAATGGCTTCATATTATCAATAGTTTCATTCTATAAGGATGATCACCCTCAAGCCGGGTGGGCTCTTACTTTTTACAGACAAAAAGTAAGCAAAAGTCGTTGAAGAATTAAACGCACTGGCCTTTATGCTCATCCGCCCACCAATTCTTCCCCCTACCCTCCCGGGCGGGCGCTGCTCGAAACGAAAATCTGTCACAAAATCACCGATCAATCAAAAATCCCCAGGGCTGTCACCTGACAGACCGGCACCTACTTCTGACTGAGCAAATAACCAAGCAAAGCGTCAAAGTCTGTTTCGCTAATGGACTCGCCGAAAGTGTCGGGCATTAGGGTGTATTGTGATGCCTTTTTCTCTTTGATGTCTTTCTTGCTCACCGTAAATTCCTGGCCGGCGTTGTTGGCATATACCTCCAGCTCTCCTTCATCTCTTCTGAATAAGCCGCTCAACACCTTGCCATCATTCAATGTAATACTATATGTTTTGAAAGCCTGCGAAATGTTCCGGTTCGGGTCGAGGATCTTTTCAGCCAGGGCCCTTCGACCCCAGTTACCAATGCCATCGAGCTGCGGTCCAATTACCCCACCATCGTTGTTGATTTGGTGGCAGACGTTACAGTTGTTCATAAATACTGCTTTACCCAACTCTGCATCAGGCTTTGGGTCGAACCGAGCCAATCTTGTATCAATCAGCTTTTGTCTTTCCTCCAGTACCGACTCAAGTCCGGAAGTCAGCGCATCGTATTCTTTCTTCTGAGCAACAGTGAGCTTTGATAGCAGCTGCTCATTCACTCTTCTGTCCATCAGTGTGCGGGGCGGAATGAAACCATCCTTTGCTGCTTTCAAAAGACTTGCACGGCCTTCGGCAGAATTTACAAATACCGAAGCGATGGCCACCTGCAAGCCGCTGGGTGCATCTTTCAAAGATTTATTGAGCAGCGTTGCCACTCCACTATAAGAAGATGTTCCGATGGTTCTGGCCAGCTCCTCTCTGAAAGCAGGCTCCTCGTCTATGCTGGTCAGTTTTGCTTCAACCAAATCGATATTGCCTTTACCATTGATATCGAGCAAAGCTTTTGCGGCGGCGGCTCTTGGTCTGCTCTTCGCCCAGGAAGCATTCAACAGATCACGAAGCCCTTGCTCGTAGCTTGTCAGTTTATTTTGGCTGGCAATGTTCGCAGCAAACACCTGGCGCTGAGAAATCTCTTCAAAGTATTCGTATTCCTCATCAGCATGTGCAGACGGTTGATCTGCTACCAGCTGTGGCTTTGTCTCCAGACTTTTCAGGAAGTCGCCGGCAAAGCTGGCCGCCCAGTCAGTCATTTGTTTGGCATTGGCAGAACCACCCCGCTGACCAATACCCGTTTGGATCGTATTGTACAACGTATATTGCCCTGCGGCATCCCCTTTGAATTTCTCTCTGATGAAATCGATCGCCGAGGTGAGCTGGGCCTCAGGAATGAAACGGCCCACATGCTGTAGATACACTACCATGCGATCGTGTGGGGCGTCGTATTTTTTAATGTTGTCGTAGATGAAACTGGAGGCGGTGGCAGAAGGCACGTCGGTCATGGCGTCCATCAGTACTTTTGTTTCCGCTTCGCTCCAGGTTTGTGATACAGTAGCAGCCAGGATCTCAGAGTTTTTCAAATGATCACGAAGGCCAATCATCAGGGTGTAATGGAGGTGTGTATCGGTCGCAGGCACTGCCAGAGCAGCGGTTACCAGAGGTTTGATATTGGCAGAATGGCGATGTCTTACAAAAACATCTGCTGACGCCCTTTGCGTATGTGGATCATTATGCTTCAGACCTTCCAAAGCCAGCCCTCTCATATCGTCACTCAACGATGCATATTCTGTCAGTATACGGTAGGCATGCACCCGTACTTCCTGGTCGGGTCCTGTGGCAGCTCCTTTCAATTCATCATCTGATAAAGCTCCCAGCCTTTGCAGCACCCACATAGCATGTGCTTTTTGTTTGGAAGAGGCCTTGCTGTCGGCAAGCAGCGACTTCAGTGGTTCAACAGCCTCTCTCGCCTTGTAGTCCACAAGCCTGTTAGAGGCCATCATGCGTTGAGTGAAAGTACTCTGACCAAGGCCTTCGATCAGTTTGTCGACGCTGGCTTTCGACCAGTCGACTGGCTTGGTGGCCTCGCCTTTGTAAGTAATGCGCCAGATGCGACCACTCTTCCTGTCCCGGCCAGGGTGATCAAGCGGCACTTCGTAATGGCCAATGATGCGATTATAAAAATCCGCAATATACAAGGCGCCATCCGGCCCAATTTTTACATCCACCGGGCGGAACCATGGGTCTTCACTCACCAAAAAGTCTTTTTGAAGAGTAGCCACTGGCGTCGATCCATTGTAAGAAATGGTATTCCTACTCACTCTACAAGCCACCACATCACCAGAATAAAAGCTGTTTCTGTATTCTTCAGGAAATGCGTCACCGTTATAGTAGTCCAAGCCGGAAAGTGCCGTCGAGCCAATTTGGTAGTTCATCATTTGTGGGCCAAAGCCCAGTCCTGGGGCTTTTTTACCAAAGTGTGGATAGTCACCCTGACTGATGATCTGATAGATCGGCATGGTGTGACAGTCAGCAGAGTACAAGTATCCAAAGTCATCTACTGCATAACCGAAGGGGTTCACCCGACCAAACGTGGTTTGTTCTACCCGGCTACCATCGATCCGAAACCGAAACGTATTGCCGGAGGTCATACTGATTGAGTCTTTGTCGGCACCCGATACTCTTGAGTCATTCCTGAAACCATGGTCCGAGTGAATCCAGCCATCCAGCCCCCTCATGAAATTGTTGATCATGCCATGGGTATCCACGTGATCGAACGGGCCTACAAGGACTCTTTTTTCGTCGTACTTATCATCTCCGTCTTTGTCTTCGAAGTAGTAAATGTTTGGAATGCTATAGGCAATGGCTCCGCCTTTCACAGGCATAATGCCAATGGGTATGTTCAGGTCGCTGGCGAAATCTGTGAATTTATCTGCCTTCCCGTCGCCATTGGTATCTTCAAGAATAGTGATCTTGTCTTGCCCGGAACCTGTAGAGGCCTCGTTAGGATACTCGATGGAATGGGTTACCCACAGCCGGCCCTGGTCATCAAACTCCATGTTGATGGGTTTGGTTATGTCTGGCTCGGAGGCATAAAGATTGATTTCAAACCCGGGCGGAAGGTGGAAGCCTTTTATTTCTTCCTCGGCAGTTTGGAAATCGGTGGTTCGGATATGGTCCTTGAAAAGCTCTGGGTTGATGAAGGAATCAGGATCGTAGGGTTCTTCTTTTTTAGTTTCACCACAGGAAGCCACAAAAAGAACACTTAGCAGCAATAGTAGGCAAGCTCTCATAAAAGCTGAGTAGGTTAAGTTTGGTACAATCGCCTCCGCCCAACGTCACAAAATCAGGTATAAGATATTTGAATTAGTTGAAAACTCAAGTGGGTTTTTGTGAGGCGGTTGGAACAATAGAAACCAAGGCAGAAAAGCTGTCCAAAATTTCATATCACCAGAACCGGTTGCTAATTGCCACGCTTTTTATCATCCGGCCATTTAGAGAGGTGCTCGTTAAGTTTTTCTCCAAGGATTTGAGAATATAGAACAGCTCCTTCGTTGTTAAGGTGAAAATAATTTTTTCTTTTGGTGCTGTCCATTATCAATTCGATAAACTCTGCTGAATAAACATTCAGTCTACACTCCTCCGGGAGCTCATAGAAAGCCTCATATATAAAAGTCGCCTCGTCTTCATCTTTGATTAATGGTGGTAGAATATAAATAATTCTAATTCCGTTGTCATTTGCCTTGTCGATTGTTTCTTCCAAATGGTATTTGCTTTGCAACTTCCGCTGCGCATAATTCCCCGAATGCACATCTAATGTCAACCTGGAGTTTATAAGATTTGGCAGTTTCTCCTCGTCCCTCAGGTTATCGGGGTATGGTAAGTATCCGTTTTGTCGTAGCCCTTTATGTGAATGATATCTGCCTGCAAAATTGACTATGTTCAGGCGAGTACTCAGTACCCCTTTCAAACTTGTTGCCATCTGTTGCGCCAAGAATAAAATATCAGAAAATGAATTTTCCGTGGTATTCGATCTCATCAACTCAAACCAAGGGCCCATATTTCCAAAGTCCAGGCCTGGGCCCGTCAGCTCCACCAGTAAATAATCGGCTCCTCTCTCTGTCACAATCTGATTTGAAATATCGTTGATATAAGGAAAAGTAAGGCTTTGAAATCCAAGGTTTAAAGATTTCAAATGATGGCGGGCCGTCATGGAGTCGACTATGAAAGGGTCAACACCTCTCTCAACTCTGCTTGAGCCCAGAATGACGGTGTTAAAGCTCTTGTTTGTACTCAGTAATGTCCTTTTTCCATTGAGTGCCGATTGCCGGTCCTCCAAAGGGAACAAGGTACTTATGACTTGCCGTATCACAACCAAAATTACTACAAACAGAAGCGCTTTAAGAACGGCCTTTTTCATTCTAAAATTTAAAATAATAAAACTCGTTGCTGACAATCCCAAAGTTGAGTATTGCCTCAACAAGCACAATGTAAATTGCCCATCGAAGAAGAAAGGACTTTTTGGCAACCCATTCGCCAAAATCATTCAGCTTCATGCTCACATTAATAATGTCCATTAAAACAAAGGCAGCCACACAAAATCCAATTTCTTGAACCTCCTTGATCGTAAGTGGACTTTTTCCAATATTGCTCCAATCCAGGCTATATCGCAATATTTTAACACCAGCCTCCCACGACTCGGATTTAAACCACATGGCTGTAAAAGAAGTAGTCAAAAAAATGAAAGCTATACAGAAGAAGTTGAACACTCCTGGAAACCGAAGCAATCCAAATCTATCAAATTGTTTAAATCGCCATTTGTAGGTGAGGCGTTCAGTTGCTATCCATACGCCGTTCAGCGTTCCCCAAATCACGAAGCCCCAATTTGCTCCGTGCCACAACCCGGTGATAAAAAATACGAAAAGCAGGCTCAGGTAAAAGCGAATTTGCGTCCTTCCTTTTCCCAAAACAGCAAAGAAAAGATAATCTCTAAACCAGTCACTAAGCGTAATATGCCACCCCTTCCAAAAATTTGCTTTAGAGTTGGCGAAATACACTCGATTGTCAAAGTTCTTCGAAAGCTTAACTCCAAAAAGCCTGGCCGAGCCAATTGCCATGTCGCTATAGCCAGAGAAGTCGCAAAAAATCTGAACGGTAAAAAGACAGGAGCCGATCATAAGCGGCAACCCTTTGTACGTTTCAGGGCTCCCATAAACCAAATCCACCAGCTCCCCGATCCGGTCTCCAACTACCATTTTTTTAAATAGCCCCCAAAGGATAAGCCGTGCGCCAGCGGTGACGTTCTCAGAGTTTAAAAGACTTAGGGTATTCAATTGTGGCAAAAGATTCTTCGATCTTTCGATTGGGCCCGCTAAAATCTGTGGGAAAAACAATACGTAGAGAGAAAACACTCCTAAATTTCGCTCCGGTTTTCTGAAGCCTTTGTAAACATCAATTGTGTGGCTGAGAGTCTGAAAGGTATAAAAGCTTATACCTATGGGAAAAGGAAGTGAATTTTTGGGAATCAAAATTGCTATGTTCAATGCACCGAATACAGTATTTATATTCTCAGCAAAGAAATTGTGGTATTTGAAAAAGAAAAGGAGGCCAATGTTGGAAACTATGCTTGACCAAAATAAGGCTTTTCTTTGCCACTGTAGCTTTGAGTTGTAGATCGCAAGCCCACAAATGTAATCTATCAGAATTGATACTCCTACTACAATAAGAAAGAATGAATTCCAGGTAGTGTAAAAGTATACGCTTGCACCTAAAAGCAGTATCCACCTCCAGGATTTTGGAGTAAAGTAATATAACACAAGTAACAGAACCAGAAAGACCCCGTAGTCGCTACTATTAAAAAGCATTCAATACAAGTAAATCAACAACCGTAATGTCAATTATCCGCTTTGTGGAGAGCAAGCTTGGCAGATATTTCAACACTTTTGGGTTAAATTAGTTGGTTTTTAGTTTCGCTGTTATTGAATCTCCATAAATACTTATAAATTCAAATATCCTATGACGACTTGCGTCATGAAACGCCCTATGATTCCACAATTACAGTTTTTACAATTGACCTTACACCTATTCATGACTTCCTGGTATGACAAGCCAATCTGAAATTGCTGATTTCATTAAAAATCTTATTGCGAAGGAAATTAAAAAAGAAGTCGCCACAATAGATGATGCGGTTGCATTTAATGACCTGGGCCTTGATTCAGTGAATTCAATTTTCTTACTCGGAGATGTTGAGGAGCACTATAAAATTGACATCGACCCTTTGAGTCTCTACAACAACCCCACAGTTTCTTCCTTTACTGAGCACGTTTATAAATTGATAAATGGACGTAACTAAACTTTGGCAACCATCGAATCCAGGGTTTATCACTAACCCATATCCGGTGTACTCCCAAATATTGGCACATGCGCCTGTATTCCAATCACCTACTGGAGACTTTGTAGTAATGAACTATGATGGCGTGAAGCATGTGCTTTTCGATAAAAATTATCAAACCGGCGCCAGGGCGGAATGGATTTACAAAATGACTCAGTATGCTACGGGCAGAAACATAGATTTTAGCTCGATTCAGCAGGCAGTAGCTGGAATGCCAATACAACAGAATCCACCAATACATGGTTCTATTCGTTCCGTTCTTGCTAAAAACTGGCCCTCTAAGTCTTTTCTTTCGAAGAAGTCTTCTGAGATTTGTGATGAAATCCTGGTAGATATGCCGCCGTCATTTGACTTGGTCTCTTTTATTGCCAAGAAGCTACCAGTATGGATGGTTTGTGATGTGCTTGGCATGCCTAGAAATTTAGGAGAAGAGCTTCAGGCAGATGGATTCAAACTAGTTCAACTCCTCGATCCCTATTTGACTTTTAAAGATTTAAAGAATATCCAGGTCGCCTCAACAAATCTTCGGGCATCTTTCGATCTTTACTACGGCAGTCTTGATAAGGAGTCGGCCGGATTGGCAGCGGCAGTCAAAAAAACTGCAGACGACAACCCTGAATTTAATACCGATCCGGTATCGCTCATTATTTTTCTTTTCATTGCTGCTTTTGAAACAACCTCCAGCCTGATAAGCATTTGCTTGCAAACATTAATTGCGGACAAAGCACTACTTGACCAACTTGATGACGACGCTAGCATTGAGCGCTTTGTCCGAGAAATATTGCGGTTATACTCACCTGTGCAGATAACGGGAAGATTAAACCCAGAACCTATAGTTCTTTCCGGAGTTGAAATACCTGCCAATAGCACCATTACTCTTTGCATTGGATCTGCCAATCGTGACCCAGGTCATTTTGAAAACCCCGATCAACTAATTATCGACAGAAAGGTGAATGATCACCTTTCCTTTGGGTATGGCATGCATCATTGTCTGGGAAGTCAAATGGCAGTGGTTGAGGCTGCGTCTGTGATCAAAGCTTTCCTACCGAAACTAGAGCGTACCAGTATTGTTGGCAAACCAGTTTGGGAGAACAGGCTAATGATCAGGAGGCTGCTTTCCATGGAACTAAGCATCAACACCGTTCTTTCGACAACAACATAGCACTTATCAGGCGCACTGAGAGGGGGAAGCTGATTCATTATGTCTGATTTCCTCTATGCCTCCACTGAGATCATCGTCCGAATATCCTCCTTCTTTGTTCCAATCAGTAACGGCTTCGATACACCCCTCAATACTTTTACGTCATACAGTTCTTCAACTATTCCCTCCAGACGGATCCAGTTTTCTGTGGCGCCGGTTTCAAGGTTGATGATTTGTATGCCACATCTTGGCGATGTATTGACTTCTTTGAGGTTATTGTCAAGGGGTAAGCCGCTAAAGGTCTTGTTTTTCCGAACTGAGGACATCCCCACTACTGCATAGTTACCGACAAAGTCGAGCCCCCTGAGGAAACCCGGACAAAAGGCTATCTTCTCAAAAGTTTTGGTTTCAAGATTGACCTTTCCAAAATAGCCGGATCCGGCCTCCAGCAAATAGAGGCTGCCCTCATACCACCGTGGTGAATGCGGCATGGAAAGGCCTTCACAAACTACTTCATTGGTTTGCACGTCCATAACCAGGCCGCCATTGGCCCTGTGCTCTCTCCACCCATCTGACACATCACTCCTGCCTACCAGGGTGACGTATCCGGGTTTTCCGTCCTTTTCAGCCAGCCCGTTCAAATGGCACCTGTCTTCGGGCACCATTTTGCTGATGAACGGCGGCTTCCAAACAGGCCTGAAACTGTGTGTTTCGCTGGTTGTAGCCAGGCAGCTGAACAGCGTATTAACAAATACGGGTCGGCCATCCTGACCAACGATGATATCATGGATGTCGAGATCACCGGTGGTGTAGGCTACCTGAGGAAGGTATACCTTGTCGTATTCGTTGAACTTACCGGTAGTGAGTGAGTTTTCGAATCGCCATAGCTGCCACAGCGAGCTCATCCAGAACGTGTTGTTGCCTGATGACGTGCCCAGCCCCATGCATCGGGGAAAGCTGCGCTCCGTCACGTGCAGAGAGCCGTCTTGGTTGCTTCCCAGCATGAACACCTTTCCTATCTGATAGGTAGAAAATATGATGCACGATTGCTGCCCTGCTAACCACCCTGGAAACTGCCTGGAGGTCGACAATTCGAATTTTGGTTTTTCTTCCACTACTTGTTCCATGATCTTAAATTTCTAATGGCTATTTTTTAATGATTCTTCTCGTAGCAATAGGCTTTCCATCTAAAGAAATGCTGAGCAAATAGACTCCGGGTGCCAGTCCTGTCAGGTCAAGTTCAGCAGTCAGCCTTTCCGAATTGCCAGTCACTGTTGCCTGCGAAAGCTGTTGACCAGAAAGGTCGTGAACCCCTGCAGTAAGTACTCCCTTTAGCGAGCCCGTCACGTTGACTGACAACATTCCCTCCGTTGGATTGGGGTATATTGCCATCAGCAGGTTAGCGTCTCCTCCCACACCGGCAACACTAGCCGGCAAAACTTCTACGTCAAAACTATCGCTCACGCTACCGCCTCCGCCATCCCCGGCAGTTACAGTGACCGTGGTGGCACCAGTGCCAACTTCTGAAATAGTAAGTGTTTGCCCGGAGATCAAAATGGTTGCCACACCTTCGTTTGCTGACTCAGCGGAAATGGTCAACTGGTCTCCGTCCTCGTCAACAAACACAGTGGCCAAATCAATTTGGAGTGATGAAAAACCTTCAGTAACAGATTGGTCTGCTATTGGCTCCGCCACCACTGGCGCTCGGTTTTCTACGTTGCTGCTGACTGTTATGGTGAATGTTTCACTTACAGCCACCACCCCATCACTAATGGCCAGCGTAACAAAGTAATCTCCAGCCTGACCTGCTGAAGGTGTCCAGGAAAACTCCCCGGTGGACGAACCAACTTGCATCCCACTAGCGACCGACAGGTCGTCGAGGCTATAAGTAAGCGTTTGGGACGGAATGTCCGAATCTGTTGTTGTGGCTGTGAAAGACAGCTCCGTCCCTTCATTTACGCTTCTATTGCCAATGGCTGCCAGCACCGGTGCACTATTCACCTCATTCACCGTGATGGTAATTGTTTTGCTGACAGATACTACTCCATCGCTAGTTGTGATCATTACGTCATGGGTGCCATCCTGCGCTTCACCAGGAGTCCAGCTTATTTTTCCTGTTGCCGACTCAATGGACAAGCCCCTGGCAACAGAGGCATCATCGACTTCGAAAGTCAACATTTGTTGGGGCACGTCCTGATCTGTAGCGAGGGCAGAAAAAATCAGCTCACTGCCTTCATCGACAGTTTGATTTTCTGCTATTAATGCGGGAGCCTGGTTGACTTCATTTACAGTTATCAAAAGCGTTTCGCTATCAACCAGTTCTCCATCACTCACTGTAACAGTCACTTCATAGCTTCCATCCTGCGCTTCGCCGGGCTTCCAGCTGAAAGCCCCGGTCGCTCCATTGATAGTCATGCCTTTTGCGATCGCTGCCTCGTCAATCGAAAAAGTCAATGTTTGCGCTGGCAAGTCTGCGTCAGATACTGTGGCTGTAAAAGTCAGTTCCACCCCTTCGTCAACGCTTTTGTTGCCAATGGCTGACAGCACCGGCGCACTATTCACCTCATTCACGGTGATGGTGATGGTTTCACTGTCGGTTAACTCGCCATCGCTGACTGTAACCATTACTTCATGGCTTCCATCCTGCGCTTCGCCGGGCGTCCAGGTAAACACCCCGGTCTCTGCGTTGATAGTCATGCCTTTTGCGATCGCTGCCTCGTCAATCGAAAAAGTCAATGTTTGCGCTGGCAAGTCTTCGTCAGATGCCGTGGCTGTAAAAGCCAGCACCGCCCCTTCGTTAACGCTTATGTTGCCCAGGGCCGCAAGGACAGGCGCACTATTCACCTCATTCACGGTGATGATGATGGTTTCACTGTCGGTCAATTCGCCATCGCTTACTGTAACCGTTACTTCATGGCTTCCGCCCTGATCTTCCGACGGCGTCCAGGAGAACGCTCCGGTTGACCCGTCTATGGTCATGCCTTTGCCTGAGGATGTCACATCCAGGCTAAAGGTCAGCGTGTTGGCGGGCAGGTCTGTATCTGTAGCAGTCGCTGTGAAGGTGACATTGGTACCTTCATCTCCGTCGTGGTTCCCGATAGCCGCTAGGACGGGTGCATCGTTGACACTGACAACCTCCAGGTCAAACTGGTCGGTCGCACTGAGTCCATCTTCGTCGGTATTGGTTACTTCGATGGAAAAGACCCCTATATCTGATTCTTCGGTAGGCGTACCAGAAAAAGTGCCGACTGTCGGATCGAATGTGAGCCAGGAGGGTAGTGCTCCTCCACCTGCCAGTGTGGCGGAGAGGGTCTGTATATCATTCTGGTTTCGGTCCTCAAATGTATTGGTGGGGATGGTGAATTCGAACAATTCATCCTCATTGACCTGTTGGTCAGCGATGGGATTAGCCAACGTGGGAGCCACTGCGGGAAGAATACCGAAAATGACGTAAGTTGATCCAGTTTTTAACAGACCATCAGGTGCGGCATCTTTTGCTCCCAAAATCAGGTCTTCCACCCCGTCACCGTTGATGTCTCCTGCACCGCCCACGGCCTGACCTACCCCACCCCCGTCAAACAGCCATCCATTGCTCCCGTTCAGTGATGACAGATCCAGGGTGGCTGCAAAGGGAGCATTGCTTCCAAATATTACATAGGCATCCTCGGCATATCGTGCTCCTACTACCACGTCATCCATTCCATCGCCATTCACATCACCTGCACCGCCTACGGCCGATCCAAAACGGTCACCTGACTCCAGCCCGTTTATGGCGAATCCGTTGGTTCCATCCAGGGAAGAAGGGGCAAGCGTGGCTGCAAAGCCCGTGTTTTTTCCAAATACCACATAAGCGGAACCGCTATTACTGTTTGCCCCTATGGCACCTACGATCATATCTTCTATCCCATCGCCGTTCACATCGCCGGCACTGCTTACCGCCCCCCCTAATTCATCATCGTCATTTAGCCCATCTACCCTGAATCCATTACTTCCATCGAGCGTTGACAGATCTAACTCGGAGGCAAAACCAGTACTTTTTCCAAAAACAATGTAGCTCGACCCGTTGTAATAGAGCCCGTTTGAGCTCGCATAATATGCCCCGATGATGACGTCATCAATCCCGTCTCCGTTGACATCCCCTGCCCCGCTTACTGAGCCACCTAATAAACCAAAGTCGCTCAATCCATTCATGGTAAATCCGTTGGTCCCATCAAGTGTGGATACTTCTAAAGTGGCAGGAAAGGCTGTATTTTCTCCAAAAAAGACGTAGCTCGCCCCGTTGAAGACGAGCCCGTTCGAGCTGACATTATCCGCCCCGATGATCACATCGTCAAACCCATCCCCATTGATATCTCCCGCCTCGCTCACTGAAACCCCGAACCTGTCGTTTGCACTAGCGCCATTAATTGCAAAGCCATTGGTGCCATCCAGGGACGACACCTCCAGTAATGAAGGAAAGCCTGCGTTGCTTCCAAAGATGATGTAGCTCTTCCCAATACTGGGCGCTCCCAGGATCATATCATCCAACCCATCGCCATTCACATCACCTGCGTTAGCCGCTGATGCCCCTAAACCATCATGTTCATTGACACCACTGATTACAAACCCGTTAGTGCCGTCCAGAGTGGAGAGTTCTATAGCTGAGGCAAAGCCTGAATTGTTACCAAAAATAACGTAGGTTGATCCGGCTGAGCCCTCACCAGGGGCACCTATGATTACATCGTCAATACCGTCTCCGTTTACATCACCGACACCATCTACGGAATAACCGGTCCGGCCTAAATCATTAATGCCATTGACCAAAAAGCCATTGAGCCCATTCAAATCTGAGGCACTGATTTGCGGTGGGGAAGTCTGGGCATCAGCAATCTGAATGCTGAATGGAATGCTGATCTCCGTCCCTAGTGTGCCGGTTATTGCCAGCGTTAGTTCAAGGGTGCCAACGGCCTGATTGGGCGGAGTGCCGCTAAAAGTGTTGCCTGTCAAGGTAAGCCACTCAGGAAGCGGATCACCGCTTGCCAGGGTAGCATGGTAACCTGCCACTGTCTCGCTACTCGAAACCACTAATTTTGAAGGGATGACATACTCAAAAAGATTGTCTTCAAGAGCCTTCAAAGGCTCGATCGCTTTATCTTGTCTGAGTGTGGGACCTATGCCGTAGACGATGAAGGATTTCCCGGCCCCGTCATTTAAAGCAGAAGGCGACCCAATGATAAGATCATCCGAACCATCGGCATTCATATCTCCAGCACCACTCACAGAAAAACCGAATGAAGAGCTACCTGCCAGCCCGTTGATTCCCAGGCCGTTGGTGCCATCGAGTGATGACAAATCAAAGGTGGCATCAAAGCCTGAGTTACTACCTAATATGACATAAGCAGCGCCAATGTTATAGTTGCCATTCGGGTCTGCTCCACTGGCTCCAATGACCAAATCGTCCATGCCGTCTCCATTGAAATCTCCTGCGGCACTCACTGACCGGCCCAAATTGTCGAAACTACCTAAGCCATTGAGCGTAAACCCGTTGCTCCCATCCAATGTCGACACAGCCAGGCTGGCTGCAAATCCTGAATTTTTTCCAAATATCACATAGGTGGAACCTGCGTTGGATTTACCGCCCGGATCTGCTGAATCGGCCCCTATGATCACATCATCGATGCCGTCTCCATTCACATCTCCGGCGGCACTGACGGCTACTCCCAGTTTGTCATCGGCATTAGTACCCGTGATCACAAAGCCCATGGCACCATCAAGGGAGGATAAATCTATGCTTGCTGAAAATGCCGTATTCCTGCCAAAGACCACATAAGCTGATCCGGTACCACTCATCCCGCCAGAGCCTTGTTCGGTCGCCCCGATGATCACATCATCGATGCCATCACCATTTACATCGCCTGCACCACTTACCGAATAACCTGCCAGATCGAAATTATTAATACCATTAATGACAAAGCCATTGCTGCCGTCCAGTGACGAAACGGAAAGAGTGGCCGAAAAACCTGTATCCCTACCAAATATTACATAACTGGCCCCTGCATCGGCGGTAAAACCAACATTTACACGTGGAGCACCAACAATCACATCATCTAAGCCGTCCCCATTTACATCCCCTGCACCACTTACTGAATAGCCCAGGCCGTCAAAGTTGCTGATACCGTTAATCGTGAATCCATTAGATCCATCCAATGCGGATAACTCCAGCGCTGCAGGAAACCCACTTGCCGAACCAAAAATAACGTAAGAAGATCCGGCTGCGGAGTTTCCTCCTGGATCTGCGGAGGTTGCCCCAACGATCACGTCATCGATCCCGTCTCCATTCACATCTCCGGCGGCACTGACCGAACCGCCGAAAAAATCATTGGTGTTTGCTCCATTAATGGTGAAGCCATTGGATCCATCGAGACTAGCCAGATCAGCTTCTACACCGGAAGCCGTACCAAAAATGATATAGGTAGCCCCCGCTTGCGCCTTTCCATTTGGGTCAGCGTTTTCGTCCCCAATAATCATGTCATCTATGCCATCGCCATTGATATCCCCGGCTCTACCGACTGAGTATCCCATCCGGTCGTTGCTTGCCAAGCCGTTTATAATCAAGCCATTGTAGCTATTGAGATCATTGGCCTGTATAGCAGCAGGGAGCTGTGCATACGCCGTACCAGCCGAAGAGGTGGCCAGCCACGCAGTGAGAACCGAGGCGGCTATGCCCAGTCGCCATTTGCTATTAAGTGCTTGAAGCCTTCTGCGCAGGATGTCCAGTTTTCTTATAAGTACAAACCTTTCACCCGACCCTTGTGAAGTCAGTGCCTGAAGTTTTCGCTGTGCCTTTCGGTATTTTCTTTGGGTTTTGATCCAATGTGCGTAACTCTTTCTCATATTGATGTGGTTTCGGATTGTTGGCTTAGACTATTCCTAAGCTATCCTCATCAATTCACTAGAAAGAATTTTCAGCTTTCTTTGAAGTAAACAGGCCTGCCAACATAGTTGACAGGCCTGCCATTTAACCGTAAATAATTGATTTATAGCAACTTATTATTGAATGAATTCGGTAGGCCGCTTGCCAAATCGTTCGTAAAACATCTTCGACAGGTACGCAGGAGTACCTATACCCACCTCCATAGCCAGCTGAGAAAGTTTCACAATACCTCCCTGAAGAAGCAGCATCCGGGCATACTGAAGTCTCACCTCAATGATCAGCTCTCCCGGGCTCATCCCGTTTACCGTTGCGAGTTTTCTGTACAGCTGTCGCTCGCTCATCGATACTGCCTTTGCCACGTCTGAAACTGCAATTTTCTGATCGGTTATCCGACCTCTTATGTAAGACTCAAGTGTCGCAATGACTTTTTCATCCTCTTCGGTTGCTTCCTCAGCACCGGCCGGCGCACCTTCCCCACCCATTTCTTTTACCCACTTCACACGTCGTTGCAGGTTATTGACCAGGTTAACGGCCTTAATTTGCAGCTCGTCCCTGTCAAAGGGCTTGGTGATGTAATCGTCGACGCCAAGCCTCAAGCCACGAAGACTGTCATCGCTTGCCGATCGGGCAGTAAGAAGTATTACTGGGATTCGGTGGTAAATAGGTGAGCGTTTGAGTTTTTCCAGCAACTCAAAACCATCCAATTCGGGCATCATTACGTCTGAAATGATAAGTGCCGGACTACGGGTTTCCAGCCATTCAAGGCACTGTCTGCCATTAGCTTTGGCTGTTACTGAAAAATAGCGGGAAAGTATTTCCTTTATATAGTCCTGCATCTCGATATTATCTTCCACCACCAGCACTTCGGGGCGCTCTGAAACAAAGCTCCGAAGCTTGTCATCTACCACATCTTCCTCAGCCGGCGGTTCATCCTGCTCTACCGTCTCATCCGCCGCCTCTACCACCGGCAGCCTGATGAGAAATTCCGTACCCACATCTACTATGCTACTTACGGCAATAGAACCTCCATGCATAACGACTATTTCCTTAGCAATGGCCAGCCCGAGCCCCGACCCTTCAGCCTCCTGATTGCGAACCCGGTAGAATCTATCGAATATCCTCGTAAGGTCAGCCTCCGGTATACCAGCCCCCTCATCCTTCACGCTGATCAGAGCCATACCGTGCTGCACTGAAAGTCGGACCAGCACTGTAGTACCTGACGGCGAAAATTTAAATGCGTTGTAAAAAAGGTTATTGATCACCTTTTCAAACTGACGGGTATCCAATTCAGATGAAATATCCTCACTCATCTCTGTGCTAAACTTCAAGCCCACACCCCGGTCGTCGGCCAGCGACTCAAAAGACGAAACCACCCTGCCCACAAATTTATTCAGAGCGACAGGCGCCGTTTTGAGTTGGTACTGGCCCAGTTCGAGTTTGGAAAGGTCCAGCAGGTCGTCGATCATCCGGCTCAGCTGCCGGTTGCTTCGGACAGCATTCTTCAGCCGGCGATCGTTGTCAGGTGAGAAGCGATCGCCCGAGAGCATTACATTTTCGATATTGCCACGCTCCAAGGTAAGCGGTGTGCGCAGCTCATGGCTGATATTGGCGAAGAATTCGGACTTGAGGTTGTTAAGTTTTTGGAGCTGGTCGCTTTGGGTCTCAATGATTTTTTTCTGTTTGGTTTGCTTGTAGTAGAAAAATCCCAATGTCCCAAGAAAGGCCAACAGCAAGCCTCCACCGGTACCCAGCAGGCGGTTTAAGGTAGCTTGTTGTTCATTGGCCAGTTGCAGGCGCTGGTTTTCGGCTTCTTTTTGGGTGGTTTCGTATTTAGTTTCCAGTTCAAGAAAGGTTTTATCCTCTTCTACTTGGTTGATGGAGTCCTTGTAGGCGTTCCATTCTTTCAGGTTTATGTATGCGTCCTGGTAATTGCCAAGACGCTCGTAGGCTTCCTGAATGATCCAATATGCAAATTCTAAGGTGTTATCTCCAAACTTATGTTGCTTTGCCATTGCCCGGGCTTTCATGGCAGCATTAATGGCTGACCCGTATTCTCCTTTTGCAAGATAATAGAAGCCCCTCTTATTGGCCATATTGCCCAACTGGTTTATGTTATCCACATACGGTTCTATTTCATTGAGTTTATTCAGGTAGTATTCAGCGCTTTCTATGTCGTTATTCAGGTAGGCAATGTTATACAGCATATTGCCATATGTTAGGGCCAGGTTATTGATATTGCCCTGGCGTTCAAATATCCAGATAGCACTATCTCTGTATTGCTTAAATAGGGTATAATCTTCTTCCTCCCCATCGTCGCTACTATAGATACCTCCTATATTTTGATATATACTTGCCATTCCATTACTGTCCGGTAGTGTTTTATATAATTTCAATGCCTGTCCATAATAGTCAAGCGCTGCATTATGGGCCGCCTGAATATCATACAATATCCCTGTCCAATGAAAAACCTTAGCAAGTAGTCTCTTATTATCAAAGCCCCCAGCCACCCATTTGGCAGTATCGAAATAGGCGGCTGATTCTTCCAGTTTATACCCTCTGCGGGCTATGTCCCCCCTGATCAAATAGAACCTGCCCAATGCAGTGGAATCCTGTGTGCCAAAATACGTTGATCGATATTTGTCCAACCATACTTCGGCTGAGTCTGGTAAGCTCTGAAGATGAAGCTGCTCCGCCAGACGAGTCATGGCCCGGCCCGTAAGCCCGGGAAAGTTCATTTCACAAATTTGATAAGCCTCATAGGCATAAATCCGTGCCTGATCGTCGTCAACTTGCCGGGCTATCTCCATCGCCTCCCATAACGTATGCACGTACCTCTCATCTTCCTTCGGCAGGGTATCCAGCGCCTGTTTGAGGCTATCGAGTGTGTTTTTTTGTGCTTTGGTATGGTGTGAGCTAAAACACAAGCCTATCAACACCAATACAAGGCACAGGCGTGTAAAAAGGATCGGGGACAATCTGAAATAACCGGACATTGGATAATTTTTGATCCTACAGGTGTAGTTTTTATATTTAAACAAACCCATAGGCAGCATCCGGATGTCCCTTTTTGTTTTGCGGTCATCGGTCTGGTCTGTGCCGCAATCGTGTATGAATTGGAAAAATCGCTTTAACATTGATTATGCGTTAAATCGGCTTAGATATTTCGGGCCCAGTATTTGATTATCCGAGTCTATATGGAGGTAAATATATGAAAAAGGAAAAATCTACCTCTACTCTGGCAGTTTGAGGATCTCTATTACCCAAATCAATTGTGCTGGTTATGCGACTGGCAAGCTTCAAGGAATCGGATTTCTAAGTGTGAGTTACAGACGTCACCGTATCACTTAAAAATTTTGGGGGAAACCGGCCTCCTTTGTGAAGCCGGTCTATTCTGTTCCGTCGTTTGAAAATCGGGCGTCCTGATATGATCTTTGAAAAGCTCGGGGTTGATAAAGGAGTCTGGATCGTAGGGTTCTTCTTTTTTAGTCTCCTGACAGGATGCAACGAATACGAGGAAAAGCAATAGTAGAAGGTAAGCTCTCATAAAAAATAGCATACATTAAGTTTGGTATCGAACTCCCCTCTTACCCGTTCCACGCTGAATCAGGTATAAGATATCTGAATAAATTGAAAAGCCACAGAAAGTTTGTCTAAACGAGTTCCATTGTCGTTAGCAAATTAGAAGCATCGTTGGCACTATTTCCGTGAAGCAATCAACTTTACAACATCGGCTCGATTGTTGACCCCCAGTTTGTCGTACAAATTCTTCAAGTGGCTCTTTACGGTGTTGATCGACAAATAAAGCTCATCGGCAATCTCTTGATTGGTCTTTTGAGTGAAAATCATCTTTAGTACATCATATTCTCGCTCCGAAATGGGATTTGACAAACGCTCATTAAGCTCTTCTATTGAAATACTAAAATCTCCTTCATATTTTCCCAGCATTTCATTTAGCCGTATACGGTATTCATCCAATTGGTTTTCCAGGATCTCATGTCTCAAGCGAGCCTTCTGGTGTTGGTTGTAGATTACCAGCACGAGAATTACTATTGATAGCACAGAAGAGCCAATTAAAAAAAACTGCACTTGCTGCTTACGTGACAATTCACTTTCTGTCAACTCATGTTGCGCCGTTAAAAGTGCTATTTCCTTTTGCTGCTCTTCTTTTTCATATTTAGATTCTATTTCCTCGATTTGAGCCACTGTTTCAAGTCGGAACAAAGAGTCTTTCAATGACATATATTCTTCATGTACCGACAAAGCCAAATCAGTTTGATTTGATTTCTTCAAAAGGGAATAGTAAAATTTAATTGCTTCGATATGCTTGGGTAGCAATCCATACGTTTTAGCTGCTTCAATCCCTTGTTCGGCGTAATTAATGCCTGTTCTGAGTTGCCCTTGTTGCTCTGCAACTTCGGCCAGATTGGAAAAACAACTAACATAAACCTCATATTCCTTCACTATCCAGGCGACTTCTTTAGCATTCTTATAATACTTCTCTGCCTGTTCCCAGTCTTGCTTTTGATGATAGATAGATGCGATGTTCTTATAGGCATATGCCAAATAGGAGGAATCGCCATTTTCAAGAATAATCTCTAAAACTTTTAAATTATGATTCATCGATTGGTCCAAATTCCCAAGGGCATTGTGGGCAAATGCGAGAATAAGGTGCCCAAAAAAATACCTTTCTGTTAAATTATATTCCTCAATTACACTAAAGCTTGCCTGTGCATATTCAAGCGATTTCGAATACTGCTCCAACTCGTTATAAATCCCTCCAATATTCCCTAGAAGCCGTGATTTAAGAGAAGCGCCGTCCACTGTGTGCAAATCACCCACTTCTTCTAAACCTGCATTGTAGTACTTCATCGCATCGTCGGTGGCACTCAGGGTGAGGGACGTATTACCCAGGCTATTATAAATCTCTCCTTTGAGCAACTTATACGGCTTGGAGTCAACCAACTGTAGTGCCTCATTCAAATGATAAAGCGCCGTATCGTTTGAATAGGCCTGAGCGTAGGCGTTTCCCAGCTTTTGAAGGTAGGCTGCTTTGATAGAATCATCGGAAATGGTTTGGAGACCTTCGGCGGACAATAAAAAGGTTATCCTTTCTCTCGAATTCTGAACTTTGTCTGCTTGCTTAAGCTGGGCTATCGACTGACTATTCTGAGCAGAAACGGTACCGACGATCAGCAGACAAATTCCCAGCCAACAAAATCTAAAAGCCATTTATTGAATGATATAAATTCCCGACAAATAGCTGAAAATAATTATTGTTTTGGTTAATCGAATACAGTTCGGCGATATTTAATAAAAAGAAAACCGGCTTCATCAGATGAAGCCGGTTTCTCACTAGTAATAAATCCAGTTGTTGTGGGGATCTACTATTTCTTTACCATCCTCCTAACGTTGGATCTTCCTTCGCCATCAATCAGGTAAAGAAGATAAACACCAGGCATCAAATCAGGAGTAGTAAGCTCTGTTTTGTCAGTGACAGCTCTTTCAAACATTAGCTGTCCGTTAAGATTGCGCAGACGGATGACACTTAGGTTTTTGCCTTCAATATTGATCGTTTCCACAAATGGGTTAGGATAAACCAACACCTGACTCAGTTCATCGGCCACGCCAGTCTCAACCCCCTCAATTAATTCAAATACGGCCTCTGCACTTCCCTTGTAATTGGCATCATTGATAGTCGCCACTACTGTGTAGCTTCCGGCAACGACGGGAACTATTGCCTCTCCATCGAAAGTGAATACCACTTCCAAACCACTTGGGTCTGTTACTACAGTCGGCGTCTTGGGTGTGCCATCTGCTTCCTGCCCCAAATCCGACAGGGTGATGGTGGCAGTTGCTTTGTTGACAGTGAAGCTTTGGCTTACGTCGGCAGCTGCATTGAAGCTGTCATCACCCGCCTGACTTGCAGTAATCGTTACACCGCCTGCACCGGTGATCATAACAGAACTTCCGCTGATAGTGGCAGCACCGCTTACAATGTAGCTTACAGTCAACCCTGAGCTGGCCGTCGCCGTCAGGTCAAATGCAGCATCGCCAAAGGTTTTATCGGCGATGGCTTCAAACGTAATCGTCTGATCCTCTTTCACAGGGTCAACAGGAGTATCATCGGTTACTGTGAAAGTTCTCGGCAATGCTTCCGCTGCCATGTAATTCACATTCCCGGCCTGACTGGCAGTTACCGTGATATCTCCTGCCCCCGTGAAGGTCAATATTGTTCCTTCCAATGTCCCTGGGCCGCTTAGTTCATAGCCAACTGCCAGTCCAGAGCTGGCTGTTGCTGCGAGCGTTATACTACCAGTGCTCAGTACCTGGCTTCCTATAGCCTCGAAAGTGATGGTTTGCCCAGCCTTGCTGACTGTAAGCTCCTGCGTCGTTTCTGCTTCGTTGTAATTGATACTGCCTGCCTGAACCGCTGTGATGGTGGCGGTGCCAGCTCCTACAATGGTCACGGTAGCATCGCTGATAGTCGCTACGGCTTCATTTGAACTGGTAAAAATCACCGGCAATGCCGCATCGCTGCTGGCTACAAGATCAAATGAAGCATCGCCAAATGTTTTGGTTTCCAATGTTTCAAAGGTGATCAACTGGTCTGCTTTTCCAATAGTCAGGGTTCCATCGACGTAGCTGAACTCATAGTTCTCGGCAGTACCGCCACTTACAGTAATGGCATACTCGCCAGCATCTGATGACGCTGAAGCTTCCGTTGTTGCCTCTATATTGCCTGCAATCACATCGGCCGTTTCGCTATTCACAAAACCGGTAACAGCATACGTGAGATCAGGCAAGGCATCGCCGTAGGTCATTTGCTTGTTCTCGGCTGTTGCTGTCAGTGCAGCCTTGCCCACCTCAAAGCTTCTGCTCACCTGAGCCGCTGGATTATAGTCATCGTCACCGGCCTGGGTGGCCCTGACTGTGACGCTTCCCAGGCCAGTGAGCGTTAGTGCTGATCCATTCAACGTAGCCGGACCGTCAACTACTTCGTACGCAACCGACAGCCCGCTGCTCGATGAGGCACCAAGGGTGAATATGTCTCCGTAGGCTTTGTCGCCAATGGCAGCGAAGGTGATCGTTTGGTTCTGTTTGTTGGGATCGGTTACCAGGAAAGTCAATACTACACTTTCAGCCGCCAAATAATTTGCATTGCCTGCCTGACTTATTGTAACCGTTACTTCACCGGTCACGCCACTTAGTGTTATCTGGTTGCCCACGTTGGTTGCCGGGCCGCTGACCACAAAGGTCAACGGAAGCCCGGAACCTACTGTCGCTGAAACAGCAAAAGGGTCATCACTAATGGATTTGTCGTCTATCTGGTCTACACTAATTGTCTGAGCTGCCTTGTTCACTGTAAAGGTACGCTCGACCGTAACAGCGGCTTTGAATTCGTCATTACCGGCCTGCATAGCCTGGACAGTCACGTCTCCGGCACTAACAACGGTAAGCACACCGTTGAGTATCGTTGCATTGCTCGTCGGCACATTATAGGTAATTTCTAAACCGGAGCTGGCTTCAGCCCCCAGGGAAAAAGGTGCTACCCCAAAAGGCTTATCCTCTATATCCGGGAATGTGATCGACTGCTCCAGTTTGTCAGTCGTGAACCTCCAAACTTCATTGTCGTTGTTCCACGGACTCAACTCATTGTCCACAGCATCAGTAACAAACACATTGTCGAGGCTATAGGCTTTTATCCAGAACTCAGTGTTGGCTGGAAGCGGCTCAATGCCTGTAATGCTTATTTGGTTCCCGTCGACCACCGCCACGTGAGAAGAGTTCCAGTTGATTTGTTGCACAAGGCTGTTACCGGAGATAGTCCTGATCTGAAAATAAGCTGATGCTGCAGAAATGTTCAGTTCTACGTCTTCGTCAAAGGTTATCAGCAGATTGGGTTGGATGGCTACCGCTGTGGCATTGTTGGCTGGAAACAACGTTGTTATCTGCGGCGCCTGAAAGTCACCGGTCGTGAAGTTCCAGTCAGTTTCCGGGCTGGACTGTGTAAAGTAATTGTCATTTAGGTCCGACACCCCTTTTAGCCAAACGTAATAGTCTGTCTCAGAATCCAGATCAATTCCCAAATCTATCGTAAGCTCATTATCGTCAATTGTCAACCTGCTATCGTCGCTGGCCATGATGAAGTCTGGGGAGCCATTCCGGTAGACGACAACAGCCTGGTCATTTTCTGGTATTGTGATTGCCTCATCAAAAGTAATGACAAACACCGCATCGCCGACAACTTCCGTTGCGTCGTCCATGGGAGCTTTGGAAAGTTCCACCGGAGGCTCGTTGTCGTTGACATAGATTACCAGGTCTTTAATAAACTCATTGTTGTCGTCATCAACAGCTTTTATTTTTAAAGCGTATTCACTTTTTTCCGTGAACTCAAATCCGTTGAACCCTGAGTACAGCAGGTTGCCTCCAATATAAAAGTCGTCGTAGGCCGTTCCTGATTCTTCAACGTAGATCATTTCAAAGGTATTGGTATTTGCGTCCGGATCAACCGCTGACAAAGTGGCAATTACCTGCCCACTGCCAATGCTCTCGTCAAAATGATCGGCGGAAAGTGATATATCCGTCGGTGCCAATCCGACCTGCAGTGTTGTGAAATGCCAGATCGCCTGGCTTGAGATTCCAGCGTACGGATTTTGGGACAAGTCTACAATGGCACTGGAACCAATTAACACGTAGAACTCCTGATTGGCCAATAATTCGTTTGTCGGGTCTATCGTAAGCTGATTGCCAGAAAAGTTCAATCTTGAGGAATTTGCTGACGCTGAGTAGGTTTCAATGGTGTTATCCCATTTATCCAGCAATTTGATTTCTCCTGATCCGAGCGCTATTGCCTCGTTGAAAGTGATGACAAGGTTGGTATTCTTAGCTACGTCAACTGCACCGTTGGTTGGAGAAAGTGACGTTCTCGTCGGCGCTTCATTGTCTGGCTCAGGCATTGTGGTAAAATTCCACACGGTAGGATCCGAAAACCCTTGCGCAGAATTATCTGCCAGGTCTTTAATAGCACCTGAGTAAAATTCAACGTAATAGGATGTGCTGTAAGCAGGAGCGACGCCATTGTATTGAGACAGATGGATGGTTAACGTGTTTCCGTCAACCGCAAATAGGCTGCTACCCTCTTCGACTAACCCATAGAGGGTAGATAAACTTTGGCCTACTTCTTTTAAATAAATGAAGCTATTTCCTGCTTTCACCGGCTCATTAAAAATCATCACCAAATCCGCATCAATGGGCACTCCGGTTGCATCGTCTACTGGCCAACGGTCGGTGATAGTCGGCGCATGTGTATCTACGTAGTTAATACTGATAGTGATAATTTTCTCGAAATAAGCGATACCATCAAACGTACGGGCACGTATGCTGTAGCTGCTTTTGGTCTCATAGTCAAAAACAGCGTTGGCCTTCAGTGTAGTGCCTACTAACGTAAAGCTTCCATTGTCGTGGCTGCCATCGCCCTCCACCAAACTGTAAGAAAATGTATCCCCGATATTTTGATCCGTAGTCCCGAGGTAGCCAATAATCGCACCGACTGAGTTGTTCTCATTAATTGAGCTGTTTGTAATAGTGATATCACTGGGCGCCGTGTTGATACTAATGCCATAATAGGATTCGAAGTACCCGCCTTTATCATCCAGGGTTCTGATCCTGACCGAATAGGAATCCTGTGCAGAATAGTCAAAAGATTCAGCCGCCACCAGCAGGTTTCCAAGAACTGTAAATGAACTGTTTCCACTGTCCCCCTGGCCGCTCACCAAACTATAGCTATGTACGTCGGAGCTGTTGGCATCGGCGGAAGACAGGCTGGCGACAACCGCACCAATCGCATTTCCTTCGGTGATTCTATCTTTAGAGAGTGTAATCCCTGTTGGGGCATTGTTCACCTGAGTACCCGTGGTAAATTCCCATTCCACATACTCGGAGGCCTTCACCGGCTCCCCAGCACTGTTCACGAGGCCGTAAACCCTTACTTTGTAAGTGGCATTGGTTGCAAAGTCAAACCATGGATTAAGCACCAAAGCATTTCCATTTTTTGTCCATGTCGTTCCCTCGTCTGAAGCTGTGAAATTGTACGCATTCGAGCCGTTCAGGGAAATGAAAGCAAACTGGTTCACCCACGGAGCCAGAAAAACCTCCTGATCAAAAACGATCTCCACGTTGGCGTAAGTGGGTATATTCGTGCTGGCATGAGCGGGGCTCCTGCTGATCACCGCCGCACCCGATCGTGCGGTAAACTGCCAGGTAGAAGTATTGCCACTCCAGCCTACAAAATGATTGCCGGCGAGATCCGTAAAAGGATCCAGCAGGGGGCACTGAACCCAATATGTGATATCCGGATTAAGGTCAGGCACGTTGTTTAATGTGACCTTATTTCCGCTGATAGTTACATCAGAAGTACCAATGGCAAATTGTGCTATGGTCGTGTTGCCAACAATATTCCTCAGGTAAAACACCTTTTGACCATCGGGTCTTTCAACCACCGGTTCTGAGAATGTCATCGATAGCGTGCCCCTGTTATATGGATAATCACTCGACCCGCTGATTGGATCAAACCCCACGATAACCGGCGCTGTCACATCACTTTCGAGCTCGGTAGATGTTGTAAAATCCCAGGTGGAATTGTCAGCAAATCCGTCATAATAATTGCCCGCCTCGTCTTCAATGGTATGCTCGTCAATGGTCACATAGTAGTTTGTACCATACGCTGGCGCTGTTCCTGTAAAATCGGCCAGCGAAAAAGAAAGCGTATTCCCTTCTTTTGTGAAAATGTCGGTGTCGAAGAGGGGTCTTCCTTCAAGCACAACTGCATTGTTGGAAAGCTTTCTTACTCTTACATAGCCACCGCTTGCTTGCAAGTCAATGTTCTCATCAAACGTAACCACCAAAGTACCATCTAGTGGGACGTTGCTTGTGCCATCCGCAGGGCTCAGGCTTTCAACTACCGGGGCGTCAATGTCCGTATCCACCAGGTCATTGACGGTGATGGTAAATTGTGAGTCTATGCTTGCCTGCCCGTCACTTGCCCTTACCCTGATGTAGTAGGTGGCTTTCGACTCGTAGTCAAAAACAGTATTCGCTTTCAACTGCCCCTGAAAAATTGTGAAGCTTGCATTATCAGTGCCGCCCTCTCCTGCCACCAATCCGTAGGTATGAGTGTCCCCAACGTCTGTATCGCTCACAGTGAAAGTTCCAATTGTCGTGCCTAAAGCATTATTTTCGTTGACTGTATTGGCACTAAGAAGAAGATTATAGGGCACATCGTTAGCATCGGAAATGTTGATTGAGAAGGGCTTTTCGTAGGATTCGGTGCCGTCGAAGGTTCTTACTCTAACGCTATAGCTTGACTTGGCTTCGTAGTTAAAAACAACGCTTGCTCTCAGTTGATTGCCGGAAATATTGAAACTTGCATTATCAGTGCTTCCTGTACCTGCCACTAAACTGTATGTATGGCTGTCACCAGGGTTTGCATCGGTGCTGGTCAGTGTTCCAATCACGGCATTAACGGCATTGTTTTCATTGATGGATGCTGCACTAAGAATAATATTAGAAGGGGCAGTATTGGCTATACCATACCTGATGAAAGCGCCATCCGCAAGATCACCACTGGGGCCATTGCCATAGTCATAATTGGATACTGAGTTATTTATCCAACGAACGTCTCCATTACCATACTCGGCTACAAAACTTCTATTGGCGTTTGTCGAACTTCCCGAGACATAAGTTGGAGCTATTTCATACAGTAGTGCATTGGCTGCACTAAGTTTCAAAAAGCGCAATTCCGTATTTGTACGTGCTACCAATAATTCGTTGCTGGCATTGATGGTAAAACTATGAGCATACCCTAAATTGCGATTCCAACTATCTGCTCCTGCATTGGTTAGTTTGATAAAATTATTGCCAACGGCTGCATATACATTCCCATTGGCATCTAACTCAATTTCAGTTCCCTCGGAAGCCGTGCTATACGTCCTTACCCAGGAGAGGGCATTGCTGCTGGTCCATTTGGCGATGAAAGCGTCTTTTAGATTTACTGAATTGATAATATTTGTTCCTGCACCAGGATCAAAGTCAGCGCTTTGACCAAAAAAACCTGTGATGTATATATTGCCAGACCCATCAACAGCGATGGCGTTTCCTCGAGAATGTCTGTTCGAGTTAAAATCCGAGGGAGTAGTTGAGGTTTGTATCATCCATCCTTGATTGATACGCACTCCCGAGCTATTGAATTTTGCATAGTAAGCATGCTGTTGAGATCCTGAACTTATACCATTGACCTCACCAGACTGAAACCCTGTAATAAATACATTGCCCGATCCGTCAGCTGCTATTCCCTCACCAGTTGAAGCACTTAGAATAATGCCATGTTCATTACGTGCATTAAAAATCACATCCCCGGTAGGGGTCAATCCTTTTGCAAACGCTCTTGGAAACTCTCCATTTACAACAACAAAACCAGTTACCTGATCTCCTATCCCATCTGCTGTGCCCAATATGTCTCCAATAAAATAGACATTTCCATCGGCTCCAATAGTGATATCGTTAAATCTTAGATGAGGATCTTTTTCACTACCTTGATTAATGAAAGGCCCTCTGGTCCACATCGCTTTCATCCAAAGCAATGCATCTGTGCTACTATACTTTGCTATGAATGCGTCAAAATATCCTTCTGTGTGAAAAGGATTAGGGGCATTAACAACATTAGGCCCCGGATCGAAATCGACAGGCCCACTAAAGGTTCCGATTATGTAGTAGTCGCCATTGCTGGCCACCACACCCTTTTGTATTATTATAAAACCACCGTTCGTCTGTATTGGTGGGCTAATGGATTTAAAAACTGGGGTTTGCGCAAAGCCTTGAACAGCACTGCTCAGTAAAAGGAAGAGTAATAATTTTTTCATGGTTTCAGCGATTTGTGAAACCAAATTTTCTCTTATTCCATCCCTTCCTCCCCACCCACCACGGGTGAAACACCTACTAGCCGGGTGGCTAGTTTTTTCAAGTAATTGAAAATGAGGTGATTAAAAATGGCTATTTTATTGCTATAAACTTGAGGGCAGCCTGGCGGTCGTTCACTCCCAGCTTTTCGTAGATCTTGCTCAGATGGAACTTAACGGTATGAACCGACAAAAAGACCGTCTCTGCTATCTCTTTGTTGTTCATATCTGACACGGCCAGCCGCAGTATTTCAAACTCCCGCTCGGTAAGCGGGGCTGTCAGTTTACTATTGACAGCCTCGATGGATAAATCCTCCTGGCTATCTCCTGGTGCCAGCAACAGGTTGAGCTGGTTCCGCAGATTAGTAATTTCTTCATTGAGGAGTTTACGTTTCAGTTGTGTATTCCACACGAACACAAAAGCACCACCCACCACCAATGCTACGGCTGCCAGCGCCAGGTAAAGCTGACTACGGGCTTTGTCCAACTCCAGCAATGCGATTTCGTTTTCTCTCGCCAACAAAATGATCTCCTTTTGTTTTTCCTCGGTTTCGTACTTCTCCCTTAACTCGTCAATACTTTCTTGCCTGTCGGCATTGGTGAGAGAATCATGCAGGCTCATATATAGCTGGTAGTATTCCAGTGCCTTTTGGTAGTCACCCATCCTCTGGTAACTTTCAGCCACTACCTGCCTGGCGTCCCTTATCAGCCTCGGTTCCTCCGCATAGGTGAGGGCTTCCAGGCTATACTGTGCCGCCTTTTTAAAATTACCCAACTCAAAGTAAGAATCAGCCAGCGAAAGTACGTCGTTAGCCAAGCCTGGCATATCCTGCAGCTGCCTGTCGATGGCGATTGCCTCCTGGTGATAAAAGATGGCGGAGTCGTTTCGTTTAAGCTTTAGCTGAATACCGGCCAGGGAATTGTAGGTAGAGGCCAGGCCTTTGATGTTATTGTGTTTTTTCTTCACCCGCAGGCTCATCCGAAAGTAGTTGATGGCCATGTCCACATTGTCGAGCCGGTAATAGAGCCGCCCCAGGTTATGGTAGCTGGTGCCTAGCAGCGCCTCCTCACCCAGCTGCATTTTCAGGTCAATCGCCTTGAGCATATAGTCGATAGCACCTTCGGTATCGTCCATATAACTGACCAGGTTCGATAAGTTATTGTATAAAAATGCCAGACCCCGCAGGTCATTCATTGTCTGCAACATGGGCAGGGCCTTGAAGAAGTTTTCCAGTGCCAGCGAGTCTTTCGACTCGTAATAATAAAGTGTGCCTAGTTCAAAGTACGATTTCGCCAATTGAGCGCTATCGTTAACAGTGAGAAATATCCGACTGGCCTCCTTCAACAAGAGTTCTGCCGAATCGGTTTCTCCAGTGTACAACAGCAGCTGTGCCAAAGTAATATTGGTTTTGCCGACAAGCAGTTGGTCATCTTCTGAAAGTGTCTTGGCTTTGCGAGCCAAAGTCAGGGCCAGGGCCGGTTCGCTGGTTCGGAACTGGTAGGCTGCTTCATTGAGGTAGGTGACTTTTTCTGCGGCAGATTCCAGTCGTTCCAGTTTCGCTGCTATCGTATCGGGTAAGCTGGCAACCTGAGCCACCGACAATAGCGTCGTAAGGCAAACGACGCCAGCGATTCCTGCGAGCATCAGAAGTCTTTTTTTACACATAAGAGATCGGCAGCTAGTTAAATAGTAGTTGGTCAACCTGATAAAACTAGGGAAAAGTTGGGGAAATGCTACTATACAATTGAGCCGCCACCTAAGCTACTGGTTGCAGGCGTTGAGGGCCAAGTATCTGCCTGATGGCCTTGTTAACAGCCTATGTTGCCCTTGCTGAGCCTGTCATTTCAACTGTTAGGTAATCTTTAACGGATTTGGGTGTACTTTTATCACGCTTCACAGCCTAAGCTTCAGACGCCACAAAGGTGGCTACGGCACTACCTTGGTGGTTGCCGTCGTTGATAGTGGCCTCCACCGCATAGCTGCCTGTCGCCAAGGGCACTTTGATCCCTCCACTAATGTAATACTACCCCCAGTCTGGCCGGATCGGTCAGACTGGGGGCGATATGGGCCTGCCGTCCGCTCTGATATACTGACGTTTAGAATCAAAACTGTCGCTGCAATGTAATTCACATTCCCGGCCTGACTGGCACTTACCGTAATCAGGAGTCCTTACTACCTTTCCACCTCTTCATAAACATTGAACCAACTCAAATATACATAGTAGCTTTTACCTGCTGTGGTCACGGCGAGTCGTACATGTCGGCCATAGGTAAGCTGATCGGCTTCGGTGGCTGTTACCTCTATGGGGATCTCCCCGGCTTCTCCTGCTGCAAAGGTCAGGTTAGGAATGACAGTGCGCAACTCGGTAGTCGCAGGATCCTCCTTCCCCTTCAGATACACCTTAATCTCATTCACAGTCACTGCCTCAGCCAGGCTTCCGACAAACACATCAATATAATGCTTGCCATCTGCCTTACTGGAGTTGACGTGGCTGGCTGCCATGATTTGCCCAGAAGCCACAGGGATCACCGTTTGGTAGTCAGAAAAATCGTTACCCTGCTCCGCACTTACCCACACAAACCCATGCTTTAGGACCGTTAGAACACCCTCCTGCGTCACACTGGCAACCTGTGGGTCATTTACTCTCCATACCACCGATCTGTTAGAAGCATTAGGTGGGTCAAAAGTTATATCCAGCGTAGTAGGTTGTCCGATCGTGGCAATAATTACATCCGGCTCAAGCAGGATATTAGTAAGGGGCACAGGCACTACCGACACATTAAGCGAGGCCTCTGCTTTCTCTTTTTCGCTGCTCACTTTGATTTCCGTATCTCCCAGGGTCAGACCTCTGAGCATCCCGCCTGCGTCCACTGTAGCCACTTCAGGATGCGAGGAAGTCCATACCATATCCGATACATTGGCCGTGTCTGGTTTCACCTGGTAGCCTAGTTGAATGGAATCTCCCATCAGAACAATCATGCTTTGCTGCTCAAACGAGAGCACAACAGGTACTATATCCTGGTCCTCATCCAGGTCGTCGTCTCCATCCTCCGGTCCACAGCTTGTCATCAAAGTGATAAATAACATCGATAACACATTCCACCGGCCCCCACTCTTCATGTTAACTATCATTCTTGCTTGATCTAAAAATATGTTTTATAAATAACTGCAATTGATACGATCCGGTCAATGCCCACTTCCGGGTATTTTTTTCACGATCTTATTCTGAGACGACTCTATTGGAAAGCTCGCAGTCGGTCGGTCGAAATGATGACGGGATTACCCCAACCGCTTCAAACTCCCACTCCTCACATACACTTCGGCATCGTGCCAAAGAATTTTGGTCCAGATTTGGCCGGCATCGAGTACCTAACTATTCGAATAATTTTAAGCTACTACTCCTTCCATACTTTCACTCTCTTCAGCACCTCACCCTTTTCGTTTTCTATGAAAAGAAGGTAGATGCCCTTTGGCTGATGCTTAAGGTCGATTGTGGTTTTATCCCCGACAAAAGAACTTCGGTGCGATTCCCGTCCCAGCAGATCCATCAGCCTGATGACCTTGTTAGTAGCCTGTGTCGCTCTTGCTGAGCCAGCCATTTCAACTGTAAGGTAATCTGTAACGGGAATAGGGTAAGCTTTTACATCTAGATCCAGGTCTCCATCTTTCACTGCCAATGCTTCCGACAGCACGAAAGTTTCGCTGGCGCTTCCCTGATAGTTTGTATCCTCAACTTCCACTACTACCTCATAGCTCCCAGGTTCCACAGGCTCGTCAGATCCTCCATCGAATATGATTACGTAGTCAACGAAAGGGGGGTCAATACTAACTGTTGGGGTTTTAGGAGCGCCATCAGCTCTCTGCTGCAAGTTGCTAAGTGCAATGGTTGCCGTAGCCTTGCCCACCAAGAAAGATTGGGTTATTTCAGAAGCTGGAGCGTATTCCTCATCCCCCGCCTGATTAGCAGCAATAGTTACGCTACCAGCCCCTGTTAATGTGACAACAGAACCGTCAATTGTAGCCGGGCCACTTTCGATTGTGAAAACAATATCCAAGCCTGAGGAAGCCGTAGCCTCTAATTCAAATGGATCATCTCTAAAGGTTTTGCCTTCAATTGGAGAAAAAGAAATGGTTTGCTCCGCTCTCTGATTAGTATCATTAATCACCTCGAACCCTATCGTGACATCTTCGGCAGGCAGGTAGTTAACATTCCCTCCCTGAGTTGCCGTCACTTCAACCTGGCCAGGAGCTGTTAATGTCAATACTGTGCCTAAAAGAGAAGCAGGGCCCATTACCTTGTAGGAAACACCCAATCCCGACGAACTTGTCGCTGAAAGTGTTATGGCACCATTGGATATACCTACGGTAGGGCCAATTTCTGAAAAGGTTATTGCCTGGGATGCCTTATTGATGACAAGCAGTTGTGTGGCTGTCGCCAGGTTATAATTACCATCACCTGGCTGAAGCGCAGTAATAGTAGCTTCGCCTGCAGATTTTATACTTAGCATTCCATTTTCAATCTGTGCCACAGCCGTGTTCGAACTTGAAAATGAAACGGTCAATCCTGAGGAAGAGACCGCCGAGAGGGGAAAAGCCTCATCGCCAAATATTTTTTCGGTAAGCTCGGCGAACTCTACGGACTGGCTGGCTTTGTTGACTATCAACTGCCTTTCGACTGAGGCATCTTTATAATTATCGCCACCTTCCTGGTACGCCGTAATGGTGGTTGTTCCCGCACCTGCTATCGTCAATAAATTGCCTTCCACTGTCGCTACTTCAGTGTTGCCACTCGAAAAGGCCACAGGGTTTCCCGATGCCCCACCGACGGCTACCAACTCAAGCACACCATCGCCAAATGTCTTTTCAGGAAGTGGGTCAAATGTCAGTGTTTGCGATGGTTTTTCAACGGTAAGAGTACCCTTGACATGTGAAATATTGTAATTGACTGCTTCGCCACCACTGGTAACTATATCATAAGCACCCACATTCGGGGTTCCACTGGCATCGGTTGAAATGGAGATTGTCCCGGTGATAACTTCGCTCGTTTCGTCGTTAACAAACCCACTTATTGAGTATGTCAAATTCGGCAAAGGATCACCATAGGTAATAGTTTTATTGGCTGCCTTAACTACCAGGGGAGCAGGGTTAACTGTGAAGCTTCTTTGGACAGGCGCAGCAGGATTGAAGTAATAATCACCGGCTTGACTTGCTTCTATGACAACTTCTCCCAGCCCGGTTACAGTAAGCAACGAACCGTCCAAAACGGCAGGGCCCGAGATGACTTCAACCAATACATCCAAGTCCGAGTCGCTGGTAGGCAATATATCGAATTGGCTTCCATAGGTTTTGTTGCTAATTGCGTCGAAAGTGATAGTCTGATCAAACGGCTCCACATTGGAATCGAAGGTAATCGTCCAGTCAAACCCGTCTATACTGTTGCTATCATCCCACAGCATCCATATTTCTTCTCCTCTGGCAAGACTGGTAACAGTTATCTCACTTTGAGAGGTGCCTCCAAAATCGTCGTTGGAGGCAAAACTGCCAAGCCCGCAGGATTGATAAAGCCTCAGGTAGGTGTCGGTTGTTGTGGTGCCCACTGAGGAGATAGTGAGGTCGCCTTCTGCGGGCACGGTGAACTTGAACCAAGTAGGAGCTGAATCGGTGGTATTAGCTCCTTCTACCGCATCTAGTGGATCGGTACAAAAGTCGCCCGTTTCGTAGGGTGCAAATTCCAAATTCCAATCGAAATTAGAGGCCTGATACCATTGAATAGATATCTGATCCCCTTCGTTAAACCCTGGCACCAGCAGATCTCCGTTACCATACCCGCCTCCATAATAGGATAGGCTTTGGCAGGTACCAGCAAAAACATTTACTGATCCCCAGACCTCCCTTGATATCTTCAGCTTACCGGCTGAAGGGGCTATATAATTGTACCAGAAATAGGTTAAGTTTGATTCTGGCAAGTGATTTGTCCCGATTATCGCAGTCTCTGGTAGGTCACAGCTATCCCCAGCCGCATCGTCTTCAACGGCAAGTGTCCAATTAAACCCGTCTTCATAACCAAGAGACCATCGAAGCAAAATCTGCGTACCCTCTTCTAGAGATGGAACTGATATTTTCCCATAGTAATAATTGCCCTTATAGGTCAGATCCTCACAAGAGTTAGCGTACACAGCAATGTCAGCGTAGGCATTTGATTCAATAGTCAGTTTACCATCCCTGGGCATGGTAAAACTATACCATTTGTAAAATGAATAAGTATTTGCAATCGAATTGATCCCTTCCTGGGCTTCGACCGCCAACGAACAAATATCCCCGTCAGTTAGCGATTTGTAACTTAGTGTCCAGTCAAAATCTCCACCAGAATTGTAATTCCACCTTATTAATACCTCTTCACCAACTTCAACATTTTCCACATCAACATTTCCATATCCATATCCCAAAATATTTTGGTTGTTACAATTGTTTGAGAAAACGTTTACATAGTCATCACTTTCAGAGCGAATTGACAACATCCCCTCCTCCTCAACAGTGAAGGTATACCAGTAGTAGGACGAAATTTCAGGCATAGAATTTATGCCAATTTGAGCTGTGGCAGGCAAGGCGCATTTGTCTCCCAATTGCGGTTCCTCGACAGAGATATCCCAAGAAAAACCCCCAGGATTAGCTGACCACCTGATAAACATTTCATCACCTTCAGAAACCTCAGGAACAGTTAAGTCCTCATATCCCGAGGCCAGCCAATAGTAACTTTCACAGTCACCCGACAAAACATCTACATACTTATGTACACTGGAACTAATTACCAACTTTCCATCTCTAGGAGCCTGATATTTATACCAAAAGTATTGGTTGCTTGTGGCAGGAAGTTCATTTGTACCGTCTACGGCTACCTTGGCAATTTCACAATAGTCACCTTCCTCATAACCTTCCAAAACGAGAGACCAGTCGAATGTGTTGGGGCCATACCATCTTATTAATACCTCGTCACCGGACTCAAGCCCAGTGACGGATGTGCCCTTTTGACCACCGGTCTCGTAGTACAAATTTTCACAAACTCCCGTATAAATCGAACAACTCGAATATTGATCAAGACTGACGATTGAAAGTTTTTGATCATTCGGCATCACAAAGCGATACCACTGATCAACGTATCCCCCTGTTGTAAATGCGTTTGAACCCTCAGTTGCATCAATTGGCACTTCGCAAATGTCCCCAGGTTCAAAGTCATCCAAGCTTATGCTCCAGTCGAAATCGCCTCCATTGCTAGTGTTCCATTGGATAAAAAGCTGTGTTCCAGCCTCAAAGACTGGCTTGGACAAATCGCCATATCCGGATGCAAAGCCATAAAGTTGTTCGCAATTATTATACTGAACATTAACCCATTGGTCTGTTTCAGACATTATTGTCAATCTCCCTGTTCTTGGAGTTGTATAGGTGTACCAATAATAATCTAAGGTGGTTTCAGGTAGATGATTAGTCCCTTCAACCGCCGTCTCGGCCAAAGAACAATTGTCTCCTGACGAAAGCTCACTGATAGTCAAATTCCAGTCAAAGTTATCGTAGCTGTGGGTATCCCAAACAATCCAGACCTTTTCATCCGAGCTTAAACTTGTGACACTGACTTGCCCATAGCCACCTATTTCATAGCTAAGAAGGTCACAATCGCCGGAATACACGGTGAAATAAGCATTTGTTTCCGAAGTAATATCTAACCTACCTTCGCTGGGCATTGCGAACTCATACCAATATTTGTAATAGTCAGTTTGTGGTAGGCTATTCGTTCCCTCAATTGCCATTGATGTAGAATTGCAGCCGTCGCCCGGTTGCAATGGGTATTCCTCAATCACCAGTTCAGTCGCAGAACCAAATTGTGTATAAACAGCGATATACACCTCAGTTCCCAATTCAACATCAGTTAATACTGAACCCCCATATTGGCTATCAATCAACTCCAAATTGTCGCAAATCCCCGAATATGTATTGATTGTCCTCCAAGGGGAAGTGTCAAGTACAATTTTCCCTTCAGTTGCTTTAGTGTATTTAAACCAGTAAATATTCGCTGCTCCTTGAGGAATAGAATTGACTCCGTTAGAAGCTTCTTTTGCAAAATCACATACATCCCCATCTTCCAGATCCAAAACGCTAAAAGTCCAATTGAAATCCCCTCCCTCCTCGATCCTAAATCTAACTATTACATTTTCATTGGCTTCAAACGAAACAGAGGCCCCAGAGGAAGAAGAAGCATCCCAGTATAAATATTCGTCAGTACAGTTACCATGTAAAATTTCAAAATAAACCGTTTCAGTTGTTTCAACCACTACCCTTCCATCCGCTGGCATTAGGTAGCTAAACCAATATTGACCATTGGTAAAGGGCAAGTAATTCTCCCCAACAACTATTGGCTTAGATAAAGAACAATTATCACCTTCTCCAAGCTCAACTATATCAATACTCCATTCAAAGTCGCCGCTGCCGCTACCCAGGTTCCAGTAGATAAAAACCTCCTGACCTTCAGTGGCGTCAGCGAAACTTGCATTTCCCTTACCTGATCCAGCATAGTATCTATTGTCGCAAGTATTGTAGCTGAGATTTACCCAAAGGTCGGTTGAAGAAGAAACTATCAGCTTACCATCTGCTGGAACAGTGTAGGTATACCAATAGCCATCTTGTCCGGTTGTAGGAACAGTGTTGATTCCAGTACTAGCCACCACTGCTTGCTCACAGCTTGAAGCGTCCTGAGAAAACACATTTTGAGAAAAAAAAAGAAAGAACAAGACAAACAAGGCCAGATTCTGTCGGGTGGAGGGGTTCTTCATAAGCTGCGCTGACTTTAAAACGAACAACCTCTAATAATTAGCTGGAGATTGATCGTATAAATATGTGAATTTTAGCCCAAAATCAACAAGATGAAGCGGTGAAAAAATCTTCGAATTATAGCCCCATTATTTACCTTTCAGCCAATACATTTGACTAGTAACAACTTAACTTTGCTAGGAAAATGCATCGTTTCAACATGAATAGAGTAGCAGTGAGCATGTAAAATCAAATGGCCTGGTGACAATAAAAGAACTGAAGCGAAAAATGAGCAAAATCCAGATGTAAGTTATCTCGATCTACCCCAACCGCTTCAAACTCCCACTCCTCACGTACACCTCAGCGTCGTGCCAGAGGATCTTGGTCCAGATTTGGCCAGCATCGAGGACTTTTACTTTGTGGCCCTGTGACACTATTTCCAGCATGGGGGCGCCGGCGGAGGGGCCTTTCATCAGGTATGTGGCCGATTCCATAATGATAGCCTCAGGTTTCGAAAAAGGGTAATTGACAACAACAATGAGAAGCAACCCAAAGACTAACTGCCAGGTCATGAGGCCTGTGGAAAAGCCTTTCTTTTTAAGGAAGCGATAAGCCTGCAAAAGCAGTAGTACAAAAATCACCGTCATTACCACGGTGAGAATGAGATCGTAGTACAACGAGTACCATGACATAAAAAAATCAGCGTCGGTTACATCATAGCCCTGCAGACCCTGCTTTTCGGCTATTTCATTAATTTTTTTGAGGACAAGATTATTGTGAGTGAGGTCATAGTACTTCGTCAGATAAAAAAGTGCCTCAGGATACTCATCGAGTCCTTCCTTGATAAAGGCCATCTTCATCAGCATTTGTGGAGAGGCCATGCCCGCCTCAAACACTAGTTGATACTCGTCGAATGATTCAGTGTACTTCTTTAGTTCAAACAATGAATCTGCTTTCACCAAATCAGTGCTAACTGATTGAGCAGAAGAATATTCTGGGGTCAGAAACGTGCTTACGAAAAAACAGAAGAAAATTTTTATATGCCAGCTTTGCAAATTATTCATAGAGTACTACCTTTGCAACCTCATTTACGGGCGCAATTAAGGAAAGGCAGCCAAATAAAGCAAAATTCCTCCTTATTTGATGGTTAATAAATGTTAAAAGATTCCGTAGCTCAGCTGGTAGAGCAATACACTTTTAATGTATGGGTCCTGGGTTCGAGCCCCAGCGGGATCACTCAAAAAGCTCAAGATTAATTTCTTGGGCTTTTTTATTTTCTAGCTCAGAGAGTCGCTGTCGGCTAAAATATCCAAGCGGGACGCATTGAACCAGTTTTGCTTCTTTAATATCTATCGTTCGCCAAATGGTACAACGTTATTTCAGAGTCTTACTCCCCAGATGTTCCGCTTGATCCATCAATGCCTCCTCGGATATCGTAATCTCAAATTGTTTATAGAAAGATTCATTTCCTGGAAAAATTGCCGCTCCAATCATTTTAGCGCATTACATCAACGCAATTCCACACCTCTCTTTCTGGCCGCCTAAGTTGTCCTTTTATGACGCCTTCTTGACCTAGGTGAATAACATCAGGAGCCTGACCTTTGTCTTGTCGAAGGACATCACAAAAAGACAATGTTATGAAAAGGCAAAAACTAACAACTCTTACACTGGGCGCCCTGGTCGGTGCGCTTGTGCTATTTCTGGCGTCGTGTAGCGAGGAAGAATTTAACCCGAGCCTGACAAGGGAATTCTCCATCCAGTCTACCTTCAATGGTGCCACTTATAAGATAAAAGTTGGACTTCCATTGGACTATAATTCGTCAGGGATAAAGCATTCTTCAATCTATGTTCTGGATGGCGAAGAGAATTTTGACTTCGTTGCCAATCATTGCGAAGAAATATCCGATCGTTATTCAGTAACGAATGTAGTGGTGGTCGGCATAGGCTATGGTAATGACAGAGAGTTGGACTATACGCCTACGAAAATCAGCCCGACAACAGGAGGCGGCGGGGATTTCTTACGTTTTCTTGAAAATGAACTAGTTCCGAGAATTGAGCAGGAGTTTAGTGTAGACACAACCCGAAACAGCCGGGCGATTTTGGGCCATTCGTATGGCGGTTTGTTTGGTGCATGCGCTCTGGCCGTTAACAATCAGTTGTTTGGCAATTACATTCTGCTAAGCCCATCTATCTGGTTTGATAATGAAGTTTCTCTGCTATTGGAAAAAGAATACAGAGAAAGGAACAGGGATAAACCACAGCTGGTATTTCTTGGCATCGGCCAGTCGGAGAATCTGGGCAGAATGCAAGCTCCGTTTGAAGCATTCTTTCAAACCCTTCGAGACAACTATTCGAGTATCAGTCTATCAAAAAATAGGGAGGATGACCTGGATCATATGGGTTCAAAAAACCCCAACATCATTAAAGGGCTCACCTACTATTTCAAAAACAGATAATCCAAATACTAATGATAACAAGTATAAAAATATGAAAACAAGTAAATATTTACCTCTATTGATCTTGGTATTAGCACCCACATATGGGTTTGCACAACGTGAGCCGGCAGCCTCACCGAAAGATCATCCAACAAGAGAGCTGACCATCGAACCGGGTATAGGCATTCACACCAATTTTGGAACAGACCTTCTGCTTGCCGGCCTGATTCAATGGAACCCTTATAAGCGGCTGAGCCTTGCCTCACACACTTCCTTTAATATTAACAACCTTCTTCAGCGAGATTTCAACTATATAAAAACCGATTATAACTACTCTTTCAATCAAAAGTTTGGCGCAGGCACAACCTTCTACTCCAGGAAAAGCACTCATACACTACTACTGATGATTGGCGCCAAGTATACTGCCTTCAAAGAAACGGTATATAATCCCACTGTTGATAAAGTAAGTGCCTCCATAAGCGCATTAAGCCCAGACTACGGATTAATGTATAGTTATAAGCGAGGATTAAAAAAATACTTTTTTACCGGACGCCTATATGTCCCCCTTTATCCCTGGCCTATCAAAGGGTCCGACATCAACTTTGTGGACGGCAACATAAATAACATCGCCCTCGAGGTGGGGGTCGGAATGAAGGTCAAATAACCGAACAATAAAAACACAAATTCCACATGGCACTATTCACGTTTTGGCATGGTGATGACTACCCAGCACCGAAAAGGAAAAACCATATTTCAGTCAAAAGAGAGCTTGATGTGCTCACCCTGGCAAGGTTAATGAATCTAACAGAACAAGATATTCTGAAAAGGTTTCGGGAAGGCAATGAGGCCTGGGTGCTGAGGTTAAAAGGTATGCCAGTTTCTTTTGGGTGGTTGGGTCGCCAAAAAGCCCGGATCGGAGAACTATCCAAAGAAATTGATATTCCCAAGGGGAATGCTTATCTGTGGAATTTCAGAACACTGGAGCCTTATCGGGGCAGGGGTTACTATGTTCAACTGCTGGGCACGATTTTACAGGCTGAAGAAAAAGTCAGTGAAAGAATATGGATTATTTCGGCCCCCGAAAATCAAAGCTCTTTCAATGGAATAGTAAAGGCTGGATTTAGACCAGTGGGTGATATCATGTTCAATTATAAAAATGATGTAGTTCTCCTGGCAAGTTCAGTGAATGAAAGGACTGTTGCTGCTGCGGAAACTCTTCAACTACCAATTACAACCGATATAACCCGACCCTGCTGGAGGTGCGCCAGCAACACAATGCAGAAACAGGCGTCGTGCGATTGTTACGAAAACAGTCAGCCCTGTCAATGCCGCAATCAAAACACTATAACCGCCACAACGCTGAGCACCGTGAGAGTTTGATGGTAAAGAATGCCACTTCGTTTTCCTATTTCCAAGCAGAGAATTAACACAAATCATGAAATAGCCATAAGGAGAGCCATACCCAACGGAATGAATAAAGTCAGCAAACAGGCGACCATCACTTCCGAAAGGTCTTTGGCTATTCCATCTGGCCTTTGAAAAACAAATTTTATACAGATGAAAACTATTGCCTTTATTATCCCGCCTACGGTTGAGCTACTTGATTTGGCCGGCCCCGTTCAGGTATTTACCGAAGCCAGGTTTTACCAATTTAAAATCAATATTGAGTTTTACGTTTTTCAGAGCAACCCGGTCAGCACATGCGGGCTGGGTTTTGGAACCATCGCCAGCTTCTCGGATGCTGAGTTAAAGGATGGCGATTATGTTTTTGTACCAGGAATGGATCAAAATTATGTCCGAAGCCCGGCATTTCGAAAAGAAAAAAAATTCTTTGATTGGCTAAAAGACTGTGCCGACAGAAAAGTAAACATCTGTTCAGTTTGCAATGGTGCGTTTGCATTGGGCGAGGCTGGTCTCCTAAATGGCCTGGAATGCACTACGCATTGGCGAAGGGTAGACGAGTTGCAACAGCGCTTTCCCCAGACCAAAGTTTTGACGAATGTCTTGTATTCCAAGAACGCTGGCGTGAGCACGAGTGGCGGGGTCACCGCAGGGATTGACCTGGCTTTATCCATTCTTAAGGATTTGGCAGGAGCTCCTTTTACTCAAAAGGTAGCAAGAGGGCTTGTCCATTATCTCAGAAATAATGATCGAAAAAAGGAAGTCATTTATCTGGCATTCAGAAATCACCTGAATATCAAAATTCACGACGTGCAAAACTACCTCGTCGACAACCTTTCCGGAGCGACATCTATTTCGAACCTGGCACTAGTTGCCGAAATGAGTCCGGAAAACCTGAAACGGGTGTTCAAGGAAACAACCGGAATTTCTGTTAGCGGGTATTTGACCCAGGTACGTCTAGAGACGGCCAAAGCTCTTCTTAAGAATCCCGAAAACAGTCTGGCCTATGTAGCCTCCAGGTGTGGTTTAAAAACGGCCAGTCAGCTACAAAGAATTTTGAAATAGAAACAGAGTCAATTCCATTTTTTTTCATAACACAATAAAATAAAGAAAATGAAAGCAGCAGTCTACACTCAGTATGGTTTTCCGGAAGTTCTCCAAATCAAGGAAGTGGCTAAGCCGGTACCAAAGGACAATGAAATTCTTTTGCGAATTAAAGCTACGGCTGTTAATTCAGGTGATGTACGGTTGCGAAAAGCAGACCCATTTGCAGTCAGGCTATTTTTTGGCCTTCTAAAGCCTAAGACTAATATACTTGGCAGTGTTTTTTCGGGAGAAGTCGAACTTGTCGGCAAACAGGTAAACCTTTTCAAGGCTGGCGACCAGGTTTTTGGACATGCCGATATGAGTTTTGGTGCCTACGCAGAATATATCGTTCTCCCGGAAGGTGGATCATTGGCTTTAAAACCAGCTGCTATTTTGCACAGCGAAGCAGCAGCCATTCCTTTTGGAGGAGTCACAGCCCTACATTTTATCAAGAAGGCAATGATAAAGGCAGATCAAAAAGTTCTGATAGTTGGGGCCTCGGGAGCGGTTGGAAGTGCTGCCGTTCAGCTGGCGAAGTCGTACGGGGCAATTGTAACAGGTGTATGCAGCACTTCGAATACTGGCCTGGTAAAATCTATGGGTGCCGATAAAGTGATTGACTATACAGTCGAAGATTTTACGCAAAACGGTGAAGTCTACGATTTAATTTTTGATACAGTCAAAGCGATATCAGTTTCCCGCTCTTTAAAGTCGCTCACTAGCAACGGGATAATGATTTTGAGTGCGGCAGGTATGCCGGAAATGCTTCAGGGGCTGTGGACATCTATAACGAGCAGAAAGAGTGTAATGACGGGTGTAATTAATCATACCGCAGCAGATATTGTTTTTCTAAAGGAGCTTACTGATGCAGGCAAATTCAAGCCAGTAATTGACAGAGCTTACCCTTTGGAGGAAATTGCTGAAGCACACGCCTATGTTGAAAAAGGGCACAAAAAAGGAAATGTCGTTATCAACATCTAATAACCAAGATATGACAAGCTTTCTTATTGGCCTTGGCACTACATTGGCGATAATTGCTTTCGCTGAGATATTCCGGAAGATTGACCTCAACCTCTTCGCTTCATTGAGCCTGGCGGTAATACCATTTATTTATATAGGATTTTCAATCGCTCCGCACGCTCTTTTACTTACAATTCCAGGGGCATCGTTCTTTCTGATGTTTGCGTATTGGGGTTACAAAAAGAATTTCATACTCACGGTTATAGGGCTTGCACTACACGGGCTTTGGGATGTTCTCTTTCCCCATGTAAGCGAAGTAGCACCAGACGGCTATGATATCTTCTGTATAACAATTGATGTTTTGCTGGCCTTGTACTTCTACGTAAAGCTGAATCCAAAAAGAATAACCTTTTAGAAGCTTAAATTCAAGGAACGTAATTAACTAAACAAGTTTTTCAGTTCCGAAGATTGATGTTATCCAAAAAAAAAGTTCGGGCCCATGAAGACTACATGCTGAAGCTTTCCGGTTATTCATTAAGGCAGGCAGCATGGGGAGGCAACGACTCACCCGGAAGGTTTCTGGTAAGAACATATTTTCTGGCAGGTACCTATCCCAGTGAATTTGAGTCCGGAAATTATCGGTAACTTGTTTAGGTAAAAAAAACAGGTATGCTGAAAGTAGCCTTTATCGTTCCTCCCTTTGTTGAGCTATTGGATCTTGCAGGGCCTGCGCAGGTTTTTATAGAAGCCAAATCGCATGGACTTGATGCAGAGATTGAATTTTACAGTTATCATGACGGTATTATATCAACCTCTGGTGTTGCGTTTGGAGCAATAAAAAGTTATGAGCTGGCCAATTTGCAGCCAGGCGACTTCGTGTTTGTGGCTGGCACGGACCATGACTATTTACGAAGTGCACAGTTTGGTGCTGAGAAAAACTTTTTTAAGTGGATAAGCCAATGTGCCGACAGCCAGGTAAATACTTGCTCTATTTGTACGGGCGCCTTTTTTTTAGGTGAAGCCGGGCTATTGGACAACAGAGAATGCACCACCCACTGGAGGCGAACAGAGGAACTGAAGGCTCGTTTCCCGAAAGCGAACGTGCTGGCGGATTCCCTGTATGTAAAGAGCGATAATATTTATACCAGTGCAGGCATCAGTGCAGGCATCGACCTTGCGCTTGCAATTTTGGAAGCCCTGAAAGGACCTCATTTCGTTCATAAGGTGGCACGAGGCTTAGTGGTGTATCACAGGCGTGATCAGTCGCACTCACAAAAAAGCATTTATTTGGATTTTCGAAATCACATTAACCCAAAAATTCATGAGGTTCAGGATTTTCTTATCAACAACATCGGAGATGAAAACTCGATAGACGCATTGGCAGAAATGATAGCCATGAGCCCCAGAAACCTGACTCGGGTTTTTAAAGAGTCTACAGGGTTGACTGTTGTCGAATATCTAACTGAGCTTCGAAGAGAGAGGGCAAAAACGCTTCTCAATAATCCTGATTACACTATTGATTTTATTGCATCTCAATGTGGCTTTAAGTCTGCGAGGCAATTGCAGAGAATTTTGAGGTGACTCCCTTGATTACGTCACTTTCATTACTTTTTAGGATTCTCATCGAAAAGAGAAATTGGCTAGTAAAGCAGGGTGTCTCAAATCACGTCAAGGCTGCGGCGGCGATGTAGCTCTTATCCTTGCGAGAGCACCGAAAAAGCCTAAGGTAGCAGTCCTAGCCTTTTCTGTTTTTAGCCCATCTGTACTCCCACTACCATACCGTTATTGTAAAACATACTTGTGTATCCAGGCAAGATGTATCAAATTGTAGCTAACCACACACCAATACACTTGTGTGGCCTGTTATACCTGCTTAAACATAAAATACATTTTCCTTGAGAAAGTTTTGCGATTCAACGCCTTCGGCCCGTTTGTTCTCTTTTGTTATTTCGTCATTTTTCCTCATAGCATGTTCCGACACTAACAAGCCGATCACTGATGATTCATCGGCTAAAACGCCTGAAGAACAGCTAGGCACTTTCCAGTTGGAGCCTGGTCTGAAGATTCAACTGGTAGCCAGCGAGCCAATGATTCAGGAGCCTGTCTTTGCTGTGTTCGATGAAGACGGCAGGTTGTGGGTGGTCGAAATGCGGGGCTACATGACTGACATTGAGGGCCATGAGGAAAATGACAAACTTGGAAGGATTTCGATTCTTGAAGACACCGATGGAGACGGCGCCATGGACAAAAGCACTGTCTATCTCGACAGCCTGGCGCTGCCCAGGGCAATAGGCTTAACCAAGGGAGGAGCGCTTGTTGCTGAAAATAACGCACTTTGGGCCACAAAAGACCTGAATGGCGACCTTAAAGCAGATTCAAAAATTTTACTTGATTCAACCTATGCTTCCAATGGCATGCCTGAGCACTCAGACAACGGCCTGCTTCTCAATACCGACAACTGGTACTACAACGTGAAGTCGAGATTGCGCTACCGGTTGGTGAATGAAGAATGGGTAAGAGACAGCACCGAATTTCGTGGCCAGTGGGGAGTAAGTCACGATGACAAGGGTCGACTTTTTTATAATTACAACTGGTCGCAACTGCATGCTGATCTTGTACCTCCCAATTATCTAGGTCGTAACAAAAACCACAAACCATCTACCGGTATCGACCACGGACTTACCATCGACAGAAGAGTGTATCCGATTCGATCCACACCTGCCGTCAACAGGGGGTATATTCCCGGCACGCTGGACGACAGTGAAAAGCTGATAGAGTTTACTGCAGCCTGTTCCCCGATGGTTTTGCGGAGCACCGTTTTTTCTAAGGAATATTACGGCAATGCTTTTGTGTGCGAGCCGGCCGGTAATCTTATTAAAAGAAATGTTGTGAGCGAAAGTGGTATAATGTTGAGCGCTACTGACCCACATCCCGGCACTGAGTTTCTTGCCTCTACTGACGAAAGATTCAGGCCAGTGCATATCGCCCCAGGCCCGGACGGAGTAATGTATATCGTGGACATGTACCACGGCATCATCCAGGACGGAAAGTATGCCACACCCTATTTGAAAGAAAAAACATTGGAGCGTCAACTGGAGCAGCCTATTCATATGGGAAGAATATGGCGGGTGGTACCAGAAGATTGGCAGCCTTCAGCCAGTCAAAAGCTATCCCAAGCGTCATCAAGTCAACTAGTCAAACTTCTTTCTCATCCCGATGGCTGGCAAAGAGACATGGCCCAACGTCTTTTGGTAGAGCGAAACGACCTGAATATCACTCCTGCACTTAGGGAAATTGTCACGGGCATCGCCAACGACCTCGCAAGATTCCATGCTCTTTGGACAATGGAAGGGCTTCACCAAAACGACACTGACCTTTTAATCAGCGTTCTGTCGGACAAAAGCTCGCTGATTCAGGCAACAGCATTGAGAATTCTGGAGCCGATAGCCGCAGCAAATATAGCCATTCAGAAAAAGGTGGAGGCTGTGCTGGTGAGCAGTCATGAGGCCGCTGAAATTGAACAAGTGCTACAAATCGCTCTAAGCGCCAATGCATTGTCATCCAGCGTTTCGCAACAAATTCTGGAAGGGATTGTCTCCCGCCACTCCGATTCACCATTGATTCGTGACGCTGTGATGAGCAGCCTTGAAAACGAGGAATTCATCTTTATGCAGCGGCTTTGGAATTCTCCTTCCTGGGAAAGCTCGTCTCAGCCAAAAGAAATCTTTCTTGAAATGCTCGCCACCTCAATCGTCAACAAAAGAGATTCAAAAGAGCTTGGCGAACTCCTGGCGATGCTGAATGTGACCGAAGCAGCATTTGGCTGGAAGGAAAAAACAGTACTGACAGGCTTGGCAATTCAGCAAAGCAGTGCCAGCAAAAAAGGCCCCATAAAGCTGACTTCCGCTCCCGCCATTCTCACCAATCCTCAAGCTGTGATCGAAGCGTCAAAGCTCGCCTCATTAAATGCAATGTTTGAGTGGCCAGGTCATAAAGTGGAAGCTATCGCACAAACTGCCGTAAACACGCTGACTGAACAGGAGCGTGAAGCATTCGCTCTTGGCCGACAAAATTACCTCACCACCTGTGCCGGTTGCCACGGCACCGACGGTGCCGGAATAAGCCGTTTTGCCCCACCCCTAGCTGGCTCCGACTGGGTAACGGGCAGCGATAAGCGCCTGGCATTGATTATATTACATGGAATTGAAGGCCCAATCGAAGTTGCTGGAAGGTTGTACAACGCTCCTGAAATACTACCTGTGATGCCCGCACATTCGACCCTGGACGATAGCAGCATTGCCACTGTTTTGACCTATATTAGAAACGAGTGGGGCAACAGTGCCAGTGCCGTCAGTGGGCGCTTTGTAGGAGGAACGAGAGTGACTTCACAGGGTCGTGTTGTTCCGTGGACAGCCGCCGAGCTAAACACCCACATAGAAACGCTTGAACAGGAAGAAGCAAAAACGAAAGCCAAATAAACACCTACTTACACTAACACCCCACTACCATGAAAGCTTATGAAAAGGTTCTGTATCATAAACCAGACGGAGGCCCCTCCAGAAGGGAGTTTCTCCAAAAAACTGGCATTGGCGCCCTTGCTTTGAGCATGCCATTCCCGGTAATGCCCGACTTTTTGAAAGATGTTCCGATGGGTGTTGTGGTGCATTCTTATGCCGCCAGGTGGAATTCCAAAACGGAAAGCAAAAAGTATCCGCCCATGACTGACGCCATTCAGCTTATGGAGCACTGCGCCAGCATAGGTGCCGGTGGTGTGCAAACCGTAGTGAGAGGTTGGACGTCCGACTTCGCTAAAAAGGCCAGAGACAAAAGAGAAAAACTTGGGCTATACCTGGAGGGATCAATTGGCCTTCCCAAAAAAGCAGAGGAAGTAGCGGATTTTGAAAAAGAGGTAATCGCTTCAAAGGAAGCAGGAGTAAGTATTTTGAGAACCGTCTGCCTTGGCACAAGAAGGTACGAAAGTCTGCACTCGCAAAGCGACTTTGACGAATACGCAAAAAATTCTCTTGCCTGGGTCAGATTGGCCGAACCGATAGTTCGCAAGCACAAAATGAAACTGGCCATCGAAAACCATAAGGACTGGATGGCGCCGGAACTTGTCGATTTTGTCAAAACCATCGATAGCGAATGGGTGGGCGTAACCGTCGACTTTGGCAATAGCATTGCGCTGATGGAAGAACCTATGAATGTGGTAGAGACACTGGCCCCGTACGCTTTCACCACACACGTGAAAGACATGGGGGTGATGGAATACGAAAAAGGATTTCTGCTTTCGGAAGTGCCGCTCGGCACTGGCATTTGCGATTTGAAGAAAATGGTGGACGTTTGCAAAAAACACAACCCTGACATCAGATTCAACCTGGAAATGATCACAAGAGACCCTCTGGAAATCCCATGCCTGACTGATGATTACTGGAATGTTTTTGAAGGGGTTTCGGGCAAGTACCTGGCGAATACTTTAAGTATGGTCAAAGAAAAGGCTTCAAAAACGCCTTTACCATCGGTGGCTGGTCTTACAGCCGAACAAAGACTTGCATTTGAAGAACAAAATAACCTAGCCTGCCTGAAATACAGCGCCAGCAATTTGAATATAAGATAGGTACATGGTTCTCGTTTGCAACGAGAACTTGTGAGGCTTGCGCTTGAAGCGCACTACATAAGAATTAACACTCGCTCAAAGTCTCCTGAACGAGGCGCTGAGGAAATTACTTTTTGATCATTATTAAAACTTGATAAATCTCTGATGACTACAGACAAACTACCCGGTATTAAACTATTCGACCTGACAGGCAGAACCGCCATCATCACCGGAGGCTCCAAGGGCTTGGGCCTGGCCATGGCAGAAGGCCTGGCCTCAGCAGGTGCCAATATCATGTTGGTGAACCGAACCGAAAAAGACGGCGAAGAAGCCGCCAAAACAATCAGCAGCTCATACGGTGTCAAAGCCATATCATTCGCCGCCGATGTAACCGACCAGGCACAAACTGAAGCCATGGCTAAGGCAGCTATGGACACTTTCGGTCGTATCGATATATTGATCAATAGCGCAGGCATCAATATCCGTGGCCCCATCGATGAGCTTTCACTGGCCGACTTCAACAAAGTGATGGAGATAAATGTAAATGGCACCTGGCTTTGCAACAGAGCTGTGACTCCCTACATGAAAAAGGCTAGAAAAGGCAGCATCATCAACATGGCCAGCACACTTGGGTTGGTAGGAGTTCCTAACCGTACGCCCTATGCTTCAAGCAAAGGAGCCATTGTACAGATGACTCGTGCACTGGCACTGGAATTTGCTCCATTCAACATCACCGTCAATGCTATTTGCCCAGGGCCTTTCCTTACAGAAATGAACGCCCCCATTGCCGGCACCGAAGACGGCAAAAAATTCATTATTGGTGCCACAGCACTTGAACGTTGGGGCGAGTTGAAAGAAATCCAGGGAGCAGCTATTTTCCTTGCCAGCGATGCCGCCACCTATATGGTGGGCTCTTTGATTGCTGTTGACGGCGGATGGACAGCCAGGTAGTTTGTATTTCAACCCTCCAAAGGTTCAAAACCCCTTGGAGGGTTGATAGCTAAACAAACAATTGCTTTAAAGCAATCAAATATCAAACCTAGCTACTAGCTCTTCCTGAAGGAGCGGTCTACTTGCATCCCAACCCCCTAAATGATCTCATCTCCTTACATCAAGTTGGTAAGACATATTAGATAAGACCTTCAAACGAATAGAAATGGATTATTTGAAGTTCAGCTATTTGAAAAAATGAGGAACGGAGTTATGCAAGCATTCGCCAGTATCTTGCATATACGGCTCTTAATCTGATCAAAAAATCATTTCCCAACTACATCTGACAATTGTGCCGGAATAACAAGATGAAACGTTTCATGGTAGACATAATTGTAATTCAAGAGGTTAAAAAATTACTTAAAAGAGATTTAAATGTATACACATGCATTTTCTATTTGACTGTGGAAATCGTTATTCGAAGAGCTGAATTTGCTACCCATTTGATCTATGTGAGGAAAGGTCTTTCAAAGTTATGTTAATAAGTTGTTACTAAGATAGGGATAACTTGGAAGCGCTCAGGTTCTTTGCGAGGATGCTCTGATGTAAATTTGCATAACCCGAAAGGGGAGTTATAATTTCCATCCTTAATTTTTGCTACAATGAATGAAGTAAAAGCAAGGAGGGACAAAAAGAAACCTCGACCCATAGTTAGCCTTATTTTTAAGGTCAACATTTGGATCGAGGTAACAATAGCTATCACTCTAATTTTCACGATTATCAGATAGCTACTTGTTTGTCTCAATGTGGGGCGGGTGCCATTTGGCTGCCCGTTCCATAACCTTGCAAAGGTAACATTTTGTTGCCCTAGCATCAATACTGAAAGAATAATTTATTCCTTCCATGTTATTGAATAATGCACAACTTCCCAAGTTTGCATCCCACAACTTATATAAAAAGCGTAATCAAATAAATCATCATTATGGCTGTAAACGACATAATGAATGTGCCCAGGCTGTGCGACTGATTCCCTTGTTTGATCGTCATGCCCGAGAGCTGCGTCATTGCCCAGAAGAAGCTGTCGTTGGCATGAGAGATAGCGATGGCACCGGCACCAGTTGCAAGCACGGCAAACACCCGCATTTGCTCAGTATCAAGACCAAGCGTGCCCAGTAACGGAGCAATAATGGAAGCGGTGGTAATCATAGCCACTGTAGAAGAGCCCTGAGCGGTCTTTAACGAAAAGGCAATAAGGAAGGGTAGAAAAATCCCCCAACTGGCTCCGCTCAGACCTGTGCTTACCAGGTCAGCAATGCCAGAATTTTGAAGCATCTTTCCAAACACGCCGCCTGCACCTGTTATCAATATTACCGGCGCAGCAATTTTCAATGCCTCACCTATCCAGCCAGTAGAAGACAGCACCTGCTTATCAAACTTCTCCGGCAGAGCAAAAGAAAGGAAAGCTCCTAACAGAAGTGCAATCACAGGGCTTCCTATAAATAAGATAACTGTGATAACTGCCCCTTCACCCAACGGTTGGGTAGGGTACTTCGCTATTGAAGCAAGCACAATCAGCAGTAGTGGAATAACAATCGGCAGAAAAGACTTGATAGCCGACGGGTGTTTACCAATTTTCTCCTCTGTTTCGCTGGCTGCAAAAACTGGCTCCAATGGAATCTTCATAACGAATTTCTTCACAAAGAAGTAGCTCGGAATCAAAGTGGTGATACTGATAATCAGTCCCCAAAAAATGACCATTCCTAAATCGGCGTTTAGAATACCGGCTGTAGCAATTGGGCCAGGTGTGGGCGGCACCAGCGAGTGGCTGGCTGTTGCACCTAACGTAAGGGCGACAGTTGTGGCAGCGTAAGGCACCTTCCCTTTAAAGGAGAGCGACTTACTTATCGGGTTCATCATGATGAAGGTACTATCGCCAAAAACCGGTATCGACAGGATATAACCACAAATCATCATGGCCAGCATGACTGACTTTTCGCCAATCCACGAAAGTATTTTTTGGGCAATCACCAGCGCTCCGCCCGTTTTTTCCAGAAACGTTCCTATCATTACGCCTAACAGAATCAGCAGGCCGATACTGCCGAGCACTCCACCAAAACCGTCGGTGATGGATTTCAGGATGAGGTCGGGCGACATACCAGAAAGTAGACCGTAGCCAATGGCACCAACAAAAAGTGCAAGAAAGGGGTGGATGTCAAACTTTGTGATGGCAATCAGTATGAAAGCCAGCGCCACAAGAATAATCAGTAGTGTAAGCATGTGTAGGTGTAGGGTATGTGTTTTGTTAACAACAAAATCTTAAAATACCCTTTCCCTTTGTACTACGCAAGCCGCCCCTCAAATCATAAGCCTTTCTTCTGAGTCAGCTTACTGATAAACAGGTAAAGAAACCCACAGAGCAACCATGCGGGAAGTGTCAAAAAGCTAAGGAACACGCCCTTTTGAACAGATATAAAATAGAACAAGGCGACACTAAATATCCATGCAACAAATACAGCAACGTTGAAACCTATGCCCGATTTCTCAGCATAGAACGTCTGTATCCCCCAATTTTTAGCGAAGAAGTGTTCAAAGACAATGATGGCTCCTACCGGCGCCAGTATAAATCCATACACCGCCACAAAGTCAAGTAACTTCATAGCAAATGCTGGAAACAAGCCGGCTATTGTTGCCAATGCGCCCGCCAGGATAGTCACCCAGAAAGTTGACACCTTCGGCATGATCGCCTGAAATGCCAGTCCGGCTCTATAGATGGTGGGGTTAGCTGTCGTCCAGCCAGCAAGAATAACTACGATGACTCCAAAAACTCCAAGTGCGTTGTATGCCAAAGGCCCCGGTGCTACCGAAGGCGCCTCGCCACTTGCTAAAATAGCTTGCGTTTCCGGCGCTCTCAAATACACCGCATAAAGCAAACAAGCGGCTATCCATGCCATGTAATGCCCTACGTACATTCCTGCCGCAGTAGTCCAGCCTGAGCTTGCTTTTTTCGCAAACCTGAAAACGGTAAGGTCTGACATGCCAATGTGGACAGCAGCATTACAGAACCACGACCAGATAGCTACGTGCCAGAAAGTATATTTGATTTGACCAGGAAAAGGCTCAGTTCCTTCTCCCCAAATATTCCAGAAATCAGAAAAAGAATTCACCCCAAGTTGGTTGGCTGCGACAATACCAGCCGCTACAAAACCGAGGACAATCACCGGCGACATCCAGTTGGCCGCTTTAGAAACCGTGTTGTAGCCCTTTGCAGCAATCAAAGAAATAACGATACCCAACCCCACCACGATCACTACCCAGGTAATTCCGTTCGGCATCGTGTCAGTAAGCTTAGGCATGTCCATATCGAAAGGAATACCGACGGCAGTAGCGGACACCGTAATCATTGAACCGGCCAGGAAGCAGAACAAGATGCCATTGGCCAGATTGTAGACAATGACCAATTTTCTTCCACTTATTTTTTCCAGGTGAAAATAAAGCGTGGTGCGGTACTTCACTGCCAGCTCAGCAGTAAGGTATCGCCAGCTCAACACCGCCATGAAGTTGCCAAGTAGCAAGCCAATGAGCAAATCAAAAGCGCTGACCCCCGCTGTAAGAAACAAGGGCCCGATGACAAACTCTGTTCCTGCGGCATGCTCCCCGGCATACATTCCCAGGAAGCTTGTCCATCCCTTCTGTGCCGACGCTGGCACGGGCTCCCTTTCGTATTCCTCAGAAACTATAGCTTCTTTTGATTGATTCGTCATAATGTAGGTAGGTGTGTTCTAAATCTTTGAAGCTAGAAGATAGAGAATTTGCAAGCATCCTGCACTATCCTGACGGGCGGGCGGCAACTATTTACTTTTAATGCACTAAAAACATTTCTGCCAGACAAAATGTAATATCGTCGAAACTCAATTAGTCGTCCAGAAAATGTCACCATTTGTAAAAAAACCGTTTTGCGGAATGCAAAAACGCCACTTTTACGATCCTATCTTTTATCTTGGGAAGTTTTTATACATAATTTCGGTTTATTGTGTTAATGAAACATATTAAGCTTAGTTCAATCGTCTCATACCCATAAAAATTACGTTCGATGAAACACCCTTTGTCTATCATAAAAAGCCTTTTCCTGGTGGCTTTTTTAACGCTGACTTTCCTTTCTTGCTCAAAAAAATCAGGGCCTGCTAAAGTTTTAGTCTTCAGTAAAACCGCCGGTTGGCACCATACCTCCATCCCATTTGGCATAGCAGCCATACAAAAGCTGGGTGTTGAAAACGGTTTTGAGGTGGATACAACTACCAATGCAGATTACTTCAACGAGGACTCACTGAAGAACTACTCTGCAGTTGTTTTCCTCAGCACCACTGGTGATGTGCTGAATCACTATCAGCAGGCTGACTTCGAAAGATACATCCAGGCCGGTGGAGGATACATGGGTATCCATGCCGCTGCCGACACTGAATACGACTGGCCATGGTACGGCAAATTGGTTGGAGGCTACTTCCTCGATCACCCAGGCATCAATGACAAGAGCCCCAATGTGCAGGAAGGTGTGCTGAACATTGTAGACAAGTCGCACCCAAGTACAAGTTTCTTGCCTGAAAAGTGGACAAAGACAGACGAGTTTTATAGCTATAGAAATCTTAATCCTGACACTAAAGTGTTAATGACTATTGATGAGGATAGCTACGAAGGTGGTGCAAAAATAGGCAACCACCCAATGGCTTGGTACCACGACTACGACGGAGGCCGTGCCTATTACACAGCCCTGGGCCATACGGATGAGTCTTACACAGAAGAACTTTACCTTAAACACATCCTGGCAGGCATCCAGTACGCCATTGGTGACGGCAACGAACTTGATTATTCAAAAGCGACCAGCCTGCGAGCGCCGGAGGAAAACAGATTCACAAAAACGATGCTTGCTGAAGGTGGTGTTTTTTACGAGCCTACCGAAATGACCATTCTCCCTAACTTTGACATTCTAATTGCTCAACGAAGAGGTGAAATCCTGCTCTATAAAAATGGCACCGGAGAGGTTACTGAAGCGGCTAAGCTTGACGTGTATCATCAGAGCGGCGTGAAGGGAGTAAATGCTGAAGAAGGTGTTTTGGGCATCCAGAAAGACCCCAACTTCGCCACCAACAATAATGTGTTCATTTTCTACAGTCCAAAAGACACTTCGGTTAACAGGCTGTCTCGTTTTAAGTTTGTCGGCGATAAAATTGACTTGGCTTCTGAAAAAGTAGTCTTAGAGTTCTACTCTCAACGCCAAATATGCTGCCACACTGGCGGCTCAATTGCCTTCGACAAAGACGGGCTACTCTATGTTTCAGCAGGTGACAACTCGACACCATTTAATGAGCCTGGCAGCAAATATGTCAACAGTGGCTACGGCCCGCTGGACGACAGACCAGGCCATGAGCAATACGATGCCAGAAGAAGCGCAGGTAATGCCAACGACCTTCGTGGAAAAATCATGCGAATCCGTGTAAAAGAAGACGGTTCCTACGAAATACCTGAAGGCAACCTTTACCCTGTTGGTACCGAAGGCACCCGACCTGAGATTTATGTACAGGGCAACAGAAACCCTTACAGAATCTCCATTGACCAGAAAACCGGCTTCCTGTATTGGGGTGAAGTGGGCCCGGATGCTGCCAACGACAGCATGGATACCCGTGGTTCACGTGGCTATGACGAGTTGAACCAGGCACGGAAGGCTGGCAACTTCGGCTGGCCGCTGTTCGTCGGGAAAAACTATCCTTATCGTCAATACGACTATGCAACAGGTAAGTCAGGAGATCTATTTGATGCTGAGCACCCGGTAAATAATTCGCTTAATAACACAGGCATAAAAGAACTGCCCCCGGTAGCTCCTCCGTTCATCTGGTATCCTTATGCTGCATCAAAAGAGTTTCCTCAGGTAGCCACCGGTGGAAGAAACGCAATGGCCGGGCCCGTCTATTATACTGACATGTTCCCCGCTGCTACGAGATACCCTGACTACTATAATGGCAAACTTTTCATCTACGACTGGATCCGTGGTTGGATCAAAGCCGTGACCATGTACCCTAATGGCGACTATGAGAAAATGGAGCCCTTCATGGAGCACACTAAGTTCAACTCGCTGATCGATATGGAAGTGGGCCCTGACGGAAAGTTCTATTTGCTTGAGTACGGCAATGGATGGTTTGCCAAAAATGGCGATGCAGCACTTTCGAGAGTTGACTTTAACGGCGGCAACAGAGCGCCTTCTGTAGAGCAAATAGCTGTTGATAAAAGCTCAGGCACGTTACCTCTGGAGGTAACTGTAACTGCAACGGCCAGCGACCCGGAGAGGGACAAGCTTACCTACACATGGGATTTTGGCAACGGAGAAACCAAGCAAACATCCACTCCGGAGGTTACTTATACCTACTCAAAAATTGGTGACTATGCCATTACAGTTGAAGCAAGTGATCCGGCTAAGTTAACCGCTAAAAGTAGTTCGATCTCAGTTTATGCTGGCAATGCTGCCCCTGATGTGACAATTAGCGTGAAGGGCAATAAGTCATTCTATTTCCCTGGAAAAAATGTGGAATATGCTGTAAGCGTAAGCGACAGCGACGACTCTTCAGAGCCAGATATGGCAAGCTTGTTTGTTTCCGCAGACTACATCGAAAGTACCGACCAGGCAGAGGCCACACAAGGCCATCAGGTAATTTCCGAGAATATGATTGGAAAGAACATGATGAACTCTTTGGACTGTAAGGCCTGTCACAAAGAGGCTGAAAAATCGATTGGGCCAGCCTATCTAGACGTGGCAAAGAGATACAAAGACGACCCGGATGCTGTTACCAAACTAGCCCAAAAGGTCATGAATGGTGGCTCAGGGGTGTGGGGCGAAACCGCCATGGCGGCTCATCCTGGCCTTTCAGAGAGTGATGCAAAGAGCATCGTTTCATGGGTGCTTTCTCTTGCCGATGGTGGCAAGGCAGCCGAGTCACTTCCTGTCACAGGATCCCTGAAACCCACGCTGGACAAAAAGCCAATGGATAATGGCTCATTGATCATTAGGGCTAGCTATACTGACAAGGGTGGCACCAATATCAAACCTCTGGTTGGTTCATCTACTTTGAGGCTGAAGAGCAGCAAGTTGGATTTGACAAAGGCGAGCAACCTTGATGGATACACAACAATGTCATTCAGCGGCATGAACCTTCTGCTTTTGCCAAATGCAACCGGATCTTTCAGCCTTAGTAACATTGATTTGACCGACGTTAGCGGGGCCGATTTCATGACGGGCAGCCAGCAGCCAATGGCCAAAGGTTATATGTTTGAAGTACATCTTGATGCAATTGATGGCAAAAAAATTGGTGAGGCATCATCGGCTTCGGGCTCCTCATTGCCAGGTGGAATGAACGCAAGTATGTTCACCATCAATTTCGAACCGGTGACAGACGGAAAACTTCATACGCTGTATATTGTAAGCAAGCCAAATGACGGAGAGGAAGCAACCGGCGCAGTGGTATCGATTGTTTTGAGAACGAAATAACAACTCGTTTTACTATGATAAAAAAAGACTCAGCCTGTTCGGGCTGAGTCTTTTGCATTATACCTTTCTTGTTTATTCAATTGAAGCAATCACACTCAGGGCCGCAGTCATCCTTCACCTCCTCGTTCTCAGGGTGGCCATTCGCCAACTCAGTAGTTGTTGCATGCCTTACCTGGTCTACCAACACCTCAAAATGAAACGAGGTGACTGAGCTGCCCATTTCTGTAGAAAAAGAAAGTGACGTGGTATCGCCAGTCTTTAGACCTAGCAGATGTGCCTCCAACTCTGGAAGAATCTGACCCATACCATATAGAAATTCAACTGGCCTCCCGCTCATTCTGTCCTCCAACAGTACACCCTGATCATCCTTCATTGTGTAGCGCAGTGAAATAATATGTTCCTTCTGAACAGTCAACATACTTACTAAACCAAGGCCGCCTCCTTGCCGGAAACAATTACTTTATCTACCGAAATCTCACCATGAGCCACATCCAAAGATGGCTGACCACCCTTTAAGCTTACAGTGCCAAAGCCCTTCTCTGTTGAAAGGAAGCTGGTGAAATCCCCCACCCTTGAATCTACATAAAGCGTTTTGTCGACAGCATCGTAGCGCACGCCCGTCAGACCTTGTAGCATGCCGTAGCTTGACAACGCCCTGGCGTACCAGCTTCCGCATTCGTACTCATTGAAAGGGTTTCGCACCCGGCCATCGTACCTGTCACGACAGGTACGAACAATCTCAAGCCCTTCCTCCACGGCTCCCATTTCCATCAGGTGGGCGCCCACCTGATATTCAATGCCCGTCCACACCTCGTCGCTGTAGACGAAAGGCAGTGAAAGCTTTCCTCCCTTTGGCCACGAACACAAAAGAAGGCCTCCATCATGACCCAGGGCAAACGTAGGCCGCTGGGGATTGGCATGGTCGCTTAGGTTGTCCTTCAGATTGTATTTATGCACCGCCAGTAAATGGCTCTTTAGCTTCGCAGGATCAATTGGGTCATCGAGCCCACACACCCTGGCAATCCACGCACCCAGTACACCATCCGAGAGGCAGCCATATCCATATTGATACTTAGGCCCCTCCTCTTCCAGCAGTTGTCTCGCCTCATCAGAGTATTGGCCTCCCATGCTAATCGCCGAAGCTTCAATAGGGTTAGGAGCCTTAAGCCCATCCACCTTTATTTTTTGAATAAAATATTCTCCATCGTACAATTCACTTTCCATAAAGGCCTTCCCCTGGCTGGCCAGTTGTTCATACTTTCCTACTTCTTCGCCCAGGAACTTACCCATTGCCACCAGCGCATTTAGCGCCCCCACATAAAAACTCATGTGCATGCCATCCGGCCCCCAGAATTCAATATCGTAGGTGTTGTGGTGCGGCTCTTCCAGTATCCCTTTCTCGGATGGATCCCACGTACGAATACAAAAGTCCATGCTCGACTTCACCAGCGGGAACATTGTGCCAACCCACGCATTGTCTCCGCTAATGCGCCACTCTCTGTACACTTTCATAATCCCTCCAAGCTGGCCATCAGCCGCCGCATGGAAATTATGATCATTTACCCTGATAGGTGATGTTGCCCGAAAATTCTGATGACCCTGAGCATTTTGATTTTCAAAGAATTCTGTGTGCCTGAGGCTTCTTTCCAGCGCTGGAAAAAGATGTGGTATGGCCTGTGCGTAGTTCCACACATGGGTGCAAGAACCGTGGCAGCAACCCCACGAATCGCCACAACCCTCGAAATTCCAGAGACGGCCATCGAATTGCCTTTGCACTGTAGGCGATTTGAGAATGGACAGGTTTGCTGCCACCGCCTCAACCACCTCTGACGGCAATGTGCTGGCATAAAAAGCATTTGTGAACAAATCGGATTTTCTGTACAGGTCATCGTAGTTATCCTTCCAATAGCTGCTCACCTCATTTACACTTGAGAACCTGCTACTGTACCATGGCTTGAAAAACTTTGCATCAAAATTCTTATCGTATTTATCCAACCCGTCAGGTGAATCAGCGCATCCATCTTCGGGCAAGCAGTCCTCTGCACGAATACCCATTTTCCCAAACGACTGATCGCTGTCAGGGCTGTACCATGCCATCATTACCTTGATCGTCTTTTCCTGCCCGGCTGCCAGGGAAAAAGGAACGTACAACGAAGCACCAGGAGCACCCGATTCTACGGGCTTTACCGGCCTCACTTCAGCATTTTTTATGGTGTTCCAGGCGATAGTCAAAGGATCCCACCAGCCCCCACGGAACCAGCAATGATCAACAACTGTCGCTGCGTCGTTTGTAAAAACCGCAAAGTCACATTTTTTGGAAGGCTCCTCCTTTGTACCAGCTTCCGAGAGAACAAACCCATTCGTTATGGGCTTAACTGTGTTGAGCCCCTTGTCTACCTTCAGGAAATTCTTTGAGTTAAACGAGAAAACAGCTTCTACTGAACCAGGGCCTGTGTTCTTAAGCTTGTATTCAATGGCGCCAATTGGCAGGCTGGAGTTGTCATCATCGCCGGGAATAAAGGGGCTCCAGCCAGTGATCTCAACTTTAAGGGGCACATCGTCATCTTCAAGTTCAATACTCGCAAATGGAAACCGGGTTTCAAAGATAGCTTTCTTGAAGTGGGGCAGCCCTGTAATTGCTCCACCAAGACCATTGCCTGCATCCCTCAGCCCAAACTTTTTCCAGTCAGGTACCGGGCCTTCCAGCACTTTGGCTCCCTTGTCTACCCCCTTCACCGAAATGGCAGCAAACATGCCCGGCTCATTGAATATATCAGGCTTGTTTCTTACCGACACATGTGAAATTGCGCCGGCACCTTCCAGACAAAACATGCCAGCTCCCATGCCCCCAATCGGCATGGCTATTCGGCTCAAATAATCGTCACTGTACTTGCCATTGTAGGCTCTGGTCGAACGTTCGCCAATGGGCTTGTTATTTTCGGCTATCCCTTTCCTCTCATTGGGGGCACACGACATTTCGGCTGAGAGCAGGCCAGCGCCTACGCCCCCCATCCCCAGGTTTTTTAAAAATCGACGACGATCGGCTTTAGTTTTCATAGTAGGTATAGGTAGGTCAGTTAAAAATTCTCCTTTTCGACACTAAAATTTACACATTTGAAAAAACAGATCACATGATCCGGAGCTTAATATTCACAGCATCAGCCAATTAGAAAGATTGTTCAGCTTTTTAAATTACCCTGATTGACTACATGGATTGGACTTCCCTTCAATGCCTCCTGGATATTTTCTACAGTAGTAGTCATCATTCTTTTCCTGGCTTCAAAACTCAACCACGCATTGTGAGGGGTGATCAGGCAATTTTTCAGGCCTACAAGTGGATGATCTTTAGGAGGCGGTTCCTTGCTGAGTACGTCCAGTGCAGCCCCGGCAATGACACCCCTCTGCAAAGCGTTGGCAAGAGCCTCTTCGTCGATCAGCTGCCCCCTGCTCGTATTAATGAGAAAAGCCTTTGGCTTCATGGTTGCAATCAGTTGTTCATTGATAAACTTCTCGTTTTCGCTGGTTAGTGGGCAATGGACTGATATGAAATCACTTTCTTTAAACAGCTCCCCGACCGTTCGGGATTTCCAGCCCACCTGCTTCGGGCTTCTGTTGTGATATATGACTTTCATACCAAAGGCCTCCGCCATCTTGCCTACCTGTGTCCCAATTCTCCCCAGGCCCACGATGCCTATCGTTTTGTCCAAAAGCTCAATCATAGGGCCACTTGTGAAACACCAATCTTTAGCCGACGACCATTCACCATTGCTTACCCTCTGAGAGTTTTGCCCCACCCGGTTCGTAAGCTCAAGAATCAGTGCGAACGTATGCTGGGCCACTGAATGCGTCCCGTAAATGGGGACATTGCAAACGGGCACACCCGCATTTCCCGCCGCTGCCACATCCACAATATTGTAGCCCGTGGCGGTGACGGCAATCAGCTTTAAATGCGGACAAGCTTTTATGGTTTCGGCTGTGACTGGGGTTTTGTTGGTGACAATCACGTGGGCCTCCTTGCATCGCTCAATCATTTCCAGCGGCGACGTTCGATCATAATATTTCACTTCACCCAACTGATGAAGGGCCTCCCAGCTAAGGTCTCCGGGATTAAGGGTATACCCATCGGTAATGACTAATTGCATAATAGTTGTTCAATAAATCCGAATAGCTTTTTCTAGTTATCGCCTGAGCTCTCAAAGTCGAAGTGAAAGTCTGGGTCATACTTATGTGCTGTTTCCATGAGTTCCAATGCTTTAGCAACCACTTCGGGAAACTGGTCTGCGACGTTTTGTTCCTCAGCGAGGTCGTTACTCAAATCGAATAGAAGTACTTCTCGCTGCTCAGGCTTGTTGATGTTTAAAACGATACATTTCCATTTGTCCATGCGAACCGCCTGCTTGCCACCCCCTTCGTAAAATTCCCAGTAAAGGTAGCTATGCTCTTTTTGTTGCTTACCAAGTAGCGATGGCAGAAAAGATATTCCATCAGTCGTGTTCTCAGAATCTATTTCGGCTGCTTCCACAAAGGTGGGTAATACATCCCAAAAGGCACCTATATAGTCACTTTTGCTTCCCTTTTCTATTTTCCCCGGCCAGGATGCAATCATGGGCACCCTGATTCCTCCTTCAAACAAATCTCTTTTTAGGCCACGCAAAGGGCCGTTACTATCAAAAAATGTATGATCAGCCCCGCCTTCATCATGAGGCCCGTTATCGCTGGTAAAAATAACCAGTGTGTTATCCGAAAGTCCAAGTTCCCTGAGCTTATCCAGTATGGTTCCCACATCTTTGTCAAGCCGGGAAATCATGGCGGCGTGCCCCTTTTGATGGTCAGGCCAATCTTTGTCACTATAAGCTCCGAAATCGGGAATTTCCATCCCCGACTGACCGAAATAACCCGCCTCGTTGTTGGCATGAGGTAGTGTGAGCGGCAGGTAAAGCATAAAGGTGGAGTCCTTGTTGCTTTGTAGAAACTGAAGTGTCTTCTCCAGAAATCTATCCTGAATATAGGTGTTTTTCTCGGCAGCGATCCCACCCACACCTTTGGCATAGGTTTCGGGGATATAGTCCATCACATTATCCAAAGAGTCTACGGTTTCATTCTCCCACACATAGTCAGGATAATAGTTGTGTGCCCTCAGTTGGTTTAAATAGCCGTAGAAATAATCAAAGCCCTTTTTATTCGGCACACCGGTCGATCCTGGTTCCCCGAGACCCCACTTACCTATCAGTCCTGTGACGTAGCCAGCCCGCTGAATCAGCTCTGCAAAAGTAGTATCACTCGCTCCAAGCGGCACCCTGGCATTGCCTCTGACCCGGGTATGTCCTGTGTGAAGCCCTGTCAACAAAGCGCTTCTGGAAGGTGCGCAAACGGTGCTTCCAGCATAAAACTGTGTAAACAGCATGCCTTCCGCCGCCATCTTGTCAATATTTGGTGTGGCTATTTGTTGCTGTCCATACACACCCAAGTCACCATAGCCAAGGTCGTCGGCCATAATGAAAACGATGTTAGGCTTTGCCGGCTTATCCTCTTCCGAAGCATCCTGCCCACATCCTGTAAGAGCCGCCAAAACCAATACCAATGCGGGTAATCCTAATGGATTCTTTAAAACTGTTCTTCTCATAAATAACTTAATTATTCTGTTGGTTGGCTCACCGGTCCCGATGCCATAAGATAGCCAACCAGGTTAATGATTTCCTTATCAGTTAGCGTCTTGAATAGCCCCGGCGGCATCATCGAATTGGCCGACTCCTCCCTGGATTGAATGTCCGACTTATTGATCACCACGGCGTCTTGCCCAACAACCCGGATCGTAAGCTGCCGTTCATTTTCCGCATTCACATTGCCTGAGTAGGTGCGCCCGTCCCTGGTGGTGATAACCACCATTTTGTAGTCATCCTGAATTTCACCGCTGGGGTCGAGGACATTGCTCAGCAGATAGTCAAGGTTAGCCCGATTGGAACCTGTCAACTCCGGGCCAATGCTGCCACCTTCGCCATACATTTTGTGGCAGGCACCACAAGTACGCTGAAAAATCATTTTACCATTGACAACATCGCTTCCTCCTATGGCTTTGTCAGTCAGTAAGCTCGTGTATTTCTTATAATCTGCAGCTATGTCCGATCCCAATTCGTCGATAGGCCCCCAAACTTCAACAAACCCACTCCCAACCACCCGCCTTAGCTGACGAGCCACATAGGCTGGTACATCAGGCTTGGGAATTTTTTCGCTTTTTAAAGCCTGAGTGAGCGTCCAGCCGTAATTGGGGCGGGAGGCCAGTGATTGAACCGCTTCCAGCTTCTCCTGCCTGTTGAAGCTTGCGTACTTATCGATGAGCAGCTGACCCAATGAGTTGTCGTCGAAGGCAGCCACGGCCCTGATCACATCGGTCCTCAAAGCCTCCTCATTCAATAAAGTCGGGATTTCCCGAACAAGCTCCTCCCGCTGCTGATCGGCGAGAGAATTCAACGCTTTCAATCGCTGATCAATAGGTATATTTTTGTTTTTCAGCGTGGCCAGGTATTGTTTGGCTGCCTCGGTGTCTCCATAGAACTGCGCCACCTCCAATGCCAATTGCTTCACCTTCACATCCCGGTAGCTCTGCAAGTTATCATACACTTTCTGCCAGTTGGCTGGTGCACTCAAATCGGTGCGTCCCTCCAAGCCGTTGCGCATGCCTTCCAGCATACTCAGCATTGTCTCAGGCTTCTTCCCGATGGCTGCGATAAGTTTCTCTGTGGCGTCCGCATCTACCGCCCTTCTGGCAATATATTCTGCCAGCATTGGGATTTTGCTTTTTGCTGCAAGCTGGAGTGCCCTGTCAGGATTTTCAGCCACGAGGGGCTCCGTGCCAAACCAGATCATTTTTGGCAGGTTGTGGTCTTCCACATCTTCAGCGTGACTCATCAAAGCTTCCGCAATCGCCCATTTTTGTTCCGGCTGAATGCGCTGAAGCGCCGACGCAAGGTAAAGTCTCACCACAGCCGATTTATCACTTTTCGCCATGGTAGTAAACTTATTCACTGCCTCACCTGAAGCCTTCTCTTCACTGAGCAACTGAACGGCCCAGGCACGCACATACTCATCTTTGTCACTCAGGCTTTCCATCAACTGCTTTTCACTGAAACCACCGGTGACATGCAGCGCCCACATGGCATTCAGTCGGAAATCAGGGTTTGGGTTGCTGGTAAAAATCTTTCTGAGCTGGTCATGCACCTCTTTTGGCAAAGACGACTTAGCTGCTCTACCCTGTAGAATAAGCCGGGCCCTTCTGGCATGCCAGGAGCTTTTGCTGGTTTGTAAGGCGGCAAGCTGAACATCCGTCATTTTACTAAGGTCACTATATCGTCCTTCCCAGTTTTCTGCCAACGACTCTTTAGGGGCAATACGGAAAATCCGGCCAGTTTCTTCGTTGAGCACCTCTTTGCCGCAAATATCTGCGTCGTGCCAGTCCAGAACATAAAGTGCTCCTTCCGGCCCCAGCTCCATGCTGAAACCTACCCACTGCGCATTGTTAGCCATCAAAAACTCTTCACCATGGTGACCAATAAAGCCAGAGCCTTTGGGCTCAAGCACATCCGACAACACGGCATGCTCATGAATATTAGCCATGAACAGACGGCCTTGCTGCTCCGCAGGAAAAGCGTCAGACTGGTAGATTCTCAAGCCGCCATGGGCAGAACGATGCCGGTGGTCGGCAATCGTTTTTATGTCATTATACACGTAAGGATTGAAGTGCTGCCCGCCCTGGCGATGATAAATACCTCCGGGAATTACGTGCCAGAGGTGTGGTATAACGCAAGCGCTGATAAACAGCTGCCCTTTTGCGTCAAAGTCGATGCCCCAGGGATTGCTGAACCCATGTGATACTACCTCGAATTTGTCCTTCGTAGGATGGTAGCGCCAAACGCCTCCGTTGATATCGGTGCCTTCTCCTTCAAATATGTCTTCAGGAAAAGGATCATTGTGACCATATATCCGGCCTTTTCCTTTCGCCAGTTTCACTTTGGAAGGTGTGGCAAAGCCCTGCAAACCGTAAAGCCAGCCATCAGGCCCCCAGTGAAAGCTGTTCAGTGTTTCGTGTCTGTCACGGATGCCCCAGCCTGTTAAGCGAACTTCAATATCATCCATTTCCGCCTTGTCATCATGGTTTTTGTCGGGCACAAAAAGTAAGTTGGGAGGTGCACCAACAAACACACCATCGAAACCAACAGCTATTGCCGAAGGAAAGGCGATCCCCTCCAGAAACACTTTGCGGCTATCAGCCACCCCATCGTGATCGGTATCTTCCAGGATCAGTATGCGGCTATTACCGGCTTTAGAGAAGCCATAGCCCCTCGACTCGTAATCTTTGTTTTCTGCAATCCACAGCCTGCCTCGATCATCCCAACAAAAGGCCATCGGCTGGGACATCATAGGTTCGGCTGCCCACACGTTTACGTCATAGCCATCTTTGATAGTCATGGCCTCCACCGCCTCTTCGGGCTTCAGAAATTTGGCATTTCTTCCCTCTTCTTGCGCAATGCCCCAAAGCACCGCCGTCGAGTACATATTGTGGTCGCCGACATAATCCTGCCATGTTTCGGTCATCTCAACGTCATTCAGCTCGCCTGTGTAGACCACAATCTCATGTTTGATGGTTTCAGTTTCGCCTTTGCCAATAGTCCAGTCACCCATGCGGGCACGGGCCGGGCCAATACCCAACTGCCCATCAACTCTCCACATCTGTGGAAAGCCTTTGTTCTCTTTATGATCCAGAATGGCAATGTGTGCAAGGTCATCTCGTCCTTCCACCTGCATACCAGCGTCTACCCACATGGCACGCTGCCCTTCGGCTTTTTCATTTTTCTGACGGGCAGCATTTACCACTTCCCCTTTGATGCCTTCCACCCACGGCATCCGCAGAAATAGTCCGCCGTAGTCATACTTGCCAATGGTCACATCGGTTTTGCCAAGCCCGTTCCATTCGAGGTCAAGCAAGAACTTGCCTCCTGTTTCCCTCATCGACCAGTTTTGAGTTTCTGTCAGCACGGGATTGCCCTGCTCATCAAGCAGGTCGTAGACCGTCTGCCACTTCACCACCTTGCTTTCGGCTTCAATCACTTCTGCCGACACTTTCCGCCAGTAGTCACCTTCGGGATGATGGAAGTAGTCCCGGCCATTTACCCTCGTGAAGCCCCAGTAGAGGCCCGTTTGGTGCTTGTGGTGACCAGGACTGTATTCAGTTAGCTGCCCCTTGCCATCGGGGGCTACAATGGGATGCAAGTAAGGACGGAAATCGGGTCTTACATTTTGCGTGACAAGAGGGTCGCTTTCTCCTTCTCTGAATATGGAAATGGTATTGGCTTGATTGTCCTGCACCACTTTTAGGATGGTGGAATCAGCAGTGGAAACAGTTGTGTCTTTTTGCTCCGTAGTTTTTGTTTGGCAGCCTTCAAGCACTGCAAGCGCTACGATCACAAAGGCAAATGATTGGCAAAAAGGCGTCGCCAGCCCCTTAATGTGGGCCTTCAATATTGAGTAGTTCATTGTAGGTAGTGTATAAGTAGTATAAGCACATTCAATTTAGTGATTTATGTGATCATTCATAAACAGCACAGTGCAGGACACGGCGGCTATTTCATTATGTTAATTTGACACTTTAATCTATCTGGAAAAACCCAAAAGTTGTATATTACTTGCCAACACCTACTTACATGAAAAACCGCTACATCAAAGGAGTGTTTTTCTCTCTCCTACTCCTGACAACTCATGCATTATTATCGCAGGGCTCATTCAAAGTTGCTAACCTTAAAACAGAGTATGCCACAGCCCCTCTTGGCATTGACGTAGAAAAGCCCCGCTTTAGCTGGCAAATGCAGGGCTCGAATGATTTACGTGGACTCATGCAAACGGCCTATCAAATCGTAGTAGTGTCAGAAAAAGGAAATGAGGTATGGAACTCTGGCAAGATCGAAAGTGGTAAAGCGCTAGGCATTACATACGGCGGTGCCAGCCTCCAGCCCACCACCAAATATAACTGGACGGTAACCTTATGGGGCAACCAAAAAACAAATGCCTCTGCATCTTCGTGGTTCGAAACAGGTCTGATGAATCCCGACCCGAATCTATCAGCCTGGAGCGGAGCCACCTGGATTGGTGGCGGCGATGACGACCTGGTCTTCTACTCTCACTACCTGTCTGTCTTTAAGCTAAGTTATCAACTTCAGATGGACAAAGCCTCGGGCTCAACCAGGGCTGGCTTCATCTTCGGTGCCAACGACAGCCGGCTCATGGACAAAGACATGAACATCATGGGCGTGCAGAGCGGTGAGAACGAAAGCTACATCAAGTTCGAGCTTGATATTTCAAAAGTAGATGGCACTCCGGCAGGTTTGTCCAGCTTTAATATCTATCGGGTCGGCTATGCGCCAGAAGATGAGGTGGGCGTCCCATTTAAAAGCTATCAACTTCCCCTTACGCTTGTTAACAACACCAATAAGTACGCCCCACATACATTTTATGCCGACTGCAACTTTGGTGTGTTTGAGATTTTTATCGATGGCAACGACGCAGAGCATCTGATCACCAAAAGTGATGACCCCAACCCAAGTCCATTTGCTCCGAGAGGCTTGAATCTTAATCCAGTAGGGCTGGGCAATAACTTCATCAGCTTTCCCATGGTCGCTGATATTGGATTCTCCGCCGACAGGGGGCAAAAAGCTTCTTTTTCCTCCGTTGAGATAGAGAACTTCCGCTTTCCCTCCAATGCCGTTTTCAAAGAAAATCTTGCTTCCATCTCAAGCTACAAAGGCGTGTTTTCAAACTTCCTTAACGGCACAAAAACAGGCTTTAGCATCGCTAACGACGCTTATGTTGTGGATGGAACCACGGTAATAGCAAACCCCAGCCGAAACGCCACACCAATGCTCCGAACCAAATTTTCTGCAGAGGACAAGGCCATCGCCAAAGCAAGGCTTTATGTGACAGCAAGGGGCATTTACGAAATGTATATCAACGGCAAGAGAATCAGCAACGACTACTTCAACCCTGGTCTTACACAGTACAACAAAACCCACATGTATCAAACCTACGATGTCACGGACAAGATGATCGCAGGGAAGGCCAATGCCGTAGGTGCCTGGCTGGCAGAAGGCTGGTGGAGTGGCAACATTACGTACAGCGGCGAAAGCTGGAACTACTTTGGTGACAGGCAGTCGTTGCTTGCTAAGCTGGTAGTCACCTACAGCGACGGAACCGAGCAGGTGATCGCAACAGAGCCTGACGCCTGGAAGCTTTTCACAGAGGGCCCTATTAGAGTCGGGAGCTTTTTTCAAGGCGAAGTGTACGATGCCTCATTAGAGGAAAAAGTAAAAGGATGGGCCAAAGCCGACTACAATGACGCTAATTGGAAACCGGCAGTAGAAGTACCTCTAAAAGGCACAGCGTACGTGGGCACCTTCCCGGGCAGAGGCGGGCCAACCACGTTTGACTATGACGACCTTCAATTGGTCGGACAAATGGGGGCCAACTCATCCATCGTAAAGACGCTAACTGCTAAAAGTGTGGAAGAAGTCAGGCCGGGTGTCTTTGTATACGACATGGGCCAAAACATGGTAGGCTTTCCCAATATTTCACTGAATGGAACGGCCGGGAACAAAATCACTTTGAGGTATGCGGAAGTAAAATATCCTGCACTTGACGAATACGGCAACAACGTGGGCATGATTATGTTGGAAAATATTCGGGCAGCGCTAACGCAGGATATTTGGATACTGAAAGGAGGCGACGAAACAATCCAGCCAAGATTTACTTTCCACGGTTACAGATTTCTGGAGATCACAGGCATTGAAAAAGCACTGCCGCTGGAAAGTGTAAAGGGCATGGTTGTGAGCTCCATCCAGGAGCTTGCCTCCAGCTATCAAACCTCCAACGAACTGGTGAACAAGCTCTGGGGAAATATTACCTGGTCGATGCGGGGAAATTTCCTGTCGATCCCAACGGATACACCGGCCCGGAATGAAAGAATGGGCTGGAGTGGAGACATCAACGTATTTTCAGGCGCTTCCACCTACCTGGCCGACAATGACCTGTTCCTTCGCAGGCATTTGCTGGCGATGCGAGATATTCAAAGAGAGGATGGCCGCTTTACCGACGTAGCGCCTGTTGGGGGTGGCTTTGGCGGTACGCTCTGGGGAAGTGCAGGCATTATTGTAGCCTGGGAAACCTACCAACAGTACGGCGATGTGGAACTGCTGAGAGAGCACTACGGTGCTATGAAAAGATACGCAGCTTTTCTGGCATCAAAGGTGGATTCCAGGACAGGCATTCTTAACGAAGGCCCATTGGGCGACTGGCTGAGTCCGGAAAACAACAAAAACGACAACACACTATTTTGGACAGCCTACCAAATATATGACCTGGAAATTCTGGCCAAAACAGCCAACATCTTAGGTCACGCCGATGAAGCCAAAGCTTTTTCGGCTCAACGTGAGGAGCGCAAGGCCTTCTTCAATACCAAATATGTCAACAAAGTCACGCACAAAACAGTTAAGTCTGGATTCAGGGCGCCAAGGTTTGGCCCTCCAGGGCAAACACCCGACGAAGACACATCCGACGAAGGACAACTCATGGACACACAGGCGAGCTATGCTATTCCTTTAGCACTCGGCGCTTTCAATGCAGAAAACGTACCCCACGCCATCCAGCACCTGGCAGCAACGGTCGAGCGCCAAAACACCGACGACGGTGGAGCTACCAGGCCAGCTTACTCTCTCATGACTGGATTCATTGGTACCGCCTCAATCACCGAAGCACTTTCGGAAAACGGGAGAAGTGACCTGGCTTACAAGCTATTGCAGCAAACCAGCTACCCCTCCTGGCTCTACTCTGTCGTCAACGGTGCCACCACCATCTGGGAACGGCTCAACTCCTACACTGTGGAAAACGGCTTCGGCGGCAACAACAGCATGAATTCCTTCAACCATTATTCTTTCGGAGCTGTGGGTGCGTGGATGTACAACTATTCTCTTGGCATCCAAAGAGACCCCGATAGCCCGGCTTTCAAGCATTTCGTTTTGCAACCCACTCCTGACCCCACCGGGCAAATGACCTGGGCGAAAGGATATTATGACTCGATGTATGGAAGAATTGAAAGCAGCTGGAAAGTGGAAGGCAACAGGCTAACATACGCAACCACTGTGCCTCCCAATACTTCCGCCACACTTTACCTGCCAGCATCTTCTATCAAAGACATCTCTGAAGGAGGCAAGCCTGTCGCTAAATCGAAAGGTATTGCATTCGTGAGGTTTGATAATGGCAAAGCAGTGTATGAGCTACAGCCCGGCAGCTACGAATTTGCGAGCGGCAAATAGTAGGGGAGCTAAAAAATTAAGCCGTGGCACCATCAATGACAGGCGTTTTAGGTAACTTTTGACTGATGAAAGCGGCTACTTCCAAATTCTACCAACCGTTCGATCCCAGCAAAGGCGAGCAAAATCAATCGACGGCGATTGATCAGACCTTCCATCTCAACGACCGATCCAATGGACACCCCCTCAGGGTGTTGAGTGAGGCGGATTGGACATTTTGGATAAGCAACGGCTACATTGTGATCAAGCAGGCTGTGCCAAAACCGCAAACTGAGAGGCTGGCGCAGCTGATTTGGGAGTTTGAAGAAAAAGATCCCGCCAACCCGGACACATGGTATGCACCTCCACGGGCGCTGATGGAAATGAAAGAACTGCAACACAGCGGCATGGTGGAGATCTTTAATCATCAGTACCTGTGGGACAACCGGCAAACTCCCAAAGTGTACGATGCTTTTGTAGACATTTGGGGAACAGAAAAGCTTTGGGTCACTATCGACCGAGCCAACCTTAACCTGCCTTTGCGGCCGGGTCACGACTTTAAAGGATTTATGCACTGGGACTACGACCCCGAAACCAAGCCTCAGAATGTGCAGGGTGTCCTGGCTCTTAGTGACCAAGCCGACGAAAACATTGGCGGCTTTCAGTGCGTGCCCGAGCTCTTCCGAACCTACGACACCTGGAAGCTTACACAGCCCAAAGACCGTGATCCTTTCAAACCCGACATTTCAGGTTTCGAGATTGTGAAAGTGAAACTTGAGCCTGGCGATTTGCTGATTTTCAATAGCCTTCTCCCACATGGTATCCGTCCCAATACGAGCGGCAACAAAGTGCGCATTGCGCAGTACGTCTCTATGATGCCAGCGAGGGAACACGACGAAAAGCTCAGACAATGGCGCATTGAGTCATGGCAAAAACGCAAGACACCGGAAGGCTATGCCTTCCCCGGAGACCCGAGAAAATGGGAACAGAAGCACTATAAAATTGCGAGGCTTACTGAGTTAGGAGAAAAGTTGCTGGGGTTAAAGAAGTGGAGCTGACATAGTAGGGAAAGTCTACTTACTCACAAACCTGAATAGAAACGACAAGGCGAGTCGAAATTGACGAAATAATCTTTGTCATTCGGAACTACAATCACGGAAACTTTGGCAAGTGATTGTGCTAAGGTTCATCCTCCAGCTTGCCGACTCTTTTGGGGAGCTTGAATATCTCTTGCATAAGCGCCTCTTGTCATGAGTTGGTTTGATTAAAATCACGTCGGAGCTGAACCATCTCCTCTTTGAATTCTTTTTCCATTTTATCGGCCCAGGAGATGTACTCCATCAAAAGCTCAATAATTTTTTCTTCGTTTTTCATGTCGAAAAATATTATACCCAAGTTAAAAAATTAACTCGACTAATAGCTACACCGACTTCCTCTCAATAAACCGAAAGTCGTTCTTCACCTCAATCGGGCTGTTTTCCAGCATGGCCTTCGCTGCCAGCTGGCCCATTTTGCGAAAGTCAGTGGTAATGACAGAAATTCCGTCGCTAAGCACCTCCTTGAGCGGGGTGTCATTGTACGAAACAATGCCAACATCTTTGGCTAGTTCCATTCCATTGGCCCGCTGAAGCTTGATCAGATTCACCAGATCGCTTTCTTCAATGACCACATAAGCTGTCTTACTTTCAATCACGTGTTCAGAACCTATTTCGCTGATAATTTCATGGAGCACATTGCTGAACCCGCAAAACCTCCTGAACCCTATGACAATATCTCTGGTGTAGGGATATGTTTCGTTTTCAGGAAACACAAGAATAAGTTTTTTGTACCGGCTAAGCTTTTCTTTGGCTTCAGACAGGGCATTATATATATCCATTTTGAAGTCCTGGTAAACGCAGCCATTAAAGTGACTCACACCTTCGATCCGATTGTCCAGAATGATTATTTTCTCTCTGGGTATTTTGGATAGCAAGGCATTCAGCTTTTCTACATCCAGATCAGTAAAATGAGGCATTAGCACAAAATAGCTGTAGCCAGTGAGGTGCTCGTTTAGTACTTTTTCAAAAAGCTCAAAATCGCAGTGGTAAACAAAAAAATCGATGTGCGCCTTTTCCCCCAGCTCATGGACAATGGAGTTGTATATCTCCTTCTTATAAGTACTCAGCTTGTTGAAGAGCATGAGCACCTTTAGTTGTGATTTAGGTGCCGAGTTGCTGATATAATACCCCTTGCCTTTCACAGCCGCTATCACACCAAGCTCTTTCAGCTCATTGTATGCCTTCTCCACTGTATCCCGGGCAAGAAGGTAATCGTAGCTCACCTGATTGATGGATGGCAGCTTCTGCCCATACTTGATTTTGCCAGCTTCAATACTTGAAATGACACTGCCTACAATCTGTTTGTACTTAGGCACACTCGACTTCTCTTTGATATCCAGCAACAGCTCTTCCACCGCACTATTAGGGTTTATTCACCAACAATCAATGTTACAAATATATTAAACACAAAAAAACCGCCCATACAGTATAGTGCATGACAGTGAAGCAGCTACAGATGTTGATTTTTGAAGTATAATGCCCGAAACGGATGTCACGCTGGGCCTGTCGAAGCATTCTCTTGGCAACAGTCCGTTCTTAACTTAACAATGACAACAAAACTTTTAATTCAATAATACCATGAGTGCACCCGCAAAAACATTCAAACACGTCAACTACCTATGGGACGACGCAAAAGCTGCCCAACTGAAAGGTGATGAAGTGGCATTGCTCCTTTACAGATCTAACATTCTTGGTGCAGACCTGCGCATCACCAACTATGGCGGCGGCAACACCAGTTGTAAAACCATGGAGAAAGACCCGCTTACCGGCAAGGAAGTGGAAGTAATGTGGATTAAAGGCTCAGGAGGTGACATAGGCACGCTTACCCGCAGTGGATTGGCCGGGCTGTACAACGACAAGCTCAGGTCACTGGAAAATGTATACCGCGGCCTTGAGTTCGAAGACGAAATGGTGGCCCTTTTCAACCACTGCATCTACGACCTCGATTCCAAAGCACCATCAATCGACACGCCGCTGCATGGCTTCCTGCCTTTCAAGCACATAGATCACCTCCACCCCGATGCAGCCATTGCCATTGCAGCATCGAAGGACGGTGAGCAAATAACAAAAGACCTTTTCAAAGGTCAGATTTCGTGGGTGCCGTGGCAGCGCCCTGGTTTCGATCTCGGCCTACAGTTGAAGCAGTCGCTGGCTGACAATCCTGGCATCAGAGGCATCATGTTGGGCGGCCACGGGCTGTTCACCTGGGGCGACACAGCCTATGATTGCTACATCAATAGCCTTGAAGTAATCGACATGGCCAGTGAGTACCTGGAGCAGAATTATGGCAAGAAAAGGCCGATTTTTGGGGGGCAGATCATTGAATCTCTTTCTCCCGAAAAAAGAAAAGACCAGGCAGCACAGCTGGCTCCGGTTTTGAGGGGCCTTGCTTCAAGCTACGACCGCATGGTCGGCCACTTTACCGATGATGAAAAGGTGCTGCAGTTTGCCAACAGCAAAGACCTTGAACGCCTGGCACCACTCGGCACCAGCTGCCCAGATCACTTCCTGAGAACTAAAATCAGGCCGTTGGTACTCGACTTGCCGAAAGACGCAGACCTTTCCGACAAAACTGCCATCAAAAAACAGCTTGAGCCTTATTTCCAGGCATACAGAGAGATGTATGCGAAATATTACAACGAACACAAGCGCAGCAATAGCCCGGCCATGCGTGATCCAAATCCGGTCGTTATTATCTGGCCTGGCGTGGGCATGTTCTCTTTTGCCAAAAACAAGCAAACAACAAGGGTGGCGTCGGAATTCTACATCAATGCCATTAACGTGATGCGTGGAGCAGAAGCTATTTCTGAGTACGTGGCCCTGCCTCTTCAGGAGGCTTTTGATATTGAATACTGGCTATTGGAAGAAGCCAAGCTGCAGCGCATGCCGAAGGAGCAACCCATGTCCCGCAAAGTAGCGCTGATCACAGGAAGCGCCGGTGGCATTGGAAAGGCAATTGCCGACAAGCTGGCAGCCGAAGGTGCCTGTGTAGTTATCACGGATATCGACGAAGACAGGGCGGCCGCAGCCAATAAGACTTACAAAAGAGACGTGTCGACCTACGCAAAAATGGACGTCACAAATCCAGAGAGCATCAAAGCTGCGTTCAAAAAAGCTTGCCTGGAGTTTGGAGGCGTCGACGTAATTGTAAACTCAGCAGGGCTGGCTATCAGCAAATCGATCACCGACACTTCTGAGCAGGACTATGACCTGCTAATGGACGTGCTTACCAAGGGACAGTTTTTGGTGTCGCAAGCTGGTGTCGATATTCTGCGTGCACAGGGGCTCGGCGGCGATCTGGTGAATATCGTTAGCAAAAACGCACTGGTTTCCGGGCCAAACAATGTGGTGTATGGCTCAGCCAAAGCAGCCCAGGCCCACATGACCAGGCTGCTGGCCGCAGAACTTGGACCTGAGAAAATCAGAGTCAATACCGTGAATCCTGATGCCGTCATTGAAGGTAGCAAAATATGGGAAGGCAAATGGGCTGAAGGCCGTGCAAAAGCTTATGGCATCACGGTTGAAGAACTGCCTGCTTTCTACGCCAAACGCACTTTGCTCAACGAAATCATCGGCACAGTCGACATTGCCAATGCAGTCTTCGCATTTACCGGCGGCTTGCTTAGCAAGAGTACGGGCAATATATTGAACGTTGACGGCGGCGTCGCCGCTGCTTTCGTCAGATAAAAAAGTTTCAATCGCTCCAGGGGTTCTAACCCCTGGAGGATTGCCTTTCTGCTAAATCTAGCCCAGACAGCCTATCCGCCCTGGAGGGTGGGTAGAAAATTTGGTGAGCTGGTGAGCGTAAAGGCCCAGAGCGTTAAATTTTCTTTGACTTTTGCTTACTTTTTGTCAAGAAAAAGTAAGAGCCTGTCTGGCTTGAAGACAATTCTTGAGTTAAACCTCAAACACGTACGCTACAAAACACCATGATCACAAAGAACTCCATCCTCGAAAATAACTCCCAACAAAAAGCCCACCATCAAAAGCGCTTCACTCCTCTCGTCGACGCTCTCACTGACCAGGGCATCGACGTCGAATCGGTTTTAAACAAATTAGATACTTTCCAAATTGCCGTCCCGAGCTGGGCACTAGGCACTGGCGGCACTCGTTTTGCCCGCTTCCCTGAAGGAGGTGAACCTCGCTCTCTGGAAGAAAAGATAGAAGACGTGGGCCTGCTGCACCTGCTCAATGCTTCCAGCAACGCCATCAGCCTCCATATCCCGTGGGACATTCCGAAGGATGCGACAGCCATCAAGCAACTCGCTTCTTCTCACGGGCTGCTGTTTGACGCCGTCAACTCAAATACCTTTCAAGATCAGCCGGACGCTAAAGTGTCGTACAAGTTCGGATCGCTTTGCCATGTCGATAAAAATGTGAGAGACGAAGCCATCGCCCACAACAAAGAAGTGATTGATCACGGCGTTGCGCTGGGTTCAAAGGCGCTAACGGTGTGGCTGGCCGACGGCTCGTCATTTCCCGGCCAGTTGAATTTCAGAGAGGCGCTACAGCGAACGCAGGATTCCTTGCAGCAAATCTATGACCATCTGCCCTCCGACTGGAGAGTGCTGGTGGAATACAAGCCCTACGAGCCTTACTTTTATTCGATGGTGATACCGGACTGGGGTACCTCGCACTTGCTGGCCAGCTCTTTAGGCGAAAAAGCTTTGAGCCTGGTTGACCTCGGGCACCACCTACCCAACACCAACATAGAGCAGATAGTGGCCATTTTGATGATGCAGAAAAAACTTGGTGGCTTCCACTTCAATGACAGCAAATATGGCGACGACGATTTAACTGTTGCCAGCATTAAGCCTTACCAGTTTTTTCTTATCTTCAACGAACTGGTAGACGGTATGCAAAACACAAAGAACCCCGAACTCTCCTGGATGATTGATGCGAGTCACAACCTGAAGGATCCCATTGAGGATTTGATCCAGGCTATCGAAGCGATTAAGATTGCCTACGCACAGGCCCTCATTGTTGACAGAGGGGCGTTGAAAAAAGCTCAGACCGCCAACGACGTATCGGCAGCCCAGGAAGTACTTCAAAACGCCTTCCGCACGGATGTTAGAGCCCTGGTGGCAGAGTCCCGCATGCGCATGGGGGGCGCTTACGATCCATTGCATTCGTTCAGAGAAAATCAAATACGAAAGCAGCTTATCGCAAAACGTGGATTGAAAACAGTAGCAACCGGCCTCTGATATGGGAAAGCCAGTCACTCTTATATTCGATATTGGGAAGACCAACAAAAAGCTCTTCTTATTTGACGAAGACCTCTCCGAAATCTCCCATGAGTATATCAGATTTGACGAGATCCCCGATGATGATGGCTTTTTGTCGGAAGACCTCACATCGCTTGTTAAATGGGTGAAGGAGAGTGCCAACAAAGTCCTTCAAGATTCCACTTACGATGTTAAGGCAATCAACTTCTCGACCTATGGTGCTTCCATGGTACACCTCGACGAACAAGGAGAGCTGGTTACTCCCTTCATCAATTACCTGAAGCCATTTCCTGAGGACTTGTCAAAAGACTTCTTTAGTAAATACGGGCCGGAGGAAAGTTTTTCAGTGTCTACCGCCAGCCCATCCATGGGCATGCTTAATTCTGGCTTACAGCTATACTACCTGAAATATGCCAAGCCAGAAGCGTTCAAAAGGCTCCACAAGAGCCTTCATTTCCCCCAGTACCTCAGCTACCTGTTTACGGGCGAAGCCACCACAGACTTCACCAGCTTAGGCTGTCACACAGGACTTTGGGATTTTGGGCAAAACAAATATGCCGACTGGCTGGAGAAGGAAGGACTGGTTCAGTTTCTCACTCCCATCGAGGAATCTACAAAAACTACCCATATCGACATCAACGGCAAGCCGATCCATGTGGGCATAGGCGTGCACGACAGCTCTTCTGCCCTCGTGCCCTACATTCAGGCCAATGATGACCCTTTCGTGCTTATTTCAACGGGCACCTGGAGCATTTGCATGAACATCTTCAACGACAAGGTGTTGACCGCAGCTGAGCTGAGCGCTGATTGTTTGAATTTTTTCAGCGCAAAGGGCATTTCAGTCAAGGCTTCCCGATTATTTCTGGGAAAGCATCTTAGCAATCAAGCAAAACTGTTGAGTGAGTTTTTTGGCATCGACTATCAAACTTACAAGTCCGTTGCCTGGAAAAAAGATTTCAAGTCAAAGAGAAAATCAAACAAGGCACTTTTGTTCGATCACAGGGTGCTGCACCCGGAGCGATTCGGCTTTGCAAACAACCCGAACCAGGATCTTTCTATTTTCGGGAGCTATGAAGACGCCTATTTTCATCTTATCGATGAACTAACGGATTTGCAGATTGCCTCTCTCAAGCTGGCCATTGGAGACACCGATATCAAAAGAATATTTATTGATGGTGGCTTTAGTTCCAATGAAGTGTTTGTGAAAATGCTGGCCAACAAACTGCCCGCTTATAAAATTTATTCCACTTCTTTTGCACTGGGCACTGCTCTCGGCGCTGCTTTATTGGTAAATTACCGGACGATCACCAAAGAATTTCTTAGCAAGAACTATAACGTTAAAAAGCATTCTCCCTCGAGTTAGTCCATGAAAATTGCGCTTTTCATTCCCTGTTACGTCGACCAATTCTACCCTCAGGTTGGCATTGCCACTTTGGAGCTACTGGAAAAGCTGGGCTGCGAGGTGGATTACCCAAAGAACCAAACCTGCTGCGGTCAGCCAATGGCGAACTCAGGCTATGAGTCAAAAAATGAAAAGATTGACGAGCTCTTCATCGATAATTTCGCCGGATATGATTACGTCGTTTGTCCCTCCGGCAGCTGCACCCTCCACGTAAAAGACCACCTGCATTCCGCTGGCAGGGAAACTGAAGCTGGGTCGATTAGAAACAATGTTTACGAGTTGGTAGAATTCCTTCACGACATTCTGAAAGTTGATAAAATTGAAACTGCCTTTCCTCACAAAGTGGGACTTCATGCCTCATGCCATGGGCTGAGAGGCTTAAGAATTGCAGCGGCTCCGGAGCTAAATATTCCGCCATTTAATAAGACTGCCAGCCTCCTTCAAAAAGTAAAAGGGCTTGAGTTGGTTGAGCTAAATATGCCAGGAGAATGCTGTGGTTTTGGCGGCACGTTCGCTGTTGGTGAGGAGGCGCTATCGGTAAAAATGGGAAAGGACAGAATCAAAGACCATACAGATCACGAAGCTGAGTTCATCGTGGGCAACGATATGTCGTGCCTGATGCATCTGGAAGGTATTATCGGTAGAAACAACATGAAAGTGAAGGTGATGCACGTAGCGGAGATATTAAACGGAGTATCAGCATGAGCCATAGCACCAACACCGAAACTTTCCTCAAAGACAATAAAAAAGTCGATTGGCACAACGAAACGCTTTGGTGGGTACGGAGCAAGCGTGATTTGTCGAGCAAGCAGATTCCGGAATGGGAGCAGCTGCGGGAGCTGGCATCAGGCATCAAAGACAGCGTACTTTCCAATCTCGCCGGCTACCTGGAAGAGTTCGAGAAAAATGCCACCGCCAATGGCATCAATGTACACTGGGCTGCTGATGCTAAAGAGCACAACGAAATTGTCACCTCCATTCTTCAAAGGCACAAAGCGCAGAAGCTGGTAAAAAGCAAGTCTATACTGACGGAAGAGTGTCACCTCAACGAGCACCTGGAAGAGCATGGTTTTGAAGTAGTTGATACTGATTTGGGAGAGCGAATCATCCAGTTTGTGCGGCAGCCTCCCAGCCATATTGTGATGCCTGCCATCCACCTGAAAAAAGAAGACATTTCAGAAATATTCCACGAGCACCTACAGACGGAAAAAGGCAACAACGACCCCCAATACCTGACCGAAGCAGCCAGGCAACACCTCCGCAACAAATTCATCGAGGCCGACATTGCTCTCACCGGCGTCAATTTTGGAATTGCGGAAACAGGTGGTTTCGTCGTTTGCACCAACGAGGGAAATGCTGATATGGGCGTTCACTTGGCTCCCGTTCACATTGCCTGTATGGGCGTCGAAAAGCTGATTCCCAAACTGGAGCATCTCGGTGTTTACACCCGCCTATTGGCCCGCAGTGCCACAGGCCAGCCCATTACCAACTACACCAGCCACTTCCACCGGGCACGACCAGGCCAGGAGATGCATATTATTTTGGTAGACAATGGGCGCACGGAACAGCTCAGCAGGGAGAAGTTCCGCAACAGCCTGAAGTGCATCCGCTGCGGTGCCTGCATGAACACCTGCCCGATTTACCGCCGCAGCGGTGGCTACAGTTACGACGCCACAGTGCCAGGCCCTATCGGTTCCATCTTATCGCCAGGAGTGGATTTGAAGAAACACCAATCTCTACCCTTTGCCTCCACACTGTGCGGATCTTGTAGCGACGTGTGTCCTGTGAAGATTAATATCCACGAGCAGCTTTACGAGTGGAGGCAGGTAGTGGCCGATGAAAAGCTAGACGGAGCCGGGAAAAGAATTTCGATGACATTCGCTGCCAAAGTGCTCTCTTCGCCATCGCTCTACAATATGATGGGAAAGCTGGCAAGGAAGTCGCTGGCGTTGCTACCGAAGTCTCTCATCAACAACCCTCTCAATGCATGGGGCAAGCAGCGAGATTTGCCTGATCCTCCCCGGGACAGCTTCAAAGAGTGGTATGCCAAAAACAGAAAGTCATGAGCAGCAGAGAAAAAATACTGGGCAACATCAGGAAGCTTGGGCTTGAACCAAAGCCGCTACCAGAAATACCAGCATTTGAGGTGAGCAAAGACCTTGAGGCTACTTTTACCACTTCACTGGAAGCCAACCACGTGACTGTTATTTCATGCAGAAGCGAAGAAGAAGTCAAAGCAGCAGTTGCAGAACAGATCAGGGCCTATCAACAGGTGATAACCACACTGCCTGACCTTTATTCCTCCGGAATAGATCTGGCTACCGTCAAAAAGCCATCGGATCTGCGATACGTTGAAGCCGGCATTATCAAAGGCGCTTTTGGCACAGCAGAAAACGGAGCCATTTGGGTGCCGGAAAGCCTCGCTGGGATACGAGCCTTACCTTTTATTGTGGTGCACCTAATTGTGGTTGTCGAGCGCAAAACGCTGGTAGGCAACATGCACGAGGCCTACAAAAAGATTGTAGAAATCCCCGGCTTCGGCGTCTTTATCGCTGGCCCTTCTAAAACGGCAGACATCGAGCAATCGTTGGTTATCGGCGCCCACGGGCCGAAGAAGATGACGGTGATATTGTATTAAAACAGTGCGCTGGCATCATCAATGTGGTGCCACCAACTATCGCTGTGGGCACCACTGCGCTCGGAATCACAGCCGTCGTGCCCACAACTTGTTGGTGGCACGACTTACGAATCGTCCAATTCAGCTATCACCTCCTCTGTGACCACAGTCACTGCAAAGCTTTTCCTTCCTTGTGATATTTGAGAAAGGAAACTCAAAATCACATACTTATGAAAAAGCTAATGATATTGGTGGCGATACTTACCGCAATGGCATCGTGCCAAAACTCAAATGACGGCGCAGATGAAGTAATCGTTGCGCCACTTACCGAGCAAGAAACAGCAGACATACTATTCCTGAGAGAGGAAGAGAAGCTAGCCAGAGATGTGTATTTGTTTTCTTATGATTTGTACGGACACATCATTTTTAACAACATCTCAAACAGCGAACAGACACACATGAACAGTGTCTATACGTTGATTTTGAAATACAATCTCTACGATCCGACGGAGGGCAAGCAACGAGGAGAATTTGAGAATGAAGTTTTACAAAACTTATACAACAGCCTTTCGTCGCAATCATCCCTGTCACTTATGGAAGCCTTAAAAGTTGGGGCTGGCATTGAAGATTTGGACATTAATGATCTTGATGGCAATATTAGCCACACAACAAAAGCCGACCTCCTTCAGGTGTACTCCAGCTTGCAATGTGGCTCAAGAAATCACCTGAGAAATTTTGTCCAGCAACTCGAAGGCATTAATGGCACGTACGAGCCTCAATTTCTTAGCCAGGATGACTATAACACCATAGTAGCCTCTCAAAACGAAAGATGTGGGCTACCCTTTTAGCCCACATCCTACTGACCTTCGAGTAGCATTTCCATAGCTGCTTGGCTATTTCTCCGACGGTTTTTAAAGCTTAGCAGGGTCAATCGCTTTCTTCATCATTTTTTCATTCATTGTTGAGAGCATACCCAGAGGGCTATGCTTTGCCATGCCAGCCATCACGTTGTTCGCAAAGCCTGGTACTGCCAAAAACCCCTTACCCAATTTTTTAAGCCCAGCGGTAGCTACGGCGTCCGCAGTCATAGCTTTCATAGGTGTCTTACGCCAATTTACTCCCGTACTGGTAGACATCGGTGTTTGCGTCAGTCCCGGGGACAGAACAGCAATATCCACTCCCTTCGGTTTCATTTCTCCGTACAAAGAAGCGCCGAAATTCAAAACAAACGCCTTACTGCCAGCGTAATTAGCAAAATAAGGATTGGGCATGTGGCCAGATAAACTTGCCACCATCAGGATACCGCCCTTTCCTCTGCCAATCATTGGGCCAATAAAGTGATGGCTAAGTGCCACTGTGCTCACTACATTGAGCTGCAAAACCTGCATTTCTTTCGAAATGTCATTTTTCTCAAAAGCCCCATTGACTTCCAGGCCAGCTGCCAACACCAGCAAGCCTATTTCATGCGCTTTCGACTCACTTATCACCTGTTCAACCCCTTTGGTCGTTGACAAATCAGCGGGAATCGTCGCTGTCTTGATATGATGCTTCTCCGAGAGCAATTTTGCCTTTTGAATGAGTTCCTTTTCCTTTCTTGCCACCAAAACAATATTCAGCCAGGCGGCAGCTAATTGGTCAGCCAACTGCTCACCAATACCAGATGTAGCCCCAGTAACCAGTGCCCATGGGCCATATTTTTCCTTGAAATTAGTCATTGCGCTCAGTCTCCATAGGTTTTTTGGTATTCACTCCTATTAAATCATACACCGGATCTGAGCCCATTATTGCCGGCAGCATGAGTAGCGCTCCCGCTAAACCCCACCAGGTACTGTACACATATCCTACAGCCAGGATGGCGATTCCTACAATTAATCTGACCAATCGGTCTGTCTTACCTACGTTCTTTTTCATATTGGTACTTCTTTGATTTTCGAAATTAATAGCCGTCAGAGCCTAGTCCCTTAACGAGACCAAAATTCGGTAAACAAAAGAAGTCGCCTTGCGCAAATCGGGTCAGATACTACGCATTTAGGCTCACACGATAATCGGAGGGTGACACCCCGAAGGAGGTTTTAAAGGTTCTGTTGAAAGAGCTGAGGGTCTCAAATCCACACTCATAGGCAATTTCAGCTATTCTGTAGTTGTTTGACTTGAGCATTTCTGCCGCTTTATGCACTTTTTTCTCGGCGATATATTTTTTGGGGGTTTCCTTAAAAGCTTCCTTAAACCTCCTCTTAAAAGTTGACAAGCTCATGTGACACAGAGCCGCCAACTCGTCGAGGCTGCAACTGGAGAACAAGTTGCTTTGAATAACATTTCTGAATGCGGCAAAATCGGGCTTAAACATCGCCGCCAGGAAATCGTAATGGGATGGAGCTCCTTGTGACTTGCTGATGAGTAGTACAAACTCCCTCAGTTTCGTCTTGATCATGGCCTCGTCAGCCAACTCAGGGTGATCCAACAGCAGATTAACACTATCCCTGAAATTATTCAACAACGCATCAATCTGAACCTGCTTCAGGTTGAAGTCGACAGTGTAAGAATAGGCGCTTAGTTCAAAGTCAAACAACTCCTCAACCATAGAGGGATAGAGCAAAACACCAATGACTTCCACGCCTTCGCCCACCTGTCGCTGGTTTGCGTTGGTTTCAAAAAAATAGTTGAGGCATTTGGCCAATAGTCCCTGGCCTGGTTCAAAATCAAGATAATTCGTTGGGGAGCGGACAGAGAATTCCCCTTTGTTGACAAAAATAAAGCAGGCTTCAATTTCGAAAAACTCTTTGGGTATTCTGTCAAAATAAGGAATGGTCAGTTTTTCGAAGACAATCCTTTCCTTATACTTCAATACTTTTTGTCCGTAGTTCAATGAAGAAATTCGTTAGGTACGCACTAAGTCTTTGAAATTTAGCAAAAAAGAAGTCGACGGGAAAGTTGACCTCTATTCCACATTCAGAGGTCACGCTTGCTCATCGCTATGGGTACGACGCCTCCTCACTCCACCATCGCCTCAGCCTCTATCTCCACCAAGTACTCCCTGCCAACCAAATTGGCCTGTACTAGTGTGTTGGCTGGCTGAATATCTTTGAAGCGTTTGCCGTGAACTCTGGCCACAGCTTCCCAGTCATCAATATTTCTAACAAAAATTCTGGTTCTCACCACCTCTTCCATCGTTGCGCCCAGCGACTGCAAGGCGCCTTCTATTTTATCAAGTGCGAAGGTGGCTTGCGCTGCAGGGTCATTTCCACCTATAGCCTTGGCCCCATGTGTAGCGGTCGTGCCTGAAATCAAGATTCTATTTCCTTTTTTCACAGCACGGCTAAACCCTGCCAGGTCTTCCCACTCCGTGCCGCTCAATGCTTTTATTCTTCCATCACTGCCTTCAGTTGTTGGATAGGGCACTGGGATCGCCTCAACATGGTGACTGAGATCGCCCGACGCTGTCAAAAAAGGCGGCTTCCGGTACTCATCACCACAATCGCCTGGAATGGGGCTAAACCCTGCAATCACATTTTCAATAGCTTTCTTGCTGTCAGCATCTAACCGGAAGTCAAACAACCTGAGATTGTCCATCACGTGCTCACTTTCTCCCAGTCTGGCACCAACGATGACACCACCAACAGCGGGCTGCTCCAACATGTAGCGGGTAGCTACATTGGCCATTGATACATGGTATTTTTCAGACAGCTTTGAAAGCACCTGTAGCAAATCCTGTAGTTTCTTCCAGCCTCCAGCTACATCCACAAAGCGCTTGTATTTCATTTGCGACCAGGTCAAACTTGCCTCTTGCTTAGGCTCAGGTTTACCCAACCATTTCTCGGTCAGGAAACCGCCGGCCAATGTGCCAAATGCCAGAATTTTCACCCCATGCTTTTCACACACCGCAGCCATGTCTCTTTTTGCTCTTTGATCAAGCAAAGAATAAGACACCTGATTCGATACCACTTTTATCCCACTTTCCAGCACCATATTCAAATGGGCTGCATCAAAGTTTGTGAGGCCAATTTGCTTCAGCAGCCCTTCCTCCCTCAACTCTTCCAGCCAATAAAGACAATCGAGCCAGATAGGGTCGGCGTAGTTCCAGGCATGAAACTGCATCAGGTCAAGCTGCTCCATATTCATACGCACAAGCGCAGTGGCCACAGCCTCTCTCACGTCCTTTTTTGTTATCTGACCTGGGCTAGGCACCCATTTTGTCAGCAGGTTCACCGGCCGGTAGTCGGCATACTTCTTTTTGTAGATGCCGGCAATTATTTCGGCCGAACCATAGTGATCCGCCATATCAAAGGTGACCAGTCCGGCATCTCCGTATGCTTTCATCGACTTTGCAGCAGCTTCAAGATCCAGTGTTTTGCCGTCTCTTTCCATGTCAGCCACCTGCCATAACCCCGTTAGTACTCTCGATATCTTAAGGTCAGGTGCCAGTTCACAATATTCTACTCGGTTACTCATAGCTAGTCTTATTCAGGGGGTAGTTGCGAAAACCTCTCCGACAGGTTGACGCCCTGTTTGGTGAGTTTTCTTTTTTCACGAAAATAAATCATTGTAGCGACAATCATCACCACTATCCATATAAAGGTAGAATGGAAGTACCATGCGCCAGGGTCGCTCGCAAAATCTTTGTATATATGCACCACAAGCAAGCTTCCCAGCAAAAGAGCGCCAGCCACAGCGATCACAATCTGCCACGCTCGTTGCTTCATCACCACGATCCCTTGCGCTAGAGCGGGGTTTCGCTTTTCCAGGGTGTAAACAGAAATGACCATCAAAAGGAAATTAACGAGCATGGAAGTCACCATAATATCTATCCCTAAAAAGAAATCGCTCGCAAGGTGGCACCCCAATATGCCAATCGAAGCCATAGCTCCACTGACGATAATGGCCGTCGCAGGAGTTTTCCGCACGGGGTGCACCCGTGCGACACTCTTAGGAAATATTCCGTCCTCAGCCCAGGCAAACATCAGTCTGGAAACCGACAGGATCATGGCCGGCAAATCGTTGATCAGAGCAATAGCAGCACCAGCCAAAATAAGCACACCCCACACAGATGGCAGCACATAGCTTAGCAGGCCGGGTGCCGAAATGTCTTTTTGCATAGATTCAGCTGCTATAAAATCCCACGGCACGGTATGATAAACAGCCCATGTGAATAGGAAGTAAAACGCACCCACAGTCAGAATGGCGATAGCAATCGCAATCGGCAATGACTTGCCTGGATTTTTCGCCTCGCCTCCTGCCTGCGCTATAGAGTCGAACCCGATAAAGCTGGAAAACAGCAAAGCCGAAGCGGTAACAAAAACCTTCCAATCAAAGGCCTTGCCGGCAGCCTCTGCAATTTGCCTGCCTTCTTTTACCTGAATGGCAGACACAAAGTCGGCCTGGTTGTGAGAAAAGCCTACCACAATCACAATAGCACCAAGGCCGAACATCATAAACATCAGCGGAATTAGCGTACGTTCATACAGCTTAATGCCCTGGATATTAACGAGTACAAAAGCCCAGAGAAAAGCGAATGAAATAGCCAGGCGAACAAAGCCCAACTCCAAAGCCTCTCCCAATGCTGACCAACCCAGGCCAAAAGCAACGTCTCTCAGGAATGGAACAACCACGTAGGACACAACGCCAATGGCAACGGAAAGGCCAAACCATTGGGAAAAGCTCGCCACAAAGCCCAGATAGGGGTTGAGAGACCTGCTTACGTGGACATAACTACCTCCCGCTCTCGGCATAGCCGAACTGAGTATGGCATAAGCCATGGCCGCAAGAATGGCAGGCACTGCGGCCACCAAAAAAGCCGGAAGCACATAAGGCCCGATTCCAGGCACATTTCGCTGTATCATGAAAGGCACTACGTTGATGCCAGCCCCCATCATCGAACAAATGCCAGTAGCTGCAAGGCCCAAAATACCCATCTGCCTTGTCAGCCCTGTTTTCATCCCAACATCTTTTTTTGCCATCTCACTTTATTCAAATAGGCTGTCACTTGAGTGATATAGTTAAACCTTTTGACGGTCACCACAAAATGATTTTTGATGACGCACCTTCGATATTCCCATTTCAGCGAAAAATCTTTTTCAGAAAGGAAATTTCTCTGCAACGGTTTGTTAAGAACTTTGCAATCGATTTCTCCGGAAAACACAACCTCTAATGGCCTGATTACGTTGCAATGAAACGAATCTTTTATTAAGAAAAAGGGTTAAATTTGTATAAATCATTGAGAGATTGGCACACTACTTGGTGTCTGAACAGAATATGATTGACTTGAAAGTTGACACAACAATGAATACGATAGATAAAAAGAATATAGCGCTTGTTGCGCACGATTATAAAAAGAAAGACCTGATTGAGTGGGCACTCTTTAACAAGGGTGTATTAGCTGGTCATTCTCTTTTCGCCACCGAAGCTACCGGGAATCTTGTAGAAAAAGAGCTCAACTTGCCTGTGACCAAGGTGAAAAGTGGCTCTATGGGTGGTAATCAACAAATAGCCACTAAAATTTCCGAAGGAGAAATAGACATTCTTATCTTTTTCTGGGATCCTTTAGCACAGTTGCCAAGCGACCCTGAAGTGAAGGCGTTGCTGCGAATAGGCATGGCCTGGAACATTCCCGTTGCCTGCAACAGAGCAACAGCGGACTTCCTTGTTTCATCTCCGCTGCTAAATTCTTCCTATCAAAAACAACAGCCCGACTATAAAGCGCAGGGAGAAAACCTTTCCGAGTCTTTCTTCTCTGACACTGACGAGAACTACGGCCTGCTGTTGACTATTTAGTAGCTTACATCACCGAAACTTAATCTAACACCCAGTCCGTAAAATGAAATGGATTTGGGATAGGTTTGCTATTTTAGCACACATTTAATCAAATTTGCACCATGTTATTATTAGGTATAGATATAGGAACTTCCTCCGTCAAAATTTCTGTAGTGGACGCCCAAACGCAGAAATGCATTGCTTCCACACACTATCCGGAAACGGAGGCGACGATTTTGTCGCCAGAGCCAGGTTGGGCGGAACAATCCCCCAACATGTGGTGGGAATACACGCAGCAGGCCATTACCAAGCTCAACGCCACCAAAAAATACAACCCCAAAGACATTGGGGCTATTGGCATTGCCTATCAAATGCACGGGCTGGTGATAGTGGACAAAGACCTAAAGGTATTGCGTGACTCCATCATCTGGTGCGATAGCCGTGCTGTGGAAATCGGCGATAAGGCGTTCAAAGCCATCGGCAAAAGCGTAGCCCTTTCCTCGCTACTTAACTCTCCCGGTAATTTCACAGCTTCCAAGCTCGCCTGGGTAAAGGAAAACGAGCCATTCTTGTACGATAAAACCTACAAGCTCATGCTGCCCGGCGACTTTATTGCCATGAAGTTTACGGGCGAAATTACCACATCCGTTTCCTCTCTTTCTGAAGGAATTTTCTGGGACTTTCAAAAGGACGAGCTTTCTGATCCGGTATTCAACTATTTCGGCTTCTCAAAAAACATGGTGCCCGACATCAAGCCTGTCTTTTCGGAGCATGGCACAGTAAGCTACGCCGTTGCCGAACCGTTAGGTTTGAAAGCTGGCATTCCGGTTACCTACAAGGCGGGAGACCAGCCCAACAATGCTCTGTCACTCAATGTATTTGAACCAGGCGAAGTGGCCGCCACTGCTGGCACCTCCGGTGTCATTTATGGCGTAACTGACCAGGTGAGCTACGACCCCCAGTCGAGGGTAAACACATTTGCTCATGTGAACTATGCCAACAACAAAAAGCGACTGGGTGTACTGCTTTGCATCAACGGCACCGGCATTATGAACCGCTGGATAAAATCTGTGGCGGGTCAGCACCTCACCTATGAGCAAATGAATGAAGAAGCAGCCAAAGCAAAGCCTGGAAGCAGAGGCCTCTATGTGATGCCTTTTGGCAACGGCGTGGAACGAATGCTTGAAAACAAACTAATAGGTGCCCACATCCACACCATTGACCTCAACACTCATGGCCCGCACGAATTGTTCAGAGCGGCTCAGGAAGGCATTGCCTTCTCGTTCCGCTACGGCCTCGACATTATGAGAGACAATGGCATGAGTCCTAAAGTGATCAGGGCTAGCTATGCCAATATGTTCCTGAGCGATGTCTTTACCGAAGCATTTGTGAACGTAACAGGCGTGCCTGTAGAGCTCTATGAGGGTGACGGAAGTGTTGGTGCTGCAGTAGGCGCCGGCCTGGGTGCTGGCGTTTACGCCGACCAGAAGGATGCCTTCAAGAACATGAAAAGGCTTCGGGTCGTAGAACCTTCAAAAAATATCGACTACGAGCCCCATTATGAAAAGTGGCTTGCAATTTTGAAAAGCCACCTTGATTAATAGAAATGGGCTGCTATCGTGATAAAATAGCAGCCCTTTTTCGTCTTTTGGCCTGTTAGTTTTCGTATTCGTAAACAGTTTTTGAGGTATAAGTAGCAGTCGGATTCTGGTAGCCAACATACTTCACCTCTTTCTCCGTAGGATAGCCGTTGTGATAAGTGTAGGTGTACTGGCCAGGCACATATATTGGGAAGCTCCCGGCATAACTTTGAGTCTCGCCATTCACGTTGTTCTTGCTTGACTGACGAAGAAAATAGTCCGTGATTCCCAGCAAATAGTGTGGATTGATAAAGGAGTCGTAGCGCTTCTGGCTGGAGCTAGTTCCCGCTGTACTACCCACACCCGAATATTCCGAAACGATGTTTCCTTTATCAAATTCGTAGTGATAAGTAAAGAAATTCCCATTGTCAAAACTGTACCGTATGCCAGTAAATGCATCTGTCTGCGAGTTATATAACCAGGCAGCTTCCTGCCCTCCGTTTAATCCTGTTTGCACAATTTTTGAAACCTGACCATCACTTCTATAATGGTATAGCTGCGTATCAAGCAGCGTATTGTCCATCGTCCTTTTGACGTTATCCAGCCTACCGTTCTTATACTCATACCAGGTGATTAACTGGAGAACCCACTCATTGGTATCGTCATTGAAGTGGTAAAAATCTCTCCTTGATAGCTTGCCTTCCTCATTGTAAATGTAATCCACATGGCTTTCCAGTTTTGAGCCCCCGGCCAGCAGCGTAAACTCAGTCTCACTCTTCAGCCTCTTAATGGCCTTTTGCGCCTCCAGTTTCACTGCATGCTTTTCGAAAAGCTCCTCTCTTGTCAGCTCTCTCTCGTAAATGTCGCCCCAGTGTGTCCAGCTAATGTAATAATAGTCGAATCTTGTCGGAATACTGATATTTTCCACACCGTCAATATCTCTACCAACAGACCATGAATTACCTTCGTCGTCGGTGGCAGTAATTAATACCGACGGCTTGATATTGTCATAAATAAACCCGCCAACATTGATAGAAGCACTAAAAGAAACAAGGGTCACTTCGTCGCTCTTGCCGCCAAACACCTCGACAGCGTAACCAAAATCAGCGGCATCCTCCACTACAAACACCTGACCCACTTCCGTGTTGGCCACAATTGTACCCCCCGCTTTTCCATCAACCACCAATGGCAAAGCCATTTGTAGCTCCTCCCCCTTCAGCGATCCTTCGTACGGCGTCGCCAGCACCACTTTATCGCCTGCATTGAAAACCACAAAGCTGGAAAGCCTGTACGTGGCCGACGGCATTTCAAACGCTTCAGTAAAATAACTCCCTGCTTTGAGGGAAAGGGCAACTTTTTTGTTGCTCACCACCTCTAACTCATTTTTGTCTGTCATGGTAACTACAGCATACGCTGGTTGCCTTTCCGATGCATTAAAAAGTGGAGGAAGATTAAAAGAAAGCGTTATTGATGCTTTTTGACTTCCTGGGTTTTCATTTTCACCTGGAAGCGCATCGTCGTCGCCAGAACAGGCCGCAAACATACCCACCAGGGCAGTGGCTGCAAAAAAGTTAAGAAATTTGACCTTCATGTTTATTTGAAAATTAAAAATATTGCTACTCGCTCTAAAAAAATCATCCAGTAGAAGTTTCGGTCAGTAGGTGTGGACGGTAAAGCTGTTGAGTAGACGAAAATTGAAATCGAAAGGTTGGAGGTGTCAATAAATATTTTTGGGTAAAAGCCTATCTGAGAAACACCACTTCAAACAGAACAACAGTTGGAAAAAGTTATAAAGTGGAAAATTTTTCGCCTTCATCTCATTATTCTGCTAACTTAACGCCCTGTTTTTTAAACCCCTAAAAACACTTGAAACATGGCAATAACTCTTGGAGAAAAAGAATTTTTCAAAGGCATAGGTCAAATTAAATTTGAAGGACAGGGCTCCGACAACCCTATGGCCTACCGCTGGTATGACGAAAACAAAGTAGTAGCAGGCAAAACAATGAAAGAGCACCTGCGGTTTGCGGTTGCCTACTGGCACTCCTTTGTTGGCAGTGGTGCCGATCCTTTCGGAGCACCCACGCATATTTTCCCCTGGGACGTGAAAGGCGATGCAGTAGAACGAGCAAAAGACAAGATGGATGCTGCTTTCGAATTCATGACAAAATTGGGTCTTCCATACTATTGCTTTCACGATGTGGACGTAGTTGACTATGGAGACAATGTGGTTGAAAATGAAAAAAGGCTTCATGCGCTTGCCGAGTACGCCAAGAAAAAACAGGCAGCCAGCGGCATAAAGCTGCTTTGGGGCACCGCCAACCTCTTCTCCCATGTCAGATACATGAATGGCGCTTCTACCAACCCAGATTTCCATGTGCTGTCACACGGTGCGGCACAGGTAAAAGCCGCTTTGGATGCGACAATCTATCTTGGAGGCGAAAATTATGTGTTCTGGGGAGGTCGTGAAGGCTACATGTCGCTTCTAAACACTGACATGAAGAGAGAGCAGGATCACCTGGCAATGTTCCTTCACAAAGCCAAAGACTATGCCCGTAAGCAAGGCTTCAAAGGCACCTTCTTCATTGAGCCTAAGCCATGCGAGCCCACCAAGCATCAATACGACTACGACTCAGCCACTGTAATTGGCTTCCTTCGTCAGCACGATTTGCTAAACGACTTCAAACTGAATATCGAAGTAAACCATGCTACATTAGCTGGCCATACATTTACCCATGAACTGCAGGTGGCATCCGATGCAGGCTTGCTTGGTTCTATTGATGCCAACAGAGGCGATTACCAGAACGGCTGGGATACTGATCAGTTCCCTAACGATATCACCGAGGTTACCGAAGCTATGATGATCATTTTGCAAAACGGAGGCTTTGGTGGTGGTGGCATCAACTTCGATGCTAAGATCAGAAGAAACTCTACTGACATGGAGGACTTGTTCTATGCCCATATTGGTGGTGTCGACATCTTTGCCCGTGCCCTGGTAGCTGCCGACAACATTTTGCAAAAGTCGGAATACAAGAAGATTCGCAAAGACCGTTATGCCTCATTCGACAGCGGAAAAGGCAAGGAGTTTGAACAGGGAAAACTATCTCTCGAAGACCTTCGCAACTATGCTGCCGAAAACGGAGAGCCTGCAATGACCAGCGGTCGCCAGGAATATATCGAGAACCTGATCAACAGGTACATCTAGACCAAAACCAGCCAGAGCATCAAAAGTGATGCTCTGGCTTTACCTCACCAATATGAAACCTACTATACTACTTTGCTTATTGGCCCTGGGCCTAAACGCTTGCACAATGCCTACTAAAGAAAAAACTGAGGAGACTACAACCGCCTCCCACATATCTGCTGCAGATTGGGGTGAGGTAGATGGCAAAAAGGTTCAGCTATTCACGCTGACCAACGACGCTGGTTCTGAAGTAAAAATCACCAACTATGGCGGAATTGTCACTAAGTGGAATTTCCCCGAGAAAAACGGAAAGGTTTCTTCCATTGTATTAGGCTTCGACAGTTTGAAAACATACCTGGCCGGCCATCCGTTTTTTGGTGCAATAGCAGGCCGCTATGCGAACAGAATAGCCAAAGGCCAGTTCACCATTGATGGTGAAACCTACATGCTGGTCAAAAATAACGGAGAGAACCACCTTCACGGTGGTACCAAAGGTTTTGACAAGCAAGTTTGGACTGCCAATGCAGTTGATGGAGATGAGCCTTCGCTGGAGCTGAGCTATTTGAGCGTTGATGGAGAAGAAGGATATCCTGGTAATTTGAATGTGAAAGTTGTTTACACATTGACTGCCAACAATGAACTAAAGATCGATTACACTGCCACTACGGACAAGGCTACGGTGCTCAACCTCACTAACCACAGCTATTTCAACCTAACTGGAACGCCTGCTAACACCATACTTGATCATACCATGAGGATCAAAGCAGAAAAATATACGCCTGTTGATGCCGGGCTTATTCCAACTGGTGAGCTGGCACCCGTGGCCGGGACGCCTTTCGACTTTGGCCCGCCTATGAAAATTGGCTCCAGAATAGCAGATACGGGTGGCGATCCTTATGGCTATGATCACAACTTCGTAATTGACGGAGAGCCGGGAAAATTAAGACCTGGAGCGATTGCCACTGATTCAATATCTGGCAGAAGACTCGACATGGCCACCACTCAGCCAGGTGTTCAGTTTTACACAGGCAACTTCCTGAACGGCAACGTAAAAAGTGACGATGGGATACCTTACAGCAGGAATACTGGCTTTTGTCTGGAAACGCAGCATTTCCCTGACTCTCCCAACAAGCCTGATTTTCCAAGCGCCCTGCTGAAACCAGGGGAAACATACCACGAAACAACCGTGTACAAAATAAGCCTGATGGAGTAGTGACCACATTGGTACAGAAACAAAAAGCACTGTCCTTAGGGCAGTGCTTTTTTTCTATCAAACTTCTCTAAACCCGCCCGAACTTTCTGGTCAGCCCCACTCATTCAACTCGAATGACACCTCTTCTGTAGCTATGATCTTCATTGATTTCATAGCTTCCGGGTGCAATGGGTTGATCAACAGGTTGTGCTCCGAAGGGTAGCTGGACAATGGAATGCGGCAAGAGGGCACCTTCAAAAAGGGTGACATCATACGCTGCGCCCAATTGGTGCCAAAAGCCTGAGTAGAGGTCGGGTAAGGGCGACGACCCCAGTCAGGTGGTAAGTCCTCCGACATCAGATGAGGAGCGTCTGCATTTATCTGAATGGTGATCAATACCCACGATCCGTTCGCCACTACTGGCCCCTTGATGGCCAGCAGTTCCATAAACGTGATGGCGCTGACATTGCTGGCATATATAATGGGGGTGCCGGGGAAGTTCCATCTGCCACCTGCTCTTCCATAGCCCAGTGGAGTTGAGGCAAATATCTTATTGATCAGTCGAAAGTATTTCACCTACAAAACGTTACCCCACAACATCGCCTCCATGGCATTGTCAACCAGCTCTATCCCATAGGGGCTTTTGATCAACTCAATAGGCTTTTGATTGCCCAAGGCCTGGTTGATGGTGTGAAGCCATTCTTTCAACTGCTTCTCGGAACCAAAAACCTTCACCCCCTTGGCGATGATGTGGTCAATATCATACATGGCCTTTGATCTCATTTTACCTATCGTTTTATCGCCTTTATCCCACCTAAACAGTGTGCTCGGATCAACTTCCAGCACACCCGACAGCTCCTGCTGACTATAGCCAAGGTATTGCACCATTGGCTTAATGCGTTCATAAACAAGCTCCGGCTCTTTGGCCATCAAAGGCGGATCATCATTCTGAGCATATGGCTTGAGAAAATGGTAGGCTTGCACGTCGACGTTAATCGATTCCGTTTCACCACTCGAGGTTTTTATCCGCCATGAGCTTGCCTCTGATTTTTCGCCTTCTTTGGTCATCACTTATTTTGATTTCAATCGTCTGCCATTTTAACATATTGCATTTGCAATACTAATATACGCTTTTTGCAATAATTTAGTTACGAAGATTTTACTTTTTAAAGAGACGGTCAGGTTAAATAACTTTTCTATACTCTTTCCTATACTCCAGCGGAGCCATTCCAGTGATCTCTCTGAACTGACGATTGAAGTTGGAAAGCGTTTTGTAGCCACATTCAAATCCAACGGCCGCCACCGAAAGTTCACCATCCACAAGCATGTGACAGGCCTGCCCCACTCTTACCTCACTTACAAATGAGGAGAAGGTCTTATTCGCTCTCGTTTTAAAATACCGACTAAAGGCGACAGGGCTTAGATTAGCCAGGGAAGCAGCCTCCTCTAGCGTAATCTTCTGTCTGAAGTTGTCAATGACGTAGTGATGAACAAGGTTCATCCGGTCTCCGTCAGACGCTTTCAATTGAAAGCTGGCCGGGCCTGACGACACATATCGATACTCCTTCGAATGTGCAAGTGCACTAAGTATCTTCAAAAACTGAATAACACTTTCGATCCCCTCCGAGTCCACAATTTTGAGCATCCACTCTTTTACCTGACTCCGTGTATGTCCATAATATTCCAGCCCTCGTCTGGCTTTTTCGAAGAGATACTTCAAACCAGCAAGTTCCTCTTTTTCCAGCATTTGGTGCCCAAGAAAATTCTCATCGAAATAGATAACGATTCCCCTGGTAGAGAGCTGGCTGTCTTTAGCAAAGTAAGATTCGTGGCACCGCCAAAGGTGTGGCAGATTGGGCCCTGAAAGCAACAAGTCTCCTTCCTTGAAGGGCTTGATCGTATCGCCGACAAATCTGGTTCCATGGCCCTTGAGTACCACAAAGAGTTGATACTCCGGGTGAAAATGCCAGTTAGGGTCGAAATACGCATCCTGCAGATCTTTGATAACAAATACCCTGGAATCTGGAATGGCCGATTTTTGAATGGGTACTCTCATAGTTCAGTTGCGATGTGTCGTGGTTTCAGCGCCACAATTTTCTCATAAAAAAGAATAAATGACACACAAGTAAGTTAAAATAAAGTCAGAACAGGTCAAAAAAGTGAGAGCATTAATGAATTCTATTTTGCAATATTGATAGTCAAAAATGAATTGCGTTGTCAGATTGATAGATCACGTACATTTTGAATACGCCTCATTATTGAATAAAGAAAAATCACCTCAAGCGTAATCAGCATTCAAAAACAATCAAGTAATGAAATACACAATACCTACTTTAACCTCTGCCAGAGCAGTCATTGGGCTTCTCAGTTTGGTAATAATCTTGTTCTTTACCTCCTGCAGCAATGACAACGGGCCGAGAAGGTTGGAAATCCTTTTTCTGGGGCATGCAAGTGAACACCATCCTTCAGAAAAATATGCTCCTATCCTGGCTCAGGCCGTCGCACAAAAGGGCATCAACATTTCCTACACGAACGATCCCAATGATTTGAATGCCACCAACCTGGCCAAATTTGACGGACTTATCCTTTATGCCAACCACGATTCAATTACTTCCTCGCAGGAAAAAGCGTTGCTGGATTTTGTTGAAGGTGGTAAAGGTTTTATCCCCATCCATTGTGCCACCTGGTGTTTCCGTAATTCGCCAAAAGTGGTCAATCTGATGGGGGGGCAGTTCAAAACGCATGAAACAGGCACCTTCACAGCCGATATCCTGATGCCGGAGCATCCCGTAATGCAAGGTCTCTCTCCATTTGAAACCTGGGATGAAACTTACGTGCATGATAAGCTCGCCAGCGACAACACCGTGCTGATGGAACGAGTCGAAGGCGATCATCACGAGCCTTGGACATGGGTAAGAAACCAGGGCAAAGGCCGAGTGTTCTACACCGCATACGGGCATGACGAACGCACCTGGAACAACCCTGGCTTCCAGGATCTTGTGATAAATGGGATTTTCTGGGCTGTCGGCGACGAGGCAGCGCAGAAAGCCAAACAATATAAAATAGCCAGGCTCAGCTACTCTGACGCCGTAATACCTAACTACGAAAAGAGAGACCCGGCACCGAGGCTTCAAGCACCATTGTCTCCCGATTCGTCAATGACTCATATCCAAATACCTCCCGGGTTCGAGCTATCGCTTTTCGCATCGGAGCCAGATATCATCAACCCAATTGCCATGGCTTGGGACGAAAAAGGCCGTCTTTGGGTGGTAGAAACTGTGGACTACCCCAACACCGTGCGTGACGAAGATGGCGTTGGTGACGACAGAATCAAAATTCTGGAAGACACGAATGGTGATGGCAAAGCCGACAAGTTCACAGTGTTCGCCGACAAGCTTAACATACCAACCAGTATTGTATTTGTGAATGGGGGCATCCTGATTTCGCAGGCACCATTGTTCTTGTTTTTGAAAGACACTGATGGGGATGACAAGGCTGACGTGAGAGAAGAGGTAATGGGAGGCTGGGGAGTATCCGACACTCATGCCGGACCATCCAACTTAAGGTACGGATTCAACAACAAAATTTGGGGCACCGTAGGCTATTCTGGCTTTGAAGGTAAGATTGGTGGTGAAGATTTTGAGTATGACCAGGCAGTCTTCAATCTCAGCCGTGACTTCAAACAAATGTCACACCACACCCGCACAACCAACAACACATGGGGACTTGGCTTCACCGAAAACAACGACATTTTTGTTTCGACCGCCAACAATACCCACACGGCATATGTAAACGTCCCCTACGCCTTCACCAAAAAGGTGAAAAACTTCTCCAACGACTTCGCCACCAAGCTGGACGGCCACTACGCCATGCATCCCGTCACCAAAAACTACAGGCAAGTTGACGTGTTTGGCGGATTCACAGCTGCTGCCGGGCACAACTTTTATACTGCTCGTCGTTTCCCTAAGGAATACTGGAACCGCATCGCTTTCATTGCAGAGCCAACTGGCAAACTGCTACACAAGGGAATATTTGAAGTAGACGGCGCAGGCTTCAAGGAAAGCGATGGCTGGAACATGATGGCAGCCTCCGATGAGTACATGTCACCTGTGCATGCGGAAGTGGGCCCTGATGGTGACCTTTGGGTACTTGACTGGTACAACTTCATTATTCAGCATAACCCTACCCCGAGTGGTTTCGAGAATGGAAAGGGAAATGCACATGTGAACCCACTCCGTGATCGCACCCATGGCCGGATTTACAAGATTTCCTACAAAGGTGCTCCGGAGGCCGAAAAGATCGTTCTCGACCGCAAAGAACCTGCTTCCCTGATCAACGGCTTGAAAAGCAGCAATATGTTTTGGAGGCTCACAGCGCAACGCCTTATTGTTGAAGAAGGTGACCAAAACATCCTTCCCCAGCTTTATGAATTGATTAGCTCCTCCAAAGAAGATGAGATAGGCGTAAATGCTCCTGCTATTCACGCCATTTGGGCAATTGAAGGCCTTGGCGCACTGAATGGAACAAATGAGGAAGCCACACGAATTGTGACCAATGCTTTACGCAATGCAAATCCAGGCGTAAGGAAAGCTGCCATTCAGGCCTTACCAAAAAATGCTACCACCCAGGAATCGTATTTCAATGCAGGATCATTCTCTGACCCCAACCTTAATACAAGATTGGCAGCATTTATTGAGGCATCTTATATGGCACCGTCTAACGAGTTGGGCAAAATGTTCTTTCATGCTAGCTTAAATCAAGATAATGTGACGGATCAGTGGCTGTCCAAGGCAGTTAGGGCCGGATCGCTAGCCCACAAAAACGGTTTCATTGCGGCCTATCTGCAAAACACCGCCGAGTTGGCACCTGATGGCCTTACAGAAGAGATTTACTCCAGTACCAGCTTCACACTTTTGAACCTTGGAGGGACCAAGTATGTAGCGGCAGCTGACTTCCCTTCAGTGGTAGGCAAAGAGATCTACCTCAGCGGCAATATCTGGAAAGGCAATACCATACTCAACGGGATGCTTATCCAGCACGGAGACAAGGTTAACGGCTATGGCGTATTTGCCGACAACGATGACTTCATTGTCGTGGTTAACCAGAATGGAAAAACATATACAGGAAAAGGTACGGCTGACATGCCAGTGAGTTTCAAATGGGAATTCCAGCTAACCAAGGCAGGTGCAACCTTTATCGTGAACAACGTCCCAGCGGTTTCTTTGAAAACCGGAGGATTGTTTGACAAGGAGCTAAAACAGGGGCTGCGCATTGACAAGGAAACAGATGGTATGACTGGGGTGAAAAGTGGCACCATCGAACGCTTCACCCGGGGCATTTACAACCTGGTGGCAGAAGTGGGCGGTGACAATAACCTCTCGGCTTCTCTTGACGCCGACAAGGTGATTGTGCTTAAGACAATTCCAAACAAAATGGAATATGATCTCAAAACGCTTGAAGTAGAGGCAGGCCAAACGGTAGCAATCATCTTTGAAAACGTCGACTTCATGCAGCACAATCTCCTGATTGCGAAACCAGGCACACTGGAAACCGTGGGTGCTGCCGCCGACAAAATGGCCGCCGACGCTAATGGCGCTGAAAAGAGCTACATTCCTGATGTTCCGGAGCTGCTATACTCAACCAGGCTGGTAAATCCGGGAGAAAAAGTAGTATTGACGTTCACTGCACCATCGGAGCCAGGCGACTATCCGTACCTGTGTACATTCCCGGGCCACTGGAGGATCATGAATGGCATTTTGAAAGTAACAAATGGCAAATCAGCCGATTAAATTGAAAATATCAAACTCACGTCAGGGCACTAGCTTCAGACGTGAGTCTTGATTTCCTTTATCCATTACCAAACTTACCTACCGGTCTCAGAACCTTCCACCCCGGCATTCGCCGGGGTGGAACCTGAGGCTTCTAAAAGAATTAAAGGCTAATGAATGTACAATTTGCAGCAAGCACCTGGCTTTGGACGAGTCCTTTCAGTTCCGATTCTGTTTCGCTCTTTTCGAAAATTCGAAAAATAGGTTTCGATGCGGTAGAAATTGCCGTGGAAGATCCTGCTTTGATTGACACTGGCATATTGAACCGGGCCCTTAAGGACAATGACATCAAGCCCATCATTTGTGGAGCATTTGGGCCAACGAGGGATTTAACCAACGAAGATCCTGCTATTCACAAAAACTGTTTCAATTACATTGAACAGTGTTTCGATATCTGTGAAGCCGTAGGAGCCAGGTTCGTAGCCGGGCCCATGTATTCAGCAGTTGGGAAAGCACGACTTGTGCCTCCTGAACAAAGAAAAAAAGAGTGGGATCTGGCGGTTACTAACCTGAGAAAAGTGTGCGAAAGTGCTCAGAAACGAGGATTGTCAATAGCATTGGAGGCACTGAATCGTTTCGAAACCGACCTCATCAATAATTCGGAGGACCTGATGAAGCTGATCAACGACATCAATCACCCGGCGGCAAGGGTATTGATTGATAGCTTCCACATGACCATAGAAGAAAAAAACCTGGCCGATGCAGTGAAAACGGTCGGTAATAAGCTCATTCACGTGCAGGTTTCAGAAAACCACAGAGGCATTCCAGGCACTGGTATGACCAATTGGAATGATTTGAAAGCGGGACTTGAAGCTGTCGGCTACAATGGTGTGATTTCGATAGAAAGCTTCACCCCCAATGTGCAGGAACTGGCGGGTGCCGTTTGCATTTGGAAGCCGTTTGCTCCTACACAAGACATTTTTGCGGAAGAAGGTCTAAAATTCTTAAAGCAATGGGCGGGTTAGATAGAAGCATTAAGCTCCTGTTTTCGGTCATTGCGAAGGCATCGAACAAACAGCCATTACGCACGAAATCATTGTATGCCTGTGGCAATCTGTCTGAATTCCAGCCTGAGGCAAGTGGACTTTGAAATTTAACTGAGAATAAAACATAAAATATCATTATATCATGGCAAATAAACCCATCAACATCGCAATCATAGGACTCGGCTTCGGAGCCGAATTCATTCCCATTTATCAAAAGTTGCCAGGTGCCAACATGTATGCCATCTGCCAGCGCAACAAAGAAAAGTTGAATGAAATCGGCGACGCATTCGGTATCGAAAAGCGCTACACCGACTACGACGAGCTGCTGAAAGATCCAAACGTTGACGCCGTGCATATCAACACACCCATTCCTGACCATGCAAAGCAATCCATAGCAGCTCTAAAAGCTGGCAAGCACGTGGCGTGCACAGTGCCTATGGCCACCACTGTGGACGAATGCCGCCAGATTGTGGAGCTGGTAAAAGAAACCGGCCTTACGTATATGATGATGGAAACGGTGATCTACAGCCGGGAATTTCTGTTTGTGAAAGAAATGTACGAGAAAGGTGAAATGGGTCGCATCCAGTTCCTTCGTGCTTCACACCAACAGGAAATGGCTGGCTGGCCTGGCTACTGGGAAGGCTTACCTCCCATGTACTACGCCACCCACTGCGTGGGCCCTGTGCTTGCGCTCACCAAAGGCGAGGCTGAGCAGGTGTCGTGCCTGGGCTCAGGTCGCATCGACGAGAAACTGATACCTGTTTACAACTCTCCGTTTGCCATCGAAACCTGTCATATCAAGTTCAAAGACTCAGACCTGGCAGCTGAAATCACCCGTTCTCTCTTCAACACTGCCCGCCAGTATCGTGAGAGCTTCGACGTGTATGGCTCCAAAAAGTCATTCGAATGGACGTTGATCGAACACGAACCAAGTGTGATCCATACCGGTGAGTCTCCAGAAAAAGTCACTATTCCAGACTATGCGCATTTGCTGCCTAAGGAAATACAGGCGTTTACCACAGCCGGCGTTTACGACTCCGACGACAACCAGCACCTATCCTTTATTCAGGGCTCCGGTCACGGAGGTTCACACCCTCACCTGGTCAACGAATTCGTCAGTGCATTGCAGGAAAAGAGAGAACCCTATCCAAATGCACAGCAATCGGCCAATATAACTTGTGTGGGTATTCTGGCCCACGAGTCAGCTTTGAATGGCGGACAGGCTATCAAAATGCCGGAATTCACTTTGTCGAAGTGATTGTTTAAAAAAGGGAAGGCCCTAATGGAGTTAATTCTTCGTTAGGGCCTTTAATTGCTACTAGTAGACGTAGGTTTTGCTTTCTTCAATCCGTCTTAAGGGTTCTCTTCTCCATATCAGTCTCAGAAATCTTCTCAACAAAAATTCTTCTGAAACGTCCGGCAACGTACGTCGTACCCAGCACCACCAAATGATTTTCATCATCAACCATCAGGGAAGACAATGTGAACGGGTTTGCATAGCCCACATAAGTGAGGCCAGCAAAGTTGCCAGAATTCTTCTCATACATATACAGGGCTATTTGCCTGCTCTTGGTTTCCGCTGCATAAATAATATACTCGACTTCGTTCAGCGTATAGTCCTTCAGCACAACCGGAGTATGCGGTCTCCACTCAGCAGCATTGCTGGTGTACAAATCAACGCTCGAAGAAAGACCTCCCGTGCTCAGCGTAACGGATGGATAAATGTAGTTATCATCAAACTGGTAGCCCGAAATAGCAAACGTACTTCCGTTTATTGGGAGCACGCTTCTGATACCGGCGTCGGTAAACTGCCCCTGCACTACACCAGCTGGGTCGCCCGAGAAATTGGAGAAAACCAGTGACATGCTGTAATTAAAAAAACCGTTGAAATAAACCAGCGAACCGGACACCTCGCCACAGAAAAAGGGCAACGACTTATCATCCGGTTGTGTATAATGATTAATAATGGCTTCTTCCACATCACTGCCGGGGCCAATAGTATAGGCTGCGCTTGAGCCAACACTTCCGGTTCTGTCGACTCTTGAAATTACCGACAGCTTGTCATCAGGATTGTAGCTCAACAGCAAAAACTGATTATCGGATGTTAATGAGCCCGCCAGCGGATAAAGCAAACCATTCAATGGTGTAGCGGTAATGTTTCCGAAACCCGGAGTGAAGGAAACCAGACTGGCCTGAAGGCTTACCGGATCCATGGCGAAGAAATAGAAGAAAGTATCGATTTTCATCAGATCAGAAGTGGGAGCAATGGTGTTTTCTGAAAATTCGTAACTGCTCTCAAACTCACCTTCTTTGTCGACTTGAACCAATTGAATACCTGGAAACTGTGTTCGATCCAGCGTCGTGGTAGCGAGGATCACATAGCTTTCCGTTCCCTCTTCCACGTCAAGCGGCCTGTAGTCAACATTATAGTTGCTATGATCGTAAATCCGGGTAAAAGAAGTAACCGGAACCTCATCATCCTTTTTGCAACCAAGCAATACCAGCAGGGCAATTAAGTAGTATAGTTTCTTCATAATCAAAGGGCCTGGAATTGTTTGTCGATGAAGCGGAGCGGGAATACAAAGCTCACGCTGCCTACAATATGACTTAAATGGACGTCATCATTCTGGTCGCCCAATGAGGACAATTCATTTTGGCTGGTACCCTCCCGAGTCACGCTATTAAGCGATTGATTGTAGGTGATCTCGATAACTGTGCGAATGTTCCAGTAGTCAAAACTGGCACCTCCGCCAGCCACCCAGCCGTAGTAGTTTTGAAAAGCGTCTTTAACCCCCAGATTCAGCGTACCGCCATCGATGGTTTGCGGTGCCCCGAAAGAATAGTCTGTCTGAGTAATTTTTACCTGGCGCTCAGCACCTACAAGGAACGAGTAGAAACCTCCTCCAAGCACGAAAGGCCGCAGCTTTCCGTCTTGAATAAGGTCATATTTAACAAAAATCGGCACATTGATCACATCGACTCTTTGCTCCGACTCATAGATGGTGGCGAATCTTTCTGACTCCTGCTCTCCATTCCATTCAAGACTATTCGTATACCGGTACCTGCTCCTTTGATACATAGGATGAAGTCCAACAGAAAAGCCCCGGTGATAAAAAGTCATCTCGATACCTGCCTGCCCGCCCGGTAGTACGTAGCTATCATAAGTCTTCGTCAGCCTGTCCGACGGGTAGTCGATCGGGCTAAACCCAGAAAGCTGCGACTGCGCCATGGGATTGGCAAAGTTGGTTCCAAACTTAACACCCAGCCAGAACTGTGTATCAAGAAACCCATACTTGGGTTTGTTAGGCTTTGGCTTTTTCACAGGTTGAGCCTCGGCTACTGTCATCACAAGAAGCAATAACATTCCCGGCAACAACAGCCGCCTAATTGATAATGAGTCTCTTTGCATCATTCAATTTTTCAGAATTAACTTTTATAAGATATACCCCTGGCGACAGCTTGGGCAATTGCACTTTTATTTCCTGAGACCCCGGCACCAAACGCTGCGTGAAAGCAAGCACAGTGGCACCAGTTTCATCAATTAATTTGAAAGCTGCCTCCTGCACATCGTTCACTTTTACTTTTAGATTCACTACATCAGATGCCGGATTAGGATAAACGCTCTCAATTTTAAAGTTAACAGAAAGATTCTGTTGAGTGCCAAGAATCACGTCTTTGATAAGATCCATCGGCTCGTAATTTCCACCTGCTTCCTTTGGCCCTTCTATCAGGTCTTCAAAAAAGATATCGTTCGCTACAACAGCCTTATCAACACCCATCCATTCATGCAGAATATTAGCATAAATCTGCCTGAAGTCGTGCTGCATTTCTACATTGCTCTTCGTCAGATCAGGGTTTGTACCATAAACACCCGGTTTCACCCCGCTACCAAACATCATTACCGGCCCGCCTGTACCATGGTCGGTTCCGTAACTGCCATTTGAGCCAATTCTTCTGCCAAACTCTGAAAGTGTCACTGTCAGTACCTTATCCTCAATGCCCCGGGAAAGCAGGTCTCGCTGAAAGGCCCTAATGGCGGAGGTAATATGGTAAAGCAAGGCTCCATGTACTCCCATGGTCGAGTCATAGTCCTCCACCTGGTTGGCGTGACTGTCGAAACCACCAATTTTCACAAGGAACACCTTTGTTTTCAGCCCACCGCCAAGCAACCTGGCTATGAGCTGAAATTGCCCACTCAACGGATTTCTCTTGCTGCCGCCAGGTGCATTGAAGGGATACCTTTCCGGGTAAGTAACGCTTGTTGCCGATGCACTCTCGTAAATCTGCAGCAGTCGCTTAATATAGGTTTCTGATTTATCTTCGAGGCTGAGTATCCAGTCCATTTCCTTTCCGTATGGCGAAGTTCTCAGGAACTCAGGAGGAATACCCCTTGGGTCTATTCCCTGATCCTCAAACCCTGAAAGCTGATCTACAAGATTGGCCAACCCGGTTGGGCTTCCCCCCAGTCCTATCGACGTCGGAATGTTGCCGTCCTGGTGAAAAAGCAAGGATACATCGTTGCCCATTTCAAGAGCCAGGGGATCTGGCATGGCTGTGTTGGGGAAATCCTCCGGATACTTCTGTGGGGCATAAAGACTGGTGAGGTAACGCCCGGCCCAGCCCGAATTAAAATAGTCGTCGGATGTGCCGCCCATCATCCAGATGTCGGTGCCCCGGAAGTGAGACCCGTTATTATTCTTGTAGGACACCCCCTGAAACATGGCAGCCTTCCCAACGTCGTACATATACTTAAAATCCAGCATATCGGGATGGAGCCCCACCTGGTCGGGAGACAGCAGCGTGCTGTCGAGAGGAATCAGCGTTCGGTTGCCAACTTTGTTAGGTATAGCAATATTGGCTCTCCGGCTATAGTATTGGTCGTATTGCTCTATAGGTATAAAAGTGTTGAGCCCATCGTTGCCTCCGTTCATTTGCAGAATAATCAACACCTTGTCGTTGTCACTCTGCGCTGCCAGCCTTTGAAGAGGTTCGTAGGAAGCAAGCAATTTGATAGGTATACCCTGAAAAGCGATGGGCATTCCAGCTGCAAAACCTAGTTTCCTGATAAAATTTCTCCTCCTCATAATTACATCAATTGATACTCCGGTGACTGCAACATTGCATTCAACAGATTGGTAAGCTGGTTTGAAATCACTTCCGTATCCACTCCATTTTGCCACCTGAAAGTCCAGGAGGCTTCGGGGTCAGGGTCGATCTGCGGACTAAAAAGAAAAGCGTTCATAAAGAAATTGAGGCGCTCCACAGTTATTTCATTGGTTGCGTTAGCATCAAATGTTAGGTTTTCTGACATCGGCAGAAAATAACCCGCCAGCGCAATGACTAAAGCCCTGGCATTGGCCGCTGTAGCACCTGATATGTGGGTCTGTACAAATTCAAGTGCATTGACTTCACCAAGCTCCATAGGAGTTTCCATGGTAAGGTGTTGCCTGATGAAATTGTACCTATTGGTCAGGTAGTTGGTAGTAATCCACGCCCTATTGAACAGAGGAAACTGGTGATATGCTGAGTAGCCAGCCACCTCGAATGGCTCGTAGTAGTTCATTCCCTGAACATCTACGCTACCTAAAAGAGATCCTGTGAACGAGTAAAACCCTTCAAGGTCAGTGGCATAGTCAGGCGCTTGCATACCAAATGAGCGCATGAAGCCCACAACCATATCTAAAGGTGACTTGATGATCCCCCCAAAGCTGTCGTCGTCAACTCCACCGCCGGCTTCATAAAACTCCCTGCTTGTGAAAAGTGTCTCCAGCGTAGGCTGCAGCTTGAAGTCATTGGCCGTAAAAACATCAGCAATGTCCTGAATTACCCCACTCTGAATCCCGGCGTTTATTTCGTGATAAATAAAGAACCGATAAATCTTTCGGGCGATATTTCGGGCTGTTTCCGGCTGAGCATAGATCATTTCAATCAGCTGATCTACCTCGTCAATCATGCTTTCCTCATTGGGCTGCCCATTTGGTTGAAGCGCTATATCCGGCTGAATGGTGGCCCCGCCCATTCTGCTACTGAACGTCTTCACGCCATTATCATGACTGCCTCCACCGCCTTTCGCAACACCCCTGGGCAAAACAGTGTCCTCATCAACGGTCGAAAAGCTGTCGTCAGTGTTAAAGCCAGAGAGCACTCTTGCCGCCTGCTGCACATCTTCCTCGGTGTAGTTAATGTAGTCACCCTGAAATTCCGCTTCAGGCAATGTTCCCTCCAGGCCTCGCCCAATAGAGTACAGCTCCATCAATTCCCTGGCATAGTTCTCATTAGGGCTACCCTTTACGTTCAGTCTGCCATCCAGAAACACCAGCATGGCATTATCAAGGCAAATCTTTTTGGTAAGTCCCTTGAAACTTTTAACCAATATCCGATCAGGAATAACCAACTCCGGGTCGCCCCGCACCAGTCTATCTTCTTTGTCAAAAGCGTAGAACCTAAAGAGTGCATTCTGGAAATAAAGTGCCCGGCTGCTATTCACCACCGATTTCTTTGTGGTAAAATGAGCGTGCATAAAAACCACCAATCGTTCCCTGAAAGCATAAGCCAGTGATTGCTCATTGGATATGCCTGCGCTAAGCATTTGGCCTATATGCCATCTTAAAAAGTACTGTTCAAGCTCGAACCCTTCGCTATTGGCATCGGTAGTGCCTGACACCACCCACTCCTGCCCTGTCAAAGGATCTACTGGCAAAGGAGGCTCTGGAATATCAGTCATAAATAACCTGCCAATCGCTTCTTGTGCAGTAAGGGTAGCAAATTCTTCTACCTGCCTCAGTGTAGCACCAAAACAGGCTCTTCTAAGTAAATGTGCTGCTCTTTTCTTACCCAGAGCTCCTGATAACGGAGTTAGCGCCATATGCTAGATCGTAAACTGGTTGTTCGAGTGAAAAATGAAATTAGTTATAATTTTTATTAGATAAAGTATACCTGAGAAAATTAAACAAAGACATAACATTTGCTATTCATTGTTTCACATGCTCAAGGGTGTTTCATCAGAGCCAGTCTGGCTCCAACTTTTGATCGAAAAGTGCTTTCCAATACACATTTTAAGCATTTAATTTTACTTTCGCTCACTACTTATAATTAAAAAGTGCATTTTAACATTTACACTCTACTTAAGCCTACTTATGAACAGTTTTGAAACGCTTGACTGGATAGTTATCGTCGGCTATTTTGTGGTAATCGGTGGCCTGGCCGCCTGGGTCATTTCCCGAAAACAAAAAACTACTGAAGACTACTTCCTTGCAGGCCGCAACATCGGTTGGTTTGTGGTTGGTGCCTCCATTTTTGCCTCAAACATAGGTTCGGAGCATGTGGTCGGCCTTGCCGGCACAGGAGCAGGCGACAAAATACCCATGCTTATTTATGAACTGCATGCATGGATTGTGCTCATGCTTGGCTGGGTATTTCTTCCCTTCTACATCCGCAGTGGTGTTTTTACCATGCCGGAATTTCTTGAAAAAAGATTCAGCCCGGGAACACGCTGGTTTCTCAGCGTCTTTTCGTTGGTGGCCTATGTACTCACCAAAGTCTCCGTAACGGTGTATGCCGGTGGAATTGTGATTGCTTCCCTGCTGCAAATCGACTTTTGGTTTGGCGCTTTAATGACGGTGATTCTTACCGGCGTTTATACAGTTCTGGGTGGCATGAAGGCCGTTGTGTACACTGAGGCGCTGCAAACCGTGGTGCTGGTAATAGGCGCTGGCACTCTTACTTTCATCGGTCTTGACGCCGTGGGTGGATGGGACGGCATGCGGTCAGCATTGGAGCCAGGCTACCTCAATATGTGGCGCCCACCAAGCGATCCTGATTTTCCGTGGCCAAGCCTGGTTTTCTCAAGCACCATTGTCGGCATTTGGTACTGGTGCACCGACCAGTACATTGTGCAAAGAGTGCTATCAGCCAAAAATATCAAAGAAGGACGTCGGGGCACTATATTTGGTGGGCTATTAAAGCTGCTTCCCGTGTTCCTGTTTCTTATTCCGGGCGTGGTAGCATTGGCCTTGAAAAACCGTGGTGAGCTTTCGTGGGACACACCTGACCAGGCCTTTGCCACGTTGTTGATGGCCAAGATGCCGGTAGGCCTCAAAGGACTTGTGGCCGCAGGCTTGCTGGCCGCCCTGATGAGTTCGCTTGCCTCAGTATTTAATTCGTGCTCGACGCTTTTCACTGTTGATATTTACAAAAAGCTAAAACCCGAAACCCCAGACGACAAGCTGCTGAAAGTAGGCCGGATAGCCACTGGCATTGTCGTTGTGCTGGGCATCCTTTGGATCCCTATCATGCAGAATATTTCGGGTGTATTGTATGAATACCTACAGTCGGTACAGTCATACATTGCGCCACCAATTGCAGCTGTGTTCTTATTAGGCATCTTCCACAAAAGAATCAATTCGAGGGGTGCATTAACTACACTTATCGTTGGTATGGCCGTGGTGTTTATCAGACTCTCACTGGAGCTGGCAAGCGATTCACTTAATCCTAACAGCTTCTTGTATGCCTTCGGAAACATGAACTTCCTTACGTTTTCATCGTGGTTCTTTTTGTTCTCCATTTTGGTTTGTCTGGTGGTAAGCATGACTTCTGCGGCACCATCGGCCGAACAAATAAAAGGGCTTACGTTCAGCACTTTGAGTGCCGAACAAAAAACCGAAAACAGAGCCAGTTACAACACCTGGGATATTGTTTTCTCGCTGGTAGTGCTGGCTATTGTGGTCTATATCATGACCAGCTTTACGGGATAATTACCCACCTACCCTATTTTATGAACTTATACAGGAAAAGCGCTTCGAAAGAGGCGCTTTTCTTAGTATGTTAGAGAGGCAGATCAGTTAGCTGCCATTTTTATTACACCTACCTATTTATGTCGAGCAAGCAAAACTACACCCTGGGGTTTGTCTTAGTGACTTCCCTCTTCTTTTTGTGGGGCTTCCCCAACGACCTTACCAACCCAATGGTTGAGGTGTTTAAAAATGTGCTAAACATTTCCAATGTAAAAGCCTCCTATGTCCAACTAGCCTTCTACGGAGGCTACGGCACCATGGCCATACCCGCAGCACTGTTCATTAGAAAGTACAGCTACAAATCGAGCATTATTCTCGGCCTCTTTCTTTTCATGCTGGGATCGCTGCTAATGTATCCGTCGGCGCTGCTTGTGAGCTACAACTTGTTTTTAGTATCATTCTATATCCTCACGTTTGGCCTGGCATTCCTTGAAACTACAGCCAACCCAATGATCCTGGAACTGGGGCCAGCAGAGACAGCCACACAGCGATTGAACCTGTCACAGGCTTTCAACCCCATAGGCGCACTTACGGGGCAGGTGATAGCACGGATTTATGTCGTCGACAGGCTTGACACAAAGATTGGCGCCGATGCGCCCACGGAATTACTCTCTTTAGAACAGAAACAGCAAATCATTGAGCATGACCTCTCCATTGTAAGCACTCCTTATATCGTGCTTGGTTTCGTGGTGCTCGCCATCATGATTTTGTTTATGGTGGTGAAAATTGACGATCCTGCCAGGCATGTGGACAAGCTCGATTTAAGGACAACCCTCAAAAAGCTGTTTTCCAACAAAGACTACTACGAAGGCGTCCTGGCTCAGTTCTTTTACGTCGCCTGTCAAATCATGGTATGGACTTTCATTTATCAGTATGTGACCAATTTGAACGAGTCACGACCGATGGATGATCAGTTGAATGCGACAGTTTATGTGGTTGCGTCCACCCTGTTATTTCTAACGGCCCGTTGGATCTGCACCTTCCTTTTTCGCTATGTCAACTCCGCCAGGCTCATGCTCATTTTTGCGATGCTTGGGTCTGTGCTTTGTCTTGGCGCAATTCTAATTAATGGCATGGCAGGCCTGTATTGCCTGGTTGGCGTTTCCTTTGCCATGTCACTGATGTTTCCTACAATCTACGGCATAGCCCTTCGTGGCATGGGAGATGAAGCCAAGCTCGGCTCAGCCGGACTAATACTCGCCATAGTGGGCGGTGCTTTGATGCCACCACTTCAGGGGAGCATTATCGATTGGGGAGGAACAGGGCTCAACGACCTGCAATTATTTGGCTATATTCCGGAAGTTAACCTTTCTTTCATTCTACCACTTATGTGTCTATTACTTGTTGGCGTCTACTGCTTGAGAGTAATGAAAAGAAACAAAGCTCTTGCTTGAACAATGGAACTGCAAACTTTTTACCTGACGCTTGACCTGAAAGATGATCCTAAACTCATAGCCGACTACGAAAAACATCATCAAAGTGTGTGGCCGGAGATCTTGGAGAGTATTAAAGAAAGCGGAATAGAGCAGATGGAAATATACCGCTCAGGCAACCGGCTCTTTATGGTGATGAAAGTGAATAGTACTTTTAGTTTCGAGAAGAAGGCAGCGATGGATGCCAACAACCCAAAAGTACAGGAATGGGAAAAACTGATGTGGAAGTACCAGCAGGCGCTGCCCACAGCTAAACCTGGCGAAAAGTGGCTTTTAATGGATAAAATATTTTCTTTGACTGAACAACTGAATAAGGATGTATAATCTTAAAAATAAAACAACCGTCATTACAGGAGGTGCCAGTGGTATTGGAAAAGCTACCGTTTTCGCTTTTGCCAAAGCCGGTGCTAACGTTCAAATCATTGACGTGAACCAAGCCAATGTCGACGCCACCCTCGCCGATCTAAAATCTGAAGGGCTTACTGCAACTGCTCACATCTGCGATATTAGTAAACAAACGGAAGTAAGGAAGCTTTTTACAACCATTGGCGACATCCATATCCTGGTGAATAATGCCGGCATTGCCCACATTGGCAGAGCCGACACAACCAGCGAAGATGACTTCCAACGGGTGATGGATGTGAATGTAAAAGGCGTCTACAATTGTATTCATGAGGCTATTCCAATCATGAAAAAGCTTGGGGGCGGTGTAATTCTCAACATGGCCAGCGTGGCTGCACAAATGGGTATCGCTGATCGTTTTGCCTATTCCACCAGCAAGGGGGCTATCTATGCCATGACATTGTCTGTTGCCAAAGACTACCTGGCCGACAATATCCGGTGCAACAGCGTTTCTCCCGGCAGAGTACACACACCTTTTGTAGATGGGTTCCTGGCAAAGAACTACCCGGGCCAAGAGCAGGAGATGTTCGACAAACTTTCGAAAACACAGCCGATAGGCCGAATGGGCACACCCGATGAAGTTGCCCACCTGGTCTTGTATTTGTGTTCCGATGAGGCTTCTTTTATTACCGGAACTGATTACCCAATTGACGGCGGATTTATAAAACTTAATACCTAGATACATGCAACTACTAAGATTTGGCCCGGCGGGCAAAGAAAAACCAGGTGTAGCCATCGACGGCCAGCACTATGACGTATCACCCCTCGGCGAGGACTATGATGAAAAATTCTTCGGAACCGGTGGACTGGCAAGGCTAAAAGGCTTTGTTGAAAGAAATAAGCCTTCTCTTGACAAAGTGCCGTCAGGTGCCAGGATTGGCAGCCCTATTGCCAGGCCTTCCAAAATTGTCTGCATAGGCCTCAATTATGCCGATCATGCTAAAGAATCTGGTGCCAAAATTCCCGAAGAGCCCATCCTTTTTATGAAGTCTACAACATCACTTGTCGGGCCAAATGATGACGTAATGATTCCGAAAAACTCGGTAAAAACTGACTGGGAGGTGGAACTGGCAGTCATCATAGGCACGAAGGCAAGCTACGTTTCAGAAGCAGATGCCATGAAACACGTGGCTGGCTACTGCTTGCACAACGACGTGTCGGAGCGGGAATTCCAGCTAGAGCGTGGCGGCACCTGGGACAAAGGCAAGGGCTGCGACACATTTGCCCCCCTCGGGCCCTATGTGGTCACTCCCGATGAAATAAAAGACATCAACAATGTGCGTCTCTGGCTGTCAGTCAACGGCAAAATGATGCAGGACGGCTCAACCTCAGACCTGATCTTTAAGGTGCCATTCCTCATCTCTTATCTGAGCCAATTCATGACCTTGCTTCCTGGTGACGTTATTTCCACAGGGACACCTAAAGGCGTAGGACTAGGTTTCAATCCGCCGATTTACCTGAAACCAGGCGACGTAATGGAGCTGGGTATCGACGGCATGGGCGTGTCGAAGCAGAAGGTAGTTGCGTGGAGGGCCTGACTGCCTGCAACGATGCCAAAAATTGACGCTCATCAGCACTTTTGGAAGTACGATCCGGCCCGACATGGCTGGATCGACGATTCCATGAAGGTGATACAGCGGGATTTTATGCCCGATGACCTGGAGCCGGTGCTTCATGCGCACGGGATCGATGGCTGCGTGCTTGTACAAGTCGATCAAAACCAGCAGGAAAATGAATTTCAGCTGGCGAATGCACAAGCGAACGATTTTATCAAGGGCGTAGTGGGCTGGCTGGATTTACAAGCCGAAAACATAGAGCAGCAGCTCGCCTCGCTTAGCAAGCATAAAAAATTGAAAGGCTTTCGTCACATCCTCCAGGGAGAAGACGACGACGCTTTTATGTTGCGGCCGGCCTTTCGAAATGGGATCGGGAAGCTCAGCAAGTTTGGCTTTACGTACGACATCCTCATTTTCCCAAAGCACCTGAAAAACGCCTGTGAGTTAGTCAAAGAGTTTCCTGATCAGTCCTTTGTGTTGGATCATCTTGCCAAGCCGTACATCAAGGCGGGCAAGATTGAGGAATGGAAAAAGGACATTGGTGCACTGGCTCAGTTCGACAACGTTATGTGCAAGGTATCTGGCATGGTCACCGAAGCTGATTGGAAAAACTGGCAGAAGGCTGACTTTCGCCCTTATCTTGATGCCGCAGTTGAGGGCTTTGGCATGGATCGCCTCATGTTCGGCTCCGACTGGCCTGTTTGCCTTTGTGCTGCCGACTACACGCAGGTGGTTGACCTCGTCGACGATTATTTTTCCAGCTTTTCAAAGAGTGAACAAGCAGCTTTTTGGGGAGGGAATGCTGCGAGATTTTATAATTTGGAGTGAGTAAAGCATTATGAATCTAAACCTAAAAAACAAAGTAATTATCGTCACCGGCGGCGGAAGAGGCATAGGTGAAGCCATTTCCAAAACCCTGGCGGAAGAAGGTGCCATTCCTGTCATTATAAGTCTTGATGAGCAAGACAACCTGAAGGTGGTGGCAGACATAGAGAAGTCAGGAGGGAAAGCCTACCAGCGCTCGACGCAACTGACCAGCCCGGAAGAATGCGAAAAAGCAGTGCGGTTTGCTTTTGAAAAAGCTGGACGGATTGACGGCGTAGTGAACAATGCAGGAGTGAACGACAGCGTAAATCTGGAGCACGGCTCTTACGAGAAGTTTATGGAAAGCCTCCATAAAAATGTGGTGCACTACTACATGATTGCACATTATGCACTGCCCTACCTCAAGGCCGACAAAGGTGCCATCGTGAATATTGTGTCAAAAACCGCCGAAACCGGCCAGGGCGGAACCTCTGCCTACGCAGCGGCCAATGGTGGCCGCAATGCCCTCACCAGAGAATGGGCAGTGGAACTGCTGAAATACGGTATTCGTGTCAATGGCGTGGTGGTGTCTGAGTGCTGGACGCCCATGTACGAATGGTTTGTGGCCCAGCAGCCCAACCCAAAAGAGTACCTGAAAAAGGTGACAGACCGGATTCCGCTGGAAAACCGAATGACAACACCGGAAGAAATCGCCAACACAGTTGCGTTTCTGCTTTCTGATCGATCGAGCCACACCACCGGACAACTCATTCATGTAGATGGCGGCTATGTTCACCTGGACAGAGCACTTTAATTCGTAAGGATCTGCAATCAGGTAAGGGACAACGCCATCTATCTCGTCATCTACTCGACAACCCTATGGACTCTTCTAAACTGAAATAGACGATCAATCAATGAAATCCCTCATTTGCACCACACCCGGCCAGTTCGAATATAAAGACATTTCAGAGCCTCTGTTTTCCAAAAGCAACACCATACTAAAAATCAAAAGGATAGGCATCTGCGGCACTGATCTTCATGCCTATGAAGGCACACAGCCCTACTTCAATTATCCGAGAATCCTGGGGCACGAACTAGCAGCTGAGATAGCCGAAACAGACGCTCCAGGCTTCTCAAAAGGTGAGCAGGTAACTTTCATCCCCTATTTCAATTGTGGCACTTGCATCGCCTGTACTTCCGGCAGACCCAACTGCTGCGAAACCCTCAAAGTAAGCGGTGTGCACATAGACGGCGGCATGGTGGAGTACCTTTCGGTTCCATCTTATTCTTTGGTTCATGGCAACGATCATACCTTAGAAGAGCTAGCCCTGGTGGAACCACTGGCCATTGGCGCTCACGCTGTCAGACGAGCACAAATTCAAAAAGGTGAATTTGCACTCGTGATTGGTGCTGGCCCAATCGGTCTGGGCATCATGGAGTTCGCACGAATCGCTGGTGCCAAGGTCATTGCCATGGATATCAACGACCAGCGGCTGGCGTTTTGCAAGGAAAAAAGCATCGTGGCACTTACGGTTAATCCTTCAGAAGGAAACCCTGTCGAAACCATAAAGGACATCACCGCAGGCAGCATGCCAACAGTCATTTTCGATGCCACCGGTAGCCTGTTTGCCATCAACAAGGCTTTTAGCTACATGGCACACAGTGCTCGTTACATTCTGGTTGGCCTGCAAAAAGGAGACATCAGCTTCAGCCACCCCGAGTTTCACAAACGGGAAGGCACCCTGATGAGCAGCCGCAATGCCACCCGTGAAGACTTTGAACATGTGCTGGCCTGCATGAAAAGTAAACTCATCGACCCGGGTACCTATATCACACACCGGGTTACCTTTGATAAAGTAAAGAAAACTTTTGACTCCTGGCTCGACCCAAAAACAGGCGTCATCAAAGCGATGGTAGAGATATAAAACCCGTTTTTCAGCTTTATCTAAAATTATGTAACTAGGGGCCGTTTTGACCTCCAAACCGAAGTTCATGAAACTTACCAAACACACCCTGCAAGAAATTGAATTCCCGAAAGGCACTGCCGTGCCTCCTTCCAACATCTTTAATTTCCCGGAAAAAGTGCTGCAGTTTGGCACAGGCATCCTGCTTCGTGGACTTATTGACTACTTCATCGACAAAGCCAACAGACAAGGGCTTTTCAACGGCAGAGTTGTCGTTATTAAGTCTACAGACCGGGGAGGCGCTGACGAATTTCAGGAGCAGGACGGACTATACACCCATGTAGTCAGAGGCATTCAGGAAGGAAAAACTGTCGACCAAACAATTGTTAACAGCAGCATCAGCCGGGTGCTTTCCGCCAGAGGCGAGTGGGAAGAAATCATGAAATGTGCGATCAATCCCGATATAGAAGTGATCGTTTCGAATACAACCGAGGTGGGGATTGCTTTACTTGACGGAGATAAAATCACAGCCAAGCCTCCAACATCATTTCCCGGTAAGCTGCTGGCCATATTACAGGCTCGCTACGCTGCCGACCTGCCAGGGTTTGTTATCGTGCCTACAGAACTCATTGTCGACAATGGACAAAAGCTGAAAGACATCGTGCTGACATTGGCAAAACAAAACCAGCTGGACACAGCCTTCATCAAGTGGATATCCGAAGCCAACCACTTCTGTAGCTCCCTGGTGGATAGAATTGTCCCTGGAAAGCTTCCCGATACTGACCGCAATTTCGACTACGCTGATGACCTGGCAACTCTCTCCGAACCATACAGCCTCTGGGCCATTGAGGCTGCTCATCAAAGAGTCGCCGAAACGCTTTCTTTTGCCAAAGCAGACAAAGGCGTTGTGATTGCACCAGATATCACAAAGTATCGGGAACTGAAGCTGCGACTGCTCAACGGAACGCACACCCTTTCAAGTGGCATAGGAGTGCTCGCTGGCATTGAAACGGTGAAAGAAGGCATGAAAGACAATGCACTGTCTGGCTTCATTGAAACCCTCATGATGCAGGAGTTGGCCCCGGCTATCAGCGGGCCATCACTTTCGGTAGACGAGGCCAGAGACTACGGACAAACTGTTCTTGACCGTTTCCGCAATCCATTTATCCAACACAAATGGCTCAGCATCACATTGCAATATTCTTCGAAAATGAAGATGCGAGACTTGCCGATTCTGTTAAAGCACTACGAGCAAAAGAGCGACGTGCCCTCACTTTTCGCCCTTGGTTTTGCAGCGTTCATTTGTTTTATGAAATCAGAAGCAAAAGGGGAGGAGTACTATGGAACCGCCAATGGAAAAGACTACCTGATCCAGGATGACAACGCTGGCTACCTGAGCGACCTTTGGAAAAAGTACGGTGCTGAGAAAATAGCCAATGCTGTACTCAGGGACGAAAGCCTTTGGGGAACCGATCTCACCAGGCTGCCGGGCTTCGAAAAAGACGTCACCGAAAAACGCTCTCTTATTTCTTCCGGCGGAATGAGGGCTGCACTGCAAACTGTTTTGTAAATTTCTGCCATGAACGCTAAAGTCCTTAAAGTACACCCAGCCGACAACGTTATCGTTGCCCTCACCGACCTTGCCCAGGGCGATACAGTGAGCCTGGACGGAGCCAGCTACACACTCAAAGAACCCATTGCCGCCAAGCACAAGTTCACTATGAATGATATGGCCCAAGGCGATAAAATCAAAATGTACGGCCTGGTGGTAGGCACTGCTAAAAATCCTATTGCAAAGGGCATGAGAATCTCCGTTGAGAACACCACACATGCAGTGGGTGACCTTCATGCAGGAGAGAAAAAGACCAACTGGGTCGCACCTGATGTTAGCAAATGGAAAAGCAAAACGTTCATGGGTTATCACCGGTCAGACGGCTCCGTCGGCACTGCCAACTACTGGGTAGTGGTGCCAATGGTTTTTTGTGAAAACAAAAACGTTGACTCTTTGAAAGAGGCGCTTCTCGAAGAACTCGGCTTCTCCAGTCCAAAAAAATACAAGCAGTTCACGAAAAGACTGATTTCCATGTACCAGTCGGGGCAGAGTGTTTCGGACATACAGGAAGTGGCTTTTGACGAAACCACCATCGGCGTCAGCAACAACCCACTTTTTCCCAATGTAGATGGCATCCGCTTCCTCACCCACTCCATGGGCTGTGGCGGCACCCGCCAGGATGCGCAGGCGCTTTGCGGTTTGTTGGCTGGCTACATCACCAACCCCAATGTCGCTGGTGCAACGGTGCTGAGCCTTGGTTGCCAGAATGCACAAGCCAGCATTTTGAAAGAAGAAATTGACAAGCGCTCCCCTCAGTTCAATAAGCCATTTCAGGTGTTTGAACAGCAGAAAATGGGCCGTGAGGCAGACCTTATCGGTGAGGCAGTGAAACAGATCTTTACAGGACTGATCATCGCCAACCAGGCGCATAGGGAGCCTGCGCCGCTTAGCGAACTCTGTGTGGGCTTAGAATGTGGCGGTTCTGATGGATTCTCGGGCATCTCGGCCAATCCTGCTATCGGCTATACTTCCGATCTCATATCAGCCCTGGGTGGCTCCGTCATCCTTTCGGAGTTTCCTGAACTTTGCGGAGTAGAACAAGAACTTTGCGACCGCTGTGTCGACGAACCCACAGCCAATCGGTTTGTTGACCTTATGACTCGCTACAACCAACGAGCCCACGAGGCAGGTTCCGGCTTCGACATGAACCCCTCCCCAGGCAATATCAAGGATGGCCTGATCACTGATGCTATCAAATCGGCAGGAGCGGCGAAAAAAGGAGGGACTTCACCGGTAATGGATGTGCTCGACTACCCCGAAAAGGTGCGCAAGCAAGGTCTTACCCTCCTTTGCACACCTGGCAACGATGTGGAATCAACAACGGGGATGGTTGGCTCCGGCGCAACAATCTGCCTCTTCACAACAGGCTTGGGCACACCAACAGGCAATCCGATAGCCCCAGTCATCAAGCTATCGAGCAATACCAAACTGTTTGAAAAAATGCCTGATATTATCGATATCAATACGGGCCCCATCATCGAAGGCAACGAAACCATCGAACAGACTGGGGAGCGTATCCTGGAATACCTGATCAGTGTGGCAAGCGGCGAAGAAAAATGTGCAGCCGACCGAAATGGCCAGGAAGATTTTATTCCCTGGAAGAGGGGTGTTTCCCTTTAATTTCGTCTAATAACCAGATGGCCATATCGGGCATTAGAATAAAGAAAATGTTTTAACTTTCATCCGAATTAATTCACTCCTACAATGAAAAAAGTAGTAACATTTGGCGAGATCATGTTGAGGTTGTCACCTCCGGGTTTTCTTCGATTTTCACAAGCCAACTCCTTCGACGTGGTTTATGGAGGCGGCGAATCAAACGTAGCCGTTTCATTGGCTAACTATGGGGTACCTGTCGATTTTGTGACCAGGCTTCCGAAAAACGATCTTGGCGAATGTGCATTGATGGAGATGCGCAAGCGGGGTGTGAATACGCAAAACATTATTTTCGGCGGAGATCGTCTTGGAATCTACTTCCTCGAAACCGGCGCTGTAACTCGTGGCAGCAAAGTAGTCTACGACAGAGCCCACTCTTCTATGGCCGACATCAAGCCAGGCATGATCGACTGGAAAAAGGTATTTGAGGGAGCTGGATGGTTCCATTGGACTGGCATTACGCCCGCCATTTCGCAGGGCTCGGCTGATGCTTGCCTTGAAGCGGTAAAGGTGGCCAGCGATATGGGCATCACAATTTCTACTGACCTCAACTATAGAGCTAAACTTTGGAAATACGGTGTACCTTCCGAGCCCATCATGACTGAGCTTACTTCCTATTGCGATATTATCCTCGGCAATGAAGAGGACGCCGAAATGCACTTTGGCATTAAGCCAGAAGGACTGAATGTAACCACACAGGGGCATGAAGTAACAGCGCAGGCCTTCCTTTCGGTGTGTAAGCAAATGATGGTGAAGTTCCCAAAAGCCAAAAAAGTAATTACTACTTTGAGAGGTTCTATCTCTGCGTCACATAACTCCTGGGCTGGTGTATTGTACGACGGCAAAAAGATGTTCGAATCGAAGCAATATCAGATCACACACATTGTTGACCGTGTTGGTGGCGGCGATTCCTTCATGGGCGGCCTGATCTACGGATTGCTGCAGTATCCTGACAACGACCAGCATGCGCTTGATTTCGCAGTTGCCGCTTCGTGTCTGAAGCATACCATCGTTGGTGATGCCAACCTGGCAACCAAAAGCGAGGTGGAAAAACTCATGGGAGGCGACGCTTCCGGAAGAGTAGCCCGTTAGTGAATGTGCCGTTTCGGCGGCACAATTTTATTTCTTTGTTTTACGAGTCAATATCAAAAAAGAGACATGTCCAATAGACCAGACGCCATAGCCGCTATTAAGGCCCAAAGAATGCTTCCATTGTTTTATCATTCCGACAAAGAAGTGAGCATCAGAGCCATTGAAGCCCTTTATAAAGCCGGAATTCGTACGATAGAATTCACCAACAGGGGAGCGGAGGCTTTCGGTGTTTTCGAATACCTGAAAAAGCAATCGTCTAAGGATTTTCCCGGGCTACTCCTGGGCATAGGAACCATTAAAGATGTGGGGGCCGCTCGCAGCTTTATCGGAATCGGTGCCGACTATATCATCTGCCCGGCCATGAACCCCGATGTGGCAGAAGTGACACACAAGGCTGGTTTGCAGTGGATTCCTGGCTGTATGACGCCAACCGAAATTGCTGGTGCCGAGCTTAATGGCGCTAAGTTGGTAAAACTGTTTCCGGGCAACCTCCTGGGGCCTGAATTTGTATCTGCGGTCAAAGCAGTTTTCTCTGATCTTCTTTTTATGCCAACAGGTGGCGTAGAGGCTGAAGAAAGCAACCTGAAAGGCTGGTTCAAGTCCGGCGTTTGCGCCGTGGGCATGGGCAGCAAGCTGGTAAGCAAAGACCTGCTCGATGCAAAAGACTACGCCGGACTGGAAAAGAAAACGAAAGAGGCGATTGAGCTGATTAAGAAGATCTAAAGTTTCGTCCCTGAAAACAGGAACTACATGAAATACGCCGGAAGTGTCCTTAGCCTTATTTTGTTATTGGCCATTTCTTTCGCCTGTCAGCAACAAAATACGTCAGAGCCTGCCGAGGGCTCTGGCATTTACCTTAACCAAATTGGGTTTTACGTTGGCGCTCCTAAAATCGCCATCATTAGAGGTGCAACAGCTGAGAAATTCACTGTGGTTGACCTGAACTCAAACAAGGCAGTTTTTGAAGGACAGCTGGGTGAGCCGAACCAATCCTCATTTGGCAATTACACCACTCGTGCCGCCGATTTCACCATACTCGACAGGCCGGGTAGCTATGTCATTCAGGCGGCTGGCCTGGCCGACTCCTATCCTTTTGAAATAGAGCCGAACGTGCTGAATGAAGTCAGCAAAGCTTCCATAAAAGGCTTTTACTACCAGCGCATGTCTGTTGACCTGCCGGAAATTTATGCTGGTAAATGGGCCAGAGCAGGTGGCCACCCCGACACTACAGTTTTTGTACACCCCTCTGCGGCAACATCCGAAAGGCCAGCCGGTTTCAAACTGTCAGCCCCCAAAGGGTGGTACGATGCCGGAGACTATAATAAATACATTGTCAACAGCGGCATTACAATGGGTACTTTACTGTCCGCTTATGAAGACTTCCCAGCGTATTATGGCAAGATTGATCTGAATATTCCTGAAAGCAACAATGATATTCCGGACCTTCTTGACGAAGCGCTATGGAATCTTCGCTGGATGCTGCGGATGCAAGACACCGACGGTGGAGTTTACCATAAACTGACCACGGCCAAATTTGAGGGTATGGTGATGCCTGAAAACGCTTCCAACAAAAGATGGGTTGTGCAAAAAAGCACCGCCGCCACGCTGGATTTCGCTGCCGTAACCGCTCAAGCAAGCAGGATTTTTGCAAACTTCGAATCTCAGCTGCCTGGCCTTGCCGACAGCTGTCTGACCGCCTCCAAAAAGGCGTGGAAGTGGGCACAGCAAAACCCGGAAGTGCTTTACAGTCAAAATGAAATGAACAAGACCTACGATCCCGATATAACTACCGGAGCTTACGGCGACAAATCAGTAGGTGCCGAGTTCATTTGGGCGGCTTGTGAGCTTTATATTTCGACAGGTGACGAGGCCTACTATTCCGCCGTCAACCTCTTTCCTGATGAGAATCTGTCTTTACCTTCTTGGGGAAATGTGAGATTAATGGGCTACTATTCGCTTGCCCGCTTTATCAATAAACTTCCGCACACCAGCTTTTCGGAAGTAACTCCTTTAAGATCTCAGTTGATAAATTTTGCCGACGGGTTATTAAATGGGTCAGCCGCCTGGCAAACGGTAATGGGTGGTTTGGAAAAAGATTTTGTCTGGGGTAGCAGTGCCGTAGCTGCGAACCAGGGTGTGGCTTTGCTTCAAACCTACCGATTGACCAACGACAAAAAGTACCTGGAAGGGGCCCTTAGTAACATGGACTATCTGCTTGGCAGAAACGCAACCGGGTATTCCTTTGTAACGGGCCATGGCGACAAGACCCCAATGCATCCTCACCACCGACCGTCAGTCGCCGATGGGATAGACGAGCCTGTTCCCGGCCTGCTTTCCGGCGGACCCAACCCCGGACAACAAGATGGCTGTGAAGGCTACCCTTCAAATATTCCCGACGAGTCGTTTGTAGATGCTGATTGTTCTTATGCATCCAACGAAATCGCCATTAACTGGAACGCACCTTTGGTCTACCTCCTTGGGGCTATGGAAGTTCTTTACAATAACTAATCAGCCTTACCACCCACTCAGTTTAGCTCACGCTCCGGACAGAGTTATAATCGATCTCCGCCTATAAACTCCTCACCCCGTGTTAAGTCAATGATCTCGGGCTGTTCGTTCAGCTCAATCTGCTTTTCCATCAGTCTGGCTTTCAACTCTTCAACTACGTCCCCATATTTTGGATCATCAATGAGGTTATTCATCTCCTCTGAATCTTGCTGTAAATCATACAGCTCCCAGGTGTCGACATCATGGTAAAAATGAATAAGCTTGTACCTGTAGTTTCTGATGCCATAGTGTCTTTTTACTTTGTGCCAGCCATGAGGATACTCATAATAATGATAGTATACCGACTCCCGCCATTCGGGTCTTTCACCCCTTGTCTCAAACAAAGGTCGCATTGACAGGCCCTGCATTTCTTTTGGTATCTCTACACCAGCGTAGTCAAGAAAAGTCGGCGCAAAATCAATATTCATCACCAACTCCTCAATAGACATTCCTGACCTGATCCCTTTTGGGTATTTGATAAGCATAGGCGTTCTGAACGATTCCTCGTACATAAACCGCTTGTCGTACATTCCATGCTCGCCCAAATAAAACCCCTGATCCGACGTGTACACAACAATGGTGTTCTCAGCCAGTCCTTCCGCCTCAAGGTAATCAAGCACTCTCCCAACATTTTCGTCCACAGACACGATGCACTTCAGGTAGTCTTTGATATATCTTTGGTACTTCCAGTCCCATAGCTCCTTTCCGGAAAGATTAGCCGACTTGAAAGCCAACCCAACGGAGTCGTAGTAAGCGTCCCAGGGCACCCTTTGATCCGGAGTCATCCTATCCAACATAGCTTTGTAGGAGGCTTCTGGATTGGCATTGCCTACAACGCCACCTGTACCGGTTTCTTCTTCATAATAGTCTGGCGTCAATTTAAGGTCGTTGGACAGCCACATATTGGTGATTTGCTGATCTTGCTCAGCCAGGGCTTGCCTGCCTTTGTAGTTATCATACAGCGTCGCCGGAATAGGCAAATCTTCCTCAAAAAGCCTCAAATGTTTGATGTTTGGCTGCCAGTTTCTATGTGGGGCCTTGTGCTGCAGCAACATGACAAAAGGCTTTGACTTATCTCTGCTTTGCAGAACCGAGAGCCCCTCATCAGTAATCACGTCAGTGGTATAGCCATTCAAGACAGTGGTGTCATTTTCTGAAACCAGTCTCGGGTTGTAATATTCTCCCTGATCAATAAGTATCTTCCAAAAATCAAACCCCTGTGGCTTCGATTTCAAATGCCATTTCCCTATCAGATAGGTTTGATAACCCGCTGATTTAAGCAGCTTCGGAAATATCATCTGACTGCCATCAAACTCATCCCGGTTGTCTCTCAAGCCATTCAGGTGGCTGTACTTTCCTGTCAGAATGGCCGCACGACTCGGAGCGCAGATGGAGTTTGTAACAAAGGCATTTCGCATCAGCGCACCTTCCTGAGCAATTCGATCAATATTTGGCGTCCTGATAAGTTCCCTGCTATAGGCACTAATAGCCTTCATAGCGTGGTCATCGGACATGATAAAAAGAATATTGGGCTTCGGCACTTCCTCCTTACTTTCCTGCGTGCCGCTTTCATTTTGAGAGCAACCAAAGGCTAATAAAGACAAGAGAGGCAGTAGAAATCGTTTCATAATTTTTGAGCTTCCTTTAATGGAAGCTCAAAATACGAATGATCTTAAAAAGATGCTGCATCAGCAGAAAAAGGCAACTGCTTTTCTCATTCATTCCTCAGCGATCTTACAGGGTTGGCCGTGGCTACCTTCATCGTTTGGAAACTAACTGTAAGTACAGAAATCACCAACACGGCTAAACCAGCTAGTACAAATACATCTATGCTGATTTCCGTTTGATAAGGAAAGTCGTTGATCCAGTTCTGCATGAGAAAATAAACAATCGGAGCAGATACAACAATGGCAATTCCAATGATGATGAGATAGTCTTTTAGTAGCAAAAAGAAGATACCCGCCACTTTCGAGCCGAGCACTTTTCTTATCGCAATTTCTTTGGTGCGCTGCTGCGCAGTGAAAGTAGCCAGGCCAAGCAGGCCAAGGCAGCCTATCAGCACGGCTAACACGGCAAAAGTGGTGAAAAGCTTGCCAAACTTTCGCTCATTTTCATACTGTGCATTGAAGTAGTCATCAAGAAAAAAATAGTCAAAGGGATTGCCTGGAAATGACCTTGTCCATGCCTCTTGCACCTCCTTAATTGCACCCTGCAAGTCATTCGTTACCAGCCGCACGGAATAAAACTCCCCGCCATATAATGTGCAGTAGAAAATACTTGGCTCCAGAGCATTCTTGAATGACTTCTGATGATAGTCATTCACCACACCCACTATCTTGGGTGCCCACTGAAACCCTGGTATGTCAACAAACTTGCCCACTGCATCGGCCGGAGAGCTGAAGCCAAGCAGTGACACCGCCGACTCAGTAATAATAACCGAAGTGTCTTGGTCTGCCGTGAATTCCCTTGCGAAGTACCTGCCTGCTATCAGAGAGGGTTCAAAGACATCCTGATAATCGTAATCCATACTATTAAAACGCAGTGGCACAATGTTGTCGTCCGACGTTCCATATTTTTTCACACCCACTATGTAATCCCTCTGCTTCCCCGGAACCGTCGCCGTCGCGCTAACAGCATTCAAAGCGGGGCTTTGCTTTATCTCGTTCCTAAACACGTCGACGGAAGAATTGAAGGCTTGTCTGTCCCTGGGTGAGATACCCGGCCTTTCAACAACAAGTACCTGATCGATATTGACTCCGATATCCTGACTCGTCATGTAGTTGAGCTGATTAAACACAATCAAGGTGCCAGCAATGAGTGAAACCGAGGCAACAAATTGGAGCAGAACAAGCCCCTCTCTGAGCACGACACCACGCTGACTGGTCGCCATCTTTCCTCTTAAAACTTCAACCGGAGCAAACGACGACAAAACAAAAGCAGGGTAGAAGCCCGAAAGAATAGTACCGACTAGCCAGACAGCTGTCACCATCAAAACAAACCAGCCTGACACAAAATAAGAGGCAGTAAGTGACAAGCCTGACACACTGTTGTAAATACCAAGGCAAGCCAGCGAAATGGTTAACGCCAGAACGATTGCAATCAGATTTACCATGGCCGACTCAACCATAAACTGAGCAATAAGTTGATTTTTATAAGCCCCCATTACTTTTCTGATGCCTACTTCTCTGGCTCTCTCCATCGCTCTGGCAGTTGCGAGGTTTACATAATTAATCCATGCAATTATGATAACGAAAACACCAATCAAGCCGAGAAATAAAACAATATCCGCATCACCGTTCGTCTCCGGCTCATCCGCTAAATTGCTATGAAGGTGAATATCTTGCAGTGCCTGGAGACTTAGTTTATCTTCCACTGCTATGGTCTGATCCTTCGGCTTGTACTTATCAACAACAGCAGGAAATTTTGTCTCAAGTGCTTCCAGGTCGGTTCCGGGCCTTAGCTTTACAAAAGTGTACATATCCTTTCTAGCCCAACTGGTATTATATCGCCCGGGAGCATATTCTCCTCTTGCATATAATGTTTTATAGGAAAAAAGCACATCAAACTTTAGATGGGTATTTGGAGGAAGGTCTCTGAAAACGCCAGTCACCTCACAAAGCTCATTGTTGAAATCATCATCCTGCATCCGGATCAACTTCCCGATAGGATTATCGTTCCCAAAATACTTTTTCGCCTGTGTTTCAGAAATCACGGCCTTAAGGGGCTCAGCCAATGCCGTGGCAGCGTCGCCTGACACCATCTCATATCCCATCAACGACAGAAATGAGGAGTCAGCATAAAGAAACCTACGTTGCTTGAAAGCCACCGGTTCGCCTGTCTCTGGCGTATAGGTGATAATGACATTGTTCTTATAGCCCAAATTGTAGAGACGGGCGTAATTTGTCACTTCAGAAAATTCATGAAGAAATGCAGGCCCCGCACCAGGATAGTTCTCGGCACTAGAAATTATCTGTTCACCGTTCCTGAACACGTCAAGTTTGACCCTGTAAACATTATCGGCCTCTGGAATAAAATTTTCGTAGCTCCGCTCAAAGTGTACGTACTGAGCTATTAACATGAAAACCGCCACACCAATTGAAAGGCCAATGATGTTGAGTGCCGAAAAGAAACGGTTTTTCAGCAGGCTTCTAAACGAAGCCATAATGAGATTTTTAACCATGATTGATTAGTCCTGATAAACAAAAAATAAAAAGCCTGTTGATGAATCAACAGAAGAGTTTTTGCCCAATGCATTGTTAATTTAGTAAAGACTTCATTTCAGGCCAATGGTTACTAGAAATATTAATCTGCTACAGGTCAGTGATTTATGTTGAAGATGCCTGGAACCAATCAAGGTAATTTCATGTATATACATCAAAAGCCGTTTAAGAACCACCAACCAATTCCGTCGCCATGAAAAGCTTGAATGACCTAAGGAAGTTTAGCGGAGCACTGAAGGCTTCAGAAAAGATGCCAGTAGTTTTTGTTGGGCATGGCAGCCCAATGAATGCCATTGAAGAAAATGCGTACACAAAAGGGTGGCACTCGCTTGGTTATGAGCTACCGAAGCCAGCCGCTATCCTTTGTATTTCAGCGCACTGGGAAACAAAGGGTACTTTTGTAACGGCGATGGAACACCCAAAAACCATTCACGACTTTGGAGGATTTCCCAGGGAATTATTTGCCGTTCAATACGCAGCGCCTGGCAGCCCCGAACTCGCGGAGGAAACAAAAAAACTCATTGAAAAAACGGACATCCTGTTTGACCACGACCATTGGGGACTAGATCATGGTTGCTGGAGTGTGGTCAAAAATATATACCCGGATGCTGATATCCCCATTATCCAGATGAGCATAGACCACTTCAAGTCGCCACAGTGGCACTACGACTTGGCCAAAGAACTGGCTACCCTGAGAAAAAAGGGCGTGCTTATTTTGGGTAGTGGTAACATGGTACACAACCTCCGCCTCGTCAACTGGAATGACATGTTTGCCAAATATGACTGGACGGAATCAATCAATACTCAATTCAAGAGCCTCATATCGGATAGAAATCATGCCCCGTTAATCAACTATCAATCTCTGGGGAAAGAAGCCCAACTGGCTATTCCCACACCAGAGCACTATTTGCCAATGCTCTACATATTGGGTTTGCAGGAACAAAAAGATGAGATTTCATTTTTCAATGATGATTCGTGGGGGCCCATCAGCATGACCTCATTTAAAATCTCTGGCTAATACCTTACATAATCAAATAGAGAAAAAAAAGAAGCACCAGGAATATAGCCGTCCATTTAACCACAGGGGAGTACTGGTCAAACTTGTGACCGCAGATAGGACATACTTTACTGCTCCTATCAACATCCATGGCACACGATGGACATTCTTTCTTTTTCATCCTAACACTTTTCATTGAAGGTATTAAAAACACCTTAAACGCAAAAAGCCTCTAACATTAACCCTAGAGGTCTCTTATAACTTTCAGGCTTATTGATAAAATCAGGCGCCGTCGGCTAGGCACTACGGGGACGGCTAGTCCTACTCTCCCACCTTGCACACAGGCGGACGGCCAGTCTACCATCGGCGCAGACAGGCTTAAATTATACTCTTTCTCGATGCTCCCCAGATTTTCCGCATGATCCTAAATCATTTTAAACACAAAAAAGCCTCTAAGATTACTCTTAGAGGCTTTGACAACCGTTATAGTTGTTTGATAAAATCAGGCAACGACCTACTCTCCCACCTTGCACAGCAGTACCATC